>JAJZRU010000041.1 GCA_021802555.1 Pseudomonadota bacterium
CAGCGGCACCTGGTCGAGAACGCGTTCCTGCTGCTCAAGCAGTGGCGGGGTATCGCCACGCGCTACGCTAAACGGCTATCGTCCTTTCTTGCCGCCACTCAGATTCGCTGCCTCGTCCTGTGGTTGCAAATCTCGTGACGACACTATCTAGCAGCCTGTCGGACTTGAGGCTGATTTACTACGCCAGTGGGAAGAGCGGTCCATATCGGCCCATTTTTTCGTTGCATAGGCCCGCTATGCGCCTCAAAAATGGGCCAATCTGTCCTCGCTCCCCCACTCGGCTCGCTACGATCGCTTAAGTCCGACAGGCTGCTAGGGCGCGAGAGCCTCGGCATGGCCTCGGTCAGTAGCGCTGAAAGCGATTTTTCAAGGGAGAGATGCCCATGCTCATAGAAATACGGGGGCTCAAGCTCAACCTGGGCGGCAGCCCCATCCTGCGCAACGTGAACCTTGCGCTTGAGAAGGGGCAGATTTTGGGCTTGCTTGGGCCTAATGGGGCCGGCAAAAGCACTACCATTTCCGTCATTACCGCCTTGCGCGCGCCGACGGCCGGCAATGTGCGTGTGCTTGGACTCGACCCCGTCGCGGAAACCTTGCAATTGCACCGCCGCATCGGTGCGTTGGCGGAAGATTCCGGCTTCTATGACTGGATGAACGCAAGCAGCTACCTGCAGTGGATGGCGAGCTTATATGGCTTGGGTGCGCGAAAGGCCGAGATTCCGGCGTTGCTTCACCGGGTCGGGCTCGACGCCAGAAACCAAGGGGCTATCGCCACTTATTCGCGCGGCATGCGGCAACGCTTGGGCCTCGCGCGCGCGTTGATCAACCGGCCTGAGTTGTTGATTCTCGACGAGCCGACCAATGGCCTGGATCCGCGCGGCCGGCGCGAAATCCACGATGTCCTGCTGAATCTAAGTGCGCAACACGGCGTCGGCATTCTTCTTTGCACCCACTTGCTTGATGACGTAGAGCGGCTTTGCACCCGCATCGGGATCATCGCTCATGGCGAAACTCTGCTTGAAGGATCGATCGCCGACATTCTGTCGACGCAGGGTGCCGCAGTGCGCTACCGGCTGCGCGTGGCCGGCGACCAGCCATCGACGCTGCCCAACGGCGTCACGCTTCTGGCGCGTGCCGGCGAGTGGTGGCATGTGGGGCTGGGTGGTTCCGGCGATCCGGCGAACGCGTGGCGCAGTCTGATCGACGCCGGCTGGCGCATCGAGGAAATTCACCGCGAGGGAGGCGGGCTGGAGGATCTCTACATGAGCGTGACTGAAGGGGGGGAGGCGAGTATATGAACCCGATTGCTCTTATCGCCAGGAAAGAGGCCGGGGAATTGCTCCTGAGCACCCGCGGCTTGGCTTGGCTGCTCGCGCTCGCGGTCATTATGTCCGTGCTCAGCTTGCTGTTGGTCAGCAATACCGAGCTTAGCCTGCTTGACAATGCTCAGGTCGTCTATATGGTGATGGGCACGGTCACGGCGCTGGGGGGACTGCTTGCCGTCGTGCTGGGCAGCGACACCATAGCGGGCGAGCGAGAACGGGGCAGCCTGTTGCCATTGCTGCTGGCGCCAGTTACGCCATCCCAGATCGTGTTCGGCAAAATGGGCGGCCAAGTGGTGGGTTGGAGCGTCATGTATCTGCTCAGCCTTCCCTATGTGTGGGCGGTCGGATCGAGCGGTCAGAATCTCGTTCAGTCCGTCGTGTATCTGGCACTGCTCGGAACACCCGTGGTACTGGGCTTCGGTTTCCTGGGGATCGCCTTGTCCGCCAGACTGCGCAACGTCCGCTCTGCGCTGCTCACGTCGCTCATCATGCTGATGCTCATGACCAGCCCCCTGCTGTTGGGGCCGAGCCTGCGCCAGAGCACCATAGGCAAGTGGTTCGACGCGCTCAACCCTTTCTCGGCGGCAGTCAACACCTTCGACAGCGTGGTCATCGATTCCCAGCCATTGGGGATGCAAACCACGCGTCTTGTCGTCGCCCTGATCTGGCTTGCCGCGATGGCGGCGCTTGCCGTGCGCAGCGTTCGCAAAATGGAAATCTAGGGGGCAAGCGCGATGAAAAAAGCGACCTTGGCTTTGCTGCTGGGCTGCTTCATGCTGGGCCTGAACCTGGCCGGGGCGGCCGATACTTTGAGCGTGTCCCTCGTGCCGGTTGCTTCCAACCCGCCCTCGCCGCAAATGGGCGATTGGCTCAAGTTTCGCAGCGTCATTAAAAATTCTGCCGGCCAACCCACTCACGGCGTGGTTGCCTGGATCAGCCTGGTTCAGGTGGATCCTGGCAAAGAACAGCCCGTGGATCTGGAGGATTGGAGCGCGCATAAGGCCGTTACCAAGGCGGTGCTTCGGCCTGGTCAGGAGCTCAGCGTCGACTGGCCTATGCGCCTCATCCAGTCCGGCTCCTATCGGGTGGTGATCAGCGCCGTGGACCGCGAGACCGCCCATGTCATGACCAGCCCGTTTGTCGATTTCCGGGTGCGACGCAAACCTGTGGTGGAGTCGGCGCGCATTCTGCCCGTCGCGTTGGGTGTGCCCGCAGTCATCCTTGGCCTCATCGCGCTGCGCCGCTATCGACGGCGAGATAGGGCATAAACGGCGAGTGGAAGCCGGCCGACCTTCTTGGCGCGTGCAGGCAAGGTCAGCGGGCCCCGATGCACAGCGCGCGTCGGCCGCTGAACTGGCCGCAGCTGATATATCTGATGGTATTTTTCCTGTTGTCCCCGCTCGTCATAGTGGCGGCGTCTTTATGTTCGGGCTGGCAGCCGACCCATAAGTTTGCGTTCATGCCGAGCGCGCCCCGGGCGCCGAGTGCGCGCAGCGAACCACAGCCATAGCCGCAGCTATGGCGACGATGAGCGACAAAGCCATCGGCGACGCGGGGCGTGTCGAACATGGCGAGTTATGGGTCGGCTGCTGGCTGACCCGGACCGATGCCAGCACTGCCTGCTGAACCGCCTATGGACCGAGATCAAGCTCCATTAACCCCCGCGCGATTGCGCGACGGCGCGGTGAGCCAGGCGTAAGCCACGCTGGCGGCAAAGAACACCACGCTCAGAACGAGCTCGGCCAGGGCTAGTTTTTGCGACAGCCCGTGGTCGGACCAGGCGCGCACCACGCCCTCGGTGAAGAACAGCAGGATGAACATGGATGCCCATTGGTAGGTGTAGCGGCGTCCGCGCAGGATGCCGCGCAGGGGCAGCAGAAGCAGCAGTGCCTTGGCGGCCAGGAACGATCCGCCCGGGCGCAGCGGTGCCCACCATAACTCCCAACCCAGGTTCAGGAAGGCCAGCGCGATCAGGCTCGCGGCGCATAGCCAGAGCAAAAATTGTTTCTTCAAAGGCGCGTTTCCTGGGCCAACTGCACCAGGGCACGGCGCACGTCCATGGCCGTGCAGGCGATCTCGGGGAAGTCGAAGCGCAGCAGCCGGCCGTCGGCGCGCAGGTCGAAGCCATCGATGTCGACGCCTATCATTTCCACGCGTTCGGGGGTCACGCCATGTCCATGGCGGCAGTAGTCGCGCAGATTCTGCGCGTGGTCATGGTTCATGTGGGCAAGGATGTCCTCTTCGGCCTGCGCCAGTTCGTTCTCCGGGGCCGCGAACCGGGCCGCGTCCACCCAGTGGATCTTGCCGAAGCCGCCGATGTAGCGGATGGCCTCGATCTCCAGGCGGAAAAAATGGAAATCGTGCATGTCGAAATATTGCGCTGCCTGGGGCAGGTAGCGCAGGTAGCGGGCGCGCAGGGCGGTCTTTTCTTCCACCGGCTGCACGCGCCCCACCAGCGTCACGCGGCCGGCGGCCTGGGCGTCTTCGGCGCAGGGGTGGACGATGAGGCTGGCGCGGTCGTCGGCGAGCAGGTTCTTGGTGTGTTCCGCCAGGGTGGAGATGAGGATGAGCGGGCGCGCGGCGTGGTCCAGCACCAGCGGGCAGATGGAGCCGAAGGGAAAGCCTCCCAGGCGCTTGGACAGCGTGGACAGCACGCTGCTGGCATGTGCGCGCACGAACAGGCGCGCTTCCCGTGCCAGCGCGCTCATGCCTGCGGGCCTGCCAGGCGCAGGGCCACCTCGGCCAGGCGTCTGCCCTGGGCCAGGCACAGGTTGCGCTCGCCCTCGGTCAAGGGGCGGTTGTCTTCCGGCCCGCCCAGGTGGCTGGCGCCATAGGGCGTGCCGCCGGCCGTCGTGGCGGTCAGCTCGGGCAGGGTGTAGGGCAGTCCCACGAGTATCATGCCGTGGTGCAGCAACGGGAACATCATGGACACCAGGGTGGTCTCCTGGCCGCCGTGCATGGAGGCGGTGGACGTGAACACGCTGGCGGCCTTGCCCGCCAGGCTGCCCTTCATCCACAAGGCGCCGGTGCCGTCAAGAAAATATTTCATGGGGGCGGCCATGTTGCCGAAGCGGGTGGGGCTGCCCAGGGCCAGGCCTATGCATTCCTCGAAGTCGCCGTATTCTGCATAGGGGGCGCCTTCCGGCGGCACCTCGGGTTCCGCCGTCCGCGTCAGCGGCGCGACCTTGGGAACGGTGCGGATGCGGGCCTCGGCGCCGGCCACGCCGTTGATGCCGCGGGCGATGAGACGGGCCATTTCCCCGACTGCGCCGCCCTGGCTGTAATAGAGCACGAGTATGTCTTTCATGTCTTCCCCGCGGGAATACGATGCCAGCAAGAATCGGGGATTATAGGAAAGTTCCGCGCACTGCCCGTAAAATTTCCTCTGCTGGAGGATGGTCGATGGCAAACAAGCCTTATCTTTTCTGGCTGCTGGCCGCGCTGGTGGCGTGGCTCGCAGCGTTTTTCGTGCCGGCGTTCGCGCCCGCCGCGCCGGGGACTGTGGATTGGCGCTGGGCGCTCCCCTACGGCGTGTTCGAAGCGCTGCTGTTGGGGATGCAGTTCCGCCTGCGCCCGGCGCTCAACCGCCTGCTGGCGCTCGTCACCGGCGTGGTCGCCTTGCTGCTGGCCTTGGCGTTGGGCCACCAGGGCAAGATCTCCCAGGTGCCGTTTTTCAGCGCCGTGGTGGGTGTGGCGGCGGTGGCCTTGCTGGCGCGCATTGCGCCCGCTCCGCTGGCGCGGGCTTGGTTCGGAAGTCAGAGTATCGAGGAGAGGCAATGAAGTGGATCGAAAGGGCGTTCGAGGGTCTGCTGTGGAACAGCCGCTGGGTCATCGTGCCCGCGGTGGTGGCCAGCATCGCGGCGGGCATGGTCATTTTCTACATGGCCACTGTGGAAGTGGTGCTGCTGGTGGTTCATGCCGTGCATTTTGCCGATCCGGGCCTCACGGCGGAGGCGCGCAAGCAGTTGCATGACGCCACGTTGTCCCATGTCGTCGAGGTGGTCGACGGCTATTTGCTGGCCACGTTCATGCTGATTTTCGCCTTGGGCATGTACGAGCTTTTCATCAGCGACATCGATCAGGCCAAGGGCCAGCGCGCCTCCAGCCGCATCCTGGTGATCGCAAGCCTGGACGATCTGAAGGCGCGGCTGGCCAAGGTGATCCTCATGATCCTGATCGTGACGCTGTTCGATCACGCGCTCAACATGAAGATCGATACCCCGCTGGATTTGCTCTATCTCGGCGGCGGCATCGCCCTCATCGGTCTGGCGCTCTATCTCACCCATGCTTCGGAGGCGTCACGCGAACACAGCCGCGGCGAAGAGGAGCCGCCGGCCGGGGGTCACTGACCTAGCCTATCCCCCCGCCGTGGGCAGCGGCCAGCACGAGAGCGTCGAATTCTTCCGCGCCCATGAGGCCATGGGCGGCGACGATGTCGCGCACCGGCCGGCCGGACTGTTCGGACTCCTTGGCAATCTCCGCCGCCCGCGCATAACCGATGCGGGTGTTGAGCAGCGTGGCCAGCGCGACGCTTTGATGGATGAAAAAGGCGCAGCGCTCGCGGTGGATGACCAACCCTTTGAGGTTTTTCTCGGTTGCCGCGTTCATGGCGGCGGTGAGCCAGTCCAGTGCGTCGAACAGCGCCGAGCCGAGCGCCGGCATCATGACGTTCAATTCCAGCTGGCCGGCCTGGCTCATGAGGGCAATGGCGGTTTCCTGGCCGATGACCTGGTAGCACACTTGGTTGAGCATTTCGAACATCACCGGGTTGACCTTGCCCGGCATGATAGAAGAGCCCGGCTGCACCGCGGGCAGCTGGATTTCGCCCAGCCCGGTGCGCGGGCCCGAGGCCAGCAGGCGGATGTCGTTGCTGATGCGGGTCAGCTCCAGGGCGAGGTTCTTCACGCGCCCGGCGAAGCCGGCCAGGTCGCACATGGACTGCATCTGCGCTACGGGATCCCCGGCGCTGACGGGCAACCCGGTGGCGCGGGCGAGTTCCGCGGCGACGGACTCCCGGTATCCCGGTGCCGTGTTCAGCCCCGTGCCGGCGGCCGAGCCGCCCAGGCCTATGCTGCCCAAGGCCGGCTGCATGGCCTCCAGGGCCAGTCCGACGCGCCGCAGGATTACGCCGTAGGCGGCGAATTCCTGGCCCAGGGTGGTGGGCACCGCATCCTGCAGATGGGTGCGCGCGGATTTCACGGTGTCCTTTTCCTCGCGGCCGATGCGCTCGAATTCCGCGGCCATGCGCGCGACGGCCTGCGAGAGCCGCGGCAGCTTGAACAGCACCGCGAGGCGGATGGCGGTGGGGATGGTGTCGTTGGTGCTCTGCCCCATGTTGACGTCGTCGTTGGGGTGCAGCGGGCGATACTCGCCTTTGCGTCCGCCCAGCGCCACGTTCGCCAGATTGGCGATCACTTCATTGCTGTTCATGTTGTGGCTGGTGCCGGCGCCCGCCTGGAAGCGGTCGACTACGAACTGATCGAGATGCTCGCCGGCGAGAATCCGATCGCAGGCCGCGATGATGGCGTCGCGCTTCTCCGCACTTAGCCAGCCGGGCTGGCAATTGACAGCCGCAGCCGCGCGCTTGATATGCACGTGGGCACGCACGAAATCAGGGTCGGGGCCGCGCCCCGAGATGGGAAAATTCGCCACCGCCCGGGCGGTCTGGATGCCGTACCAGGCATCGGTAGGGACGGGGAAGGTCCCCAGGGAATCTTGCTCCTCGCGCCATGCGTTCATTGCTTCGTTCCGTCGCTGAAAAGAAAAATTCTATCCGACCCGTGTCCGGTCTGCGGCGTCGTAGAATGCGGCATGCGCCTGGGCGCTCAGTACGCGCCCTGGTGGCTTGGTTCCATAGGCGAGGGGCCATGCCGAAGCCAGAATTTATGTGCGGCGCCCGGCATAGGGCGCCGCGCACCGCCAAAAGAACAGATGGGGGACAGACCATGAAGATGCTCATGCTGGCGCTGGTGATGCTCGCCGCGCCCGTTTCGGCCCTGGCCGCGGGAAATGGATTTTTTCAGTCGTCCTTCGGCGATTACCAGGCCGAGCTCGCCGCGGCGAAGCGGGCGGGCAAGACCGGCGTCATGCTGTTCTTCGAGCAGGAGGGCTGTCCCTTCTGCAAGCGCATGGAAGAAACGGTGTTCAATCAGCCGGACGTGCAGGCCTATTTTCACAAGCATTTTCTCATCTACCCTGTGGACATACGCGGTGATGTCGCGATCAGGGATTTCCAGGGCAAGCCCACCACCGAGCGGGATTTCGCCTTTGCCTATCGCGTGCGCGCGACGCCGGTGATGGCCTTTTTCGACCCGTCGGGGAAATTGCTGTACCGCTATACGGGCGCCACCCGGGACAAGGCCGAGTTTCTCGCCCTGGGGCGTTATATCGTGAGCGGGGCTTACCGCACGCAGCCCTTCGAGACCTACCAGAAGAGCGCCGACTGAGTGGGGTTCCGGACTCCGCGATTGTTGCCGCGCGCCTCGGCCTGGGCTGACATGCTGCGCGCACGCGCTTGGGTCATGGCTGTGTTGCTCGGCGCTTATCTGCCTCCTGTGCCTGCCGAGGCGGCGCCCCTGACCCTGGAAGAGGCGCTGGCCACGGCTGATGCGCCCCACCCGCAGAATCGCATTGCCGCCGCCGAGTTGGCCATGGCGCGCGCCGACGAAACTCTGGCGGCAAGCCGCAACGATTTGACCGTGAATTTCTCCGGCGCCCTGCGCAGCGGCCGCCCGACGTTGGGCCCCGACCGGTGGACTGCGGACAACGAGGGACGTCTCACGCTCAGCAAACCGCTGTACGATTTCGGCCGCACTGCGCGCAGCGTCGATGCCGCGCGCGCAGAGGTCATGGCACGCCAGGAACAACTGCTGAACGTGCGCGACCAGCGCCGCATCGCCATCATGGCGCGCTTTTTCGAGGTGCTGCTCGCAGACATGCGCTATACCGCCGACAATGAATACATGGCGGTGGCCTATGTGAGCTGGGACGACGGCCGCAAGCGCTTCGAAGCCGGCGAGCTGCCGCGTGCCGAACTTGCGCGCCTGGAAAGCCGCTACCAGGAGATCAAGCTCAGGCACGATGAGGACGAGCGCCAGGAGCGCCTGACGCGCGAGCGCCTGGCGGATGCCATGAACCAGCCGGGCCAGCTTGCGGCGGAACTGGTGCGCCCCAAGCTGGCCGACAACGATATCAGCCTGCCGGGCTATGATCAGCTGCTGCCCGTCGCGTTCGCTCACAACCGCGGCATACGGGTCCTCGATGCCCGGGTGGCCGCGGCCCGCCAGCACATCGCGGCTGCGCGCGCAGAGGGTAATCCGCGCGTTGATCTGGAGGTGTCAGGCGGGGATTTCAGCCGCCGCACCGTGAGCCGCGACTACGCTAGCGGCGGCCTGGTGGTCACCTGGCCGCTTTACACCGGCCGCGAGATCGACGCCCGCGTGGCGCGGGCGCGGGCCGAAGAGGAAAAACTCCTGGCCGAGCGCGAGGCGCTCAGGCGCAGCGTGGCGGATGCGCTGCTCGACACCCTGACGGAAATCGCCTGGCTGCGCGCCAGCGCCCTGCCGGCGGCACACCAGGCCGGCCAGTATCGCGACCTCGCGCTGGAACGCGCGCGCGCCGAATATGACATGGAATACCGCACCAACCTGGGCAACGCCATGGCGGACATCCAGGCGGCCAGCCTGCTGAGGGCGGAACTGGAGTACCGCCTGGCCCTGGCGCTGGCCCGGCTTTCCGCCCTCACCGGACAGTCTTTGGCTGCCTCGGCCGCCATGCCCGAAGGAGATAAACCTTGAGAAAACTCACCTTCCTCTTGGCCGCGCTGCTCGCGCCGCTGGCCTGCCATGCCCAGGAAGTCGCGCTCACCACACCGGTCTCGGGGGTGGTCGCCGAAGTGGCCGTAAAGCCGGGCGAGCGGGTGCGCAAGGGCCAGGTGCTGGCGCGCCTGGATGCCACCCTCTACCGGGCGCGCGTGGACGAAGCACAGGCGCAGGCGCAGGGCGCCGCAGCGGAGGCTGCCGAGGTCAAAAGGAATCTCGAGCGGGCCGAGCAGCTCTATCGCCGCACCGTGTCCTCGACCACCGAGCTGGAGGCCGCCCAACTGGCCTACGCGCGGGCGCAGAGCGCGCTGGGAGTGGCGCGCGCGCGTCTGGCCATCGCGCAAAAGCAACTCGACGAAGCCACTTTGCGCGCACCCTTCGACGGCGTGGTCATCAAGCGCGCGGCCGAGCCCGGCATGGTGGTGGCGGCGCAGTGCGACCCGCGGACGCTGATCGTGATGGAGCGCCGCTGACTGGCGATTTCGGATGTCCTTGCCTATGTTGGAAACACCCCCAGTGCAAGCACGGAGGACGATATGGACAAGGTGGTCATTCATCCCGAGGTGCCCGGCATGGCGCTGCCGGGCGTGGATCGCGTAGCGCCCCTGCGCGCGCTGCATTGGCTGCATCTGGGCTGGGACGATCTCATGCACAGTCCGGTGAGTTTTTTCTATGGCGGGCTGTTCGCCCTCATGGGATACGCGCTGATGTTCTACGGCGTGCAGAACCTGTCGCTGGCACTGGGTCTGCTCACGGGCTTTCTGCTGCTGGCGCCGCTGCTGGCCCTGGTTTTCTACGATGTCAGCCGTGCCATGGAGCTGCGCAGGCATTATCCGCTGCACCATCATCTGCGCCGTCTTTTGCGCGTGCGCGGCACGGGCATAGGCATGTACGCCCTGCTCCTGGTCTTTGCCATGGCGGCCTGGCTGCTGCTTTCGGCCGTGCTGGCCGGGTTTTTTCTCAAGGGCAATATCGGCGGGCTCGGAGGCTTTGCGCGCGAGGCGTTTTTCTCCGGTGAGTACGCGCCCTTCGTGGCCGCTTATTCCCTGCTTGGCGTGGTGTTCGCGGCGGTTGTGTTTGCGCTGAGCGTCGTGACCCTGCCCATGCTCATGGACCGCAAGGTGGATTTCGCCACGGCGGCCACGACCAGCTTGTGGGTGGTGCGGGAAAACGCCTTGCCTACGCTGGTCTGGGCACTGTTGATCGTCGCCCTGACGGCGCTGGGCTTTGCCACGATATTCCTCGGCCTGGTGGTGATATTCCCCTGGCTGGGGCATGCCACCTGGCATGCCTATCGGGATCTGGTGGTGGACCGCTGACGCCGGGTTGCGGGGTGCCGAGCGTCAGCGCAAGGCCGCTTCCTGGGTGGGCGGCAGGTAGTGCCAGTCGCGTTTCCAGGCGTTCACGACCATCACGGGATATTGAGGCTGCCCCAGGCTGCCGTTGTAGCGCCCCAGTGCGCGGTACAGATTGCCGCTTTCCCGATCGATGTAATAGCGCAGGATGGTGCAGCCGTAGCGCAGGTTGGTGCGCAACTGGAACAGATCCTGGCCCCGCTCGCCGATGGCCTTGAGCCAGAAGGGCATGACCTGCATGTAGCCCATGGCTCCTACGGGCGAGACGGCATATTTGCGGAAGCGGCT
>JAJZRU010000021.1 GCA_021802555.1 Pseudomonadota bacterium
GCGAGGGCTTCTTCCGGCATAATGCCGCGCTTCCCGGAGAGGTGGATGAGTGGTTTAAGTCGCACGCCTGGAAAGCGTGTTTAGGGTCATACCCTAACGGGGGTTCGAATCCCCCCCTCTCCGCCAAATCAATCAGTTATGTTCTAAATTTCTCCAAGCTTTTTTCTGACGCGTAGTGTTGATGGGCTAAATCAACACATGGCGGGTGATGCTCGGCAGCCTCTCCATCGGTTGGGGTGGGGGCCATCAGGTGGATGGGATCATTGATGCCCGCCCGGCCGGCGCAAGTGCACGAGGCCTCGTTTTTCCCGATGGTGCGGTGAAAATCGCCAACCTTGCCGGTCTGGATGGCGAATAACACGAGCAAGAAATTGACGCCTTCCGACCTCGCCGAGGGGTTGGCTTCCGACGAGGCTATTGCGGCCTTCAGGGCCCGCTCCGCGGCGGGGCGGGCCCTGCGTCAGAGCGCAGGCAAGATTCCTATTGAGCGAGGACCCATTTCACCATCTCTATCGCCTCCGCTTTCGGCAGATGCGGATGCGCGGTCATGGGCGTGCCGCCCGTTTCCTTGTTCCAGTTTCCGTTGCCGCCCTTGATGATTTTGTTGGCCAAAGTGGCGACGGTGGACGCGGATGCCTTCAGGCCATGATAGCGCTTGGCTACATCCTTATACGCAGGGCCGAGCACTTGGTGGTCCACCGCGTGGCACGTGAAGCAGTCGCTCCTGGCCATCATGTTCTTCACCTTGGGGTCCCCCGCCGCGTGCGAGAGGCCGGGCAGCGACAACAGGACGGCGGCAGCGGCGACAAGGAATTTGGTATTCATCGTAATCTCCTTAATGATATTGACTGAAGTACAGCAACCGAGACGCTGCCGTCCTCTTCCGGCGACGGAAACGTCATTCCACTACGACATTGAAAGTTTATGGGGCGGGGCCGGCAACGCCTTTGACTTGTATCAAGCTTGCCGGGGCCAGGCCGGCGTCGGAGCCGCCTGGAGCAGGCGGCGTCCATCGCTGATTTTTTAAACGGCGCGTCTTTCCCGCAGCGCTCACGGTTTCAGGCCTCGCGTCTTCAAATGCGGGCGTCCGCTCTTCCGGCGGATCGAACGCCGACATGCCTCCGGTTTTGAAGATGATCGGGGTGCCCGCTGCGGAAAACATATCCTAGCTTTTCCGCAGGACGGTTTGGGCATGGCAGCATGGCTGCTCAAGCGCAGCAGCGGCTTGGTGCAGCAAGGGATCTTGCAGAATCGCGTCGAGCAGGCGGCGTACATTCGTCCACGGTGCTTGGCCCGGTGTGGTCAGGGGGTCCGCCTTCACCATGCCGTCGGCCGCATGGAAATGGTTGGGGAAGGTCGCGAGGCCTAAGTGAGTGGGCGCAGTGTCAATTCGAAGCAAGGCGCCGCGCCATAGCCATTGCGCGGAATATTCGTCGGCATTCAGGTATCGCAATTCGACGGCCAGCCCGTTGACGAACCTGGCCGTCAGGGCATCCTGGGAAAGCGACAGGGGCGCCGCGAGCCGGTCTGCATATTGCGCTTCGATCTTGTCCTTCAATTCAAAATGCAGCAGCATGACTCACAGCTCCTTCAGATATTCCTTCAAGTCGTCGCGGATCGCATCCCGGGCCATCGCCAGCTGCCGCATGCTTAAATAGTCTTCGTAGGCGGGGTGTTCTTCCAGAGATCCGTCACGGATGCATTTTTCGATCTGCGCCTCATCTTCCACGCCGTAGTCTTGCAGCAGCTTCCTTCGGCTCTCCCGCAGTTCGAACATGAGCTTGGTCAGGCGGTCGATTGATTCAGCGTCTTCGGCGGAAATGCCTGCAAAGAAATTCGTCATCTTTACATCCTCTCGTCGCGTACCACTCCCCCGTCAAGGGTGACCATTTCCGAGGTAATCTGGCTGAAACTCAACACCTTTCCGCCGTGTTTTTTCGAGAAGGCATCGGCATCGCTCAAGCGTGCGAACGACGCCAATGTGGGGCCCATGCTCCCGGGCATATCGCTGCCCAAAACGTAGTAGGCCCGCTTGGCATCGATCCAGTGCCCTTTCGGCGTTTTCCAGTCGGCCTGCCCCATGTCCTGCGTGAATATCGCCGTAATACGCCTCTGCTGCTCCGGTTTCAGATAAACGGAGAACATCTCCATCGTGTCGCAGAAGAAATCCGTTTCCCCGTCGCCATAATGGATTTGCGCCTTCGGCCCCGGAAAATCCAAGAGCGACATCCCGTCCAGCGCGCATGTCGTCTGCCGGTTCGGTTCCAGTGCCTGCACGGGTTTTCCCGCCTTGTCGCAGCCCAACGCGGAAATTAGAAGGATCACCGAGAATGCCGCCAACCCGGCCCGCCCCCAGCCCCTCGGCCGCGCAAATATCGTCTTCATTTGAACCTCCAAGTCGCCACCGCCAGCGGCACCCCGATCCACAACACCATGACGGAGCCCAGCAGCCATGGTTCAGCCAGCGTCGGCGGAAACACCGTCGCCAGCCCATAGAGCGTCTTTACTTCCGCCATCCCGAAAATGTTGAAGATGCGAAAAACATCCGCCGGGTTGAGGAGCAGCAGGATCGGGAATATTCCGCTGCCGATGCGGCCCCCGCTGCCCACCAACATTCCGAGCAGCACCAAGTCGTATACCAGCACGAAAAAGAACCATACCGCGATGGCGAGACCGCCGGCCCGCGCCCGATCGGCGGCCGCCACGGAGATCAGGATTGCGATGCTCAGGAAGGCCATGCCCATCAGGATGGCGCTTAAAGTGAACTCGAAGTAATGATAGAGCCCGCCCAGATCGAGCTGGTAAGACAAGAGCAATCCGACCAGGCCGAACCCGGCCAGTGTTGAAAAGGCCAGTGCGGCGGAAAGGCCGGCGAACTTTCCCAGCAGCAGTTCAAGCCGGGTCATCGGCATGGACAGCAGGAGATCCAGCGATCCCCGTTCGCGTTCGCCGACGATGGCATCGAAACCGAGAATCAGGGCGATCAACGGAACAAGGTAAATAACCAGGCTCACCAGGCTTGCGATGGTGACGTCGATTCCCTTGAAGCCTATCCCGCCTTGCTGCGCCGCCCCGAAATAGGCAATGGCCAGGGCAAACGCGGTAAATACGGCCGCCACGGCGAACACCCATCGGTTGCGTATGCGGTCCCAAAATTCCTTTGCCGCGATCACGCCGATTTGCCGGAATCCGATTCTCATAGCCGTCCTTCTTTCTCGGCCGATTCCATGCGCCCCCCTGCGTTCTCTTGCCCGTATCCGAGGAAGACGTCCTCCAGGGTGGGCTCCCTGATCTGAATGTCGACGACGGCGGGCAGTGAAGCGAGCGCCCGCAGCGCTTCCATTTTTCGCTGCCGTGCGCAGCGGGCGGAGATCATGCCGTCGCCACCGTTCACCTCCGTCGCCCCGGCTTGCCGCAGCAGGCGCCGCACGGTATCCGCGTCGCCGCCCCGCAAATCGATCTGCAGCCGGAGCGGGATGTCGGCTCGCTCGCGTAAAGACTGCATCGTGCCCAAGGCGTCTATCCTGCCCATCTTCATGATCGCCAATCGATCCACCCGCTCCTGGATCTCCGCCAGGATGTGGGAAGTCAGGATCACCGTCGTTCCCTGGGTACGCATTGCGTCCAGGATGCGGTAGAAATCCCGGATGCCCTCGGGGTCGAGGCCGGTGGTCGGCTCGTCCAGGAACAGGATTTTCGGATTGCCCAGCATGGCCTGGGCAAAGCCCAGACGCTGGCGCATGCCTTTCGAATAGCCATGCACCCGCCGCCGGGCTGCATGACAGAGGCCGACCTTATCGAGCAGGGGGAGGCACGCGTTCCTGTCCGCTCCCTTCAGGTCGGCGAAGAAGCGCAGCGTCTCCAGGCCCGTCAGGTGGTCGTAGAACGCCACGTTCTCCGGCAGATAGCCGATCGACCGGCGTATCTGGCGGAACGCCTCTCCGGCCGGCGGCCGCCCGTCGATGCGGATTTCCCCTGAGGTCGGGGACAGCAGACCCAGCATCATCTTGAACAAGGTGCTCTTGCCTGCGCCGTTGTGCCCGATCAGGCCGAAGATCTCGCCTTTTTCCACCGCCAGGTCGACGCCGTCCACCGCTCGGATCTCGCCGAAGCGCTTGACGGTCTGCCGTGTTTCAATGATCGCCGCGCTTGCCAATCCAGTTTCTCCAGTCGGAATGATGCGGGCGCATGCGGGGGTGCCTGTCCACCACGCTGGGTGCTCGCAGGACGGGGAATTGGGCCGCGACCAGGTGCAAGGTCTGCACGGAAGGGCTGTCGAGCAACAGCTTCATCAGCGGGTAGCGCCATGTCAGCCGATCCACCACGTCGTTGGCCTCGTAAAAGATGTCGCCGACGCCGTCGCCGTCCTTGTCCCAGCCGGCGTAGTTGCTCCAGTAGTTGCCGTCCCAGTATTCGTCCTTTGCCCCGACATACTTGATCTGGTCCCGGTTCTGGATGAAGTCGTTGTCCTCCACCCAGTTGTGGGTGGAGCCCGCCCACAAATGCACGCCAACGCGGTTGTCGATCACCAGGTTGTTTCGAATGGTGTTGTATTCCGCGTCGTAGATGAAGAATCCCCTCATATTTCCGGACACCACATTGTTTTCGACCACGGAATCCGTCAACGTGCGAAGCATGATGCCGTGGTCGGAATTGCCCCAGGCCTTGTTGTTGCGCACCACCTGATCGCGTACTTCCATCAAGGCGAGCCCTCCCCGGTTGAGATAGGATTCGTTGTCCTCCCAGAGGTTGTGGTAGGAATTCATGTAATGAGTGCCGTAGCGCAGATGATGTATCTTGTTTCCCCGGAATACGGCATGATGGGATACGTCCACATAGATGCCGTCGCGCGCGAAGCTGATGTCGTTGTCGATGATTTGCGCCCGCAGCGTGTTGTAAAGCTGAATGCCGTTGCCCCGCTGCGACGACAGGAAATCCCGCTTGCCGGTGATCAGGTTGCCGACGATACGGATATCCTTGACGCCTTCCAGCCACATGCCGAATAGTGTGTACGCAAGGACGTTGTCTCGGATGACGGCCCGGTCGGCGCCGGGTTCGACATATACCCCGGCGTTCTGGGCGGTCAGGTCCGCTCCGCTGTCCCGGATGATGAAGCCTTCGATGGCCGCGTCCGGCGCCTTGACCCGGATCACGTCGCCCTTGTTGTCGCCGCTTACCGTAGGCCGGTCGAGGCCCCGTAGCGTCAGCGGCTTGTCAATCACGATATGCTCGGTATACAGACCGCGTTCCACGCTGACCGTCTCCCCCGCCCGCGCTGCGCGAACCGCCTCGGCAATGGATTCCCCGGGGCGCACGAGATGCGTCCGGCTGATGGGTTCAACCATATCCATGTTCGGCAAGCGCCTCGAAAAGCTTTACTGCCAGAAATAGCCCCGCCCCGATCAGTAGGTTCTTCGTGGCGACATAGAAAACAACATCCGGCAGGTCCGCCGGGCGCCGCTTGCGCGTTCCCCAGAACCCCTCCCAGACCCACGGTTTGCAGCGCCGACGGCACAGCACTTCGTAGACGCTCCATCCCACCCACCAGGCGATGACGGCCGTCGCGCGCAGCCGCCCCGCCGCCGCAAGGAGCCAGGCAACTGTCACGACCACGGCGAAGCCGATCCCCAGCGCCCGGAATCCGGCCCTCCGGGCGAGAAACTGCGGCCCCCAGGGGATGAGATGGTCAATGATCTCCTCGCGCAGCCGTCTCCCCGGCGGCGCATGCTGACTGTCGCCGGTTTCCGGCTCCGCCACTTTCACACCGCGCAGCTTTCCCATTTCAGAGGCCTCCTCCCGGCTGTCGATTGACGGACCGTCGAACCTCGATTCCCTCCACGGGGACGAAATAACCGTCTCCCGTGATAGGGGTCAGCGGCAATCCCTGTTTTCCCCGCCTCTTGCGCTCCTTTGCCAGGGGAGGGCAGGCGCGGTCGTCGTAGTACATCACCAGGCAATCCAGACACAGGAGGCATTCTCTCTGGTCGATGTTGCCTGCGGCATCAATGGCAAGCGATCCGCACCCTTGGGCGCAGGCATGGCAAGTCCGGCATTCCGCCTTGCGTTTGAGCCCAAAAAAACGGAAGGTGGAGGGGATCGCCAGCGATGCGCCGAGCGGGCACAAATACTTGCAGAACGGCCGCTCCATGAACAGCGAGGCTGCGAACAGCACGACCCAGTACAGGACGAAGGGCCAGGAGCGATTCCACACCCCTACCAGGAAGGTGGTCTTGAAAGGCTCCACCTCGGCCATTTTTTCCGCCACGCCCATGGAATGGAATGAAACCGCCAGCAGCACAGCGAATACGCCGTACTTGATCCACTTCAGCTTGTCGTGCAGCCGCTTGTCCAACTGGAACTGGAAGCGTTTTAGTCCCAGCGCGCCTGCCACCTTGTAGGCGAGCGCCGTTACCGCACCGTATGGGCAGAGCCATCCGCAGAACAGGCCGCGCCCCCAGACGAACACCGTGATGATGATGAACCACCAGAATACGAAGATGAATGGATCGGAGAGAAAGAGCTCCCATTGCCAGTGGTACAACAACGAATGGAACCATGTGAGCACCTGGGTGATGCTGGGCTGCGCCATCGCGTAAAAGCCTACGAAACCCGCGCTCGTGGCCCAGAAGAAATACTTCGGCACCGACACCCAGCGCCTGTTCTTGTGGTTGGCGCGCCGCGCCAGTTTGTCGCGCATGGCGTAGACCGAGGCACCCGCCCCCAGCAGCAGGGCGAACGCGGCCAGCTCCAGGCTCCTGGCTTTCCATACCCGCGCCCACACGGCTTCCGGCCGCTTCACCTTAGGTCTGCCCCCCACCAGGTAATGCGCCGGCAGCCAGTATTCCTTTTCAAAATTGGCGAAGGTCTTGGTATCGGTTTCCTTGTCCAGCTTGTTGGCCAGAAACACAAGCTTCCACGGATAGGCGGCGCTGAAATTCCGGCTGTGAAGAACGAAGATGCCCGACTGGCTGAAGGAGGGCGTTCCCTGTGCCCGAACGCCGTAGAGATTTTGGTAATTGGTGTCGCGGAACGTGAAGGTGTCCATTCCCTGCCTGACCTGGATGCGATCGAACATCCCTCCGCGCACGAAGGCCGATCCCTTGAAGGACGCCGTTCCGTTGCCGACGATGAAGATGGCGTGGTCGCCGGGCTTCAGCTCCGCCATCAGACGCCGGTAGTCCGCATCGCCCAGGATACTGCGCCCGACGGTGGGAACATTGAGGTATCCGAAATACAGGTCGATATAAGGCTGATCGGAGCTCTTCATGCCAACCTCCCCGGCCTGCACCGTCAATCTCCGGATGCTCCCGTCCTTGATCAGCGCATCCCAGTCCAGGCGCTTCGAGGCGGAAGTAAAACTTGCCTGGGGCTTCGGAACCGCCTTGATAATGCCGACCTCGCGCGCAATATCATAAGCGCAGCGAGAAACGACCTGGTTCTCGGAGATGACGGTCACAGTGGCCCCGCTGATGGCGTCCATGCCTACATAGTTTTCCTCTCCGCTCGCCTTGCCGATCTCGAATCGGCTCCCGGCGAATTTGCCGACGTATTGGCGGACGAAATCAACCAGCTTGGATTCCGGGATGCCCACCAGAAGAATCGGCTCGCTGTGCTTCAGGACTCGAACGCCGGTGATCACCCCTTTGCGGTCCATGCCGATGAGCGTGACGATGGGCTTGCCGGAATAGCCTGGGATGCCCACGATGTCGGTGGACAGGAAAACGTAGCCAATCAGCTCGTTTTTTCCGCCGTGGGTCCGGTACGCCTCGACGTAGCTTGGGTTGCCCTTGCGGTTCGAAAAGCTGTCGGCCTCGATGACCTCCCCGCAGGGCGCGTAAGTGCACAAGTCCGGGGCGCTCGAAATCTGCTGCGGCAGCTCCGCCGAGTACAGGGAGGCATGGGCACCCGCAGATGCGCCCAGCAAGGCGCACGCCAATAACGCCCAGCGGCATGCCCTCCCCATCTTTTCACGCCAACCCCCGTGCGCGAGATGTTTCAAATGCCCTCCAGTCGAAAGTGGCGATATGTCGGCGAGGCCGCCGCAGCGGAACGGCCAGGCAATCGTTTTCTTTCGGCTAGGCCTTCTCCACGATCATCCGGCTGCGCATTTCCAGGTGTAGGGCATGGCAGAAATTGGTGCAGTAAACCCAATAGACACCCGGTTTGTCCGCCTTGAAGGTCACGGACTTCGTCTGCTGCGGATTGACGACGAAATTGATGTCGTATTGCGGGATCGCAAAGCCATGGGTGAGGTCTTCCACTTTGTCCAGATTGGTGAGGATGAGCGTCACCTCGTCGCCCTGCTTGATGGTGAACTCCCGCAGCCCGAACGCCGGCGCCTGAGAGGTGAGAAGGACCGTCACCTTTTTTCCCCTGCGCTCCACGCGGCAATCCTTGGCATTCTTGACGGCAAGCGGATGTTCGTTCAGGTCGTTGATCTGCTTCGTGCGGATGATGTCGCGCTTGACGATGATCGCGTCATGCGGTTCTGGATGCGTGGAATGATCGGCGACGAGGCGCATTTTGTCCCCCCGGATGTCGATCAGCTGCCCGCTGTCCGGGTGCCTCGGCCCCACGGGCAGGAAGCGGTCCTTGGTGAACTTGTTGTCGGAAATGAAAAACTTCCCGTCCGGCTCCTTCGTCTCGCCCATGGAGGTGAAGCCGTGCCCGGGCTGGTAATGCACGTCGACGCGGTCCATCACCGGTTCCACGGTTTTGTCGCCCTTGAACTGGGCGATTGCCTTGTCGATGTTCCATTTGACGATCTGGCTGTCGAGAAACAGCGTGGTGTAGGCGTTGCCCCTGCCGTCGAACCCCGTATGCAGAGGTCCAAGCCCGATCTCCGGCTCCGCCACGACGGTGTCGCGGGGCTCCTTGAGGCCGCCGTCGAACCACTTGCGAATCAGGGTGAGGTCGATCACAGTGGCGGTGGGGGAAAGCTTGCCCGCGCACACGAAGTACTTGCCATCCGGCGTGGCGTTCACGCCATGGGGGTTCTTGGGCACCGGCACGTAGCAGGTCAAGGACGTCTTCGGGTCGCGGTTGGCCTTCTTGGTGCCGTCTACCACAGGCACCTTGGATTTCCCGATAGTGAAATACTTGCCCGCCTTGACCGCCGCTTCGATGCGCGCGATATGGAAAAACACGCACGCATCCCGCTCCGCCGACATCATGTCCTCGTAATGCACGCCGTTTTCGGTGTTGTACTGATTGGACGCGGCCAGCGTGCCGTCGTAGGAAGTGGCGATCAGGTCCATGTTGCCGTCCACTTTGCACTGCCAGCGCGGCTTCATGGTTTCGGCATCGACGCAGGTGAAGACGCAGTAATATTTCGCCGGATCGTTTTCGTCCCGCCCGTCGTTGGGCTGGGGAATGTGAAACTCCTGCCCCAAGAACACCCTGGTGGTACGATTGATCTTGGAGTCGACGGGATCGCGCTTGTCGGGGAATATGCCGTGGGTGCCCTGCACGTTCGGAATCTCGGTGACCTTGTCGCAGACCATGTAATCCAGGCGAATTCTCGCGATGCGCCCGTGGATCTTGTCATTGACAAACAGATATCTGCCGTCGTATGTGCCGTCCGCATAGGAACCGTGCACATGGTGGGTATCCCCGGTCTTGTATCGCAGGCTCCCGTCCGGTTCGGTGCCCATGATCGCCTTGGACTCGTTGGTGATCCCCCACCCGCTTTCGCAGTCGACGTTGAACACGGGGATGCGCTTGAGGGTGCGGCCCGAAGGCAGCGCATAGACACGCACCTCGCCGGAATGGCCGCCGCTGGAGAATTCGTAGTAGTCGTCCAGTTGCCCCGGTCTGACCTCGAATTCGCCGTACTGCGCGCTTGCAGTCGCGGCCGGCTGGGTGGGGGCTTCGCCGCTGGATGGCGCGGGGGTGTTCTCCTTGTTTTTGCAGGAGGCCACTCCCACCGAAAGGCCGGCACCGGCCAAGGTGATCATGGCCGTCGTACTTAAGAACTTACGTTTCCCAGAATCCAAAGGGGCTTCTTCGCTTTTTATTCTCTTGTTGTCTGTGCTCATTTGCTTACTCCCTTTCACCAGAAATTCGCCAGAAAAAAATTGCCAAACGGTCGTTTATGGCCGCGTTATGCCATGCCAAGATGGCTGAATTAAATGTTGTCCATCAAAATCAAGGTTATTGGGATCGCTAACTCTCGTTATTTGTTAGTTAATTATTGCATAATAAAAAAATGATTCATTGATGTAGATCAAGAAAAATGAAAGACCCAAGGCGATAAAATTAAAAATTTTGTTGCTTTCCCTCAGGGGACTATAGAGGTGCTATGGCCAGACGTCGCGCAAACTCCACCGTTCGTGACGCGCGGAAACGGCGGGAGGGCAATCGGGCGGGGCGGGGTTGGCAAATCGCTGGCTGGGCGGGTGCAGACGTGAACAACCGGTTTCCCAGGCGCCGGGGAGCCGGGGGTGAGTTCTAGGGCGTGAACACGCCCTGTTTCTTCGCCAGGACTTTGCCCCAACGCGGATTGATATATAATCGCGCCTGGAAAATCAGGCATTCAGGAGTTTTCATGGCCAATACCACCCAAGCCCGCAAGCGTGCACGCCAGGCCGTTGCGCAGCGTGTTCATAACATGAGCCTGCGTTCGACTCTGCGCACCGCCATCAAGCGCGTGGCCAAAGCCATCGAGGCCGGCGACAAGGCGGCTGCGGCGGCGACCTTTCAGGCGTCCGCCAGCGTGATCGACCGCATCGCCGACAAGAAGATCATCCACAAGAACAAAGCTGCACGGCACAAGAGCCGCTTGGCCCAGGCCATCAAATCCATGGGCTGAACGAGGCGCGGTCGCCGCTCCGGAAAAGCGCCTCGCGGCGCTTTTTTTATTTCTCGCGGTGGAAAAAGCGTTCGTTGCTGGAGACGTCCCAGTCCTGGCCGGATTCGGCCTTGCCGACCTGCAGATCGTTGTCCTTGGCGAAATTCATGATGAAGGCGAAGGCGCGCGGGTCTTCCTGTTCCAGCGCGGGGTCGACGGCGATGCATTGCATGCCTTCCACGGTCACCGGCCGGATATGGGGCGAGTAGCTCATGCGCCCGTCCAGTCCCACGGTGGAGAATACGCTGGCCAGCCGCTCCGCCCAGTCGCTGGGCCGAAAGCGGCGGCCCGCAGTGGTCATGCCGCGTATGAGCAGGTCGGTGCTGGAGAGGGATTCCGGCATGGACAGATTAGGCCAGTTGCTGTGCCGGTCGAATTTTATCACGCATCGGATTACTTATCGGCCGCGTACACGGCATCTTGATGGCTGATGCGGCATCGCGGCAGTTTGGGCAATAACCCTGCAATTCCAGACGTTATTGTCGGTTGCATGCTTATTCGCCGCCGTCACGCGAAGTTCGCAGCACCCTGCTAGAATGACCGTTCAAGCTTCGCTTGTGCTTCATCATCCCAATCATGCATAACCCCAGGAGAGATCATGGCTCACGAACTACCCCCTTTGCCCTACCCGCGCGATGCGTTGCAGCCGCACATTTCCGCGGAGACCATCGACTACCACTACGGCAAGCACCACCAAGCCTATGTGACCAACCTCAACAACCTCATCAAAGGGACCGAATTCGAGAACATGTCTTTGGAGGACATCATCAAGAAATCCACGGGCGGCATTTTCAACAACGCCGCCCAGATCTGGAACCATACCTTCTACTGGAACTGCCTCAAGCCCAACGGCGGCGGTGAACCGAGCGGTGCGCTGGCCGACGCCATCAAGGCCAAGTGGGGCTCCATCGCGGCCTTCAAGGAGGAATTTGCCAAGACCGCCGTGACCACCTTCGGTTCGGGCTGGGCGTGGCTGGTGAAGAACGCCGACGGCTCGCTGGCTCTGGCGTCCACCAGCAATGCCGCGACGCCCATGACCAGCGGCCAGAAGGCGCTGCTGACCTGCGACGTGTGGGAGCATGCCTATTACATCGACTACCGCAATCTGCGCCCCAAGTATGTCGAGATGTTCTGGAATCTGGTCAATTGGGACTTTGTAGCGCAAAATTACGCCGCATAACAACCCCAGCGGAGTTCCCGCACGGCGGCGCAAGCCGCCGTATTCGTTTGGGAGCGTGGGCTCCGAGGGACGAAAGCCATGTCCGAATACCTGATGAACACCTATGCCAGGCAGCCGCTCGCCTTCGTCAAAGGCGAGGGCGTCTATCTATGGGACGAGGAGGGGCGGCGTTATCTCGACGCCGTCGCCGGCGTCGCCGTCAATGGCCTGGGCCACGCGCACCCGCGCCTGGTCAAGGCCCTTTGCGAGCAGGCGCGGATGCTCATCCACAGTTCCAACCTCTATCGCGTCAAGCGCCAGGAGGAATTGGCCGAAAGGCTGTGCGGGCTGGCGCGCATGGACCGCGCTTTCTTCTGCAACTCCGGCTGCGAGGCCAACGAGGCCGCCATCAAGCTGGCGCGCCTGTACGGCCACCAGAAAGGCGTCGAAAATCCAGTCATCATCGTCATGGAAAAGGCTTTCCATGGCCGCACCCTGGCGACGCTGACCGCCTCGGGCAGCCGCAAGATCCAGGCCGGCTTCGAGCCGCTCATGCCGGGCTTCGCACGCGTGCCCTACAACGATGCCGAAGCGGTGCGCCAGGTGGCGCGGCACAATCCCGGCGTCGTCGCCGTGCTGGTGGAGCCCGTGCAGGGCGAAGGCGGCGTGCACCCCATGGCGGCCGATTATCTCGCCCGGTTGCGCGCCATCTGCGACGAATTCGGCCTGCTGCTGATGCTCGACGAAGTGCAGACCGGCATCGCGCGCACCGGGGAATGGTTCGCCTTCCAGCACACCGGCATCCAACCGGACGTCATGGCGCTGGCCAAGGGGCTGGGGGCCGGCATGCCTATCGGCGCCTGCCTGGCGCGCGGCGCCGCCGCAGAAGTCTTCAAGCCCGGCAACCACGGCTCGACCTTCGGCGGCAATCCGCTGGCCTGCGCCGCGGCGCTCGCCACCCTGGAGGCGATCGAGCAGGAGGGCCTGCGCGAAAATGCCCGCCGGGTGGGGGCGCACCTGCTCGCGGTCCTGTACGCCGCCCTGGCCGGCCGGCCGGGGGTGCGCGAAATCCGCGGCCAGGGGCTCATGATCGGCGTCGAGCTGGAGCGTCCGTGCGGAGAGCTGGTGGCGGTGGCGCGCGAACGCGGCTATCTCATCAACGTCACGTCGGATACCGTGATCCGCCTCGTGCCGCCGCTCATTTTGTCCGTCGAACAGGCCGACGAGTTGGCCACACTGCTGGCCGACATCGTGCCGGTTTTCCTGCAGCAGGCGGCCTGATGACCAAACCGGACATCCGCCACTTCCTGCGCTTCCGCGACTTCGATCGCGCGGAATTCGCGTATCTGTTCGGCCGTGCGCGCGTGATCAAGGAGCGCTTCAAGCGCTACGAGAAATACCATCCCCTGGAGGACCGCACCCTGGCGATGATATTCGAGAAGGCCTCCACGCGCACACGGCTGTCCTTCGAGGCCGGCATGCATCAGCTGGGCGGCGCGGCCATCTATCTCAACACGCGCGACACCCAGCTGGGGCGCGGCGAGCCGGTGGAAGACGCCGCCGAGGTCATCTCCCGCATGGTCGACATCGTCATGATCCGCACCTTCGAGCAGTCCATCATCGAGCGCTTCGCCAGCCGCTCGCGCGTGCCGGTCATCAACGGCCTGACCAACGAATACCATCCCTGCCAGGTAATGGCAGACATCTACACCTATGTCGAGCAGCGCGGGGACGTCCGCGGCAAGACCGTGGCGTGGATCGGCGACTCCAACAACATGTGCAACACCTGGCTGCAAGCCGCCGAGGTGCTCGATTTCAACGTGCACGTTTCTACGCCGCCGGGCTACGAGGTGGAGGCCGGGCGCGCGGGCCTGTACGGCACGACGCATTTCGAAAGCTTCGCCGACCCCATGGCGGCCTGCCGCGGCGCCGACCTGGTGACCACCGATGTGTGGACCAGCATGGGCTTCGAGGCGGAGAACGAGGCGCGCGCCAAAGCTTTCGCCGACTGGCAGGTGGACGCCGACATGATGGCTGTCGCCGCCAAGGATGCCGTATTCATGCACTGCCTGCCTGCTCACCGCGGCGAGGAGGTCACCGCCGAGGTCATCGACGGCACGCAGAGCGTGGTATGGGACGAAGCCGAGAATCGGCTGCATACGCAGAAGGCGCTGATGGAATTTCTGCTGCTCGGCCGCATCGAGCAATGAATACGGTTTGCCCGATCGCGGCAGACCTGCCGATCAAGGAGCAACAATGAACCTGGTTTATTTCAAGGACATGGATTCGCTGTACCTGGAACTGCTGCCGCAGAATCCGGACCATGCCTGGGAGGCGCAGCCCGGCGTCACCATCAATCTGGCCGAGGATGGGCGTGTGGTCGGCATCGTCGTGGAAGAGGCGAGCAAGCGCGCCAACATGGATCTGCTCAAGATCGGCAATTTCCCCGGCCAGGTGGAAACCATCGCCGGCAGCGTCAAACCTCATTAATCCCTATTCAACATGAGCGCCGTCAAGAAAGTCGTCCTCGCCTATTCGGGCGGGCTGGATACCTCGGTCATCCTCAAATGGCTGCATGACAACTACCAATGCGAGGTGGTGACCTTTACCGCCGACATCGGCCAGGGCGAGGAACTGGAGCCGGCGCGCGAGAAGGCGAAGAAATTCGGCATCAAGGAAATCTACATCGACGACCTCAAGGAAGAGTTCGTGCGCGATTTCGTTTTCCCCATGTTCCGCGCGAACACCGTCTATGAGGGCGAATATCTGCTGGGCACCTCCATCGCCCGGCCGCTCATCGCCAAGCGCCTCATCGAGATCGCCGGCGAGACGGGCGCGGATGCCATTTCCCACGGCGCCACCGGCAAGGGCAACGACCAGGTGCGCTTCGAGCTGGGCGCCTATGCCCTCAACCCCGACATCAAGATCATCGCCCCCTGGCGCGAGTGGGATCTGCTGTCGCGCGAGAAGCTGCTCGCCTACGCCGAGAAGCACGGCATTCCCATCGAGATGAAGCATCGCCAGGGCGGTTCGCCGTATTCCATGGACGCCAACCTGCTGCACATCTCCTATGAAGGCCGCCATCTGGAGAATCCGGGCGCCGAGCCGGAGGAGGACATGTGGCGCTGGACAGTGGCGCCCGAGAAGGCCCCCGACGCGCCGGAGTATCTGGAAGTGGAATTTGCACGCGGCGACATCTGCGCTGTCAACGGCCAGGCACTGACGCCCGCGCAGGTGCTGGCCGAACTTAACCGGCTGGGCGGCAAGCATGGCATCGGGCGTCTCGACCTGGTGGAAAACCGCTACGTGGGCATGAAGTCGCGCGGCTGCTACGAGACTCCGGGCGGCACCCTTATGCTCAAGGCGCATCGCGCCATCGAATCCATCACCCTGGACCGCGAGGTCGCCCACCTGAAGGACGACCTCATGCCGCGCTATGCCTGCCTCATCTACAATGGCTACTGGTGGAGCCCGGAGCGCCGCGCTCTGCAGGTGTTCATCGACCACACCCAGGAGCGCGTCAATGGCTGGGTGCGCCTGAAGCTCTACAAGGGCAGCGTGATGGTGGTGGGGCGCGATTCCGCTGGAGATTCGCTGTTCGATCCGACCATTGCCACCTTCGAGGACGACGCCGGCGCTTACAACCAGGCCGACGCCACCGGCTTCATCCGCCTGAACGCCCTGCGCATGCGCATCGCCGCCAAGCGCAAGGGACACTGAGGACAGCCATGCAACAATTCGACAACGTCTCCGTCGCCAAGGAAGCCAATGTTTTCTTCGACGGCAAATGCATCTCCCATACCGTGCACCTGCCCGACGGCTCGCGCAAGTCCGTGGGCGTGATCCTGCCAGCGCGCCTCACTTTCAACACGCGCGCGCCCGAGGTCATGGAAACCGTGGCGGGCCGCTGCAAAGTGCGCATCGCCGGTGCGCCGCAATGGCAGGACTGCGGCCCCGGCGAATCGTTCTCCGTGCCGGCCGACTCGTCCTTCGAGATCGAAGTGGCCGAGCCGTATCACTACGTCTGCCACTTCGGCTGACGGCTCGGGTTGGCCCCTGATAACCTTGAGCTTCTGGTCCGGTTGATTCCCTGCTTCACACCACTTTTTTTTCCTGCGCCGGGTGGGCAGGCCCGTCGGTCTGTCGATGATCGCGGGGAGCTTTTTGTTCGGGTCGCAACAAACGCAGGCAGGGTTCGGTGGCAACCATATCGAGCGCAGTGAATTCGTCCTGATTGCTGAGGCCCGGATCGGCGCCGGCGGCAAGCAGATATTGAAGCACGTCGAATTTGCCGGTCGAGGCGGCGTACATGAGGCAGCTGGCGCCCGTGTCATTCTGGTGGTTCAGGTCCGCGCCGGCGCGGATCAGCAGATCCAGCACTTCCAGGTTTTCGCCCACGCAGGCCGGCCAGAGAGCCTGATTGCCGTCGATGTTTCGGGTGTGCAGCCCGGCGCCGGCATCGAGCAAGACGCGCACGATGGCGGCATCTCCCAGGCGGCAGGCGCGCATCAGCGGCGTCATGCCATGCGGTCCTGCGGCGTTGATGTCCGGGCCGTAACCCTGGCCGGCAAGCCAGGCGGCGAGTTCTGCGTCCACCGGAGCCGGCTGGCTTTGTTGCGCGGCAATCCAGCCGTTATAGCCTTCGTCCAGGCTATAGACCTTGCGAAAGCCGAAGTCGGCAAACATCTGGGCATAGACCTGGCTGGAGTTGCCCCGGTAGCAGTAGATGAGGATGGGGCGATCCTTATGGGTGCGCACCAGATAAGGCGCGGCGTTGTCCATGCTCAGATGTACGGCCCCGGCGAGATGTCCGTCCCGATAGTCGGCCGCTGCGCGCACGTCGAAGATCAGCGTATCTCGGTCTTGCAACAGCGCCGCAGCGCCCTGTTTGTCCATGCGGTGAAATTGCGGGTCGGCGCTCATGGCTCTCCTTTCTCGCTTGTCCTGTTCGGCGTAAGGCGGCAGAGTGGTGATGCGGGTGTCGGCCAGCGGGACGCCGACGGTGAAGTGGTAGAGGGACTGCAGGCGGTCGTCGCTCAGGCCCAGCAGTTCGTGGAAGGCGTCATCGAAATAGCAGCCGATGCCGGTGCCGCGCAGGCCCGCGGCCTCCGCTTGCAGATAGAGGGCGTGGCCCAGCAGTCCCGCCTCCCAGTGCAGCTGCCGATAGCGCCAGGCGTGGGCGGGCACCAGCGACCCGAATTCAGCCAGCATGCCCAGGGCGAAGCAGCTGTCGGCGGCAATGGCTTGGTGGCAGCACAAGGTGCGCGCCGCCTTGCGCCCATCCCCGGCTTGCAGCAGGTAAAGGGGGATATGGGACGGCGCGGCATCGACCTTTTGCCAAAGGAAATCGGGGCTCAACGCGCCGCGCAGTTCATGTTCTCCCTGCGGGCTGCGGGGCAGGGCGTAGAGGCCGGGCTCCAGCCCCGCCACGCGGTGGACGAAGAAGACCGGGTGCAGTCTCGGGGCATACGCCCAGACATCCCAGGGAACGGCCCTGCGGGGGAGCAGCGCGTCGAGCAGGCGGAAGAAAGCCTCGCGCCCCATGCTGCCGCGCGCGTCGAAGGCCTGGGCACTGCGGCGCCGGCGGATGATGTCGACCGCAGCCTCCGTGCAGGTTTCCTCACGAGCTGGATAGGCCGGCAGCGGCTGTGTATCAGGCGAGGCAGCGGGCTGGCGGCTGGCGGCGGCGACTTCGTCGATCACCGGCCAGCGGTACATGGGATGCGGGTCCAGCCGGTTGGGCCGCCCGGTCCAGGGAGCGGCGGGCGCAAGACTGGACGCCCATGCAGGCGGCTCGCCGGCCAGTGCAGGGTGGATGGCAAGCAGCAGCTCAGGCTCTTCGCCTTCCACCGCGGCATAGTCTTCGGCTCTGTCCAGGCCCAGCCAGCCGGTGAGCATCACCGGATTCTGGCCGGCGACCAGGGAAACGCTCCAGCCAAGCGCAGCCGCGGCATAGCGCAGCGCGCCCAGCGCGTGGCCGGTATCCAGTTGGCAGTAGCGAAAGGCGCGTTCGCCGTATTTCCAGGCTTCGCGCCAGTGCACCGAACTCAAGGCGAGGTACAGCCCGGCAGGTTGAGAGGGAGGCAGCGCCAGGCGTTGTTCCAGGCAATGCTCGCGGCTGAGATAGTGGTAGACGCCGTCCGCCAGTCCGGGCGTGCCGCGCGACAAGACATAGGTTTCGGTGGGATGCAAATTGCCGCTGGAAGGATTGCAGCGCAGCGCCCAGCGGTCCGGGCCGTATTCCTTCCAGGCGGAAAGCCCCAGCGACAGTTCCAGCAGGGCAGCGATGGCCTTGAGGCCTGGGGGGTGCGGGGCCACGGCCGCCGGCACCCCCAGCTGCGAGTAAGAGGTGGCGAGTTCGTCGGCCGTGAAGGGCAAGGGCAGGCGCGGTGCGCCGGCGAAGCTGCGGAAGGGGTCGGGCTGCAGGCTCCAGTCCAGGGTTTCCGGTCCTGCGGCATAGCGCTCCAGGCGATGCTTGGTGCGCTGGTGGTAGGCCAGTACGGTTTGCGCGGGCGTGCTCATGGTTCGGCAGTTGGGGAAGGGCAGGGAGTCTGCCGGTGGCAGGGTTGCGAGGCCTCGTCACCGGCCGTCATCGCGCGGTCGCCCAGCCAGCGGGCTACTTGTGGGGCATCGAAACCGGCCAGGCGGATTTCCCCGGCTTCCAGCAGCGGGCGGCGGATCAGCAAGGGGTCGGCCACCATCGCTTGCAGTGCCTCGGTTTCGGTCATGGTCTCGGGGATGATTTCGCCGCCCTTCACGCGGGGTGACGCGCGGTTGAACCATTCCCCCACCGGCCGGGCACCGAAGAATTGCCTGAGCCGCGAGGCCGTCCAGGGCTCCGTCAGGATGTTTTTTTCGAACAGCTCGTGGCCTGCCGCCAGGAGCTGCTCTTTCTGCCGGGCGTTGTTGGCGCAGCCGGGTTTTTCGTAGAAGACGATCCGTGTCATTCGCTCCTCCGTTTGTTCATCCATCGAACGGTAGTGGGGAGACAGGCGCAGCAGCGCATCCACCTGCGCGCCGATGTCCCGGCGCACCGCGGGGTCGAGCCTCTTGAGCCAGTGAGCGGGCAGGCTGGCGGCGCCGTAAGCGGCCCCGGACAGCATGCCGGCGAGTGCCCCGGTGGTGTCCGCATCCTCCCCCTGGTTGACGGTCTGCACCACGCAGTGCTCGACGCTGTCGGCATGAAAAAAATAATGCAGCACCGTTTGCACCGTATCCACGATATAGCCTGAAGCGCGTCCCGCATAGGGCGTGAAGCGAAATTCTGGGTGGCGCCCGATCAGCCGGTTGGCCTCTTCCCGGCAGGCCTTGAGGCCCTTGCCCAGCAGCAGCGCCTGGACCATGCTTCCCAGGCTCAAGGCGGCGGCATCGGAGAGCGGGTTGTTGTGGGTGAGGTGGCATTGCTCCAGCGTCCAGCGCTCGAAGGCCTCGGCATCGCCCAGGGTCGCCAGGGCCACCGGCAGGTTGCGCATGGCGGCGCCGTTGCCGGCGTCTTCGCTCACCGGGACGCTCAGACTGCCCGAGGTGATGTAGCGTTGTATGCCCCGTCGGCAGGTGTTGCCGCAGTCCGCCGGTTTGCTTTTGAGCCATAGCGCGAAGCTCTCCGCCACCGCCGGCAGGCTCCAGCCCTGCTGCGAAACGATGGCCCGGCCCAAAGCCAGCGACAGGCTCGTATCGTCGGTGACCTGGCCGGCGCGCAATTTGAGCCAGCCGCCGCCGATCAGCGTGCGATGCAGGCCGTGCTTGGCCTGGATTTCCCGCGGCGTCATGAACTCGACCGTGGCGCCCAGGGCATCGCCCAGCGCGAGGCCGAGGTAGGCGCCTAGGGCGCGATCCAGCAGCTCGGCGCGATTCACAGGTAGCTGACCTCGACCCGGTAGGCGCCGCCGATGGCCAGATATTCGCCTTCGCTTTTGAGCATGTGGTGGCTGAGCAGTTCGTTGAAGAAAACGATCTTGGGCATGGGAACCTTGGCAGTGAGGATGTAATCGCCGAACTCGCCCGCGATTTCCCGAAGGGCGCTGAAGGAAACCAGGTTGTTGAGACGCAGGTGATGGAAACTGGCATGGGCGCCTGGCGGCAGGCGGGCATCGCCGCAGGGGTTCATGCCACGGTACAGCGCCACGTGCCGCTGGCCGCGACCGATCCAGCGGGCCAGCACGTACTGGCAGAACTCGTAGAGCAGGTCCAGTTGCTGATGCAGGCCCGCGATGTCGTAGCGGCAGCTCAATTTATCCTCGACGTAGCTCATCCACGCCGGGGAGCCGAAACGCCCGAGCGTGGTCTTGTGATAGCTGGGAGCGAGGCCGAAGCGGCTTTCCACCCAGCCCTTGAGCACGGCGCCTTCCACCGAGTTGGCATCGAAGGCCCAGCCTTTGAGTAGGCACAGGTAATCGGAGCGGAACCGGCGCCGGCCCCGTGCGTCCGCGTTGGGCATGTCGAGGCCGAAGCACTCGTCCATGTAGCGCTGGAAGCGCTGGGCCGCTTTCGCGGGGTCGTCCGTTGCGTCCAGGTGCTGAAAGAATGCACTGTGCATTTCCCGCACGCCGCGGATGGCAAGCGCTTGCGGGTCTTCGTTGTAGGCCTCGCTGCCCACCACGACCGGCGGCAGGCCGACCAGATTGGTGCCCTGCACGCCTGGGTCCGGCTCACGCCGCCTGGATCGCGATGGGGCGGCGCTTGCGGCCCAGCAAAGCGTCGACGCGGTCGCGCAGCTTCTCCACGGTGAGCGGCTTGTACACCACGCCATCTGCGCCTGACTGGCGGCAAGCCTGGGCAAATTCTTCCTTGCCCTCTCCGGCCAGCAGCAGGGTCTTCACACCGGGGATGGTCTGCGCGCAGCGGGCAAAGACGTCCTTGCCTTCTTCATTGACGAGGGCTTCCCCCAACACCAACAGGTCAGGCTTCCACTCGGCCGCCTTGTCGAAGGCGGCCTTGAGGCTGGGCAGTTCATGGGTTTCGTTTTCGTCGTGCAGCATGAAAACCGCCGCCATGCGGCTGATTTCGTCCGTATCGACGACGAAGACGCGCTTGTTGTCCACAGCACGGGCGGCTTCCACTCCGATCTGCATGATGGGCTCTCCAGTATCCGACGCATCCCATGGTAGAGAGCAAATAACGTTCCTGTAGGCGCTTCCGTCGGGCGCGGTGACGAAGCCTTTGCATTTCAAGGCCCTGCCGCCGAGTCGAGTAGCCAAAAAATGCGGCCCGGCTTGTACTGTTCCCTACAGCGCAAAGTCTATTTGTATGGTTTGCAACAAGCCCTTCGTCGCCGGCAGAAAAAATAAAAACAAAAATAAAACAGGTGTTTATGAGTTGATGTGGGACATGGCACGGCCGTTGCTCAAGTCCCAGCGCACCGGATGTTTCTTGCCGGGTTTCGCTGTAGCAGCGAAAGCCCGCAAAAGAAGGCGACTGAAGAAAGTGAACCGGCGAATCACTCGGGCCCGAAGCAGGTTTTCATCTGAACTGAACCAAGGAGAGTTTAAATGTCTGCATTGCGTCAAATCGCGTTTTACGGGAAGGGCGGCATCGGCAAGTCCACCACCTCCCAGAATACTCTGGCAGCTCTGGCCGACCTGGGCCAGAAGATCCTCATCGTCGGCTGCGACCCCAAGGCCGACTCCACCCGTTTGATCCTGCACGCCAAAGCCCAGGACACCATCCTGTCCCTGGCTGCCGAAGCCGGCAGCGTGGAAGACCTTGAGCTCGATGATGTGATGAAGATGGGCTACAAGGACATCCGCTGCGTCGAGTCCGGCGGCCCCGAGCCGGGGGTCGGCTGCGCCGGCCGCGGCGTGATCACCTCGATCAACTTCCTGGAAGAGGAAGGCGCCTACGAAGGCATCGACTACGTGTCCTATGACGTGCTGGGTGACGTGGTGTGCGGCGGCTTTGCCATGCCCATCCGCGAGAACAAGGCGCAGGAAATCTACATCGTCATGTCCGGCGAGATGATGGCTATGTACGCCGCCAACAACATCTCCAAGGGCATTTTGAAGTACGCCAACTCCGGCGGCGTGCGCCTGGGCGGCCTGGTGTGCAACGAGCGCCAGACCGACAAGGAACTGGAACTGGCCGAAGCGCTGGCCGGCAAGCTGGGCACCAAGCTGATCCATTTCGTGCCGCGCGACAACGTGGTGCAGCACGCCGAACTGCGGCGCATGACGGTGATGGAGTACGCGCCCGATTCCAAGCAGGCCGACGAGTATCGCCAGCTCGCAACCAAGATACATGCGAATGCCGGGCAGGGCATCATTCCCACCCCCATCACCATGGACGAACTGGAAGACATGCTCATGGAGCACGGGATCATGAAGCAAGTGGACGAGTCCATCGTCGGCAAGACCGCGGCCGAACTGGCTACGGCCGCCGCCTAACGGAATCCGGTCCCGCCGCGGCGGGACCGGGAGCCGTCCGTAAACGGCGGAGGAAGGAAACGCCGTTTACAGAGGGTTCCAAATAGCGAGTTCTCGATCGGTTTTTCAACATAGAGGAGTGCAGCAATGAGTCTGACGGCAGAAGACATCAAGGCCCGCAACAAGGAGATGATCCAGGAGGTGTTGTCGGTCTATCCGGAAAAAACCGCCAAGCGGCGGGCCAAGCATCTGGGCACCTTCGAGGAAGGCAAGCCCGACTGCGGCGTGAAGTCCAACATCAAGTCTATTCCCGGCGTGATGACCATCCGCGGCTGCGCCTACGCCGGCTCCAAGGGGGTGGTGTGGGGCCCGATCAAGGACATGATCCACATCTCCCACGGCCCGGTGGGCTGCGGCCAGTATTCCTGGGCGGCACGGCGCAACTACTACATCGGCACCACCGGTGTGGACACCTTCGTCACCATGCAGTTCACCTCCGATTTCCAGGAAAAGGACATCGTCTTCGGCGGCGACAAGAAGCTGGAAAAGATCATCGACGAGATCCAGAATCTGTTCCCGCTCAACAAGGGCATCAGCGTGCAGTCCGAGTGCCCCATCGGGCTCATCGGCGATGACATCGAAGCGGTGTCGAAGAAGAAGTCCAAGGAATACGGCGGCAAGACCATCGTGCCGGTGCGCTGCGAGGGTTTCCGCGGCGTGTCGCAGTCGCTGGGCCACCACATCGCCAACGACTCCATCCGCGACTGGGTGTTCGACAAGGATGCCACGCAGAAGACCGAGTTCCAGAGCACGCCCTACGACGTGGCCATCATCGGCGACTACAACATCGGCGGCGACGCCTGGGCCTCGCGCATCATCCTGGAAGAGATGGGCCTGCGCGTCATCGCCCAGTGGTCCGGCGACGGCTCGCTGGCGGAACTGGAGAACACGCCCAAGGCCAAGCTCAACGTGCTGCACTGCTACCGTTCCATGAACTACATCTCGCGCCACATGGAAGAGAAGTACGGCATACCCTGGGTGGAGTACAACTTCTTCGGACCCAGCAAGATCGAGGCCTCGCTGCGCGAGATCGCCAGCCACTTCGACGACAAGATCAAGGAAGGCGCGGAACGGGTCATCGCCAAGTACAAACCCATGATGCAGGCGGTGATCGACAAGTATCGCCCGCGCCTGGAAGGCAAGAAGGTCATGCTGTTCGTCGGCGGCCTGCGTCCGCGCCACGTGATCGGCGCCTACGAGGACCTGGGCATGGAAGTCATCGGCACCGGCTACGAGTTCGGCCACAACGACGACTACCAGCGCACCACCCACTATGTGAAGGACGGCACGCTGATCTACGACGACGTCACCGGCTACGAATTCGAGCAGTTCGTGGAAAAGCTGCAACCCGACCTGGTGGCCTCCGGCATCAAGGAAAAGTACGTCTTCCAGAAGATGGGCTTCCCCTTCCGCCAGATGCACAGTTGGGATTATTCCGGCCCCTACCACGGCTATGACGGCTTCGCCATCTTCGCCCGCGACATGGACATGGCCATCAACAACCCGATCTGGAGCAAGACCAAGGCGCCCTGGAAATGAAATGCCGGCGCGATGCGAGCCGCGCCATGAAAAACCTGTGGGGTGCGCTGCCCGCTGCGCACCGGAACTGAACGTGCGGCAACGCACCCTGCAAGCTAGGAGATAGATATGAGCCAAAGCGCTGAAAAAGTCCTCGACCACTTCGACTTGTTCCGTCAGCCGGAATACGTCGAGATGTTTGAAGACAAGAAGAGCAATTTCGAAGCCCCACACCCCCAGGAGAAGGTGACGGGCATCGTCGAATGGACCAAGACCTGGGAATACCGGGAAAAGAACTTCGCCCGCGAAGCCCTCACCGTCAACCCGGCCAAGGCCTGCCAGCCGCTGGGCGCGGTGTTCGCCGCGGTCGGCTTCGAGAGCACGCTGCCCTTCGTGCATGGCTCGCAGGGCTGCGTGGCTTACTATCGCAGCCACTTCTCGCGGCACTTCAAGGAGCCCAGCTCCTGCGTCTCCTCTTCCATGACGGAAGACGCGGCGGTGTTCGGCGGCCTGAACAACATGATCGACGGCCTGGCCAACGCCTACAACATGTACAAGCCGAAGATGATCGCCGTCTCCACCACCTGCATGGCCGAGGTGATCGGTGACGACCTCAACGCCTTCATCAAGACGTCCAAGGAAAAAGGCTCGGTGCCGGCGGAGTTCGACGTGCCCTTCGCCCACACCCCGGCCTTTGTGGGGAGCCACATCACCGGCTACGACAACGCCCTGAAAGGGATACTGACCCACTTCTGGGACGGCAAGGCCGGCACGACCGAGGCCCTGGTGCGCCAGCCCAACGACAAGATCAACTTCATCGGCGGCTTCGACGGCTACACCGTGGGCAACCTGCGCGAGGTCAAGCGCATTTTTGACCTGATGGGCGTGTCCTACACCATCCTGGGCGACAACAGCGAGGTCTGGGATACCCCGGCCGACGGCGAGTTCCGCATGTACGACGGCGGCACCACGCTGGAGGAAGCCGCCAACGCCGTGCATGCCAAGGCGACCGTTTCCATGCAGGAATACTGCACGGAGAAGACCCTGCCGATGATCGCGGAGCACGGTCATGAAGTGGCGGCTTTCAACCATCCCGTCGGCGTGGAAGCCACCGACAAGTTCCTCATGGAAGTCTCGCGCTTGACCGGCAAGGCGATCCCCGAGGCGCTGGCCAAGGAGCGCGGCCGCCTGGTGGACGCCATCGCCGACTCCAGCGCCCACATCCACGGCAAGAAGTTCGCTCTCTACGGCGACCCCGACATGTGCCTGGGCCTGGCTGCCTTCCTGTTGGAACTGGGCGCCGAGCCCACCCATATCCTCGCCACCAACGGCAACAAGGAATGGGGCGCCAAGGTGCAGGCGATGCTGGACGCCTCGCCCTTCGGCAAGAACTGCCACGTCTATCCTGGCAAGGATCTCTGGCACATGCGCTCGCTGCTGTACACCGAGCCGGTGGATTTCCTCATCGGCAACACCTACGGCAAGTACCTGCAGCGCGACACAGGCACGCCGCTGATCCGCATCGGCTTCCCCATCTTCGATCGGCATCACCACCACCGCTATCCGGTGTGGGGCTACCAGGGTGGTTTGAATGTGCTGGTCTGGATCCTCGACAAGATCTTCGAGGAGATCGATCGCAACACCATCGTGCCGGCCAAGACGGACTACAGCTTCGACATCATTCGGTAAGGCAGTGAAGGGGGAGGGGTGAAGGGGGAAGGGTTCCAAAACTTAACCCTCGCACCCGACCACGGCGATTAATGGGTCCAAGCGGAGAACGGCAATGGATGCACTGTCGAAAAAAGTTCAGGAAGTGTTCGATGAACCCGCTTGCGGCAAGAACCAGGGGAAGTCGGAGAAGGAGCGCAAGAAGGGCTGCACCAAGCAGTTGCAGCCCGGCGCGGCCGCAGGCGGTTGCGCCTTCGACGGCGCCAAGATCGCGCTGCAGCCCATCACCGACGTGGCCCATCTGGTGCACGGGCCGATTGCCTGCGAAGGCAACTCCTGGGACAACCGCGGCGCCAAATCCTCGGGCTCCCGCCTTTACCGCACCGGCTTTACCACCGACATCAACGAGCTGGATGTGGTGTATGGCGGCGAGAAGCGCTTGTACAAGTCGGTGAAGGAAATCATCGACAAATACGATCCACCTGCCATATTCGTGTATCAGACCTGCGTCACGGCGCTGATCGGCGACGACATCGAAGCGGTGTGCAAGGCGGCGAGCCAGAAATTCGGCAAGCCGGTGATACCCGTCAACGCTCCCGGTTTCGTGGGCAGCAAGAACCTCGGTAACAAGCTGGCCGGGGAGGCGCTGCTCGACCATGTCATCGGCACGCAAGAGCCCGACTACCTCACGCCCTACGACATCAATATCATCGGCGAGTACAACCTCGCGGGTGAGCTGTGGCAGGTCAAGCCGCTGCTGGACGAGATGGGCGTGCGCATCCTGTCCTGCATCTCCGGCGACGCCAAGTATCGCGAGGTGGCCTACAGCCACCGCGCCAAGGCCGCCATGATGGTGTGCTCCAAGGCCATGATCAACATCGCCCGCAAGATGGAGGAGCGCTATGAGATTCCCTTCTTCGAGGGTTCGTTCTACGGCATCACCGACATGAGCGACTCGCTGCGCCAGATCGCCAAGCTGCTGGTCGACAAGGGCGCCCCGGACGAGCTGCTGGCACGCACGGAACGCATCATTGCGCGTGAAGAGGCGCGCTTCTGGCAGCGCATGGAGCCCTTCAAGGATCGCCTCAAGGGCATCAAGGTGCTGCTCATTACCGGCGGCGTGAAGTCCTGGTCGGTGGTCGCCGCGCTGCAGGAAGTGGGCATGGAAATCGTCGGCACCAGCGTGAAGAAGTCCACCCTGGAGGACAAGCAGAAGATCAAGGAGCTGATGGGCGAGGACGCCCACATGATCGAGGACATGACGCCGCGCGAAATGTACAAGATGCTGAAGGACGCCCAGGCCGACATCATGCTCTCGGGCGGGCGTTCGCAGTTCGTCGCGCTCAAGGCCAAGATGCCCTGGCTGGACATCAACCAGGAGCGCCACCATGCCTACGCCGGCTACGAAGGCATGGTCAAGCTGGTGGAAGAGATCGACAACTCGCTCCACAACCCGGTGTGGGAGCAGGTGCGCAAGCCGGCGCCTTGGGATAACCCCTTTCTGGAAGTCATGGCTGCGCCCGGCTCGCTGTCTCCTGCGCTGGAGGCTGCCGCCTGAGGGGCGCGCCATGGCGAAAGTCACCACCATCAAGAAGGCCTGCGCGGTCAATCCGCTCAAGATGAGCCAGCCCATCGGCGCGGCGCTGGCCTTCATGGGCGTGGCCAACAGCATGCCCACGCTGCACGGCTCGCAGGGCTGCACGGCCTTCGGACTGGTGCTGTTCGTGCGCCATTTCAAAGAAGCCATCCCCATGCAGACCACGGCCATGAACGAGGCCACCACCATCATGGGCGGCTTCGATAACATCGAACAGGCCATCCTCAACATCCATAAGCGGGCCAATCCTTCTTTCATCGGCATCGCCTCCACCGGGCTCACCGAAACCAAGGGCGACGACGTGGACGGCTATCTTGCGCTGGTGCGCAAAAAGCACCCGGAGCTGGAAAACCTGGCCATGGTCTACGTCTCTACGCCGGATTATGTGGGGGCTTTCCAGGACGGCTGGGCCAAGGCGGTGGAAAAGATGATCCGCGAGCTGGCCGAATCCGGGCCGCTGGTACCCAACCAGATCAACGTCCTGGCGGGCAGCCACCTGACGCCGGGGGACATCGAGGAACTGCGCGAAATCGTCGAGGCTTTCGGCTTCCGCCCCATCATCTTCCCGGACCTCTCCGGGTCGCTCGACGGCCATGTTCCGGACAATTTCAGCCCCACGACCCTGGGCGGCACGACGGTGGATGACATCCGCCGCCTGGGATTCTCGCAGTTCACCCTGGCCGTAGGCGAGCACATGCGCGCCGCCGCCCAGGCGCTGCAGGAAAAAACCGGCGTGGGCTTCGAGGTGCTGGACAGCGTCACCGGCCTGGCGGCCGGCGACCGTCTGATGACGCTGCTGTCGCAGACCTCGGGACGCCCGGTGCCCAACAAGTACCGCCGCCAGCGCAGCCAGCTGGTGGACGCCATGCTGGATGCGCACTTCCATTTCGGCGGCAAGCGGGTCGCCATCGGTGCCGAGCCGGATCTGCTGTGGGCCATCGGCAGTCTGTTCGCCGGGATGGGCAGCAAACTCAGTGCGGTAATGACGACGACCCAGTCGCCGCTGCTGGAGCAACTGCCTGCCGAGGAGGTGTGCATCGGCGATCTGGAAGATCTGGAAGAACGCGCCGCGGACTGCGACCTGCTCATCACCCATTCGCACGGCAGGCAGATGGCCGAGCGCCTGGACATTCCCTTCCTGCGCATGGGCATCCCCATGTTCGACCGCCTGGGCGCGGCGCATCAGGTGAGTGTGGGATACCGGGGCACGCGCGATCTGCTCTTTCAGGTGGCCAACATGTTCATGGCCCAGGCCCATGAGCCCGGACCCATGGATTGGCCTGTACAAAGTGCCGAGGGAGCGTCATGTGGAAGTTGTACGTCGGCTGCGTCTCATTGACGGCGCGTCCGGCGAGGCTCACTTAGCGGGAGGAAGTATGAAGATTGCATTCGCAACCCAGGATCTAAAACGTGTCGATGCCCACTTCGGCTGGGCCAAGAACATCGCTATCTACGAAGTGTCGCCCGAGGACAGCCGGTTTCTGGAGGCCATCCAGTTCGACGGCGATCTCAAGGAGGACGGCAACGAGGACAAGCTGGGCCCCAAGCTCGACGCCATCAAGGACTGCGCCATTCTCTATGTTGCCGCCATCGGCGGCTCGGGCGCGGCGCGGGTCGTGGCGCAGAACATTCATCCCATCAAGGTCAACGAGCCCGAGGTCATCGACGACATCCTGGTGAAGCTGCAAGGCGTCCTCCGGGGCACGCCGCCGCCCTGGCTGCGCAAGGTCATGCAGAAAGGGCAGGAACGCACATTCGATTTTGAAGAAGAGGCATGACATGACACAGAGCGCCGCCGCGGCCGTGGCCGCGGAAAACCCCATGGACTCGCAGTTCATCCGCGAACTCGTCAAGCAGTGGCGGGCCCAGGACGCGCACGGCGCCTGGGAGGGCAAATCGGATGAGAAGCTCATCGCCCCCTATATCGTCACCAAGGAGCAGCGCAAGGAGATGCCCATCATCGGCGATCCCGATCCCGAGGTGCTGTGGCGCGTGGAGCTGTTCTACAACGCCGTGGGCCTGGCCATCGAGCGGCAAACGGGCGTCATGGTGTCGCCCATGATGAAGATGCACCACGAGGGCTTCGGCCGCATGGTGCTGCTCGCCGGCCGGCTGGTGGTGGTCAACAAGCAGTTGCGCGACGTGCACCGCTTCGGCTTCGAAAGCTTGGAAAAGCTTGCCCAGGAGGGCGAGAAGCTGGTCGCCGCAGGGGCGGAGATGATCCGCCAGTTTCCGGAGGTGGCCAAGTATGGTTGAGCGGCGCGGCAGTGCCTGAAAGGCAGGCACCGCGCGGCAGGCGGCGCTGTTGAAGCGCAAAGGAGCAGATCATGAACACAGTGTTTGAACGCGGCCCCGAGGTGGATGTGCCGCATTGGATAGATATCCAGGAAGACGAAGAATTCGAGCGGTTTCTGGCGGGCTGCCGGACGCTCCATGCAGGGGAAGCAGACATGGAAGACGTAGAAGCGCTGAAAGCGCAAGTGAAGAAGCTGAATGCGCGCGCCATGGAAATGAAGATGGCGCTGCACGACCTGTCCGAGGAATTGCCGGCCGGCCTGGATAAAGTGATGGACGTTGCCCGCCAGACGCAGGAGGCATTCCAGAATCTCGACGCGGCGCGCAAGAAGCTCGCTGCCGCCACGGCCTGAGGCATTCATCATGACAGACATCGTAACCGTCACCCTGCCCGATGGGCGCAGTTGGACGCCCAAATTCGTCGACAGCATCAACGAGGAAAAATGCATCGGCTGCGGGCGCTGTTTCCGCGTGTGCGGGCGCGACGTGCTGCAGCTCAAAGGCATCAATGAAGAGGGCGAGTATGTCGAGATCGCCATGGGCGAGGACGAAGATGACGACGACGGCGAATACGAAAAGAAAGTGATGACCATCGTCAACCAGATGAACTGCGTGGGCTGCGAAGCCTGCGCCAAGATCTGCCCGAAGAAGTGCTATACGCACGAAGCCATGAGTTTGTAGGGCAGGAAGCTATCTCATTCGCGGTACGGGAAAGGAGGGCATCGTGGCGGAATTGTTTAGCAAGGAATGGCTCCTCGCGCATGCACGCGATCCGCACGATGGCGTGGTTCGGGTGTTTGCCTCGGTGATCGACTCTGCGGCGCGCGGCTCGATACAGCCGCCCAACCTGGGGCTGGGGCTCACGCGGGAGAAATTCGTCGAACTGCTGGAGCGCTATTTTCCCGGCGCGGCAAACGAGGCCTACGGCGCGGCGCCCGGATCCTGGGGCGCAGGCTGTGCCCCCCTGCAGGCAAGCGAATTCGACGATCTGGTCGCGCTTTTGCTGGAACATCGTGCCGACGATACGGAAGCCACTGAGTGGCTGGCCTACGCGATTGCGAGCGGCTGCATGGGGGGCGATCATCTATACCAGGACATGGGTTTGCCCGACCGCCAAGCCTTGTCTTCGCTCTTGAAAAAACATTTCCCACGCTTGCACGACAAGAATTCGGGAAACATGAAATGGAAGAAGTTTCTGTACAAGCAGCTATGCGATCGTGCCGAAGTCAATATGTGCGCCGCGCCCAGTTGCCAGGTGTGCCACGATTACCATAAGTGCTTCGGCCCGGAGGACGACAGCGGCCTGGGCGCCCTGGCATCCGCCGCCCGGGCGCCGGCGACGACACGGAGCGAACCCATTCCCGGCTGGCTAATCGATTTGCCGGAAGAATACCTTGGTGAAACGCAGGCGCCTCAGCGTTATGAAAGCTTCGAACAGCCGGACATGGCGCGCGCTTACAAGATACTGGGTTATGACGCCCACGGCGTATGCTGCTATTACCTCCATCGCTACGCGCTCCATCGGGTGCTGCTCGATGACGATGACAATTTCTACGAGGAAGAAAACTATTTCGAGGAAGTGAAGGCATGGCGGCTTGCCAGCGGTGTCTGGTTAAGCCGCAATGTGAGCGCCGGCAGGGCAGGGGATTGCCTGGGCCGTAGCTTGCGGCCGGATTATGCGATTGTGCCGAGCCGGCCGCGTTGAGCCGGTGAGGGTGAACTGGAACTTCGTCACTCGCTGAGAAGGAGGTGGTCATGCTCTTTTCCCGTACCAGCCAATATGCGGTCCAGGCGCTGATTTACCTCGCCACCCAGCGCCGGGACAGGTTCATTCTTACGCGCGAAATAGCCGATAACCTGCGCATACCCACGGATTATTTGGGCAAAATCATGGGTACCATGAGCCGCGCCAAGTTGCTGCGCTCGTTGCGCGGACGCAAGGGGGGATACGTGCTGGATACCGGCGCGGAAGGGACCGACATGCTGCAGGTGTTGCTGCTGATGGAAGGCAGAAAGTACACCGAGGACTGCTTCCTGGGATTCAAGGCCTGCGCTGACGAGACTGCATGCCCCATGCATGGCGAATGGAAGCCGATCAAGGAAGGCATCGTGGCCTGTTTGCGCGAACAGAGCATCGGGGTTCTGGCGGCTGGCGTGAAGCGGGGGGATTACCGCTTGACCGACCTTCCGTTACACGTTGCCGACCTTCCCGCTTGGCCGGGCAGAGGGCGCAGAAAAAAATGAGGAACCATTTTTTTGCCTACCGATATAGACTTTTGCTACATAACGAAGGAAGGCACGCTTGATCATGGCCAGGAAATCGTCTCCGGCCCGAGCCACCCTCGGGCTTGCGGCCTCCCAGAATGGTCGGCGTGCCAAGGGGCGCATAGAACTGCTGGAGCGCATCGCCGAAACGGGTTCCATATCGGCGGCGGCCCGAGCCCAGGGGCTCTCCTACAAGGCTGCTTGGGAGGCGGTGGAGACAATGAACAATCTGTCCTGTGAGTCCCTGGTGGAGCGGGCCGCCGGCGGCAGGCATGGCGGCGGCACGGCGCTCACCGTGCGCGGCCGGGAAGTGGTGGCGGGGTTTCGCCGCATGGAGGATATCTACCGCCGGTTCCTCGCTGCCATGCAGGCCGGTGGAGAGTTCGACGAATTTTTGCAGTCGCTCTGGAGGTTCAACATGCGTACCAGCGCCCGCAACGAGTTTCTGGGCAGGGTCGGCGCCGTCAACACGGGTGCCGTGAACGACGAGGTGACCCTGGACATAGGGGCCGGCATCGAACTGGTGGCCATCATCACCCATGGAAGCACGCTCAACCTCGGGCTCAGGAAAGGCAGCGAGGCCTATGCGCTCGTCAAGGCGCCCTGGGTCATCCTGACCAGCGCTGACAGCCCTCTCAAGACCAGCGCCCGCAACCGCCTGTGCGGCGTGGTGAGCCGCTGCCAGGAAGGCGCGGTGAACGCCGAGGTGGTGCTGGACTTGGGGGGCGGCAAGAGCCTTGTCGCCATCGTGACCAACGAGAGCATCCGGCAACTGGGGCTCAAGCCCGGCGCCACGGCCTGCGCGCTGATCAAAGCCTCGCACATCATACTTGCGGTCGCACACTGATTTTTTCCTCACGGAACCACACCATGAAAACCCTCAACGCGAAAGCTCTCAAACTGTTTGCCCTCATGGGACTGAGTCTGGCCGGCGGCCTGACCCAAGCGGCGGAGGTCCAAGTCGCCGTGGCGGCCAATTTCGCCAAGCCCATGAAAGTCATCGCAGCGAAATTCGAGCAGGCCACCGGCGACAAGGTGGCGGTGTCGCTGGGATCGACGGGCAAGTTCTATGCCCAGATCAAGAATGGCGCACCTTACGATGTCATGCTGTCGGCCGATGCCGAAACGCCGGCCAAATTGGTGCGGGAGGGATACGCCGTACCCGGCAGTCAATTTACTTACTCCATAGGCAAACTGGTGCTGTGGTCGCCCAAGCCCGGCTACGTGGATGGCGGTGGGGCCGTGCTGAAAAAAGGCGATTTCCGGCATCTCGCCGTCGCCAATCCTAAGCTGGCGCCGTACGGCGAAGCGGCCATGGAGACGCTGACCAAACTGGGTGTGCTGAACCACATCAAGCCCAAGCTGGTGCAGGGCGAAAACATCGCCCAGACCTATCAGTTCGTCGCCAGCGGCAATGCCCAACTGGGCTTCGTCGCCCTGTCGCAGGTCTACGAGGGAGGCAAGATCAAGTCTGGCTCGGCCTGGATCGTGCCGGCGGCTCTGTACAGCCCCATCCGCCAGGATGCCGTGTTGCTCGCCAAGGGCAAAGGCAACCCCGCCGCCGCGGCGCTGCTCGACTTCCTCAAGGGGCCGCAGGCCCGCACCGTGATCCGGGATTACGGCTACGCGCTCTAATCATGGGACTCAACGCGGCCGATCTCACGGCGGTATGGCTGACGATCAGGCTGGCGGCCATCGTCACCTCGGTGCTGCTGGTCATCGGCACGCCCATCGCCTGGTGGCTGGCGCGCACGCGCTCGCCTCTCAAGGGGCCGGTGGGTGCGGTAGTGGCCTTGCCCCTGGTGCTGCCGCCCACCGTGCTGGGTTTTTATCTGCTGCTGGCGATGGGCCCGCACGGGCCCATCGGGCAAATGACGCAAGCCATGGGGCTGGGCACGCTGCCGTTCACCTTCTGGGGCCTGGTGGTGGCATCCACGTTTTATTCCCTGCCCTTCGTGGTGCAGCCCTTGCAGAACGCCTTCGAGGCGGTCGGCGAGCGGCCGCTGGAGGCGGCTGCCACCTTGGGGGCAGCGCCGCTGGACGCCTTTTTCAGCGTCGCGTTGCCGCTGGCGCGTCCCGGGTATCTGACCGCCGCGGTGCTCGGCTTTGCCCACACCGTGGGCGAGTTCGGCGTGGTGTTGATGATAGGCGGCGACATACCCGGGCAGACGCGCGTGGTATCGGTGCTCATCTACGACCACGTCGAGGCTACCGAGTATGCGCAGGCGAACTGGCTGGCCGCGAGCATGGTGGTGTTTTCATTCGTGGTGCTGTTGGTCCTGTACGTCTGGGCGCCAAACAGAAAAAGGGGCGGCTGAGATGTCCCGGCTCCCAAAAGCGGCAGCCGGTCCGACGCCGCACACCGAGGCGGCCGAGAGCGGTGCTGTTTCTGCCGCGCCGCGGGGCGGCGGGCTGCGTGCGCGCTTTGCCCTGAACTACGGGGACTTTGCCCTAGACGCCGACCTGGCCTTGCCCGTGCGCGGCGTGACGGCCTTGTTCGGCCCCTCGGGCTCGGGCAAGTCCACCCTGTTGCGTTGCGTGGCCGGCCTGGTGCGCGCGCCGGGCGGCTATCTGGAAATCAACGGCGAGGTCTGGCAGGACGAGGCGCAGGGCTTCTTTCTCCCCACGCATAAGCGTTCCCTGGGCTATGTGTTTCAGGAGGCGAGCCTGTTTCCTCACCTGTCGGTGGAAGACAATCTTGCCTACGGTCGCAAGCGCGCGGCGGCCGGCGCACGCCGGGTGGATCGGGAACACATTCTGGAACTGCTGGGCATTGCCCACCTGCTCGGACGCAGGCCCGACCGCCTTTCCGGCGGCGAGCGCCAGCGGATAGCCATCGCGCGCGCACTTCTCGCTCGCCCGAAAATTCTCCTGCTCGACGAACCGCTTTCGGCGCTGGATCACGCGCGCAAGCAGGAAATCCTGCCTTACCTGGAACGTCTGCACGACGAACTGGAGATTCCCATGCTCTACGTCAGCCACGCCCCGGACGAAGTCGCGCGCCTGGCCGATCATTTGGTCGTGCTGGAGGCGGGCAGGGTTCTGGCGAGCGGCCCGCTCACGGCCACGCTGGCACGTCTGGATTTGCCCATCCGCCTGGGCGAGGACGCGGGCGTGGTGCTGGAAGGCAGGATAGCCGAACGCGATGCGGCCTGGCATCTGGCGCGCGTCGATTTCGGCGGCGGCAGCCTGTGGGTGCGCGACGCCGGCCTGCCCATGGGTCACGCGGTGCGCGTGCGCATCCTGGCGCGCGACGTGAGCCTGGCCCTGGAGGCCCATCCGGGCACCAGCATCCTCAACATCCTGCCGGCGCGCGTCGAGGAATTGGCCGAGGATGCCCATCCGGCGCTGGCTTTGGCGCGCCTGGATGTGGGAGGAGCGCCGCTCCTGGCACGCCTGACGCGACGCTCCGCCGCGACTCTCGCGCTGGCCCCGGGCCATGCTGTCTGGGCCCAGATCAAGGCCGTGGCGCTGATAGGGTAGGGCCGGCATGGATTCCTCGCGCATCGATTTCGCCACCGCAGCGGATTTGCCTGCCATGGCGACGCTCCTGGGAGAGCTTTTCTCATTGGAAAGCGATTTCTCTGCGGACCGCGACAAGCAGCTCGCCGGCCTTCGGCTCATCCTCGAAAACCCGGCCTTGGGGAGGCCTTTTCGTGCTGCGCGTGAATGGGGAGGTCGCCGGGATGGCCAATGCGCTGGTCACGGTGAGCACCGCCGAAGGCGGCTGGGTCGTGCTGCTGGAGGACGTCATCGTGCGCGTCGATCTGCGCGGCCAAGGTCGTGGTCGCCTATTCCGCTGCGTTCTGGCGCGAGCATGGCTACTCGGGCAATGCCTTCGTCACCCACGACAAGGCTGTGCTTACCGAGGTCTGGGATGCCTGTGGCAGGGAGGGCCGCGGCGCGGCGCTGGGCGGCTTCCTCGCGCTGCCCCTGCCCGACGCGGATGAACTCCCCGCCCTGATACACGATCAGCTCGCCGAGCTGTTCGGCACGCAGACGCAGGACAGCGAAGGGTTATCGCGTCCCTTGATTTTTTAGGCGGCGCGTTCCTGCGCCGCCAATTCCAGGCGGATATCCACGTCCCGACTCAACCAGCCGCGGGTGAGCTCGCGCATGGCGGCGTCGTCCGCTTCTTCCCAGACCACGTAGAGCAAGGCTTCCTCCCGCGTCAGCAGCTCGTTGTTTTCCAGCTTGGCTTTGGCTGCCGCGCAGGCCAGTAGGTCGGCCCGGTGTTCGGCAAAAACTTCGGCGGCGCGCCGCAGCGCCGCGGCCATCTCCTGCGCGGAGGCGAGCTGGGCGTGGATGCCGACGATGCGCACAGCGTTGAGTGAATCTTGCACGTGCATATCCTTTCTCGGTCAGTGCGGGAGCCCGCTTCAGAAGAGGGTTAAGCAATAAGCGTGCATGGCACGGCGGCTGCGCCGTGCTGGGTGCGACGTGCGCATTCCGCAAAGGCCCGCGCGCGCCTTGGAACGCATTCTGCTTGATTCGGTAGAGGCGTTATTGATTGTGGGGTTTGTCGCAAACCTTACAGCGTGAGTCATTCCGGAACTTAGCCATGCCATGACAGTGCGGGAATTGATGCAAGCCCTGGACAGACTTCCCGGCAATGCCGTGGTGCTCTACCAGGGTGACGGAGGCGTGTCGCTTGTCGCCGGCGTGAGCCTGGAGGCGAATGTGAATGGCATGCCCGACGAAGTGATACTCCATCCCTCCATGGAGGGGGATTGAACCTGGGTTGCATCCTGGCAGGAGAGATGTATGGCATATCGGACGTTGTGCAGGCAACAAAGCCTGCAAGAAGGAGAGATGGTGGCCTTCGAAATTCAGGGCCACGAGTTCATCGTCTTGTGGCCCGAGGCGGACGAGCCGCGCGCCTACGCCGGCGCCTGCCCGCACCAGGGAGTGCCCCTGCGGCGGGGGTTTTTCAACGGCAGGACGCTGACCTGTCCGCTCCATCAGTGGGTGTTCGATGGGCGCGACGGGCTGGGTGTGAATGCCGGCTGCCGCCTGAAGAGCTTTCCCCTGCGCGTTCGCGAGGGCATGGTGGAAGTGGATCACCCCGCATTCGCGGGAGCCGACAGCCATGGCCACTGAAGCCGTCACCGCCAATCCCCATTACCGTCGGGTCGGCGGCGCCGAAGCCGTGCGCCGGCTGGTGGACCGCTTCTACACCCTGATGGACGAGGATCCCGACTACTACGGCATACGCAAGCTGCATCCCGCAGACCTGACGGAGTCGCGCAACAAGCTGTACTGGTTCCTGAGCGAGTGGACCGGAGGGCCGGCGCATTACAGCACGCGCTTCGGCCCGCCGTTTTTGCGCCGCCGCCATTTGCCCTTTGCCATAGGCGTGAGCGAGCGGGATCAGTGGATGGCGTGCATGCTGCAGGCCATGCAGGAAGTCGAGCTCGATACCGGGCTGCAGGCCGAGCTGGAGATGGCCTTCTTCAAGACCGCGGATTTTCTGCGCAACCAGGTCGAATAAGCCGCGCGCGCAATCGGGGACGACATGATGTATCGGCCAAGCCGCTGGCCTATCTCGTCACGCGCATCGATTACATCGCCCCGTCGAGCGAGGAGATGGGCAAGGTGGTGCTGGAACTCAAGGCCAACGCCAAAGGCACGGTCGTCAGCAGCGCCATCCGCATAAGCGCGGCTGACCTTGCGGGCAAGACCGTGGGTGAAATCCTCCTGGGCAAGGGCTATCTGAAGGAAACACCGGAACTGCTGCAGGCCTATGAGGAATCGGCCGCGCGCTACTTCGAATGGCGCGGGCGCTATGGCGAGCAGTTTTCCGCAAGCGGCACCGTATTTTTCGCCGAAGACCCCAACGCCACCCACCGCGACACCGACTGGGCGCGCAAGGACGTGCTGGTGCGCGCCCAGCGCTGGGGTGCCGTCACGCTCATCGACGAGGCCGACGTCTATATCAAGCGGCGCGAGGACGGCATCGCTATGAACGCGGTGGTCGGCGTCTTCCTGCGCGTACTCGAATATTTCAACGGGCCGCTGTTCCTCACCACCAACCGCGTGGACGACATCGACGAGGCCATCGTCTCGCGCTGCATCGCCCTCATCAAGTACACGGCGCCGGACGGCGCGGCACGCCGTCGCATCTGGCAGGTGATGGCAGCGCAGTTCGGGCTGGAGCTGAGCGCGCCGCTGCTGGATGAACTGGTGGAGCGCTTTCCCACGGCCAGCGGGCGCGGCATCAAGGGCCTGGCCAAGCTGGTCGCCAAATACTGCCGCCACAAGAATATCGCACCCAGCCTGGATACTTTCTGGCGTTGCGCGCTGTTCCATGCTCTCGACGCGGCCCCGGCCCCGGCCGCGGAGCGGCGCCTGAACAACCTCTGGTTCATCTGAGGCGCATAGGCGGCGCTGGCGGCACCGTTCTTGCATCAATGGACGACAGTGTTCTTTTTGTCGTCTTTTCTACAAAGGCTGCCCCATGCCCATCTACGAATACCGTTGCAGCGCCTGCCAGCACGACTTCGAAGCCCTGGTGACTTCGTCTTCCCCGCCGGTTTGCCCGGCCTGCGGCAGTACCAAACTGGAAAAACTGGTGTCCCTGCCCACCGCACCGGGCAAAAGCCGGCAAGTCATTCGCCAAGCCCGTACCCAGGCAGGGCGCGAAGGCCACCTCAGCAATTTCAGCCCGTCCGAGCGCTGAGCGCGCGGGGCACTCTTTCAGGAGCAGAAATGCGTTACGAAGCACTCAAATCCGACATGAACCTATGTACCGGCACCCGCACCGGCTACGGCCTTACCTGCCGGGGCACGCTGTACAAGTGTGCCAAATGCGGCCACACCGGCTGCAAGCAGAACCGCGGCCGCACCTGCAGCAACCAGGCCTTCAGCGTAGAAGACCGTTGTCTGGATTGTGGAACGGTTGGGCAGATGGAGGTGCTGCAGTAGCTCCGCCTTGACACGCCAAGGCATTGTGCAGCGCCGTGCTGGAAACACCGTTCGGACGCATTGGATACATTGAGTAGGGAAACGGCATAAACCATGAACGAGTTATTCGCAATTTGCCGCACGATCGAGATCGAAGATGAGCAGCCACGCGGCTTCTGGCTGGCGGTGCGAGGTAAGGACGGAACGGCGAAGCCTTGGCCGATTATCGTCGTGCGCAAGGGCAGCCGCTTTTTTGGCTATGAAAATGCCTGCCCGCATACCGGCAATCGCCTGGATAGCGTACCGAGCCAGTTTCTGGATGACGAAGGCAATTTCCTTACCTGCGGCGTGCATGGCGCAAAATTCGACGCGGATACCGGCAACTGCTTCATCGGCCCCTGCCGCGGGCAGAATCTCACGCCGGTGGCGCTGGTCATCGACGATGGCGACGTCTGCGTTACCGGGGTGGATCTGGCCGAGGAAGACGGGCTGGACCTGGTCGAAGCAGAGGTGCCGGAAGTGGAAATCGAGCAAGGCTGATGGCGGCCAAACCGCTGCAACGTACCCTCGGCCTGGTGCAGACAGACCCGGCGCTGAGCGTATTGCGACTCGCAGTGCAGTATGCCAGCCCGGACGCTCTGCTCGACGACGAAACGCTGGATATCATGTACGAGCGGGTCGAAGACGGCGTCTTGTCCGCTCTGGCCCCTGCCGCCGTGTGGCAGGAACTCGCGCGCGGACTGATGATGCCCATGCCTTCGCGCATGTTTGGCGCCCTCTACGCAAGCGACGCCTTGTCTGTCGTGCTGCCTGAGGTCGCGGCCCTTTTCGGCGTGCCGCAAATCGCAGACGAGCCGCCGCAGGTGGATATCGGGCAACACACCCTGCGCGTGCTGGATGAGGCGGCATTGTCGGACGCGCCGCTGGCGGTGCGGTTTGCCGCCCTGGTCATGAACGTCGGCAAGGCAGATTCGCCTCCTGAACACCTGCCTGTGCATTACCGGCATGTCGAGCGCGGCACGCCCCGCGTCCAGGCGTTGTGCGACCGGCTGGGCGTGCCGCAGGAGTGCCGAGACCTGGCGCTGTTGGCCATTGCCGAGTGCGAGCGGGTACATCGGGTAACGGAAATGCGCGCCGGCCCGGTCGCCCTCATGCTGGAGCGCCTGGACGCCTTCACGCAGCCCGGCCGCTTTGCGCAATTCATGACGCTGTGTGCTTGCGACTACGGCGCCTATCCCGGACGCATCACGCAGCATTACCCCAAGGCCAAGCTGCTGGGGACCGCTCTCAAGGCATGTGAAGGGGTGAGTGCAGACGATGCCGAAACCCTGCGGGAGGCCAGGGCCATGGCCATCGCCGCCGCATTGCGCTCGGAACGCTGGGCAGACCGTTGATTCCATCTCCGACCCACGCCAAGCTTGCCGCTATTGGCGTCATTGAGTTGTTCCGGATTGCCCTCGTTTGGGGGTGGCTGTTGCCGGCTAGGTGCGGTCCTTCAAATTAGCGCTCTATAGCAGCCACTGGCAGAGCTTTCATGTATGCTTTTGTGCTTAGATTAAGCACGATATGCAAATCAACGGTATGCCCCCGTTTGATTTGCCGCGACAGGCAATCGGTGAGCACACGTAATATTTCGTGACACCAGTACATATGAGAAGAGCCCATGATTAATGAAAACGACTTGATCCCTGACGATCAACAAGAAGATGAAGACGACATTGTTAAACCGGTCACCTTTAAGGATGCGGTCGTCCTCAACGCCGACTGGACAATCGAGACGATCAATCTTCAGATAAAAAAGGGAAACATCGAATTACAGCCGGGCTTTCAGCGGCGCGTTGCTTGGGATGACACTCGAAAAAGTCGACTACTCGAATCCATAATCGTTGGCATGCCCGTGCCCAATATTGTGTTAGCCGAGAACAAAGTCCATCGAGGTAGATTTATTGTCATCGATGGTAAGCAAAGGCTGGTAGCCATAAGCGAATTCTTGGATGGAAGCTACAAACTAAAGGGTCTTGATATTCGTAGTGATCTCAACGATAAGTTTTTCTCCGACCTCCCAAATGAAGATCGTGAGTACCTCGAAAATGCGACCCTTCGCTCTACCTTAATCCGTAACTGGAACGACGAGAACTTTTTGTACGCGATCTTCTTCCGACTAAATAGTGGAAGCCTTCCTCTGTCGCCGCAGGAGCTTAGGAAGGCTCTTATTGGCGGCAACTTACTGGATGCCATAGAGAAGTACTTGCTTGGCAGTGCGCCATTTAAAGCCATATTTGGCGACGTACTTGATAAGAGAATGCGGGATTCGGAGTTGGTGCTTAGATTCTTGGCGTTCGACAAGAACCTGCAAGAATATCAGGGTGACTTCAAAGAGTTCCTTGACACTAACACCAGATACTTTGAGTCCGATTGGAAGGCTCGCGAAACGGAGGCCAGCGAAATACTTGAGCGATTGGATTCGGCACTTAGTATGGCGCATGGTTTCTTTGGCCATGATGCATTCAAGAAGTGGCTGGGGGATCGCTACGAGCGCGTTATCAATCGGGCGTTGTTCGATTGCATTGCTCGCTTCTTTGCTGACGCCACAGTGGTTCAAGCTTCAGTTGGCAAGGAGGAGGCGATCGTTGAGGTGTTCAAAAAGTTGTGCCTCGACCGAGACTTTCGCGACGCGATTGAGAAGACCACAAAGTCTGTGCACGCCACGTTCTATCGTATTGACCGCTGGGGGCAGGACTTAGCTGCCTGCCTTGGTAAGACCTATGACCAGCATAAGCATCGAATCAGCTAACTATGCCGGTGCCTTGTCCACACTTCCGTCTTCTCCAGCAAAGAGTCGACGAGCTGTCACGGAAGTTCGTCGATGACCAAGTGCAGGTTGAGTTGGCGAATCCGGCAACCTTCGAACCCGACCTAGATCGGCTTGCTGCCTACCGCTTGCTGGTGCATGCCGAGATTGAGGACTTTTTGGAGTCCAGGGCGAAAGACAATATTGCCGCTATTGAAGCCCGAATGGCGGCCGGCCCGACCTGGATGCGCCAGTCTCCGGAGCTCCTCGCGCTTGCAATCGGCCTGAAACGTGGGCTTCCTCAAGATGACGTCCTCGATCTCACCAGGTGCTCGACCTTTGTTAGCGAGTTACTTGCCTCGGCACGTGGCGCAATTTCCGATAACAATGGTGTCAAGTCACAGTCATTCGCCTTACTTTCCCTCTGTGCCGGAAAAACTCTCGACGAAATAGATGGAATTCTCTCAGCAAGCTTAAATAGCTACGGAAAGAATCGCGGTGATGTTGCTCACAAGAGCGTTACGCACTCGACCTCGCTTCAAGCACCGTCTGCGGAGGTTGGCACGGCCCGAGCGCTTGTGAGTCAAATTGCAATTTACTTCGACGTTTGCCCGTAGTGCGATTTCACCCTCCCGGCGTTGCCCGGCAAGCCGGTGAGCGCCTCGCGTGGTAAACGGCGAATGTCTGCTTTCTCAGAAACCGACGGTCAGCACCGGGTCGCAACCTGTCGGTTTCGTAACCCTACGGAATCAGGCTCGTCGTCGCAGCAGGTCCGCGTGCCGTTCCCTTGCCGCTTCACTCCAGCTCGGTGATTTCTCCCTCCGCATCGGTGATACTGGCCACACGCAGGTGATCGTCGACGTGATATTCGTAGCGGTGTTCCTATCACCGTGAACGATTCTGGCTGGTGGCTGCGGTACCATCCGCAGCCACCAGGCGCTATGCCGCCCCGTTTCTGGCCGCCAGCCAGCGTTCGAAAGATTGTTGCGATTCGCCGGAACGATGTCCTGCAAGCAGGTTTTCGATGCTGATATCTTCGTCCAGGGCATCCCAGTGAAGGCCATGGCCTCGCCCGACGATGCGCCAAGCCGCGCGTTCCTCGTTCGTGGCGTGCAGCAGGCGCGGATACCAGGCCAAGGGAACGGACAGGCTGCGGCCGTCATCCAAATCGACGGCAAGGGTGTCTTCTGTGGTGCGCACACTTCGCCCCGCGGGGATTTCGAATTCAATTCTTGAAGTAAGCATTCCACGCCTCCAGCAACTCGTCTAGACAGCCCGGCGCGGGAAAGTATGTTGCGTTTGCCTATCCGGTGCAATGCGCTTTGCCTACCCGGCGTCCGCTGCTCAGAACCCCAGTTCGGTGACTTCCCTTTCCGCGTCAATGATGCGGGTTGAAGCCAGCCGACCGTCGACGCGATATTCGTACGGGAGCTTCTCCAAAAGGCCCGTGCCCAGGCAGCGCGCATATTTTGGTAGGGGGCATAATCAAGCTGCCGCCGGTCTCCTTGTTTCATGGCAGCCCGGTTAGGATAATTCCGTCTTTCCTATCGCGTATCTTGCGGGCGCTCCCTGGGACTTCGAATCCTTATGGTCATAACGGCAATCCAACACCGGCTCAAAAAGGAAGGCCGCCGACTGGCGCGAGGCACATGACCGTAGCGACTCGATCCTCGGCGTGGCGATGTTGCGGAACATGCGACAAATGGTCCGGCATGCGCCGACACGTCTTGTTCGGGAAATTCGTCCAGTTCGGGGCAAACGAAAAAGGCGAGTGTCTGGGCGGGAAGTGCAGCGGCGCCGGGGTTCACGCCGATAAAATCTGTTCGGGATGGATTAAGTGGCACGTCTTGACTTGAGCCGCAAAACCTTGCTGGTGAGCCGGGTCTATCGGGAAGCTTGACTCCTTCTTCGAGGTTGCGCTTTGTCTCCGCCGCGCGCTATCCGTGCCGCCTCGCTCAGGACAAACTGGGCGAAGGCCTGTGCCGCGGGGCTGAGGCGCCGCCCCTGGCGCCACACGAGGTACCACTGGCGCCGCAAGGGAAATCCCTCCACATCCAGCACACCCAGATGCCGCGCCGCAAGCTCGGCCTGTACGGTGTGCAGCGAAACCACGCCCAGGCCCAAGCCGGCTTCCACTGCCTGCTTGATTGCCTCGTTCTTGTTCATTTCCATGGCCGCCTTGAGTACCAGCCCCCGCGCGGCGAAAAAATTTTCCACCGCGCTGCGCGTGCCTGATCCCTGCTCGCGGGCGACGAACACTTCTTCGGCCATGCGCACAAGGGGAATATTGTGCACACCGGCCAGCGGGTGGGTCGGCGCCGCGATGACGACCAAAGGATTGTCCATGAAAGGCTGGGCTTCGACGTCGTAGCCATCGGGCGGCTGGCCCATCAGCACCAGATCGATGGCGTTGTCGGTCAGGTGGCGCAGCAGGGTTTCGCGATTGACCACGTTGAGGCTGATGCGCACGTCCGGATATTGCTGCCGGAAGAGCGCCATCAGGCGGGCGGTGAAATAACTGGCGGTGCTGGCCGCAGAAACCGTCAGCGTCCCGCCCTTCAACCCCTTGAGGTCGGCCAGCGCGCTGTCCAGGTTGGCCAGTTGGCGGCTGATGGCCTCGCTCGCCGCGAGCGCCTCGCGCCCCGCCTCGGTGAGATGGATGCGTTTGCCGATCTGCTCGAACAACGGCAGCCCCAGCACTTCTTCCAGCTGCTTGATCTGCATCGACACGGCCGGCTGGCTCAGATGCAGCTCCGCGCTCGCACGCGAAAAATTGCCGCAGCGCGCGACCGCCTCAAGAATGCCGAGCTGGCGTAGGGTGGGCTTAACCATAATTAATACTTTGACATGCTAGCAGAATTTTTGAATATTTCTTATAGAACAAGTCCGGTATAGTCCATATCAGAAACGTGGTTAATTTTGTTATTTGGAGAATTTGCATGGCTAACGACCAATCCAGCCGCTACGCGGATCTTTCCCTCAGAGAAGCCGACCTGATCGCCGGCGGCAAGCACATCCTGTGCGCGTACAAGATGAAACCCAAGGCCGGCACCGGCTATCTGGCGGGCGCGGCGCACTTCGCGGCGGAATCTTCCACCGGCACCAATGTGGAGGTCTGTACCACCGACGATTTCACCAAGGGCGTGGATGCGCTGGTCTATTACATCAACGAAGCCACCGAGGACATGCGCATCGCCTTCCCTCTGGAGCTGTTCGACCGCAACGTCACCGACGGCCGCATGATGATGGTGTCCTTCCTGACGCTCACCATCGGCAACAACCAGGGCATGGGCGACATCGAATACGCCAAGATGGTCGACTTCTACGTGCCGCCGCGCGCCGTCCAGCTCTTCGACGGCCCGGCCAAGGACATTTCCGATCTGTGGCGCATCCTCGGCCGGCCGGTCAAGGACGGCGGCTATATCTCCGGCACCATCATCAAGCCCAAGCTGGGCCTGCGCCCCGAGCCCTTTGCCCAGGCAGCCTACCAGTTCTGGCTGGGCGGCGACTTCATCAAGAACGATGAACCCCAGGGCAACCAGGTGTTCTCCCCCCTGAAGAAGACCATCCCCCTGGTGTACGACGCCATGAAGCGCGCCATGGACGAGACGGGCGAAGCCAAGCTGTTCTCCATGAACATCACCGCCGACGACCACTTCGAAATGTGCGCCCGCGCGGACTTCGCGTTGGGAACCTTCGGCCCCGACGCCGACAAGCTGGCCTTCCTGGTGGACGGCTACGTGGGCGGGCCGGGCATGGTGACCACGGCGCGCCGTCAGTACCCCAACCAGTATCTGCACTACCACCGCGCCGGCCATGGCGCCGTGACCTCACCCTCGGCCAAGCGCGGCTACACCGCCTTCGTGCTGGCCAAGATGTCGCGGCTCCAGGGCGCCTCCGGCATCCACGTCGGCACCATGGGCTACGGCAAAATGGAAGGCGAGATGAGCGACAAGATCATCGCCTACATGATCGAGCGCGACGAATGCCAAGGCCCGGTGTACTTCCAGAAGTGGTACGGCATCAAGCCCACCACCCCCATCATCTCCGGCGGCATGAATGCGCTGCGCCTGCCCGGCTTCTTCGAAAACCTGGGCCACGGCAACGTCATCAACACCGCCGGCGGCGGTTGCTACGGCCACATCGACTCGCCGGCCGCGGGCGCCAAATCGCTGCGCCAGGCCTACGACTGCTGGAAGGCCAAGGCCGATCCGATCGAGTGGGCCAAACAGCACAAGGAGTTCGCCCGCGCGTTCGAATCCTTCCCGGCCGACGCCGACAAGCTGTACCCCGGCTGGCGCGAGAAGCTGCGCATCCACAAATAAGAAACCCCGTGCAAGAGCAGCGACTGCGACGCCCCCTATGGGGGCGTTTTGTTGTACTGCCGTCGGTTTCGCGCCGGCATTCGCGCACACTCAGAACCTCAGCTCAGTCACTTCCCCCTCCGCATCGATGATGCAGGCTGATGCCAGCCGACCGTCGATGCGATATTCGTGGCGGTGCTCCATCTCGACCTCGCCGGAGACCATCTTCTGGCACGTCACCAGTTGTCCCTGGGCGTTGTACCAGGCGCGAAATTAGCGTGAACACGCCCCAGCCCCTCGGTGAGGGTCAGCACTACTACGTCAGCCTCCTCGATGAGCGAGAGCATGGCGCCCAGCAGCATGGTCATACCGGGCGGTTTTCGGCCAGGTTGCGCACCGGCCCCATGCGCTGCAGGCCGTCCTCATAGCTGATGGTTTCGAAATCCGCATCGAAGCCCAGCGCGGTTTCCGCCACCTTGTCCAGCTTGCCGGCGGTGTCGAGCTTCTTCAGATCGTTCTTTTCCAGGTAGAGCAGTTCCAGCAGCTCGTTGTAGACCGTGGCCTCGAAGATCGGCAGCACATAGAACGTGGTCTTGCCGTAGGGGACGCGGTATTTGGTGGACAGATCGATGTTGTCGCAGAAGATGAAATACTTGCCATCCGGTACCAGTTCGTCATCCAGCACTTCCGCCAGCAGCTTGAGGTATTCGAAGGACAGCAGGAACCCGGCCAGGAAAGGAATGCCCGGCCGGCCCACTTCGGCGATCGCCATGACCTGGTCGGTGCTGATTTCCGGCGGCCGCTTTTCGTCGGCGAACTGCTCGGCGAATTTGAGCGCGATGTCGCCGCGAAAACCATAGCGGCCCGCGACACGGGTCTTGTCCTTGAATACTGGGTTCAACAGCCGCCCTTCGGTTTCCACCTTGGCGAGGGCTGATTCGGTGATGGTCGCCATGTCTGATTCCTTTGTGTCGAGTTGTGGCAAGAATGGGTAAGAGGTTGAACGCGGGTCAGGCGCCGACCCGCGCGGCCAAGTCGCGGATGACCGAGGCCCCCACCGAATCGCCGGGATCGAGCTCGGCCAGCTTGTCCAGCAGTTCCCGGCAGGCCTGCGGCTCGCCGCTGCGCAGGCTGATGAAAGCCAGGGCCTTGAGCGTGAACAGGTAAAAGTGCGCGGCCCCACTGTCGCGGCGCCAGTCGGTGGAGGCTATGCTCAGCTGCCGCCAGTCCGCTTTGAAGCCGCCCAGGGCAGCGGCCCGGTGCAGCCCTTGGAGGGCAATCTGCCGGGCCTCGGGCAGGCGCCGGCGGTAAAAATAGAATTTGTACAGCGCGTAATAACCGGGCAGATAGTCGGGCGCCGCCTGCCGGGCGGCGAGCAGCTCGGCCTCGGCGCGCGCATGGTCGCGGTGCACGTTGAAGGCCGCCGCCTCAAGCCGCTCGCCGACGGCGGCGGGCATGTCTTCCCGCCCGACGCCAGGCGTAGCGACTACCATACGTCCTTGGGCAGCATGAGACTCTCGACCGGCTGGCCGCCGATCAGGTGCTGCTCGATAATGGCGGCGACGTCCTCCTTGCCGACCTTGCCGTACATGACGCCTTCCGGATAGACCAGCACATGCGGGCCGTTGCAGGGGCCGAGACAGCCGGTGTTGGTGAGGCCGATTTTGCCGCCCAGGTTGCGCTGCTGGAATTCGAAGGCGAATTCCTCCCACACGCCAGTGGCGCCGCTTTGCACGCAGGAACCACGGGGATGGCCGGGGCCGCGGTTCTGGCCGCAGATGAAGACGTGTTTCTCCGGTTTGGGCACGATAAATCCTTGGGTTGATTATTGAGAATTACAAAATTCCATGACGCGTGAGTGCCCTCACCCCAGCCCCTCTCCCCGAGGGAGAGGGGGAATATGCCCTTCTCCCTCGGGGAGAAGGTGGCGCGCAGCGCCGGATGAGGGCGCCCGCCACCTCTGGCCAGCAAAAGGCGCGTTGCCATGCGCGTCAGCCGAATTTGAAAAGAACGCCGTAGCCGCCCCGGGGATATTCCCAGTGGACGTTGCGGTGCTCGTTGCAGATGACCCGACAGGTGCCGCATTCCAGGCAGCCGTCGGTGATCAGCACGACGCGGCCGTTGCCTTCCTGCGTGTAGCAGGCGGCCGGACACAAATGGGTGCAGTCCTTGTCCTTGCACTGGCCGTGGCAGATTTCCGGGTCGATGATGTTGATATGGGGCCGGCTGCTGTCCACGCGGTAGCGGTTCTGGAACAGCCGTTCTTCGACTTTGGCGGTCATCATTCGAAAGCCCTCCACATCTTGAAGGCGTCGCCCATCAGGCCCAGGAGCGAGCGGCGGCCGGAGAAGTCGCGGCGGATCTGCCGCTCCTTGGCCTTCTTGTCCACGCCGTCGACGGTGAGCATGGTGCGGGCGGCGCGGCTGACCAGCTCGGGGTAATCGTTGAAGAATTGCGGGTTGCCGTGGAAGACCTGGGGCATGCGCCGGTAT
>JAJZRU010000022.1 GCA_021802555.1 Pseudomonadota bacterium
GAAATGACCTGCCCGCTGATGTAGGCCGCCTGCTCGGAGCAGAGAAATCCCACGAGGTCGGCGACTTCCTCCGCACGTCCGGCGCGCTTCATGGGCACCAGGCGGGCGACGGCATCGGCATCGAAGGCGCCGGCGCTCATGTCAGTGGCGATGATGCCGGGCGCCACGGCATTCACCGTGATGCCGCGGCCGGCCACTTCCAGAGCGAGCGATTTGGTGGCGGCGTGCAGCGCGCCCTTGGCCGCGGCGTAGTTCACCTGTCCGCGGTTGCCGGCGATGGCCGCCACCGAGGTGATGTTGACGATGCGCCCCCAGCGGGTGCGTATCATGGGCAGCGTCAGCGGCTGGGTGAGGCGGAAGAAACCGTTGAGAGACACGTCGATGACGCGCTGCCACTGCGTCGCGCTCATGCCCGGAAACACCGCGTCGTCGTGCACGCCGGCATTGTTCACCAGCACCTGAATGGGGCCCGATTCGAGCAGCGCGGCGACGGCCGCCGCAGTGGTGTCGGCATCGGCGAGATCGAAGGCGACCGCCTCGGCGCTGTTGCCCTGCGCGCGCAGTTCGTTCACGAGCGCGGCAGCGCGCTCCAGCCCGGTATTGGCATGCACGATGACATGCAGGCCGTCGGCCGCCAGGCGTCGGCAGATGGCGGCGCCGATGCTGCCGCTGCCGCCGCTGACCAAGGCGCGGCGCGGAGGGGTCGGTGTGGTTAGGGTGTTCATGGCACAGGGTCCGGGGATGCGAGCAGCACCGAGGCGCGGCCTTCCAGCAACAGGGCGCCATCCGCCTCGACGGCGAAAGCATACATGAGCATGCCGGCATCGCCGCTCAGGCGCTCGGCGCGCACCTGCAAATCGGCGGCGACATCGTCCAGGCGCGCGCGGTACAGGCTGACGCCGCGCACGCTCACCAGCATGCCCGGCCGCGGCGCGGCGTTTTCTCCGGCCATCAGCGCGCCGTGCACGGCCATGGCCTGGGCGGCGTATTCGATGCCGCAGGCCGCGCCCAGACGGCCGAATTGGCGCAGGGGGTTGGCCGGATCGCGGTGGCTGCGCGCGCGGCAAACGATTTGTCGTTCATCCCACTGCAGCACGGCGTCGAGCAAACACATGCCGCCCTGATGCGGGATGTGCGCGGCGATCCAGGCGTGGTCCAGGGACGCGGCCGGCCTCAGCATGGGGACAGCTCCAGCGCCAACTGCTCACCGGGAAGATGGTCCAGCACCAGCCTGCCCGGTGTGCCCAGGGCCAAGGCGCGTAAGAGCGGCAGCGCACGCGCCGCGGGTATGGCCAGGCGCAAGGCTTCGAGCGCGGCGTCGTCCATGCATGTGGCCGGCTCTGCGGTAAAAAGAGCGGCGGGATCGATGGCGAGGCGGGCCAGGCCGCCCGCCGTGGGCGAGAGCGCCAGGGCGACGGCGAAATTGTCGGGGATGGGGCGCACCTGGCGCAGCGGCTCGGGGTAGTCGGTATCGTAGGCCAGCAGCAGCACGGGCGCGGATGTCGCCGCCGCCTGTACCATGGCATCGAGCAGTCCGGCGGCGAAGCTGGCATCAAAGGCGCACAGCACGGCAGAAGGCGCCATGGCCCCGGTGGCGATGCCCCAATAGCCCGAGGCGGCGTTGTGCACCGAATTGTGGAAGCGCGTAGGCGAAATGAGCCGGTCGCTGGAAGCCAGGGCGGCGCAAATCTCGTGGCAGTTGCGGCCGTCGCCGCCGGAAGAGGTGAACACCGTGGCCAGTTCGGCGGCCTTGAGGCCCGCGGCGGCCACGGCTTCCAGGCCGCTGGCGAGCGTGAGCTTGATCACCGCCGTGGCGCGGCGGCGCTCGGCCGGCGGCAGGATTTGCGGCACCGGTAGCACGCAGGGCTGCGCGGCATAGGCTTGTTCATCGCGCAAGACGGCGCGCGCCTGTGCCCAGTCCGCCAGGCCGGGGCCGAGGACGCCGATGCCGGCGACTTGGGCGCTCAACGGTGCCCGGATGGCTTGAGTCATCGCGCATCTCCGCGCGCCAGCACCAGGCTGCAGTTGGTGCCGCCGAAGCCGAAGGAATTGCTCAGCACGCGGCGCGGCTCGCCTGCCCGCGGCGAGAGCACATAATCCAGCGGCGCGACGTCGGCGATGGCGGGATCCAGCGCCGCAGTGCCGGGGCTGCCCGGCAGGAGGCCCTCGCGCAGCGCCAGCAGGCTCAGCACGGCTTCTATGCCGCCCGCGGCGCCCAGCGTATGGCCGGTAGCGCCCTTGGTCGAGCTGCAGGTCACGCCCGCCCCGAACAGTGCGCCCACCGCGCGCCCTTCGGCAGCATCGTTGCTGGGCGTGGCGGTGCCGTGCAGGTTGATGTAGTCGATGTCCTCCGGCTGCAGGCCGGCCTGGCGCAGAGCCTGTTCCATGGCCAGGCGCGCGCCCAGGCCATCGGGATGGGGCGAGGACATGTGATAGGCGTCGCTGGATTCGCCCACGCCCAGCAGCAGCACGGCATCGGCCGTCATCTGCGTGGGGGCGCGCTCCAGCAGCGCGAAGGCCGCTGCTTCGCCCAGCGACAGGCCGCTGCGTGCGGCGTCGAAGGGCCGGCAGGGTGCGGAAGAGAGCAATTCGAGGGAATTGAAGCCGTACAGCGTGGTGAGGCACAGGCTGTCCACGCCGCCGACCAGGGCGCAGTCCACCAGGCCGGCGGCGATCATGCGCTGGGCCGTGCCGAACACTTTGGCGCTGGAGGAGCAAGCGGAGGATGTGATGCTGACCGGGCCGCGCAGTCCAAAGCGCGCGCGCACATAGGCGGCGAGGGAAAAGGTGTTGTGGGTGCGGGCATAGTGAAAGCCGGCCGGCAGCGCGCCTTGCGCGTCCAGTTCGCGATAGGCCAGCTCGGTTTGCAGAATGCCCGATGTGCTGGTGCCGAGGAACAGCCCGATGCGCTCGCGCCCATAGCGAAGAACGGCCTCCTCGACGGCGTCGGCATAGCCGTCCTGCAGCAGTGCCAGCTCGGCCAGGCGGTTGTTGCGGCAGTCGAAATCGGCGAACTGCTCGGGCAGGCGTTGTCCCTCCAGCCCCGCTACCTCGCCTACCCAGGTGGGCAGGTCCACGGTGTCGAAGCGGCAGGGCGCCAGGCCGCTGCGCGCTTCGCGCAGGGCCTCGACATGGCTGGACAGGCCCGCTCCCAGGCAGGAAGTGGCGGTATAGCGGCTCACCCGCAGCGGCGGCAGGGCGAGGCTCATTGCGGGAATCGGCGCGGCCGGGGAAGCGGAGGTGCCGGGCGGATGTTCACCGCGTCCTTTTCTCCCCCACATAGGCCGCGAGGTCGCGCAGCGAGCGGAAGATGACGTGGTTGTTGGCATCGTCGGAGCGCAACTGCAGGCCGTAGTGCTTGGACAGCACCAAGGCGATTTCCAGGATGTCGATCGAGTCCAGCCCAAGGCCTTCGCCGTAGAGCGGGGCGTCGGGATCGATGTCCTCGGCGGGCAGATCGAGGTTGAGAGCGGCGACGATATGTTGGGCAACTTCCTGCATCAGCGCAGGATCGACCGGGGAGGTGGCGGTGTTCGGTGCAGACATGATGCGGTGTTGAAACGGCGCCGATGCACCCCAAAAAGGGCGCCGGCATGGTTAAGGGCAAGCGCGTAATCAAGTTAGGCATTCATTATCGCAGATGCCGGCCTGCTTCCCGCAGGCGCCCCGATGCGGCGGCAGGCAAGCGCGGCCGTGGCGGGCCGGATTCGTGGACGGCGGGTTGCCGCGGGATCGCTGAGTCATTGATTAAAAACATATTAAAACGGACAACCGCGGCCTCGCACATGTTGCGGGCTAGCCGCGTCGCCATCGTTGGCATGGTCTGGGTCGGAGCGTGCCGACACCGCTTGTCCGCCTGCTGTGCTATAAAAGCTGGGGACTGTTTGGGCGTGTTCTGCGCGGCGGTCGGTCGGGAGGCTTCTGGTTTGGGGCGTCCGCCGGGGTGGCGACGGGGCGTGTTCCGGCAGTCGCCGTGGCCGCATCCTGCGCGGCGTTTGAAAAAACTTTCGGAGCAAAACATGACCCAGACATTTGGATACAAGAAACTTTCCCTGCTCGCTGCTGCTTTGCTGGCCACCGCGGCCCTGGGCGGCTGTGCTTCCACCAGCGATCTGAGCAAGGTGCAAGCCACGGCCGACCAGGCATCCCAGAAGGCTGACCAGGCCAACGCCACCGCCAATGCCGCCAAGGCCGAGGCCGCCCAGGCCGCGCAGAAGGCCGATGCGGCCAGCACCACGGCCGATTCCGCCAAGTCCACTGCCGATGCGGCGAAAGCCGAGGCCGACAAGGCCATGGCGGAAGTGAACCGGCTGGCCGAGAAGATCGACCGCATGTTCAAGAAGACGATGCAGAAATAAGCCGCAGGGACGGGGCCGGGACTTTGACGCGCCGGCCCCGTCAACACCGCTGTTAGCGGATGACCACTTTCGTTCCCAGCCGCAACCAGCGCGCAAGGCGCCGCAATTGACGGTTGCGCAGGGCGATGCATCCGTCGGTCCAATTGATGTCCCGTTGTATGTGTGGATCGCCGGCGCCCACGCCGTGGATGCCCAAGAGCCCCCCGAGCGGCGTGTCCTGCGGCGGAATGCGATGGGCGCGGAAAGCCGCGACGATGGCGTCGTATTGCGCGGCGCTGATGTTCCCCCGAAGATAAGCACGTCCGGCCACCGCCGGCGTGGGATAATCGAGCCCGTAGAAGGTTCCGAAACGGCTGTGCCTGTCGATCCAGGCAATGTGGTAAACGCCCAGCGGGGTAGTCCCGTCGCCGCGTCCGTGCTCGTAGGTGGCGCCGCCGCTGCCGATGGCGATATTGTAAAAATGCGCCAGCGCCCGGTGGTTTGAAGCATAGACCGTCAGGGTGAGCGTCCCGGTGTCCACCAGTATCCAGGGCCGGCCTGCTGCGCCCGCCGGCAGTGCCCACACTGCCAGCGCCAGCAGCGCCCACAGACGCGATTTCCAGGCCGCCGTGCGCAAGCCATGAAACGGATACGATTGCAAACTGACGCTGCCCGGCATTTTTTTCTGATCCTGCTGCTGCTCTGCCTGTGGCCGGTGCTGGCGCGCGGCGCCACCTATACGCTGCCGACCGACGGCAGCACCCTCATCGGCCGCCTGCAGGTGGTGATCCCCGATGGGCGCAGCACCCTGCTGGACATCGCGCGCCATTACGACCTGGGCTACGACGAAATCATCGCCGCCAATCCCGGCGTGTCGATCTGGCTGCCGGGGGCCGGACGCCGCATCGTCGTGCCCGCCGAGTTCGTCCTGCCGCTGCGCCCCTGGACGGGCATCGTCATCAACATCCCGCAGCGCCGACTGTACTATTTCCCGCGCCGCAAGGCCAACGAGCCGGCCACGGTGGTGACTTTCCCCCTCGGCATTTCGCGTCCCGGCTGGTCCACGCCCCTGGGCGAGACGCGCATCACGGCCAAATACAAAGATCCTTCCTGGTGGGTGCCCAAAAGCATCCAGGAAGAACATCGCCGGCAGGGCGACGCCAACTTCCCCACCTATTTTCCGCCCGGCCTCGGCAACCCCATGGGCATGCTGGCGCTGCAAACCGGCTTTGCGCAGATCTATGTCCACGGCACCAACCGGCCCTGGGGGGTAGGCATGCGCGTGAGTCACGGCTGCCTGCATCTTTATCCGGAGAATGCCGCTTACCTCTTTCCGCATGTGCCGGTGGGCACGCCGGTGCGCATCGTCGATGAGCCGGTGCTGGTGGGCATGCGCGCCGGTGCGCTTTATCTGAGCGTGTCCGAGCCGGTGGAAGGCTACCCCGGCGACAAGGACAGCATGCTCATCCGCGCCCTGGACGCGCTCGTGCAATACAAGGCGCGGCATAAAGGCGCGGTGCCGAAAATCGATTGGCAGCGGGTGCGCGCAGTCGTCGAGGCCAGGCAGATCCTGCCCGTGCCGGTGAGCGTGGGCAGCCCCGATCTGCAGCAGGTGCTGGCCGGCATCCGGCCGCAGCCCTACGATTACGCGCCTTATGGCATCGACGCCAACGACGCGGCGCCGCCGACGTCGGCACGTTGATTCTTGCCAAACAAAATGCCGCGTCCCGGTCCTTGAAATCGGGGCCGTCGCGGCCGACCGCCCCGCCTATCCCAGCGCCTGGCGGAGATCGGCGATCAGATCGCCAGCATCCTCCAGGCCCACCGACAGGCGCAGCATGGCGTCGGAAATGCCGCGGCGGGCGCGCTCTTCCGGCGTGAGGCCGTGGTGGGTGGTGGTGCAAGGCTGGGTGACGAGGCTTTCCACGCCGCCCAGCGAGGGCGCTAATGCAAATAGTCGGAGCGCATCCGCCACGCGGGTCGCGGCCGCGCCGCCGCCCTGGACTTCGATGGTGAGCATGCCGCCGTAGCCTTTCATCTGGCGGCGCGCGAGGTCGTGGCCCGGGAAATCCGGCAGGCCGGGATAGAGCACACGCGCGATTTTGGGATGCGCCTGCATGGCTTCGGCGATCTTCATGGCGGTGGCGTTCTGGCGCTCGACTCTGATGGGCAGCGTGCGTAGGCTGCGCGCCAGCTGGGCCGCGATCTCCGGGGCGATGGTCTGGCCCAGGTTCTTGCGCCAGCCCCAGACCGGCATGACCAGGTCCTTGCCGCCCATCAAGGCGCCGGCCGTCAGATCGGAATGGCCGCCCAGGTATTTGGTCGCGGAATGCACCGCGAAATCGGCGCCCAGCGCCAGGGGGTTCTGGTTGACCGGCGAGGCGAAGGTATTGTCCACCGCCACCAGGGCGCCGTGGGCATGGGCGAGGTCGCTGATGGCGGCGATGTCGAACAGCTCCAGCGCCGGGTTGGTGGGCGTCTCGAAGAACACCAGGCCCACGCCGCGCTTGAGCAGCGCAGGCAGGGCGTCCAATTCATTGCCCAGCAGGAAATGGCTGGGTATGCCCAGGGTCGGCAATTGCGCGGACAGCAATTCCAGGGTGCCGCCGTAAGCGTCGCCCAGGCAGACGATGCCTTTGCGGCCGTGGGTAAGGAACAAGGCCGACTCCGCCGCCATGCCGGAGGCAAAGGCCAGGGCGGCTTCGGCCCCCTCGATGGCGGCAAGTTTTTCCTCCAGCGCCCGGATGGTTGGGTTGAGCCCATAGCGGGTGTAAAGCGCGCCGGGCTTGCGACCCTCCACCACGTCGAGCAGCGCGGCGGTCGAGGGGAACTTGAACGTCGTCGTCGTGTAGAGCGGCGCGTGGGGCGAGCCGCTTGCATCCTGCGGCTCGCCGGCGTGCACGCAGCGGGTGGCCAGGCCTTCCTTCATGCGGGTTCCTTCCTGTAGGGATGGTGGGTGGGTGTCAGAACGTCAGGTTCATGTCCGCCGGGATGACGACTTCCTTGTAATAGCGGGCCGGATCGGCGAGCGTCGCGCCGTCGATCAGGTCGCGCTCGCTCATGCCGAACAGCGGCACATTGAGCGGGCAGGCCAGGACCTTGCCGCCCTCGCGGGTGAACATGAAGAACAGATCCTCCACCGGGGGCAGGTCCATTTCGTCCATGCGCTTGAGCACCGCCTCGCCGATCTCGGGCTGGTCGGGCAGACATCGCAGCGCGCCGACCTTGTCCTTGTGGATCGCGTTGACCCCGCGCGAGCCGAAATACACCGTCACGTTCGCGCCTTCCCTGAGCAGGGACAATGCCGTCATCATGGCATTGAACACCTGGCACAGCTCGTCGTGAAAACACATGATGGAAACATTCTTGGCCGGCTTATCCATGGCTATCTCCTTAGTGGTGAAGGGTTCTTGCGGGTTCGCCCGCCGCGATCAGCAGGGCGCCGTAAGGCAGGCGATCAGGCAACAAGGGCTCCAGTGCGCGAGCGGCGGCGCCGCCATCCGGCAGGAAGACGGCGTTGCGGAGGGTGAGGCGGCACACGGGCAGGCCGTCGAACAGCGCGCGCACTTCCGCCGCCGTGTGCCAGCGCGCGCCGGCATAGGCGCCGCGCCCGGCCTTCTGCCGGTACAGCAGGCTGGCGCGGTTCAGCCAACCCACGGCAAAGCGCCGGCGGGTGACGCGGACGATTTCGGCCAGCGGCGTGCGCTCGTCGTCGATGAAGCAAAGGGCCGCAATGGAGACGACATGATCGAAACGCCCCTCCGGGAACGGCAACACTCGCGCATCCCCTTCCACCCAGTCGATCGCGGTACTGCCGCGGCGGCGCGCATAGGCCAGCCAGGCGGGGTTCGGGTCCAGGCCCGTGGCGAGCAGGCCCATCGCGGCAAAGCGGCGCGTAAACCAGCCGGTGCCGCAGCCCACGTCGAGCAGGCTGCTGCCCGGAGCGGGCGCCAGCAGGCGCGCTGCCAGCGCGAGCTCGGTTTCGCCGATCCAGCGCCCGCGCGGCGTGTCGTACCAGGCGTCGTAATCCGCGGCATCCATCGATTAGGCGCGCAGTTGCCGCCACGCGGCGATGAGTGCATCCGCGGCACGTGCAATCTCCAGCCTGTCCGAGGGCCGGCCCACGGACAGGCGCACCGCGCCGGCGATGCGCTCGGCCGAGAGACTCATGGCGGCGAGCACGGGGCTGCCGCCGCCCCCGGCATGGCAGGCGGAGCCGGTGGAAGCGGCCACGCCGGCGGCGGCCTCCAACAACTGCCAGCCGGCCACCCCCGGAAACGAGACATTGAGGGTGTTGGGCAGGCGCGCATCCTGCGGTCCGTTGAGCGCGAGGCCGGGAATCGCTTCCGCCAGGCGCCGATGCAAGTCGTCGCGCAACGTGCGCAGCCGGGCGCCCTCCTCGTCAAGATCCTCTAGGGCCAGCCGCGCCGCCCTGCCCAGCCCGACGATCAGCGGCACGCTCTCGGTGCCCGGGCGCAGGCCTCTCTCATGGCCCGCCCCCGCCATGATGGGCGAAAGCGGCGTGCCGCTGCGCACGTACAGGGCCCCGATGCCCTTGGGGGCGTAGAACTTGTGCCCGGCCAGGGTCAGCAGGTCGACGCCGAGTTCATTGACCGCGACGGGAATCTTGCCGGCGGATTGCGCCGCGTCGCTGTGCAGCGGCACGCCATGGGGTTTGAGCAAGGCGGCGATTCCCGCCACCGGCTGCACGGCGCCGGTTTCATTGTTGGCGTGCATGATGGACACCAGGGCGGTGTCGGGGCGCAGGGCGCGGGCGACTTGGTCAGGGTCCACCCGCCCCGCGCCGTCCGCCGGCAGGACAGTGACATCCCAGCCATTCTCGCGCAGGCGCAGGAACGGCTGCAGCACGGAAGGATGTTCCACGGCGCTGGTGATGACATGGCGCTTCCCGGCGGCCGATGCGTGTGCGCATCCCAGGACGGCGAGGTTGTTGGCCTCGGTGGCGCAACCGGTGAAGATGATTTCCTCCGGAGCGGCCCCGATCAGGGCCGCGACTTCCCGTCGCGCCGCCTCCACTGCTTCATGCGCCCGGCGGCCATAAACATGCGCCGACGAGGGGTTGCCGAAATGCTCGCGCAGATAGGGCAGCATGGCCTCCAGCACGCGCGTGTCCACCGGTGTGGTGGCGTTGTAATCGAGATAGATGGGCTGCTCGCTCATGCGCAGAAGATGGCTTCAGAAGGCAACGACTTCGTCGGCCTCCGTCATCAATGCGCTCAAGGCCTTCATGGAACTTTTCTGCACGCCGGGAAGCAGGTAGCCCTCGTCCCATCCCAGCTTGCGCAAGGTGGCGCCGCACACCTGCACTTCCAGGCCCACATCGAGCAGTTCGTAGAACAGCCCGCGGCAGGGATGGTCGGCGGCAAGCTGCTGGTCGATAAGGCGCGCGCCGTCCTCGACCAGAAACAGGCGCACCCCCTTGTTGTCCGCCATCAAGGCGCCGGCCAGACGCAGCGCGGTCAGCGCGCGCTGATCGGCAGCCAGGGGCGACGTATGGAGTATCAGCAGCGTCTTACGCATCGACAAGGTTCAGAAATTGTGGCTCTTTATCAGGATATAGCTTGCTACCACGACCAGAAACCAGGCAAAGGCGCGCTTCAAGGCATCGTGGGACAGCCGATGCGATGCCCAGGTGCCGGCAAAGCTGCCCAGCAGGGTCATGCTCACGAAACCGCCCATGAGCGGCCACTCCACCGGCACAGCACCCAGATAGCCGTAAAAGCCCGCATAGGCGTTGACGGCGACGATGGCGAGCGATGTGCCCACGGCTTTCTTCATGGGCAGGCCGGAAAACAGCACCAGGGCCGGCACGATGAGAAAACCGCCGCCCACCCCGACCAGGCCGGTGAGCAGCCCTACGCCCAGCCCGGCCAGGGCGATGTGGGCCGTGCAAGTGGAAATCCAGTCCGGGCATCCGCCCAAGACGGCCGCGCCTCCACTCACCCCCAGGCCGGCAGTTGCGGCCTGCGCTTGGGCGGGCGCGCGTCGGAACATGCGCCAGGCCGCGGTGTACATGACCAGGGCGAAGAGTGTCAGTTGCCAGACGGCCGGCAAACGCACGCCCACGCGAGTGCCGACATAAGTGCCCATGACCCCGAACAGGGCGAATACGGCGGCTACCGGAATATCGAGATTGCCGCGGCGGCCGTGGCTCACCGCGGCCAGCGTGGCGGTGACGCCCACGACGCCCAGGCTCATGGCCAGTGCCGATTTTGGCGCCACCCCCAGCAGGTAAATGAGCGCCGGCAGGGCGATGATGGAGCCGCCGCTGCCCAGCAGCCCCAGGACGAAGCCGGTGGCGAGGCCGGCGATGATGACGAGCAGATCCATTGAGAGTAGCCCCCGCTTAGAGTTTGTTCTGACCGCCGGCCGCTTTCCACCCTTCATAGCCGCCCTGCAGCACCTTGACGTTGTCCCAGCCCAAAAGGCGCAGGGCGAACACGGCCTGGGCGGAGAGCGTGCCGGTGTTGCAGTACACCACCACCAGGCCGTTTTTGCGCACTTCCTGGCGCCGGGCGACGACCTGGCGCCATTCCATATTGAGCGCGCCGGGGATATGGCCCTGGGCATATTGCTCGGCGTCGCGGGCATCGATGATCTGGATTTTCTTCCAGTCTTCTTCCGGAATTTGTTGCGGCAGGATGAGGCTGCTGCCGTATTCGGTGAATTCCAGGTATTCCTCCATGGCCTTGGCCACGGTGGTGTTGTCCGCGGCAATCGCCGGCAACGACAGCGTCATGAGGGAAGCCAGCGCCAGGAACGCGAAGATTTTTTTATGCAGCATGCAATATTCCTCGATAAATGGCCGGCCGAGCCGGGGGGTTCCACCCTGTTAATCCGTCGCCGGATTGAGGCGCGGATGGGTTTCCTCGGCGCGCAACAGCATCCAGGCGCCGGAAGCGAGCAGCACGGCGGCGGTGAACCAGAACGCCGGCTCCACGCCCTCGGCCAACTGCGCCACTATCCCCAGTGCGATGGCACCCAGGGCATAGCCGGTATCGCGCCAATAGCGGTAGGCACCCAGCGCAGAGCTGCGCCAGTTGGGGTGGGAGATGTCGGCCACGGCGGCGATGAGGTTCGGGTAGAGCAGCGCCATGCCTACGCCCATCACCGCGGCGGCAATAGCCCAGGCGGTCAGCCCGGAGACCAGGGTGACGGTCACGATACCCGCGGCCAGCAGCCACAGGCCGGCGATGATGGGCGTCTTGCGGCCGATCTTGTCGGACAGCGGGCCGGTCCACAATTGCGAGGCGCCCCACACCATGCCGTACACCCCGGTGACCCAGCCGATCTGCACCACCGTCAGGCCGCGGTGATGGAGAAACAGCGGAAACAGCACCCACAGCAGGGCATCGGCCACCTTGTTGGCGGTGCCGGCCTGGCACAGCGCGGAAAAGGTCGGGTGGCGGAAGGACACCAGCTTGAACACTTCCCAGGTGCCAGGATGATCGGGGAGACCCTGGGGAAAGCGCGGGCGCGGGCCGCGATGGCTGCCGTCGGCGTGCCGCCGGCTTTCGGCCTTGGCCCAGGGCAGGGTTTCGCGCACAAAGAGCAGCGCAGTGGCAAAAGCGAGGGCGATCACCGCCAAGGCAAACCACAGCAGCGCCGGGCGCGGGCCGTACAGATGGCTCAAGTAGCCGGTGACCACGCCCGCCACGGCCACCGCCGCGTAGCCGGCGAACTCGTTGACGCCGGTGGCGAAGCCGCGCTGGTCGGCGCGCGTGATGTCGACCTTGCTGGTCACGGTCATGCTCCAGGCAAATCCCTGGTTGATGCCCAGGAACATGTTGGCCACCACCACCCAGCCCCAGCTCGGCGCGTAATAGATGAGGAAGGGAATGGGCAGCGCGGCGACCCAGCCCATCAGCAGCACGGTCTTGCGGCCGATGCGCTCGGACAGCCGTCCGGCGACGAAGTTGAGTATGCCTTTGACGAAACCGAAGGAGATGACAAAGGACATGAGGTAGAGGAACGAGGTCTTGGGCACGCCAAAATCCGCGCTCGCCACCACGGGCAGCACATTGCGCTCCATGCCGATGACCAGGCCGACGAAGAACACCTGGATCATCTGCTGGATGAACTGCCCCAGATTGGCGCGGATGCCTTGCACATAGGCCAGTTCCGCTTGCGTTACGGTATTTGCTTTCATGTGTGTCTGTCGGTGGTGCGGGAGCCGCGCGCGGAAAGCGGAGCCCGCACGGGGCTCCGCATTGCCGCGGGTCGGGCCGAGGCTGTTATCAGGCTCCGATGTTGGCGGCGACCATGCGATCCATCTCCACCGGACGCGGGGGAATCTCGCCGGTCAGGTAGGCGACGAATTCCTCTTTGTCGTTGATGCGCAGGCCGGGATTGAAGCGCTTTTCGAAACCGATGGTGGAAGACGGCTTGCCGGACAGCCCCGCGCCGCACACGCTGCCTGCCTGGTGGCCGGGGAAGATTTCGGTGGCATCGGGCAGCGTCAGGAGCTTGCCGTGCAGGCTGTCGAACAGCATGCCTGCCATGGCCTTCTCGCGCCCGGCCAGATCGGGGCGCCCCACGCTGCCGACGAACAGGGTGTCGCCGGTCAGCACAAACCAGGGCTCGTCGCCGCGGCGCTTGTCGGTCACCAGCAGACAGATGCTGTCCATGGTATGGCCGGGCGTGTGCAACACTTTCACGACCACGTTGCCGGCCTCGACGACGTCGTGGTCATGCAGCGCCTGAAAGGGAAACTTGACCAGCGCGGCGTCGCTTTCATGCAGGCAATAGCGTGCGCCGATCAGCTCCGCCAGCGCGCGCCCGCCGGAATAATGATCTGCGTGCACATGGGTGTCGATGACGTGGGTGAGCGTCACGTTGGCCTTCTTTGCCTCGTCGATGAACCATTGCTCGTCGCCCGCCACCACGTCCACTGCCACCGCCTTGCCCAGGCTGCCGCAGCCGAAGAAATACGAAAGCGATGACTCCTTGGTCGCCAGTTGTTTGAAAAACATGTGCTCCTCCGTGTGATATATCCAACAATCTTTGTGTCTTGCGGGCGGCGATGCCTCAATCGCCCGCCGCCAGCGGCAAACCCCGCGCGCGCCACTCCGCCACTCCGGATTCCAGGCGGGCCGCCCGGCGGCCTTTGCGGTTGAGCCATTCCACCGCTTCCTTGGCCATGAGGCAGAAGGGGCCGCGGCAGTAGGCCACCACGGGTTTGTCGGTGGGAATTTCTTCGAGACGGCTTTTGAGTTCCGGCAGCGGGATGGAGCGCGCATAAGGCAGATGCGCCGTCTCGTACTCGTCGGACGGCCGCACATCGAGCACCAGCACCTCGCCGCGCTTGGCCTGGGCCAGCAGCTCCCTGCCGCCTATGGCGGCAAGCTCTCCCGGCCGCGTGACCAAATCGCGCATCGCTGCCTGCAGCTCCAATAGGCGTTGCTCGGCCAAGGCGCGCAGCTTGACCCACAGATCGCCCACCTGGGCATCCACCACCCGATAAAAGATGTTTTTTCCTTCGCGCCGGCCTTCCACCAGGCGGGCGGCTTTCAATTCCTTGAGATGGGCGCTGGTCAGCTTGACGCTGATGTCCGCGGCGGCCGCCAGCTCCTCGACCTTCTTTTCCCCCTGACAAAGAATCTCGATGAGTTCCAGGCGCTTCGGGCTGGAAACTGCCTTGCCGATCCGGGCCACCTGTTCATACAGGAGATTCTTGACCTCGCGGCCGGGGTTTTTGATCACTCTAATACTCTGTATATCTAATGGTTGTTAGAATATTAGGAAGGGCGCGCCCTGTCAAGCACCCAAATCGGCCGGCCGGATTCCTCGCCCGGCAGCCACGCACCCCGCCGCGACGCGTTGCACGAAGGCCACTGGGGTCATCCCCTATTTCAGTCTGAAGCGGCCCTGATCATTGTCTCCGGCCAAGACTGGCGCGCCCAGGGCGTGGATGGAAGCCTGCAATACCAGGGCGGCGGATCTGAGGAATACCAGGGCGATCAAGCTGCCGACCACGATGTCCGGCCAGCGCGATTGCAGACCATAAGACGCCGCCGCTGCGAACAATACGCCGACGTTGGCGATGAGGTCATTGCGGGAGCAAAGCCAGGTCGAACTCATGTTGAGGTTGTCGCCGCGGTGGCGGTACAGCAGCGCAAAGCACACCAGGTTCGCGGCCAGGGCCAAGCTTCCCACCGCCCCCATGGTCAGCGCCGCGGGCATTATGGGCACGACCACTTTGTAGGCCGCCTCGCCCAGCACGCCCAGGCCGAAGGCCAGCATGAACACGCCCTTGAGCAGCGCCGCCCGCGCTTGCCAGTGCGCCGTCCGAAGCAGGACGAACAAGCTGAAACCGTAGACCAGCGCATCCCCCAGCATGTCCAGGGCGTCGGCCAGCAGCGAGGTCGAATGGGCCATCAGCCCGAACACGCCCTCCACCAGGAACATGGCGGCATTGATGATGAGCACCGCCCACAGCACGCGCCCCTGGCGTTCCCGCAAAGCGCTTATTTCGCAGGCCTTGTCTTCGCAGCAACTTGCCATGGCGGCACCTCGATACTGCCCGAACTCACACCACGCTCGCGGGGGCCAGCGGGCAGGAATAATTGTCCGCGGCCCTTTCCACCTGGAGCGTGGCGTGCCCGATGCGAAAGCGATCGTTCAATTCATGCACGGCCTGTGCGACCACGGTGTCCGCCCCGCCGCCGGCGGCGGTCACGAGGTGGGCGGTCAGCGCGCTTTCCGTGGTGCTCATGCCCCAGACGTGCAGGTCGTGCACTTCGGCCACGCCAGGCAGGGATTCCAGGTAAGCGCGTATGGCGCCGATATCGATGCCCGGCGGCACGGCGTGCAGGCTCAGGCTGACGGCATCCGCGAGCAAGCCCCAGGTGCTCCAGAGGATGGCGCCGATGATGAGCAGACTCACGATCGGGTCCAGCCAGGCCCAGCCGGTCAGCATGATGCCCAGCCCCGCCAGTACCACCCCGGCCGAGACCAGCGCATCGGCCGCCATGTGCAGGAAGGCTCCGCGGATGTTGAGGTCGCGTTCGCGGCCTTTCATGAACATCAAGGCCGTGGCCGTGTTGATGAGGATGCCGGCGGCGGCGACCCAGATGATGGTTTCGCTTGCCACCGCTTCCGGCCGGACCAATCTCAGTATGGCTTCCCACAGGATCGCCCCGGAGACCACCAGCAGGAGCATGGCATTGGCCAGCGCCGCCAGGATGGAACTGCTGCGCAGGCCGTAAGTAAAGCGGCCCGCGGGCCTGCGCTGGGCCAGCAGGCTGGCGAGCCAGGCCAATGCCAGGGCCAGGACGTCGCTCAGGTTGTGCCCGGCATCGGCGACCAGGGCCATGGAATTGGCCATCAGGCCGTAGACTGCTTCAATGCCGACGAAAGCGGTGTTGAGGACGATGCCGATGGCAAAGGCTCGCCCGTAGCTGGCCGGCGCATGGATGTGCCCGTGACCTTGGGCGTGCTCATGATCGTGGTCGTGATCGCAGTGTTCGTGGTCATGTGCCATGGTGTGATTCCGCATGCATGGCCGGGCGCGTTGCCGGCGGTGGATTTTTGAGCAAAATGCGCCGTATAGTTACTATAGAGTCAAGAACCCGATCCGCGAGCGCATATGCCCCATTTGAAAATCGGCGATTTGGCGCGCCAATCAGGCTGCCAGGTCGTCACCATCCGCTATTACGAGCGCGAGGGCCTGCTGCCCGCGCCCGCGCGCAGCGCAGGAAACTTCCGCCTCTACGACCAGGCGCATATCGAACGCCTGAGCTTCATCCGCCATTGCCGCAGCCTGGACATGAACCTGGACGAGATCCGCACCCTGCTCAAGTTCCGGGATATGCCCTCGGCCAGTTGCGGCGAAGTCAACGCCCTGCTGGACGAGCACATCCACCATGTCAGCGAACGCATCGAGGAACTGACGCTCCTGCGCCGCCAATTGGAAACCTTGCGCAGCCAGTGTTCCACCACCGACAAGGCCGAACACTGCGGGATACTGAAGGGCCTGGCCGGCGGCACCGCGGGCCGGCGCCGCAAATCCGGCGGGCATGTGCGCAGCAGCCATTGAAGGCCAATCTCGGTGAAGGTGCGCTCATGTTCGAACTGAAAACCATCGCCCTGTTCTTCGTGACCGCGATCGCCGAAATCGTCGGCTGCTATCTTCCCTACCTTTGGCTCACGCAAGGCAAAAGCGCGTGGCTGCTGGTTCCGGCGGCCTTCAGTCTGGCAGCCTTCGCCTGGCTCCTGTCCCTGCATCCGACCGCCGCCGGCCGCGTTTACGCGGCTTATGGCGGAGTCTACATTTCCGTGGCCATCCTGTGGCTATGGGCGGTCGAAGGCATCACACCCACGGTCTGGGATTTGGTGGGGGCGGGCGTGTCTCTCGTGGGCATGGCCATCATCATGTTTGCGCCCAGAGGCGCGTGACGCTCAACCGCTACGCTGCCGGCGTCCGCTGAAGAATCGCCCGCCGTCGGCCTGGGGTGGGCGGATAAGCCACACTCAAGGCTGGATGGCGAGCAGGCGGCGGAGCGTCCGGCGGTTGGTCACCAGATCCTCCAGGGTGTACGCATCGAGATGCGCATACATGGCTTCGAAGGCCTCGGCAAGTATTCCAGCCAGCCGGCAGGCGGGGGTGATGCGGCATGCGCCCTCCGGCGTCAGGCACTCGACGATGGCTGCGGAGCCCTCGCTCGCGCGTATGACCTGGCCCAGCCGGATGTCCTGCGGCCGTCGCGCCAGACGTATCCCGCCGCCCTTGCCGCGAATCGATTCCACGGCGCCGGTCTGCGCCAACTGATGGGCGACCTTCATCAGGTGGTTCTCCGAAATGCCATAGGCGGCGGCAATCTCGGGTATGGTGGCAAGGCGGCCCGGTTCGAGGGCCAGATACATGAGGACCCGGAGCGTATAGTCGGTAAAGGCGGTCAGACGCATGGCTTGTCTTATAAGATGTAAAAATAATATTGCTTTATTGATTCCGCGGCGCTAGCATTAAGTCGTATAAATAATACTTCTTTAATCCGCCATGGCTACTCCTCAAACCGACGGCCCCTTTCCGGATGCGGAAGGGCTGCTTGACGTCCTTCGCGCGGTGATCGATCCCGAGGTGGGAATGAACATCGTCGACCTTGGCCTGGTCTACGACATCGCGGTCGACGCTCACGCCGTTCGCGTGGTCATGACCATGACCACGCCGGCCTGTCCGATGGGCGAGCTGATCGTTGACGAAGTCGAGGCGGCGCTGAGCGCGGTGCTGCCGGCCGGGATTCGGATCGACGTCGAGTTGACCTGGTCGCCTCCGTGGGATCCGTCAATGATGTCCGACGAGGCCCGCCGCTACTTTGCGTAATGAAGCTCTGACCAGGGCAGACATTCCGCCCCTGCTGCGCCTGCCCCTGCTGCTCCTGGGCCTGCTCGCCCTGGTCATCGGCGTCCTTGCCGGCCTGGCGCGCCTCATGGTGGACGTTCCCGCCATCGCAGCGGCGCAGGCCGGGGCGCACGGCGCATTCATGATCGCTGCCTTCCTGGGCACGGTAATCAGCCTCGAACGCGCAGTTGCCTTGGCGCGGACCTGGTCTTATCTGGCGCCGTTGTGCGCCGGACTTGGCGGCTTGATGCTGGCGCTGGGGCAGCCCACCATCGTCGCGCAGGCATTGTTCATCATTGCCGGTGCGGCGGCCTCGGCCGGCAACGGCGCGATTTTGCGCCGGCACCCCGGCATCCACCATGCGATGCTGGCCCTGGGTTCCGGCGCCTGGCTGATCGGCAATCTGGCCTGGCTCGTCGCTGGCACGATCATTCCTGCCGTGCCCTGGTGGATGACCTTCCTGGTGTTCACCATCGCCGGCGAACGCCTGGAGCTTACGCGCTTTCTCCCCAAAACGCCCGGAGCGCGAACGCTGTTCGTCGCCATCGTCGCCATGCAATTGTTCGGGCTGACGATCGCGTTCTGGCAGGACGGCATCGGGCTGCGGCTGTTCGCCGCTGCGCTCCTTGCCCTGGCAGGGTGGCTGCTGCGCCATGACATCGCCCGCCGGACGGTGCGGCAAAGGGGCCTGACACGCTACATTGCCGCCTGTCTGCTCGCCGGTTACGGTTGGCTGGCCGTCGGCGGCCTGCTGGGCATGGCCGGCGGCTTCGCCTTGGGCAATCCTCTGCGCGACGCGGCCCTGCATGCCGTTTTCCTCGGCTTCGTCATGTCGATGATCTTCGGCCACGCGCCTATCATCCTCCCTGCGTTGGCAAGGATCCGGATTCCCTACCACAGCGCTTTTTATCTGCCCCTGATGGCGCTGCATGCGTCTCTGCTGGCCAGGGTCATCGGCGATTTTTCGGAAACGCCGGCGTTGACCAGGCTTGCCGGCATCGCCAACGCCATGGCGTTGTTGTTCTTCATCCTGATCGTGCTGGTCAGCGTCGTTCGCGGCCTGCGAACGAGGGAATCCGCCGCCGCCGATGTTGAACCCGGAGCAGCCGGGAGGGTGACATGAAACGACATCCGGGATTGATAAAACTCTCGCGCGAGCATCATGCCGCATTGGTCCTGGCGAAGCGGGCGCAGCGCCTCGGGAGCGAGACGAGCGAGGCCGCCGCTCCATTCCTGGCCGAGGTTGCGCAGGCCTTCGCGAACGAATCGGAGCCGCATTTTTTGGCCGAGGAAAGCGGCTTGCTGGCGGCGCTCGACGCGGCAGGGCAAGCGGCGCTGGCGGAGCGCACCCTGGCCGACCACCAGGCGTTGCGCGCCTTGGCCCGTCGGCTTGCGGCCGGGGATGCTGCCAGCCTGTGCCGATTCGGCGAGCTGCTGGAGGCGCACGTACGCTTCGAGGAGCGCGAACTGTTTCCCCATGCCGAGTCGATTTTGCCGCCCGAAGTGCTTGCCGACATCGATCGGGCCTCGCTCGCCCCGTCTGATGCTTGCTGTTTTTCCACACCAACCTCTTGCTGAAAGGAGTGACTCCATGAATCAACAGCCTCATCTGCATCTATCCCCCGATGCCATCTACCCGTTCGATGCGCGCGGCATCGCCAAGCGTTTTCGCCACGCCGCCATCTTCGGCGCACTGGACGCCCTGCATCCGGGAGAAACCATGCGCTTCTGCAACGATCATGATCCCCTGCCGCTGTTGGACCAATTGCAGCAGCACTATGGGGCAGGCCTCGACATTCGCTACCTGCAGCGCGAACCCGGGGCCATCGTCATCGATTTCGTCAAGCAGGGCTGACGACATCGATGAGGCATCCCGAGTTCTTCGATTCCGTGCCGCACATCCGGCTGCGCGATGCGCTGGCAGCCTTGCTTGGCGCGGTTGACGACGGCGTCATCGACTACGGCTATATCGATGCGGTCAAGCTCGCCGGGCACTCGTGTCCGACCGTGGCGTCGGCCTACGGCCTGACGCGGCTGGCCCTGCGCGAGCTGTACGGGGATGAAATGGCGGAGCGCGGCGGCGTGCGCGTCGCCCTCGGGGCCGGCCAGGGCGAGGGCACCGCCGGCGTGATCGCCAGCGTGGCAACCTTGCTCACGGGTGCGGCCGGCGACGGCGGCTTCAAGGGTCTCGCCGGCCGCTACGGTCGCCGTCAACTCCTGAGTTTTTCGCAGGACATACCCCTGGAAATCAGATATTCGCGCATCGACAACGGCGCCGCGGTGGACGCCGCGGCCGACCTGGGCCGGGTGCCGGCGGCACCGGAAGCACGCACCCTCTTGCAACTTTGTCTGGCCGGCGATGCCGACCGGTCGCAGCAAAGGGAGTTCGGCAGACTGTGGCAGGACCGCGTGCGCCGCATACTCGTCGACCACGGCGAAGATCCCGAGGTCTTCATTCTGCGCCGCGCATCCTAGCCGGGGGCGGGAAAGCTCGACGATGCGATGGCTTCGCCGCCTGCCGGAGCGGACTGCGGAGCATGTTGATCCAGGTCAATGCGCGAGAGATGCGGAACTGGGAGGATGATTTGCCCGCCATCGCTCCTTCACCCATCTTTGGCGGGTTTTTCGCCCTGGCCGTTGAGCCAGGGCTTTTTTAGCGTCTGAAGTGGGGCGGCCGTTGGAGGGAGCGCGCCCCGAGGCCCGGGCGCCTGGCGCGGCGCCCGAAGAGCTGCCGGCTTATTGAGCCAGCACCCATTTGACCATCGCTTTAGCCTGAGCCACGGTCAATTGCGGATGGGGGGTCATCGGCATGCCCCCTGTCTCTTGATTCCAATTTCCGTTGCCGCCCTTGAGGATCTTCTCCGCAAGCATCGTGACGGTGGCTGCGGAAGCTTTGTTGCCATGATAGCGCGCTGCCACTTCTTGATAAGAGGGACCAACAAGTTTGTGATCGAGCGCATGGCAAGTAAAGCAGTCGCTTTTTTCCATCATGTTTTTCACAGCCGGATTTCCTGCGGCGTTTGCGGTTCCGGAAAGCGATAAAACCGCCGCCGCGGCAAACACCAGATTTTTCGTATTCATCGTCCATGTCCCTTCAGGTTTAACAGCGGTTGAGAAAACAAGCATCGCCGGGCGCAGGTTAGTCCCGCCTATGGGCGGTCGCCTTGACTTGGGTCAAAAAGCGCCGCGCGGCCGGCGGCCCCGCGGGCGGCCGCTTGACCGATGTCAATTACAACTGCCTTACCCCGGAAGAAAGTTCAAGGCTCCATTCTGACCAAAAAGGGAGGTCGCCATGAAACACCACTCCGTCGCAGCAGCTGCGCTAACTCTTCTATTCGCCACGGCCACGGCCGCAGCCGGCCCGGGCTCGCTTTCGGCCTATAGCGCTTCCGGTAAAAGCGGACAGGCTCTGCCGGTTATCAAGGAGACCCTGGTCGCGCCGCCCGATGTGCCGGCCGCCATCCATCGCGATTATCCGGCGCGTGTGGTCGTTCAGCTGGAAACGAAGGAAGTGGTGAAAAAAATCGCTTCCGGACTGAATTACGATTTCTGGACTTTTAACGGCACCGTGCCGGGCCCGCTGATCCGCGTTCGCGAGGGGGATACGGTCGAACTCCATCTCAGGAACGACCCCAGCTCGCATATGACCCACAACATCGACCTGCACGCCGTGATGGGCCCGGGCGGCGGCGCGGCAGCGACGATGACTCCCCCGGGCCAGGAAAGCGTCTTCGCCTTCAAGGCGATGCGGGCGGGCATTTACGTGTATCACTGTGCCACGCCCCCGGTGCCCATGCATATCGCCAACGGCATGTACGGCATGATACTCGTGGAGCCGCCGCAGGGTCTGCCGCCGGTGGCCCACGAATACTATGTCATGCAGGGGGATTTCTACACGACCACGGGTTATAAGTACACGGGCTACACCACGGGGGCCCATCCGACGCCGCTGCTGGCGTTTGATTTGCAGAAGATGCTGAAAGAGCAGCCGACCTATGTTCTGTTCAATGGCCAGGAGGGCTCGTTGATCGGCGACCATGCGCTGCATGCGAAAGTCGGGGATACCGTGCGCCTGTTCGTCGGAGATGGCGGGCCCAATCTGACTTCGAGCTTCCACATCATCGGCCAGATTTTCGACGACGTTCAGGTCGAGGGCGGCACGCTCGTGAACCACAACGTGCAGACGACATTGATTCCGCCCGGCGGGGCGGTGACCGTGGAGCTGAAGACATTGGTCCCCGGCACCTTTCTGCTCGTGGATCATGCCATCACGCGCGCGTTCATGAAAGGCGCATTGGGGCAACTGGTGGTCTCGGGTGAGCCCCAGCCCGAGCTTTACCACAAGGTTTCCAGCGGACCGGCGCCTGCGGACAAAGCAGGCGCGTTTTAATGCGCCGCCCCAGACGATGCCCGGCCTGCCGCTGAGGGGCGAGCCATGGGCCGCATCGCGTTCGCCATGCTGCTGGCGCTGCTGGGCTCGCCGGCCTATGCCGTAGCGCGCTACGTGAAGCTGCCCGCGGGCACGTTCATCAGCGCGCTGGCGGCGCCGAACGGAGGCCCGCAGCGCGTCCACGTGGCGGCATTTTGGATGCGCGTCGAACCGGCAACGAACGGCGAATTTCTCGCTTTTGTCCGCGCGCATCCCCGGTGGCAGCGCGGCCGGGTGTTGCCGCTGTTCGCCGGCCCTCACTACCTGGCGGCGTGGCGAGGACCGCTCACGTTGGGGCGGGAGGTGCGGGCGGATGGGCCGGTTACGCAGGTGAGCTGGTTCGCCGCGCGCGCTTTCTGCGCCGGCGAGGGGGCGCGGCTGCCGACCTGGGACGAATGGGAATATGCCGCTGCCGCCGATGCGACGCGACGGGATGCACGCCGCGACCCGGCGCGCAATGCCGCGATTCTTGCCGCAATACAGGCAAGCACGGGGAGCTACCCAGGGGCAATCGGCCGGCATCGCGCCGACGTCTATGGCGTGCGCGATCTCAACCGCCTGCTTTGGGAGTGGACGGACGATTACGCTGCCATGTTCCCGTCGGCCGACTCGCGCAACCCCGGCACCGGTCCGAGTCTTGCGCTGTGCGGCGGCTCGGCGCTGGCGTTTTTTGACCGCACCCAATACGCGCTCATCATGCGCGTGGCGGCGCTCGCCGCGTTGCGGCCATCCGAGGCCGCGCCGCGTGTTGGTTTCAGATGCGTTCGCAACGATGGGGAATGACCATGAAGCGTCGGATTGATCTTGTATTTGGGTTTTTTCTCGTCGCTTCGTTGTGGGCGAACATCTCGGCCGCGGCGGCCGCGCTGCCGGACGATTCCATATACCGCATTCCTGCACTGCGCCTGGTGGATCAGGACGGCAAGGCATTCGAGTTTGCCTCGCTGTCCGGGCGGCCCAGGCTGGTCGGGATGTTTTATGGTTCGTGCAGGATGGCCTGCCCGGTTGAGATCGAGTCGGTCAAGCGCATTCAGGCTGCGGTGCGCGCAGCCGGCGGCCGGCCCATCGCGGCCATACTGGTGAGCTTCGACCCCGCCCACGATACCGTGCCCATGCTGCGCATGGCTGCTGCGGAGCACCATCTCCGTGGCTCGGAATTCGAGCTGGCGCGGCCGCAGCAGGGCGATTACCGGGCCTTGGGCGCGGTGCTCGGGATTGCCTGGCGGCCTTTGCCGGGAGGCGGCTTCGAGCATAACACGGTGATTGCGCTGCTGGATGCGCAGGGACGCATCGTCGCGACGACGGACGGCCGCGGCAAGGTGCCGACAGAGTTCGTGCGCGCCGTCCTGGCCCGGGAAGGAATGCCTTTGCCTTGAGCGGGGGCGGGATCGCCCGGCCCACGCGCCGGAGCAGCAAGGTCAGCGGGTCAGTTGGGCGTAAAGCAAGGGAAGCCGCGCGGGCAATTCGGAAGGCCTGCGTATGATGGTGAAATGATTCCTGCCGAAGATATGGGGCAGGTATTCATGGGCCTCTTGGTCGATGGTCACGCAAAACGGCCGCAACCCCTGTTGTTTCGCCGTTGCCAGGGCCTTGCGCGTATCCTCGATGCCATAGCGCCCTTCGTAATGATCGCTGTCGTTGGGCTTTCCGTCCGTGAGCAATAGCAGCAAGAGATCGCGCGCTTTCTGCCGGGCGAGGACTTCGCCGCCCCATCGTATGGCGGCGCCCATGCGGGTATAGTTGGCCGGCCCGATATTGTCGATGCGCCCTCGCACCCGATCATCGTAGGCGTCGCCGAACGATTTGAGCGTGTGCATGCTCACGTCGCGCCTGCCGCAGGAATTGAAGCCATAAAGCGCGAAGCGGTCCCCGGTCTCGGCCAGCGCCTCGGAAAACAGGAACAGGCTGTCGCGGATGACGTCGATGACGCGGCGGTCGCCTTCTATCGATGCCTCGGTGGACAGGGAAAGATCGGCGAGCAGCAGGCAGGCGAGGTCCCGCTCGCGCCGGCGCGGCGCCGAGTAAAACCGTGCTTCCCCGCTTCTGGGCTGGGCAAGGTGGCGAATGTAGGGATCCAGGTCGATCTCGTCGCCCTCGGGTTGCGCCTTGGCACGCAAACGAACGGGCGTCAATGCCTCGAATTGCCTGCGCAGCTTCCGTTGGGCAAGCCTGAGACGCCTGGGAAGTTCGCAGTGCCGGCCATGGTCCTGCGGCATCACGTTGACCCGGCATTGCTCGGGTTTCAGCATTCCCGTCCGATAGTCCCATTCCGGCAGCAGGCGGTCGCCCTCCAGGAGCGTGTCGTCGATCGCCGCAGCGGGCAAGTCCAATTCCATGCGGAGTTTCTTCGAGGTACGCCTCTGCCCCTCGGCAATGCTGATGATGTCCAGATCGTCCGCAGCCTTGCCGAGGTCTTGGTCCTCGTTTTCCTGGGCCGCATGTTCGACCCTGGCGTATTCCGTCCAGCTGAAAATGGACTCCGGGCGGAACATCATGAGCCCGCCCTGACGCTCCGGCATTTCCGCCTGCTCGGCTACGCGGCGCTTGTTGTCCGCCTGCTCGGCGCCTGCGCCATCGGAGCTTTGCCCGAACGACGTGACGGGGCGGGGCCGGCCTGAAACGGGCGCGTCGGGGCGCAGCCACAGGAGAACCGGGAAAGGCGGCTTGCGCGACGGGGGCAGCACCGCCACGGTCCCCGGTCGGCGCAGCGCGCTGCGGATCGCATGCTCCGCGCCGGCCTCGTCGCGCGGCATTCCGTCCACGGGGGGACGCAGTGCAATGGATGCCTCCACCAGCCTGCGGTAGCTTGCCGCCAGCCCGGGGTAGCTGTCGACCACCGCCATCGCGGCCGCCTGGTTCCTGGCAAACCAGGGCAAGTCCGGCCTGCGGTCGAAGGCGCATAAAGCGGCCAGCCAGAAATAGAGATCCTCATTGAGGGCCTTTTCGGGAAAAATATCGACTGTTTGGGGCAGCCGCAGCGCCTCCTGGTCCACCCAGGCCAGATCCGCCTTGGTGCCGCACCCCGCCAGGCGCTGCAGCAGCGGGCGGACGGCGCCATGGAGCGTCCCGGCGCCGGGCCGCACCGCGACGCCGTGCGCACCCCCCAGGGCTCGGAACATCACCCCTACGTCTTTGGAAAGGCTTTTCAGCTCGACTGCCGCTGCGTGGAAATGCCGTTCCGCCAAGCGGTTGATCAGCCGGTGCCACAGTATGCCGACCCGCTCTTCCATCGGGTCAAGCGCCGAAAACCGCGTGAACGACCTTCATCAAGGCCGCAACGATGTCTGGGTCATCCGACAGGCATTCCGCCACCGCGACCCGGCAGGCCAGGTCGGGGGCGCAACCGCCGGCCATCAGTTTGCCGGCGTTGACGATCAGGCGGGTGCCGGGCGCCTCGTCCAGGTCGTGTTGCGCCGTGTTGCGCAAGGCGCGCGCGAGGGTCACGAGGCGCTTGGCGGTTTCCCGATCGACGCCGGATTCCGCCGCGACGATCTCGGCTTCCTTTCCCGCGCCGTGGAAATCAAAGCTCAGTGAGACGAATCGCTGCCGCGTGCTCGGCTTCAGACCCTTGAGCAGATGCTGATAGCCCGGGTTATAGGAGACCACGAGCATGAACTCCGCCGGCGCGGACAGCACCTCGCCGGTGCGGTCGATGGGCAGGATTCTGCGATCGTCGGTCAGGGCGTGCAGCACCACCGTGGTGTCTTTGCGCGCCTCCACGACTTCGTCCAGATAACAGATGCCGCCGTGCCGCACCGCCTGGGCGAGCGGCCCATCCATCCAATAGGTGCCGGAAGCGTTGATCAGATGGCGCCCGACCAGGTCCGCCGCAGAGAGGTCGTCGTGGCAGGACACGGTATAGAGCGGGCGCCCCAGCCGCGCCGCCATATGTTCGACGAAGCGCGTCTTGCCGCAGCCGGTCGGGCCCTTGAGGAGAACCGGCAAATTTCTTTTGTAGGCAAGTTCGAAAACCTCGATTTCGTCGCCGACGGGGGTGTATGGGGATGCCGGCGCCGGGGTTTTCGGAGCGTGGGCAAGCGGCGTAACGGGCATGCTGCTTCCTTGGGTTAGCGTGAAACAACGCGCAGCGTTGCCGCGTCCCCCTCGCCCTCTGGGAGAGGGCTGGGGTGAGGGAAACGGACAGGGCGATAAGAGCGTTTCATGATTTGGGGCGGCGATTCGCCATGTCCGTTAGGCGGAAAGGTAGGCAACGGCGATGACGCCGCCCACGACGATCAGGTAAGCGGCCATGGCGATGCGCCAGAAGGGGCGCACGCTGCGCAGCCCCATGAAGTAATCGACCACCAATTGCCCTTTCAAAAGGGTCAGGCACAGCGCCGCGCCCATCAGCAGCCGGCCGGAGCCGTAGGCGCCCAGGCGATAGGTGAATAGGGCCAGCCCGATGAGGGCGGCCCAGGCGGCCGTGCACGGCTTGGGCAGGAAACCCTGCGGCTCGGCCACGCTGCCGGCGGGGCGGTTTTCAATGGAGGACATAAATCAGCGCGAACAGGATGATCCAGACCAGGTCCACCATGTGCCAATAGGAGGCCCCGGTCTCCACCCCCGTATACCTGTTTGCGTCGTAGGCGCCGGCATAAGTCCTGTAGGCGACGAAGCCGAGGATGACCATGCCCAGAACCACATGCATGAAATGAAAAAACGTGAGGGACAGATAAAACATGTAGAACAGGTTGGTGGAAAGGGTGATGCCGCGGGAGAAATCGTCATGGAATTCGAGGAGCTTCACCGCCAGGAACAGCGCTCCCAGGGCGAGGGCGCCGCCCAGCCAGCGGCCGCAAGCCGCGCTGCGGCCGTGCCGGATGGCGCGGGTTGCGCGCGCCACGAAATAACTGCTGGTGACCAGCGTCAAGGTATTCACCAGACCGTAGCTGCGGTTCAGCGTCGCCTGCGATGCATCGAACAGGCCGGCGTTCGACATGCGGCTGAGCGCATAGGCCGAGAACAACACGCCGAAGACGAGAAGCTCGGCAAAAATGAAAACCCAGATCGCAAAGTCCCCGGGCAGGGGCTGCGCGGAAGAAGCGGTTTTCATGGCCAAATATCTCGCGTCCCCGGGATGGGGGCGGCGCCGGCCGGCCCCATCCGCGCTCCGTCATGCCGCCAAGTCAGGCGGACAGGGCCTGCTTCGCTTCGCTCGCATAGTCGTACTCTCCCGAAATGAAGAAGCTGCCGAGGTATACCAACAGGCCGCTGAAAAAGCCGAGCCCGGCGAATTCCCTGATCCAGAAGAAAACGCGCTCTTTGTCCTGCACCTGCATGAAGCCGAGGGGGTTGTCCCCCGACCGCTGCAGGAAGGCCGTCACGATGCCCGCTCCGGTCAGCGCCAGGGTGATGACTATCATGCTGAACACCATGATCCAGAACCCCGTCATTTCCCAGCGTTGTGCGCTCGGGCTGTTGGCTTCGCGGCCGCGCAGCAGCGGCATCGCATAGGAAATGATCGATAAAGAGACCATGGCGTAGGCGCCGAAAAATGCCAGATGCCCATGGGCGGCGGTGAAATTGGTGCCGTGGGTATAGTACTGGACCGGCGCCAGCGTGATCATGAAGCCCCATAAGCCGGCGCCGAGAAAGGCCACGATGGGTGTGGCGAGGGCCCACAGCATGGCCGCCTTGTTCGGGTGCTCGCGGCGGCGCTGCAGGAGCATCTTGAAGGCGAATGCCACGAGGAGCAGGAAGGGGATGGGCTCCAGTGCCGAAAAGATCGAGCCCAGCCAGATCCAGTAGGCCGGCGCGCCGATGTAATAATAGTGGTGTCCGATGCCGATGATGCCGGTCATGAGGGTCATGGCGATGATGATATAGAGCCATTTCTCCACGATCTCGCGATCCACCCCGGTCATCTTGATGAGGATGAATCCGAGCAGCGCGCCGAGAATCAATTCCCAGTCCCCCTCGACCCAGCCATGGACGATCCACCACCAGCCGTAGCTGGCTTTCACGGTATCGTCGGGAAAATAGAATGCCGGAAGAAAAAGCAGGGCCAGGCCCCAAAGGCTGCCGATCAGGATCAGGTTGAGCGAGGTCTTGCGCCCCTTGATGAGCGTCATGGTCACATTGAACAGCAGCGAGAGCGCCACGAGGACGATGCCGATCTTGGTGGGCAGCGGCTGTTCCAGATAGCCGCGGCCCATCGTGGGCAGAATCGCATCGCCGGTCATTGCCGCCAGTTGCGAATAGGGGACGAAAAGATAGCCCGCCAGGGTCAGTGCCGCGGCGGCAAGAAATACCCAGAAGGTGACCAGGGCGAGCTTGGGGCTGTAGAGCTCGGTTTGCGCTTCTTCAGGAACGATGTAGTAGGCGGCCCCCATGAAGGCCATCAGCAGCCAGACGATCAGCAGATTGGTGTGGCTCATGCGCGTGACATTGAATGGCAGGTCGGGAAAGAGGAACGTCCCGTCCAGATACTGCAGGCCGGCGATCAGACCGAACACGATCTGGCCGAAAAACAGGGCCAAAGCGGCGATGAAATAAGGCATGGCCACTTTTTGAGATGAGTATTTCATGTTTTCTCCCGAGGGTCAGAGGCGGTGGGTTTGATCAGCCTTGGATATTGGGCGGCCAGTTGTTGGTGTCGATGTTGGAGAGCCATTTCAGGTAAGCCACGATGTCGTCCAGCTGGCTCTGGGTGAAGTTGAATTGCGGCATCTGCCGGCGCCCCGCTACGCCCGTCGGCTGCGCGCGGATCCAGGCCTCTATGAAGGCCCCCCCGCGCCGCTTGTATACGTTGCCGAGCTCGGGCGCGTAATAGGAGCCCTCGCCGTTTATGGTGTGGCAGCCTATGCAATCATGGGTGTCCACCAGATACTTCCCTGCGATGACGGCGGGGGTCATCTGGTCGGCATGGTCGCGTTTGGGAATTTGCTGCCATGAATCGTAGGTGAGCACCAGGTAGATGATGAGAAAGAAAGCCGCCCCGCCCAGAAAAATGTTTCTGGCCATCGATTTGGTAAAGACTTGCTGCATCGTTGCTCCTTAAAGAGTGAACTTGCAGCTGCCTTTTTTACAGAAAAAAACCGGCTCGCTCCTTGATCTAGTTCAAGTCAACGCTTTAAGGGAGAGGGTGCCCGTGACCGCGTACGCAACCAGGCCCAAGCCATCCAGACCCATGAACAAGTCGGCAAGGAAGTGCGCGATGCCATCAAGCGCATTGGTGGCACGCCGCCCGAAAATATTCCGCCCGCCGAACACATCAAGGAAGTCGAGAAGCGGCTCAAGACCACTACCCCGAAGCTGACACTGGGTGAGCGCGAAGCGGGCGGCTTGCTGGGCGGCGCCAACGGTAAGCGCAAGGACAAGTGAGGTTAGGTTCCCAGCGCTTAATCTACTTCACCGGAAAAGAAAATGGGAATTTAAAACCAAGCAGAACCAATAAGTTGGTAGTTAATCCAGAATAAATTTCTGGACTGCCGAAGCGGTTGCGGTACTCATTGTCGAAGCTTGGGTCAATCTCCCCGAACCTCATCTTTATGCAACTTTATAAATAAATGTTGGATATTAAATAATATTCATCTATTGTTTATATGGTGCATAAATTCTAAGGAGATGGATATGTCTTCGGATTATTCAAAAAATGCGTTGATGCGATTCCTGGACGCTGTTGTCGCGAAAGGCTTGATGAATGCCAACACGGCAGGTGGGCTGAAGGCAGCGTGTACGAAGATACTTGATGACGTTGCGGACGGCGAAGATGTTCGCGGAATTGATGTCAACACTGCCGTCATCCGTTACAACAACCGTAATCCGGGTGTTCTCGCCCCTAACAGCCTTGCCGAATACCAGCGGCGGGTGTCGCGCGCCATCCAGGACTTCGTCCGCTGGGTGGAAGATCCAGCGGCATTCAAGCCGCGTAGCCGGGCTGCAACCATGAAAAATGGACGTAAAGCCGAAGCCAAGCCTGAAAAATCTGCTGTCCGCGAACAAAACGAGCCGCCGTTTTCCGTCCACGCTTCCCCGTCTGTTTCGACTTCCGCAGGGCTGCCCCTCAGCTATCCCCTCAGGCCAGATTTTCTCGCCCAAGTGGTTATTCCTCGTGATCTGACGGTAGAGGAGGCTAGGCGGCTGGGAGCGTTCCTCATGACCCTTGCTGCGGATTTCCGGCCCCCTGCCTCCCCGGAATCCAAATGAAAGGCAGAGAATGACGCAGAGTGAATATCCCGTTTCCGTTGCCGCTATTGAGCGCTGCATTTTTCTGTTGCGCGGCCACCGAGTCATTTTAGGTGGCGATCTGGCGGTGTTTTATGGCGTTGAGACCCGCACGCTTTCTCAGGCGGTAAAACGGAACCTCGACCGTTTTCCGGGCGATTTTATGTTCGTTTTGGCTGATGGTGAATGGCGAAACTTGAAGTCACAAAATGTGATTTCAAGTTGGGGTGGTGCACGCGGCACACCCATGGCCTTCACAGAACAGGGCGTGGCCATGCTCTCCAGTGTTTTACGCAGTGATCGCGCAGTGCAAGTGAATATACAAATCATGCGCGCTTTCGTGCAGATGCGCCGTGTCCTGGCCGAGCACAAGGATTTGGCCGACAAGCTCGACGCTCTCGAAAAGAAATACGACGCCCAGTTCAAAGTTGTGTTCGATGCAATCCGGCAGATGATGATGCCGCCTGCGGAAAAGAAACGGAAGATAGGATTTATCCAGGACGAGTAAGACGACCGAACCCACCATCACCTGCCTAAGTTGCAAGGCGGAGATCAAACTCACTGGGTCGCTGACTGCGCCGCTGATTAAGTCTGCTTGCAAGCAATTTGAGCAAATGTTGGCAGAGAAGGTATTTAGAGGAAATTGCAGATGAGTTGGGACGAAGGCATCACTGGAGAAGCTTTACGGATTGCGCAAACAAATAATTCGCCAATCTGGGTTGCGGCTGGACCGGGTACGGGAAAAACTTATGCGCTCATGCATAGGTTGGCTAGGCTACTGGAAGTGGATCGCGTTGCACCACAGCGAATACTGGTTTGCACTTTTACGCGGACAGCGGCGGATGATTTGGCGCATGCTGTTACGAAACTTGGTATAACTGGGGCAGACGAGGTTAAAGCCCAGACGGTTCATGCCTTCTGTTTCTCGATGCTCTCGCGACAAGAAGTTCTCCAAACCACAGGGCGTATTCCGCGACCGCTGCTTCAATATGAGGAACGCTTCCTTCTCGAAGACATGAACAATACCGGTTTTGGCGGCATTCGGGAATGCGGAAAGAAACTTCGCGCCTTTTCTGCGGCATGGGCGCGGCTTCAGCACGAACAACCCGGCTGGCCGAGCAGCCAAGCCGACGGGCAATTCCAGACAACTCTGAACGGTTGGCTCCTTTTCCACAGGGCGATGCTTATCGGCGAACTGATACCGGAAGGCCTTCGATATCTCCGGCTAAATCCCCATTCACCGTATCGCTCGGTTTTTGACCACGTCCTCGTGGATGAGTACCAAGACCTTAATCGCGCAGAGCAGGAACTTGTGGAATTCTTGGCAAACGGCTCGCTCTTGGTCATCGGTGACGAGGACCAGTCCATTTACTCATTCAAGCATGCCCACCCTGAGGGTATCGCCGAGTTTCCGAACACACACCCCAACACAGAACAAGCGCGGCTGGACGAGTGTCGACGTTGCCCACATACCGTCGTCGGGATGGCCAACACGCTCATCAGCAACAATTCATCTCGGAGCAATCGATCTCTCCGTCCTTATCCCGACAATCCTCAGGGAGAAGTTTTTTCCGTGCAGTGGCCGGATATGCAACAAGAGGCCGAAGGTATAGCCCGGTTCATTAAGGCACAGGTAGATGCTAGGAGCGTTTTGCCGGGCAATATCCTCGTACTGGCTCCGCGCCGAGAGTTTGGCTATCTGGTGCGTGATGAAATCCTAAAGCTCGGTATATCAGCGCACAGCTTTTTCAGTGAGGAACTTCTCGAAGGCGACCCCAAGGACAGCAACGCCTGTCATGCCCAACGCGCACTGGCATTGTTGACTCTACTGGCCGATCCTGAAGACCGAGTAGCGCTTCGGTGCTGGTGTGGTTTTGGTAGTAACAATCTCCGCGCAAATGCATGGGCGAAACTTCTGGAGTATTGCGAACTGAATGGCCAGACGCCCTGGCAGATTATGGAGCAATTGGAATCCGACAGTATCAGGATTGCGCATACTATTCCTCTTGTCGAAAGATTTCGCTCCCTGAAGTTGGAGTTAGCGCGACTTCGCCCTCTCAACGGCAATAACTTGCTTGCCGCCGTTTTCCCCGAAGATCAGGGGTGGGCCAAGCCATTCTCTGAATTGAGTGGCTATATCGAGGAGGATGACTGCGGCGCGCAAGATATCGTCAACATTATCCGCCGCCATATCACGCAGCCTGAATTGCCTACGGACGTAGACTACGTGCGTGTTATGAGTTTGCATAAGTCTAAGGGACTTACGGCTGATATGGTGATCGTTGTCGGCTGCCTTGAAGGGCTCATGCCTTCCATCGATCAACACGAGCCCCAGGCTGCGCAGGCGCGATCACTCGAAGAACAACGTCGGCTTTTCTATGTCGCGATTACTCGCACGAAAGGAGTGCTCGTACTATCGAGCGTGACCAGCTTGCTGACAAAACTTGCCCATCGAATGCGGGCGCAAGTCCGTACCTCACGAAGCCATAGCTCGCAAACGATTACCTCCCGATTTATTGCTGAACTGGGGCATGAGTGTCCATCGGTCATCACGGGCAATCAATTTTTGCGTGCAACTGTCGGGCAGTGAAAGAACAGCATGGCCGATAAGACAAGACTCGAACTCACCTGGATCGGCAAGGACGCGCGGCCCAAGCTGGAGCCGCGCATTTTGCTGGAAGAGCCGGGCAAGAGTTACCACGCCAAGCATCGGGTGACGGAGAGCGACATCTTCGACAACCGGCTGATATTCGGCGACAACCTGCTGGCGTTGAAGGCGCTGGAGGCGGAGTTTTCGGGCAAGGTGAAGTGTGTGTTCATCGACCCGCCGTACAACACGGGCAGTGCGTTCACGCATTACGACGACGGGGTGGAGCATTCGATCTGGCTGTCGCTGATGCGCGACCGGTTGGAAATTATTCGGCGGCTGTTGTCGGAGGATGGTTCGCTGTGGATCACGATTGACGACAACGAGGCGCATTACTTGAAGGTGTTGTGCGATGAGGTATTCGGACGATCCTGTTTCGTGTCAACGTTTGCTTGGGAGAAAGACAAAGGCCGTCGAAATGACACCGATATTTCCAGCGCTCACGACCACGTCCTTCTGTTTGTAAAGAATCGAGATATATGGCGAAAGATTAGAAATCCTCTACCTCGAACAGATGCGCAGAAAGCACGCTATAGAAACCCGGACAATGATCCGCGCGGCCCATGGTTACAGGGAGACAACGGCACGGCGAAGAGTGGCGGCGAATCGCTCCTGTACCCCATCACGTTACCATCCGGACGAGTTGTCACGCCGCCAAAAGGTAACTACTGGCGTTTTTCGAAGGAGAACTTTGAAAGATCTCGTCAAGAAGGGCGGGTCTACTTTGGGGCTAACGGTGATGGAATGCCCCTGATCAAAAGATATCTGACTGAAGTACAGGATGGTGTTGTCCCTCGAACGTGGTGGCCAGCAGAGGAAGCTGGTTCCAACCAATCTGCAAAGCGAGATCATCTGCGAAAGCTGTTGCCTGACATTGAGCCTTTTGCAACTCCTAAGCCAGAGGAACTGGTTCGACTGGCTCTGCATATATCCACCAACCCCGGCGACCTCGTCCTCGATTCCTTCGCCGGTTCCGGCACCACTGGCGCCGTCGCCCACAAAATGGGCCGCCGCTGGATCATGGTGGAGCTGGGCGAGCATTGCCACACCCACATCATTCCGCGCCTGCAAAAGGTGATCGACGGCGAAGACCCCGGTGGCATCAGCAAGGCGGTGAACTGGCAAGGTGGCGGCGGTTTCCGCTATTACCGGCTCGCGCCCAGCCTGTTGCAGCAGGACCGCTGGGGCAATTGGGTAGTGAGCAAGGCCTACAACGCCGAGATGCTGGCGGCGGCGATCTGCAAGCTGGAAGGCTTCACCTATGCGCCGTCCGACGCACACTACTGGCAGCAGGGCTACAGCACGGAAAACGATTTCATCTACGTCACCACGCAGACGCTGAATGCTGAGCAGTTGCAGGCATTGAGCGATGAGGTGGCAGGCTTTTCCCTCTCCCCCGCTCACCCTAACCCTCTCCCAGGGGGCGAGGGGATAAAAGGTGGCGGGCGAGGGGAGGCGACGTTGCTGGTGTGCTGCGGCGCGTTCCGGGGCGCGGCGGATCGCTTCCCCAATCTGACCATCAAGAAAATCCCCAAGATGGTTTTGCAGAAGTGCGAATGGGGGCATGACGATTACAGCTTGAATGTGGAGAATTTGCCGATGGCGCAGCCCACTCCTCTTGGCGCCCGCACCCAGATCTTGTTCCGGGGAGGGAAGGAAGTTGCAGCAGAGGGGAGCGTGACGGCGGGCGAAGACGATAAGCCAGTGGGGCAACAAGCATTACCCCTTGAGTAACGTGCCCAGAATGGATAGCGTCGAACTGAAATCAAAAATCGCCGGTGGCGAAACGCTCATCCTTGAGTTCAAAGGCGAGCGACGCGGGCCATTGAATGATCGAGACCTTGTAGAGGCAGTGATTTGTCTTGCGAATGCCGACGGCGGGCTATTGCTGGTTGGCGTTGAAGATAATGGCGAAGTGACAGGGGCTCGTCCCCGGCATGGGGGATACACCGACGTAGCGCGGTTGCAGGCGCTGGTCAGAAGCCGGACCGTTCCCGGTCTTGAAGTGGCGGTGGAACCTGTATCTCTTCCGGAAGGCGGGGTTTTGTGCCTGACAGTGCCGCGCTCGGCTGCTGTTGTCGCCACCTCGGACGGCGTATGCCTGCGCCGCACCCTGGGCGCGCATGGACCGGAGTGCGTGCCCTATTATCCGCACCCTTCTGCTGAGCCGGCTGGTTCGAGAGGGAAAACTGGTAAAGCGGGGTACCAGGCGCTGGTCCTTCTATGAAATGCCGTGATCTTATGAACGTCTATGAACGTCTATGAACGCCTATGACCACTTATGACCAGCTCTGAAGAAGGCAAAGAACAATGAATCAGGTAGTCAATTCAGTTTCTGGCAGGCTAAGTTTGCGGGCTCCCCAGGCCGAGAGCCTGGAGCGGCTGCATAACGCCCTTGAGTCCGTGCCTGCCTTGCGCGATTCCAAAGCGCGCTCGCTGGAGGAATTGGCGGCGATGACTGCGGCGCTGGCCGCGCAATTCCCCACTCTGTCGGATTTCGAGCGCGAATTCCCCTCCCTGTGCTTCGCCCTGGCCACGGGCGTGGGCAAGACGCGCCTGATGGGCGCCTTTATCAGCTATTTGCACGCCGCCTACGGCTACAGGCATTTTTTCGTGCTGGCGCCCAACCTGACCATCTATGACAAGCTGATCCGGGACTTCACGCCCAATACCCCCAAATACGTCTTCAGGGGCATTGCTGACTTTGCCACCAACGTGCCCGAGGTGGTGACCGGCGACAACTACGAGCAGCGCGGCGGCTTGAGCCTGCTGGGGGGGATCGAGGTCAACATCTTCAACATTTCCAAGATCAACTCCGAGGTCCGTGGCGGCAAGGCTCCCCGCATCAAGCGGCTGTCGGAATATCTGGGGCAAAGCTATTTTGATTATCTGGCCAGCCTGCCCGATCTGGTGTTGATCATGGACGAATCACACCGCTACCGGGCGAGCGCTGGCGTCCGTGCCCTGAATGAACTGAAGCCCTTGCTGGGGTTGGAACTGACGGCGACGCCGTTTATTGAGGCAAGGCCCAAGCCGATCCCGTTCAAGAACGTCATCATGGACTACCCGCTGGGGCGCGCGATAGAGGACGGCTTCGTGAAGGAACCGGCGGTCGTGACCCAGCAAAATTTTGACCCTGCCGCGCACAGCGCCGAGGCGCTGGAGCGCATCAAGCTCATGGACGGGGTGCGGGTGCATGAGGAAACCAAGGTTCACCTTCTGACCTATGCGCAACAGACCGGCGAGAAATTGGTGAAGCCCTTTATGCTGGTGATCGCCCGCGATACGACCCACGCCGCCGCGTTGATGGCCTTAGTGCAGTCCGATGATTTCTTCCACGGGCGCTACAAGGGCAAGATAATCCAGGTGGATAGCGGCACCACCAGCGGCGCGGAGGGAGACGAGATCGTCGAGCGCCTGCTGGCGGTGGAGAGCTACGACGAGCCGACCGAGATCGTGATCCACGTCAACATGCTGAAGGAAGGCTGGGACGTGACCAATCTCTACACCATCGTACCCCTGCGCGCCGCCAACGCCCGCACGCTGATCGAGCAGTCCATCGGGCGCGGCCTGCGCCTCCCCTATGGCCGCAAGACCGGCGTGGACGAGGTGGACCGGCTCAACATCATCGCCCATGACAAGTTTCAGGAGGTGATCGACGAAGCGGGCAAGGGCGATTCGCCCATCCGTATGCGGGCATTGCAGCTTGCGCCGGATACGGGCAATGGCAACGGCCTGAAGAGCATTTCCGTGCAGCCCACGATGAATGTGGTGACGGGAACCGTGACGCCCGGAACGCCGTTGGTAAACGGGGCGTCACACGAGGCGTCGCAATACGGGACCGCTGGCCCAACGACCGTGTTGCGGACAAGCGAAGAGCGGCAGATCGCCCAGGTGGCCATGGACGTGATTGCCGAAATGAGCCGGGAGAAACGGCAAGGGCAACCTGTTGTCCCTGGCAGCGCGGCGCTCACGCAGGCGGCGATTCAGCGGCAGATTGCGCAGCGCGTGCAGGCGCGCATCGTGCCCAAACAAGGCGAGCTGCTGGCAACCGAGATGCCGCCGGTCGAGGAAATCGTCAAGAAGACGGTGGCTGCGTTTGTCGAACACACCATCGACATTCCGCGCATATCTATCATGCCAAAAGGCCCGGTGAAAAGCGGCTACAAGACTTTCAAGCTCGACGTGTCGAAAATGAACTTCCAGCCGCAGGACATGGCCCTCATCGGGCATGGCCTGAGCACGGGCAAGCAGGTCTTGTACGGCCAATCCTCAGCCGTGCTCGAAGACCGGCCGGAGAACTACATCGTGCGCGAGCTGATCAACTACGACGATATTTCCTACGATGATCACGCCGACTTGCTGTACGACCTTTCCGGGCAGGCCGTCGCGCACTTCAAGGGCTACCTGAAAACCGACGACGAGTTGCACAACATACTGGGCAACCATGGCAAGACCATTGCCGAGAATATCCGCCTGCAAATGGCCCAGCATTACTACGAGGATGTTTCCGAATCCGAAGTCGTGGTGAGCCAGGGCTTTACGCCGCTCAAGCCGCCGGCCTTTACCTATGTCGGCGACTTCCTGCCTTTGCATCAGGCGCCGGAGGACAGGAGCAAGATCGCACAGTACGTGTATGGCGGTTTCTCAAAATGCGCCTACCCGTTGCAGAAATTCCATTCCGACACCGAGCGTGTGCTGGCCGGCGTGCTGGAGCGTGAAGCTCGTATCTGGTTCCGGCCGGTCGCTGGCCAGTTCAACATCTACTACCGCGCGGGCGTGAACCAGCCCGAGTACATTCCAGATTTCGTTGCCGCGACGGCGGATGCCAATCTGCTCATCGAGACCAAGGCGGCGAGAGATATGGAATCGGCCGAGGTGAAGGCCAAAGCTGAGGCTGCGGTGTCGTGGTGCAAGAACGCCAGCGAGTACGTCAACCAGAATGGTGGAAAGCCGTGGCGATACTTGCTTATTCCCCATGATGCGGTGGCAGGCAATGTAACCCTTGCAGCGCTTTCAGTGCGGTACGCTCAGACGTAAATGCCGCGCCCACCCTATAGCAACCCACTCTGCCGGTAGGCTGCCAACAGGTGCCGGAAGACTGCGGGATTCCCCGACTAACGGCGGAAGAAGAAGTGGTGGTGATGGGCAGAATCGAACTGCCGACCTGCGGGTTATGAATCCGCCGCTCTAACCGACTGAGCTACATCACCAGGTCTTGGTGCGGGGAACCGGAGTTGCTACGGAAGCATGGCGGGGTTCGCCGTCCGCTATGCGGCCGTGCAGGCGATGTCGCCACGGCGGCCACAGCCCGCCAGATCCCGGCTCGGAACACAGGGAAGCCCGGCATTTTAATGACTCGCGTCGCGGCCTGTCAAAGCCGCATCACTGTGGGCGCAGCTTGGCCAGTTCGTCCAGGATGCTCAGTACCAGGTTGCGGCCCAGCGCGCTCATGCCGCGGCAGAGCAGATCGGCGTCGCGCTCGCCGTCCACCAGCCGGCGCATGATGCCGCCCAGGCGGGCCATGTCGCCGCCGGCTTTCATCATCTGCTCGGACATGTTCGCCAGGGTGGCGAAGGCGTTCATGTCGCCGCTGCCGGCGGCGTGGATCATGGCCGCCAAGCCGGGCGCCGCGGTTGCCGGGTCGGACTGCCGGTTGAGCGGCGGCAGGGTGGCGGGATTTTCGATGCCGCGCAGGATGGCTTCCAGGAGAATGCGGTCCTCCTCGTCCAACCCGAGATACAGACTCTGGTCGCGCCGCCCCTCGACCACTTGACGCAGAGCAACGACCAGCCGGCCCCAGCCGGCTTCCTCGGCGGCATTCAAATGGTCTTGCAGTTCCGGCAGCAGGGTGCGATCGCGGCAGGCGTTCGCCACCGCATGGATGAAAGGCGCGTGCAGGCGCAGCACTTGTTCGACGGCGTCGGGCAGTTGGGCCATGGCTGGGCGTTTGACGTTTTGCGCAACCTTATCCGCAGCGCGGCGCCGCGTCCAGCCCCTGCGGCGGCAGGTTGTCGCAAGACTGCATCTTCAATCCAGCATCTGCCCCAGCATCACGCCGTTCATGGCGAGGATGGACAGGGTGATGGCGACGGCCGCGGCGGTGAGCCCATGCGGGCTGGCCAAATCGCCCATGAGCGCCTTGCTGCGCGAAAACCAGACCAGCGGAATGACGGCGAAGGGCAGCTGCAGACTCAGGATGACCTGGCTCAGGATGAGCAGCTCGTTCGCCCCCGCCGCGCCCGCCGAGTTCACTACGATGAGGGCCGGCGCCAGCGCGAGCAGGCGGGTGACGATGCGGCGCAGCCAGGCCGGCATGCGGAAGTTCAGAAAGCCTTCCATCACCACCTGGCCGGACAGGGTTGCGGTCACCGAGGCGTTGAGGCCCGCCGCTAGGAGCGCCAAGGCGAAGATGGCGCTGGCGAGCGAGGCTCCCAGCACGGGGGAGAGCAGGCGGTAGGCGTCCTCCACGCCCGTGACCTGGGGGCTGCCGGGCTGATGGAAGGCCGCGGCGGCCAGCACCAGGATGGCGGCGTTGGTGAAGAAGGCCAGAGTGAGCGTCAGATTGGATTCCCACACCGCCGCGCGCGCCAGGCGCCGCCGCGGCGTGGCCGGCTCGCGCTGGATGTGGCGCTGCACCAGGGCGGAGTGCAGGTAAAGGTTGTGCGGCATGATGGTCGCGCCGACGATGCCGACGGCCACGTACAGCATTTCCCGATGCGCCAGCATCGAGGCGTCCGGCGCCAGGCCGCGCCAGGCCCGCGTCCAATCCACCGGGGCGACGATCAGCTCATAGGCGAAGCAGGCGGCGATGACTGCAATGAGCGCCGCCACCAGGGCTTCCAGGGTGCGCATGCCCCAGTGCTGCAGGGCCAGAACCGCCAGGGCATACAGGCCGGTGAGCAGCACCCCCGCGGTCAGCGGGATGCCGAACAGCAGATCGAGGGCGATGGCGCCGCCCAGCACTTCCGCCAGATCGGTGGCCGCGATGGCGATTTCGGCCGACATCCACAGGCCCACGGCCGCGGGCTTGCCGAAGGCGGCGCGGCAGTTTTGCGCCAGGTCGCGGCCGGTGGCGAGCCCCAGGCGTGCGGACAGGGCCTGCAGCACCATGGCCATGAGGCTGGAGAGCAGCACTACCGAGAGCAGGGCATAGCCGAAGCGGCTGCCGCCGGCCAGATCGGTGGCCCAGTTGCCCGGGTCCATGTAGCCCACGGCCACGAGAAATCCGGGCCCGGCGAAGGCCAGCCAGCGCTGCCAGGGCAAGGGCGAGCCGGGTATCGGCGCGGCAGCGCCGGCACGGGGGCGGGGCCAAACCAAGCCGGTCAACTCTTTTACGCTCATGGCAATTGCCCTGGGGCGGACGATTTAGACTTAGTCTAATTCTGCGCAAAAACCCAGCGCCGCCGCAATGCAAAGTTTGGATGGCGCCCTTTCAGGCTGTCGATGGGCGCGGCCGCGTTCGGGCCGGCGGACTGGGAAGCGTCCAATGACCGACGGCCCAGGAGAGGATCGCCGGGCAGGGTGCGCCGCGCAATTCCTGCGCCACGGGCAGGCCGAGGAACTCCAGAGCCTGCGCCAGGAGCGCCGGCGAGGCGGGCAGGGGCAGGGCGCTGGCGCGCGTTTGCTTGGAAAGTTTCTGGCCGGAGGCGTTGAGGGCCACCGGCAAGTGGCAGTAGCGCGGCGTAACCAGATTCAGCAGGCGTTGCAGATGGATCTGGCGCGTCGTCGAGCCCAGCAGGTCGGCGCCGCGCACCACATCGCTGACGCCCTGCCAGGCATCGTCCACCACGACGGCCAACTGGTAGGCAAACAGCCCGTCGGCGCGCTTCACTACGAAATCGCCGACCTCGCTTTCCAGGCGCTGGCACTGCCGCCCCAGGCGCCGGTCGTCGAAGCAGACGGGGGCGTCGTCGGTGCGCACGCGCCAGGCGCGCGCGGTGCGGCCGTGCAGGCCGGCCCGGCAGGTGCCGGGATAGACCGGGCCTTCGATGTTTTCCAGCGCGGAGTCGGCGATTTCCTTGCGCGAGCAGGCGCAGGGATAGGCCAGCCTCGCCGCAACCAACTGCCCGAGGGCTGCCTCGTAAGCTTTCAGGCGCCGTGACTGGTAGGCAATGGGCCCGTCCCAGGTGAGACCGTAGTCCTCCAGCGCGCGCAATATCGCATCGGCATGAGCCTGTGAGCAGCGCGGCGCGTCGAGATCTTCCATGCGCACCAGCCAGCGCCCCCCATGCGCCCGCGCGTCGAGCCAACTGCCGAGCCCGGCGGCGAGCGACCCGAAGTGCAGCGGACCGGTGGGCGAGGGGGCGAAGCGGCCGGTGTAGGGCCGGCTCAATTCGTTTGCGGCACCCGCAGGCGGGCCAGGCGGTAGCCCGCCCAGGCGGGCAGGAGATAGACCAGCGCCGAGCCGAGATAGGGCGGGTAGTAGCGCGCCACCGCCAGCCAGAAGGCGCCGAAGCCGAGCCCGCCCGCCGGCCCGGCCGCCCAATACCAAGTGAGGTTGGAAATGAGGAAAGCGGCGCTCACGCCGCCGACCGCCCAGGCCAGGCTGGGCGCCAGCGGGTAGGTATCGCCGCGCGCCGCCAGCGTGCGCCCGGCCAGCCACAGCGCTGCGTAAGTCGGCACCAGTCCCCAATAGGACGGGCTCAGGCACCAGGCTTTTTCCAGCACCCCCGGCGCCAAGAGGAAATCAATGGCGAAGGCAAGCAGGAACAACCCCGCGAAATAGCCCCAGCGGCGCAGCAGGCTGCCGCCCAGGAAAAATACCGCCAGGCTGGCATCGGGCAACAGGGCGGCGCTGCCGAAGTGGCTCATGCGCGTGCCCGCCATGGCCAGCGCGAACAGGGCAACGAGGGCAAGGCGGGCGCGCAGGGCAGGGGCGGACATGGGGCGGCTCCGGGGCGGGGATGGCTTTGCCGGGAATTGTAGCGCGAACGTCGCGCAGCGACACCGCACCTCCCTCGCCCTCATTCGGCGCTGCGCGCCACCTTCTCCCAGGGGGAGAAGGGTTGGGGTGAGGGAAGCGCTCACAGCTTGGAACTGCGCCCGCCGTCCACCGCCAGGATCTGGCCGGTCACGTAGGGCGCGTCGAACACGAAAAAGCGCACGGCGCGGGCGATGTCCTCGGGCTCGCCCACGCTTTTGAGCATGGTGTGGGAGATGATGCGCTGGCGCGACACTTCGTCGAAATGGGCGTCCTCCTCCGGCCACAGGACGGGGCCTGGCGCGACGCCGTTGACGCGCACCTCGGGCGCCAGCTCGCGCGCCAGCGATTTGGTGAGGCCGGTGAGTCCCGCCTTGGCGACGCTGTACACCACATAGCTTTTCAACGGCCGCTCGGCATGGATGTCCGTGATGTTGACGATGGCGCCGCGGCGCTTCCTCAATTCCGGCGCGGCGGCCTGGGAAAGGAACAGGGGCGCCTTGAGGTTGCTGCCCATGAGTTCGTCCCAGTCGCGCTCGGTGATGGAGCCGACCGGGGTGGGGCGGAAGCTGGAAGCGTTGTTGACCAGGACGTCCAGGGCGCCGAAGGTGGCCACGGTCTGGTGCACCAGGCTGGGCAGCACGGCGAGATCGTGCAAATCCGCCTGGATGATGGCAGCCGAGTCGGGGCGCCGCGCGTTCATCTCGTCCTTGAGCTGGCGCGCCGCGGCCGTGGCGCCGCGATAATGGATCATGAGATTGCAGCCCGCGGCATGCAGCAGGCGCGCCGTGGCGGCTCCCACGCGGCGCGCCCCGCCGGTGATGAGTACGGTTTTTTCGGCCATGGAATAATCGGCGCTTTGCATAGCTTCGAGATTACCAGAGTTGACCCCTTGCGCGTCCCTGCCCGAACCCTCCGCCGAGGCCCTGGAGAACAGCCGCCGCCTGGCCTCCCTCATCGGCGCGGATATCTCCCGCCGGGGCGGATGGATATCCTTCGCGCGTTACATGGAGCTGGCGCTCTATGCGCCGGGGCTGGGCTATTACGCGGCGGGGGCGCAGAAGTTCGGCAGCGGCGGGGATTTCGTCACCGCCCCAGAGATTTCGCCCTTGTTCGGGAGGGTGCTGGCGCGTCAGTTTGCCGAAGTGCTGCAAGCCATCGGCGGCGGCAGCCTCCTGGAGCTGGGCGCCGGCAGCGGGCGCCTGGCCGCGGACCTCCTGGAAGAACTGGCGCGCTGCGCCGCCCTGCCGGAAACCTATTGCATTTTGGAAGTGAGCGCGGAGCTGCGCTCCCGCCAGCGCGAGCGCCTGGCGCCCTGGGGCGAGCGGGTGCGCTGGCTCGATGCGCTGCCGCAGGCGTTTGCCGGTGTCATCTTCGGCAACGAAGTGCTGGACGCCCTGCCGGTCCATGTGCTGCGCTGGGCCGATGGCGAGGTGTACGAGCGGGGCGTGGCAAGGGCGGAGGAGGCCGGCTTCCGCTGCGCAGACCGCCTGCTCTCATGCGGCCCGCTGCTGGCCGCCGCGCGCGCCATCGAGGCCGCACCCGGCTATGTGAGCGAAGTGTCGCTGGCCGTGCCTGCCCTGGTCGAAAGCCTGGGCAGGAGCCTGCGGCGCGGCCTGCTGCTGTTCATCGATTACGGCTTCGGGCGCGCCGAGTATTACCACCCGCAGCGCAGCCAGGGCACGCTGGTAGGACATTATCGCCACCGGGTGTTGGAGGATCCGTTTTTTCTTCCCGGCCTGGTGGATCTCACCGCGCATGTGGATTTCACCGCGGTGGCCGACGCCGGTCTGGCCGCGGGCCTGCGGCTATGCGGCTACACCGGCCAGGCGCAATTTCTGCTCAACGCCGGGCTGACCCAGCTCCTGGCAGCGGCCGATGCGGCGCAGGCGGAGGTCTATCTGCCGCTGGCTGCAGGGGCGCAGAAGCTGCTGTCCCCGGCGGAAATGGGCGAGTTGTTCAAGGTCATCGGCTTCACGCGCGATGCGCCCGCCCCCGGCGGCTTTGCGAGCGGGGACCGCCGCCGCCAGTTGTAGGCCTTGAATCCTTCTCCCTCGGGGAGAAGGTGGCGCGCAGCGCCGGATGAGGGTCGCACCGAACCACGGGCGGGAACGTGTGCGATTTTCAATGATGCCCGTGGCGATGATGCGCGTCGGGATAATGCGCATGGCTGTGGCTGAGCGCCTCATGGCGGTGGGGGTGCTTGTGGCGCGTTCCCGGAGCCACCGGCACGTCGTGCACATGCTGGTGGTGCTCGTCATGGACGTGGCTGTGCTCATGTTCCAGCGCCTCGTGCGTGTGGGCGTGCTCGTGGCGTTCGGTGAGATGGAGCCAGACGCCCCAGGCCATGAGCAGGCCGGCCGCGCCGAGCTGCCAGTTGTACGCATCGCCCAGCAGCACGGCGAGCAGGGCGCCGAAGAAAGGCGCCACCGAGAAATACGCGCCGGTGCGTGCGCTGCCGAGATGGCGCAATCCCGTTACGAACAGCGCCAGGCTCACGCCATAGGCCAGAAAACCCAGCAGCAGGGCGGCGGCAAGCGCCCCCGTTGCGGGCAGATGCTGGCCCAGGCTGAAGGCCAGCACCAGGTTGGTCGATCCCGCCGCGCAACCCTTGACCATGGCGAGCCAGGAGGCGTCCTGCAAGGCGAGCTTGCGCGTGAGGTTGTTGTCCAGGCCCCAGGCGAAACAGGCGCCCAGCACGGCTAGCGCGGGTAGGGCTCCGGCAAAGGCCGGGCTGCCCGGCCAGGACAGGATCAGCGCGCCGGCAACGATGGCGGCCATGCCCAGGGCGATGCGCCGGTCGACGTTTTCGCGGAAGGCGAACCAGGCCAGCAGGGCGGTGAAGACGCTTTCGGCGTTGAGCAGCAGGGCGGCGCCCGAGGCCGGCATGTGGGCCAGCCCCAGCAGGAGCAGCAGCGGTCCGGCGACCCCGCCCGCCGCGATGGCGCCCACCAGCCAGGGCAGTTGGCGCAGGGGCAGGCGCGCCGGGGCGCTGCGCGCGATGAGGCGGTAGAGGGCCAGGCCCAGGCCCGAGCCGAGATACAGCAGGGCGGCCAGCATCCAGGGGCTGATGGTGCCGAGCAGCAGCTTGGCGAGCGGCGTCGAAGCGCCGAACAGCAGCGCGGCGCCCAGCGCGGCGGCAATGCCGGGATTAAGGAGAGTGTGCAACATGTTCCTGGCGGCCGTCAGCGGAAGTCGCCCCACAGCGCCTGCATCCCGGCCAGCGCGGCGAGCGCCGCGGTTTCGGTGCGCAGGATGCGCGGCCCCAGGCGCAGGGCGCGAAAGCCTGCCGCGCGCGCCAGGGCGCTTTCGCGCGCGTCGAAGCCGCCCTCCGGCCCCGCCAGCAGCCACAGCGTGCCGGCCGGAGGCGGCAGATCGGCGAGCCCCGATTCGCCGTCGGGCGCCAGCATGAGCTTGTCCCCCGAGGGTTGCGCGGCGAGCCAGTGCTCCAGCGCCAGGGGCGCATGCACTTCGGGCACGCGATTGCGCCCGCATTGCTCGCAGGCCGCGCTGGCCACCTGCTGCCAGTGCTGCGTGCGCCGGCGCGCGCGCTCGGCATCCAGCTTCACCACGCTGCGCAGCATGGCCAGCGGCTGGATGCCCGCCACGCCCAGCTCGACCGCTTTTTGCAGCGTGTAGTCCATGCGTTCGCCGCTGGAAATGCCCTGCGCCAGATGCACCTGGAGAGGCGATTCGCGCTCCGCGGCGTTGTGGTCATGCACCCTCGCCACCACTTCCGCGCGGCGGATGTCTTCGATGCGCGCACCGTATTCGCCGCCCTCGCCGTTGAACAGGATAATGGCGTCCCCCGCACGCAGGCGCAGAACCTGCGCGGCATGGCGCGCAGGTTCTGCGGGCAAGGCGTAGAGGCTGCCGGGCGAGAGCCGGCCAAAGACGTGGAAGCGCGGAACGGCCATGGCCGGAAGGAGAGCAAAGACGGTATTATGCCCTTCCTGCGAGGCTGCAAGAGCGAGGCGCGTCATGGTTTCCCTGACCACACCGGTATGCGAGTTCGGCAAGCCCGCGCCGGATTTCGAACTTCCCGGCGTGGACGGCAGGCGCTACCGCCTGCACGACGTCATGGGCGAGAACGGCCTGCTGGTCATGTTCATCTGCAACCACTGCCCCTACGTCAAGGCCGTGCGCGAGCGCATCGTGCGCGACGTGAACGATCTCAAGGCCTATGGCATCAACGCCGTGGCCATCATGTCCAACGACCCGGCCGACTATCCCGAGGACTCTTTCGACAATATGAAAGCGGTGGCCGAGCGCTACCGCTATCCTTTTCCCTATCTGTGGGACGAGACGCAGGAAATCGCCCAGGCCTACGGCGCCGTGTGCACGCCGGACTTCTTCGGCTACAACCGCAAGGGCGAGCTGCAATACCGCGGACGCCTGGACGAGTCGCGCAAGGACACCGCGCCCGAGACCGCACGCCGCGATCTGTTCGAGGCCATGAAGCAGGTGGCGCAGACCCAGCGCGGGCCGGCCGAGCAGATTCCCGGCATGGGCTGCTCCATCAAATGGCGGCAGGGCTCGTGAGGTGGCGCATGGCATGCTGAAGGACGTGTTGGCGCTGGTGCGCGACGTGGCGGACCGGGAAATCCTGCCCCGCTTCCTCAAGGTGGCGCACAGCCACAAGGTCGACGGCAGCGTGTTCACCGAGGCCGATGCGGCGGCCCAGAGCGCCCTCATGGCCGGACTCACCGGCATCGCCGCCAAGCCCGTGCTGGGCGAAGAAATGACGGCCGAGGAGCAGCGGCGGGCCTGGCATGCCGGCGCCGACGGCCTGTGGTGCATCGATCCCATCGACGGCACCTCCAACTTCGTCGCCGGCGTGCCCTACTTCGTGGTGTCGGTGGCTTACCTGGAGCACGGCCAGCGCCGTCTGGGGGTGGTTTACGACCCCGTGGCGCGCGAGGCGTTCCATGCGCAAAAAGGCCACGGCGCCTGGCTCAACGGCGAACGCCTGCCCCTGCGCACGCCCGTGCAAACGCTGCGCCGCGCCCTGGCCGGCGTGGAGATGAAGCGCATCGACCGCAAGCTCGCCGCCCACATCGCAACCCATCCGCCTTACGCCTCGCAGCGCAACTTCGGCGCCAGCGCGCTGGACTGGTGCTATGTCGCCGCCGGCCGCCTGGACGTCTATCTGCACGGCGCGCAAAAACTGTGGGACTACGCCGCCGGCGCCCTGGTGCTGGAAGAGGCCGGCGGGCGCATGGCCAGCCTGGACGGCGCCTTCGACGCGGGCGACGTGTGGGAACGCTCCGTGGTGGCCTCCGCGTCCCCGCAGCTCTTCGACGAGTGGCAGGCCTGGCTGGCGCAGGCTGACGCTTGAGTGGCGGGTAACGGGCTCGCGTCGCCTATAAACCCTGCCCCGCGGTTTTCCAGACAGCGGACGTTCTCTGGAATCTTGTGGACTTCCATAGTTCGGCCATTGCCGCCGTTGGCGTACCGCGCCACCTAGGTCAGCTATGCACCGCACACCGACCATTGGCTAGAAATGCCGCTGAATGGCCGCCTTCAACTTCTGGGTATGCGTACTCCTGACCAAAGCGGCTGTTGGCCTGCAGTTCGCTACTAAACAACAGACAGGTCCGCCTGTGCCTGCGCCACTCGGGTAGCTGCCGCGTTGAGCACAGGAAGTAGTTGTGACCGCTGCTGCAGTACCTGCCCACGAATCTGCACCAACTGCTCATGGCCAGCCAAAATACTGCCTTCAAGTTGTTTCCGCTTTTGTGAAAACCGCTGATTCAGTGCCGCAGCGTCAGCCGGATCCACCCCCTTAGTCGGGTCGAATACAAACCGCCTTTCCAGGGAAGTACGCCAGCCAACAAGAGTGTCAGCCAGCGAAGGGCCGAATCCACGGATTCGTATAATCTTAGCCTTGGTAACGTCAGCCGCTGTTTCGATACCAAAAGATGCGAGCGTAGCTTTTCGGGCCGGGCCAATGCCAGAAATGGCGTGATCGCTGATAAAGAATCTGTCCAAGAACTTATGTAGCTGCGCATTGCGCAAGTTCTGCTGCAGCTTCTGCTTTTCCAACGCAAGTTGGTTGGCTCTCAAGAAACACCTTCCAACTGATTGATCTGCAATGAACGGATCAAGCGGGTTGTTCGCGGACAACGAGTTTCATTCCCAGTCTTTCTGCGCGTTGGGACAACTGCCTCAGCACCCGTTCGCGGT
>JAJZRU010000042.1 GCA_021802555.1 Pseudomonadota bacterium
CCGCTCCTTGGCCTTCTTGTCCACGCCGTCGACGGTGAGCATGGTGCGGGCGGCGCGGCTGACCAGCTCGGGGTAATCGTTGAAGAATTGCGGGTTGCCGTGGAAGACCTGGGGCATGCGCCGGTATTTCTTGAGATCCTTCATGACGAAAGTCTCGTCCAGGGCACGGCGGTAGGCCGCCAGGTTCTTCGCGCTCGGGGCCTGCCCTTTCTGCTTGAGGGCGATGACGGTTTCCGCCGCGATGCGGCCGGTGGTCATGGCCAGGTTGGAGCCCTCGCGGTGCACGGCGTTGACGAACATGCCGGAGTCGCCGACGATCATCCAGCCATCGCCGTAGATTTGCGGCATGGCGTCGAAGCCGCCTTCGGGGATCAGGTGGGCGGTGTATTCCTTCATCTCGCCGCCGGCCAGCAGGGGCTTGATGGAGGGGTGCTGCTTCATCTGGTCCAGCAGGGTGTAGGGCGGAACCTTGGCCTGCTTGAAGTCGGACAGCATGCAGCCCACGCCGACGGTGATGGATTCCTTGTTGGTGTAGAGGAAGCCCGTGCCCATCATGCCCTGGGTGATCTTGCCGGCCATCTCGATCACCACGCCTTCGTCGCCGCCGACGTTGAAGCGGCTTTCGATGGTTTCCACCGGCATGAAGTGGATTTCCTTCACGGCCAGGGCCACGTCCTTGGGCTTCAGCTCGGCGTGGAAGCCGGCTTTCTTGGCCAGCAGGGAATTCACGCCGTCGGCGAGGATCACCACGTCGGCATAGATGTCGCCGCCGTCGCGGTCGGTGCGCACGCCGATGACGCGGTTGCGGTCCATGAGCAGGTCGCTCACGGTGGTCTCGCAGATGAGCAGCGCACCGGCGTCCTGCACCTTGCCGGCGAACCATTTGTCGAACTGGGCGCGGATGATGGTGTAGCGGTTGTAGGGCTGCTTGTTGAATTCGTCGGAACGGTAGTGCGCCGCGATGTGCGAGTTGTCGTCCAGCACCCACATGCGTTGCTCGATGACGTGGCGCTCCAGCGGCGCGTCCTCGCGGAAATCCGGGATCATGCGCTCGAGCGCGTCCGAGTAGAGGATGGCGCCCTGCACGTTCTTGGAGCCGGGGTATTCGCCGCGCTCCAACTGCAGCACCTTGAGCCCGGCTTTCGCCAGGGTGTAGGCCGCCGCGTTCCCCGAAGGGCCGGCGCCCACCACGATTGCGTCAAAACGTTCTTCCATGAAACTCTCCTCAGCCGGCCTTGCGGGCGGTGGCGATATGCTGGCGGAAGGCCTCCGTCAGCGCGGGCAGGATCGTCATGGCGTTGCCGACGATGCCGTAGGTGGCGAAATCGAAAATCGGCGCGTTGGGATCGTTGTTGATGGCGATGATCACGTCCGATCCCTCCATGCCGACGCGGTGCTGGACGGCGCCGGAAATGCCCGCGGCGATGTAGAGCTTGGGCCGCACGGTCTTGCCCGACTGGCCCACCTGGCGCTCCGCTTCCACCCAGCCGGCCTGCACCACCGGGCGCGTGGCGCCCACTTCGGCGCCCAGCACCTTGGCGAGGTCCCAGAGCAGCGCGAAGTTGTCGGGGTTCTTCATGCCGCGCCCGCCGGAGACGATGATGTCGGCAAAGGGCAGCTGCGGCTTGTCGCTCAGATTGTCGGGGATGTATTCCAGCACCTTGGTGATGATGTCGGTTTCGATCATGCCCAGCGGGGCCTCGACGATGCGGCCGCTGCGGCTGTCGTCGCGCTCCGGCATGGCCATCACGCGCGGCCTCACGGTGGCCATCTGCGGCCGGTAGTTGAGGGTGACGATGGTGCACAGCAGGCTGCCGCCGAAGGTCGGGCGGGTGGCCGCCAGGCTGCGGTTGTCCGGGTCGATGGCGAGCTCGGTGCAGTCGGCGGTGAGGCCGGTCTTGAGCGTGGTGGCGACCGAGCCGGCCAGATCGCGGCCGAGGGTGGTGGCGCCCAGGAGCAGGATTTCCGGCTGGAATTTATTCACCAAGTCGGTGAGGCCTTTGGTGAACGGCTCGTTGCGGTAGTTGGCCAGTACCGGGTCTTCGACCAGGTAGCAAAGGTCGGCGCCGTATTTATAGGCCTCCTCGCAGAAGCGGCGGGTTTCGGGGCCGGGCGCACCCATGACCACGCCGGCCAGTTCCACGCCCAGTTGGTTGGCCAGCTTGCGGCCTTCGCCCAGCAGTTCCCAGGAAACGCTGTGCACCTGCCCGCGCTCGTGTTCGATGAACACCCACACGCCCTTGTAGGCGGCCAGGGCCGGGTCCAGTTCGAATTTGCGGCGGCCTTTCTTGGCCGGTTGCTCGTTGCTTGCGCTCATGGCTAGTCCTTATGCGGCCTGCTTGTCGATCTCTTTTTCCAGCTTGGGGTGCTGGGTGAACAGCTTGGTCAGCAGCGTGATGGCGATGTCGCGGGGCTCGCCGCTCTCCGTTTCGATCATGTCGGCGCGCTTGGCCTTGGGCGAGGGCGCAAACACCTTGCTGACGATGGTGGGCGAGCCCTTGAGGCCGATCTTGGCGATGTCCTCGATGCCCGCGGCATCCTTGTCCCACAGCTTGAGCGGATAACGCGCGGCGCGGAACATGTTGGGCATGGTGGCGAAGCGCATCTCGTTCACGCCTTCCAGCATGGTGATGAGGCAAGGGGTCTTGGTCTTCAGCACCTGCACCCCGCCCTCGGCGCGCCGGTGCACGGTGATTTCGCGCGCTTCGAGATCAAGCGCCTCGATCTTGGACACATAGGTCAGCAGGCCCATATCCAGCCGCTTGGCGATGCCCGGCCCGACCTGGGCGGTGTCGCCGTCGATGGTCTGCTTGCCGGCGAATACCAGGTCCACCGCCATGTCCTTCCGGATTTGGCGGATGGCCGAAGCCAGCGCATAGCTGGTGGCGAGCGTGTCGGAGCCGGCAAAGGCGCGGTCGGTCACCAGCACGGCTTCGTCGGCGCCGTAGGCCAGGCATTTGCGCAGCGCGGCCTCGGCCATGGGCGGTCCCATGCACAGCACGGTGACGCGGCCGCCAAAGCGGTCCTTGAGGCGCAGGGCCTCTTCGAGCGAGAACAGGTCGTAGGGATTGACGATGGCGGGCACGCCCTGGCGCATGATGGTGTTGGTCACCGGATGCACGCGGATTTGCGCCGAGTCGGGCACTTGCTTGATGCAGACGACGATATGCATGGTGTGAACTCTCAACCGTGGGAGGGCAGGGTCTGGCGCAGCTTGTCGATGGAGAACTGCTGGGTGCCGTCGGCGTCCTGGAACACCTTGAACACTTTTTCCTGCGCCGGGGTGGAGCGGACGAAGTCCTTGTAGGCCGCTTGCAGGTGGCCCTTGCAGGCGGCGAACAACTCGGCCTCCGGGGCCGTGGAGGGCAACGGGCTGCTGCGCAGGTACTGATGGAAGCGCTTGAGGATGTGCAGGCGGTTCACGTTGATGACGGCCTGGTCGTACTCCACGCCGAAGAACTGGAAGAATTCCTCGGCGGCGGAGAAGCTGGCAATGGTCTTGATGAGTTGATTCATGATGGGTCCTGCAGTCGATCACAAACATCCTGGCACTGGGCGCATTCCTGGCTCACGGGGGGTTGGCCGGAGAGGGCGTTGAGCTGGGCCTCCAGGTCGTTGATGCGCGCCAGCATGCAGCTGATGGCCTTGCCTACCGGGTCGGGCATGAGGTGGTGGTCCAGGTCGATGCCCTGGGCGGTGATGCGGCGCTGATGCAAAGGCAGCACGGGGCGGCCGGGGATGCCCACCACGGTCATGCCTGGGGGGACGTCCTCGATGACCACCGAATTGGCGCCGATGCGGGCATTGGCCCCCACATGGATGGGGCCGAGAATCTTGGCGCCCGCCCCCACCAGCACACCATCGCCCAGAGTGGGATGGCGCTTGCCCGGATTCCATGAGGTGCCGCCCAAGGTCACGCCGTGATAGAGCGTGACGTCGTCGCCGATTTCGGCGGTCTCGCCGATCACCACGCCGCAGCCGTGGTCGATGAAAAAGCGCCGGCCGATGGTGGCGCCGGGGTGGATGTCGATCTGGGTGAACATGCGCACCAGGAAGCTCAGCAGACGCGCCGTATAGCGCAGGCGGCGGCGCCACAGGCGGTGGGCGATGCGATGCCACAGGAGGGCGTGGATGCCGGGATAGGTGGTGAGCACTTCCCAGCGGCTGCGCGCCGCCGGATCGCGCTGGAAGACGCAGCGCACATCTTCCCTCAGCAAGCCCGGCAGCCCCGGCGGGGACGCGGTGGCGGGGGCGGTGCCGGCGGTGGGACTGACGGGCGTGTTCATGGCGGCGGCCTTCAGCAATGCGTGCCTGCGCAGGCGGACACTTCCAGATAGAAGCGGTTGAGGTCTTCGATGCGCGGCGCCTGCTTGGTGTGCACCGCATGGCTGCGGATGCGTTCCAGAATGACGGCGGCTTCCAGCTCGGAGAGCAGGATGCCGATGCGGGCGTAGGCGTCGCGCACCGCACCGCTGCCGGAGTGTTTGCCCAGCACCAGCCGGTGCTCGCGGCCCACCTCGGCGGGCGAAAACCCTTCGTAGTTGGCGGGATGCTTGAGCAGGCCGTCCACATGGATGCCGGATTCATGGGTAAAGACCGCTTCGCCGACGATGCTCTTGTTGGGCGGCACGGGTCGGCCCGAGGCGATGGCGACCAGGCGGGAGATGGCGGGCAAGCGGGTGGCGTCGACCCCAGACTCGCAGGCATGCAGGTGCCTGAGCGCGACCACGGCCTCTTCCAGCGGCGCGTTGCCGGCACGCTCGCCCAGCCCGTTCACCGTGGTGTTGATGTGGGTGGCGCCCGCCATTACCGCAGCCAGGGTATTCCCGGTGGCCAGGCCCAAGTCGTTGTGGGCGTGCATTTCCAGCTCCAGCCCGGTGATTTCGCGCAGGGCGCTGATGCGGCGATAGGTGGCGAAGGGATCGAGCACGCCCACGGTATCGGCAAAGCGGAAGCGCCTGGCGCCCGCGTTCTCGGCGGCCTCGACGACCTGCTTGAGAAAATCGGGCTCCGCGCGCGAGCTGTCCTCGCCGCCCACGCACACATCCAGGCCGGCATCGAGCGCGGCGGCGACGCAGTAGTCGATGCGTTCCAGCACCCAGGCGCGGTCGCGGCCCAGCTTGTGGTGTATCTGCAAGTCGGACACCGGGATAGACAGATTGACGATGTGGGCGCCGCAGCGGCTTGCGGCCTGTAGATCCTCGGCATGCATGCGCCCCCACACCATGAGGCGGGCCGGCAGCCGCAGCATGGTCAGCGCGGCAATGACTTCGCATTCTTCCGGCCCCATGACTGGGATGCCCACTTCCATTTCCGGCACGCCGGCCTCGGCCAGAGCAATGGCGATGGCGATTTTTTCCTCGGCGCTGAAGGCCACGCCGGCGGTTTGCTCGCCGTCCCTCAGGGTCGTGTCATTGATGATGACGCTGTGTTCCATGTCGGCCTGTCGTTCACGCTTTCGATGGCTATCCAGCAACGCCTGTGCCAGTTAAAAAAAACACGTCAAAACAGCGAGTTAGTAAATTCGTGCCGGGGAAGAACCTTACAGGGCGGGGCGGTTTGTAAGGTTTGCTACAAGACCGCCGCACGAGCGGGGCGCGCGGCGGCGGGTTGCCTCAGGCGGCGGCCCGCAGGACTGGGTGGACGAGTTGTCCGCCGGCGGTATTGAGGCCGGCCGCGAGCCCGGGGTCGCGCGCGGCCGCCTTTTCCCAGCCGAGGTCGGCGATGCGCAGCGCATAGGGCAGGGTGGCAAGCGCCAGCGCCTGGGTGGCCGTGCGGGCGGCGGCGGCCGGCATGTTGGCCACGCAGTAGTGCACCACGCCCTGTTCCACGTACATGGGGTTGGAATGGGTGGTGGCACGCGCGCTTTCCACGCAGCCGCCCTGGTCGATGGCCACGTCCACGATGGCGCTGCCGGGGAGCATGGTACACAGCATGGCGCGGCTCACCAGATGCGGTGCCCGCGCACCGGGCAGCAGCACGGCGCCGATCAGCAGATCGGTTTCGGGCAGCAGGGCGGCCAGAGTGGCTGGGTCAGAATAGGCCGTCTTCACGCGCAGGGCGAAGAGGTCGTCCAGAGTGCGCAGGCGGCCGGTGTCGATGTCCAGCAGGGTGACTTCCGCCCCCATGCCCACGGCGATGCGCGCCGCCTGGGTGCCGACCACGCCGCCGCCCAGGATCAGCACCCGGGCCGGCGGCACCCCGGGGGCTCCGGACAGCAGCACGCCCCGCCCGCCGTTGATGGGCTGCAAGGCCAGTGCGCCGGCCTGCACGGAAAGGCGGCCGGCGATTTCCGACATGGGCGTGAGCAGGGGCAGCTGGCCTTGGGCGTCGGTGACGGTCTCGAAGGCCACGCCGGTCACGCGCCGATCGAGCAGGGCGGTAGTGAGCTGAGGCTCCGGCGCGAGATGCAGGTAGCAGAAGAGTAGTTGCTGCGGCTGCAGCAATTCATACTCCACCGGCTGGGGCTCCTTGACCTTGAGGATCATCTCCGATTCGGCGTACACGCGCTCGGCACCGTCCACCACCAGCGCCCCGGCCTGGCGGTATAGCTCGTCGCCGAAGCCGATGCGCTCGCCCGCACCGCTTTGCACGCGCACCTCGTGGCCGCGCGCAACGAGCTGAGCCACGCCCGCCGGGGTGGCGCCAACGCGGTATTCATGGTCCTTGATTTCCTTGGGAATGCCGATTTCCATGCGCTATTCCTTTTCTTCCACCCAGGCGGCCTGGATGGCTTCCAGAACGCGTTCGTTGGATTTTTCAGGGCTGTCGTCGAAGCCTTCCAACGCTTGTATCCAGGCATGCAAATCCGTGAAGCGGATATAGCGGGGATCCGCGTCTGGATGAGCTTCTGCCAGCTCGATGGCGATGTCCTGCACGTCGGTCCATTTCATGCTTGAAATCTCCGGGGGAGAATGTCAGTAGGCAGTGATCAGTTGGCAGACAAGGAGCACAATGTTGCCAACTGCCAACTGATCACTCCCATTCAATCCCCCTCCTTAACCTGATTGATCGAATAACGCGGGATTTCGACCACCAGGTTCTCGTCGGCCAGATGCACCTGGCAGGCTAGGCGGGAGCCGGGCGCCAAGCCCCAGGCGCGATCCAGCAGGTCGTCCTCCTGTTCCGAGGCCGCCTCCAGGGCGCCGGCGCCTTCGCGCACGATGACATGGCAGGTGGTGCAGGCGCAGGATTTTTCGCAGGCATGTTCGAGATGCACGCCGTGCCGGTGCAGGGCGTCGCACAAGAGCGCGCCGGCGGGCACCATGAAGACGGCGCCCTTGGGGCACAGTTCCGTGTGGGGCAGGACGGTGAGCTGGGGCATGGGTGGTTCCTTCTCAGGCGGCGATGGCGCCGATGGCCCGCCCGGTCAAGGCCTGGCGGATCGAGCGGTCCATGCGCCGCCCGGCGAAAACCTGGGTGCCCTCGTTGAGCTTGTCTAGGCAGGCTTTGACCCGGGCGGCGTCGGTGCCCAGCGTGGCCTCGGTCAGCGCGGCCATCAGGCCGTCGATGGCCTGGTGTTCTTCGGCCGAGAGCAGGTCGCCGTCGCCGGCCAAGGCCGCGGCCACGGCTTCCAGCATGCGGCCGGCTTCGGTCAGTTGCTCGTGCAGGCTGCGCGCCTGCAAGTCTTCTTGGGCGTATTGATAGGATTCGCTCAGCATGCGCGCGATCTCTCCGTCGCTTAAGCCGTAGGAAGGCTTCACCGCGACGGCCGCTTCCATGCCCGAGGTCTGCTCACGCGCCGACACCGACAGCAAACCATCGGCATCGACCTGGAAGGTCACGCGAATGCGGGCGGCGCCCGCCACCATGGGAGGGATGCCGCGCAATTCGAAGCGCGCCAGCGAGCGGCAATCAGCCACCAGTTCGCGCTCGCCCTGCACCACATGGAAACTCATCGCGGTCTGGCCGTCCTTGAAGGTGGTGAAATCCTGCGCGCGCGTGACGGGCAGCGTGGCATTGCGCGGAATGATCCTCTCTGTCAGGCCGCCCATGGTCTCGATGCCCAAAGACAGCGGCGTCACGTCCAGCAGCAGCAAGTCACCCGTCTGCCGGTTGCCGGCAAGTATGTCGGCCTGGATGGCGGCGCCCAGGGCCACCACCTGGTCGGGGTCGAGATTGGTGAGCGGCACCTGGCCGAAGAATTCCGCCACCGCCTGGCGTATGCAGGGCATGCGCGTGGCGCCGCCCACCAGCACGACGCCTTTGATGTCCTGCATGCTCAACCCAGCATCTTTGAGTGCCTTGCGGCAGGGCAGCAGGGTTTGCTGCACCAGGTCGTGGGTCAAGTCTTCGAATATGGCACGCGCCAGCGTCATGGCCAGGCTTTGGCCGTTGCCCAGCGTCAGCGCGAGCGGCGCTTCGGGGGCATCGCTCAGCGCTTCCTTGGCGCGGCGCGCGGCCGCCAGCAGCAAGCGCATGTCCTGCGGAGAGAGCTCGGCCAAGCCGGTCTGGGCCAAGACCCAGCCATAGATGCGCTGATCGAAATCATCGCCGCCCAGCCGGGCATTGCCGCTGGTGGCCAGCACCTCGAACACGCCGCGCGAGAGCTTCAATACGGAAAGATCGAAAGTGCCGCCGCCCAGGTCATAGACCGCGTAAATGCCTTCCGCGCCCTGGTCCAGCCCGTAGGCGATGGCGGCGGCCGTGGGTTCGTTGAGCAGGCGCAGCACATTGAGGCCGGCCAGCTTGGCGGCATCCTTGGTGGCCTGGCGCTGGGCGTCGTCGAAATAGGCGGGCACGGTGATCACCGCCCCGGTCAGTTCGCCGCCCAGGGCGCCTTCCGAACGCGCGCGCAGGGTACGCAGGATGTCGGCCGAGACTTCCACCGGGCTGCGGGCGCCGGCCGCGGTGTCGAGCTTGACCATGCCCGGCGTATCCACCAGCCGATAGGGCAGTTGCGCGGCCTCGGCGATGTCCTGAAAAGCGCGCCCCATGAGCCGCTTGACGGACACGATGGTGTTGACCGGGTCCGTGGTCTGCACGGCCAGCGCCTCATGGCCCACCACCGGCGGCTGGTCGGAAAAATAGCGCACCGCCGAGGGCAGCAGGGCCGCGCCCGCCTCGTCGCGGATGACTTCCGCACTGCCGCTTTTCACCGTAGCTGCCAGCGAATGCGTGGTGCCCAGGTCGATGCCCACCGCCAGGCGATGCTGGTGCGGTGCGGCGGAACGGCCGGGTTCGGAGATTTGCAGCAAGGCCATGGTTCGTTCACAAGGCCTCGAAGGCCTCGCTGACTTCCTCTTCCAGACGCGCGATGAATTTGAGCTTGCGCAGCGTTTCCGCGGCTACTTCATAGTGGCCCAATTCGTCGAGCTGGCAAGAAAGCGCGTTCAGCAGGCCGTGATGTTCGCGTTGCAGGGCCTGTTCCAGCCGGCTCAGCGCGGCATAGTCGCCGCGCGCCTCGGCCAGTTCTTCGCGCCACTCCATCTGCTGCATGAGAAACTCGGCGGGCATGCTGGTCTGGGTCGGCGCCAGGGCATCGACGCCCTGCAGCGAGAGCAGATAGCGCCCGCGTTCCAGAGGCGACTTGAGCACCCGATAGGCCTCGTTGACCTGGCCGGCCCACTGCGCGGCCAGGCGCCGCTGGGTTTCCGGGGCAGTGGCATGGCGGTCGGGATGGATGGCGCTCTGCAGCGTTCGATAGCGCTCTTCCAGCGTTGCCACGTCCACGTCGAAGCGTGCCGGCAGGCCGAACAGGTCCAGGTGATTCTGCGAAAAGTCGATCATCGCGGCACCTCTCAGACGTTGAAGGATTCCCCGCAGCCGCAGGTGTTCTTGACGTTGGGGTTGTTGAACTTGAAGCCCTCGTTCAGCCCTTCGCGCACGAAATCGAGCTCGGTGCCATCGAGGAAAGCCAGGCTCTTGGGATCGACGATCACCGTCACGCCGTGGCTGTCGAAGCACAAGTCCTCGGCCTGCACGGCATCGACGAACTCCAGCACATAGGCCATGCCGGAGCAGCCGCTGGTGCGCACGCCCAATCTAAGCCCGGCGCCCTTGCCGCGCTGGGAAAGAAACTTGCCCACCCGCTCGGCCGCCTTCGCTGTCAAGGTGACTGCCATGGTGCGCTCCTACATGGAAAAGGAGCTGCCGCAGCCGCAGGTGGACTGGGCGTTGGGGTTGCGGATGACGAAGCGGGCGCCTTCCAGGTCTTCCTGGTAGTCGATCTCGGCGCCGACCAGGTACTGCAGGCTCATGGCATCCACCAGCAGGTTCACGCCTTCATTGGCGACCACTATGTCGTCCTCGGCCACGTTGTCATCGAAGGTGAAGCCGTACTGGAAGCCGGAGCAACCGCCGCCGGTCACGTAAATGCGCAGTTTGAGGGCGGGGTTGCCTTCCTCATCGATCATGGCCTTCACCTTGGTGGCGGCGGCGCCGGTGAAGAGCAGGGGGGATGTGCTGTGGGACATGACTTTCTCCTGGGATGTATTCGGGTTCAGGCGGCGGCCTCGCCCGGCGTGCAGATGGCGTAGTCCTCTGCCACGCCCTTCTTCTGCCTGTAATCCGCCACGGCGGCCTTGATGGCATCCTCGGCGAGGATGGAGCAGTGGATCTTGACGGGGGGCAGGGCGAGTTCCTCGGCGATGGCGGTGTTCTTGATTTCCATGGCCTCCTCCAGGGTCTT
>JAJZRU010000023.1 GCA_021802555.1 Pseudomonadota bacterium
AGTGGCATGCCCACCGCCTGCTCGCGGACGACACCTGGGCCGGCTACATGCAATACAAGCTGGATGCGCGCTATCGCCATCTGCTGCTGGACGAATTCCAGGACACCAACCCCCTGCAATGGCAGACGCTGCAAAGCTGGCTGGAGGCGAGCCTGGCCGCAGGCCGCGCACCCACCGTGTTTCTGGTGGGCGACCCCAAGCAATCCATCTACCGCTTTCGCGGCGCCGAGCCGCGTCTGTTCGCGCTTGCCGGCGAGTGGCTGGCAGCGCGCCTGCAGGCCCGGCACCTGCCGCACAACAGCACGCGCCGCCTGGCGCCGCCGGTGCTTGCGGCAGTGAACGCAGCATTTGCGCCGCTGGGCGAGGCCTACCCCGGTTTCGCCGCGCACGCCACACTGGCGACGGCGCCGGGCTGCGTGCGCATCCTGCCGCTCGCGCGCAAGGAGGAAGAGCCCTCCGACCCCCTGCCCCAGTTTCGCAATCCGCTCACCACGCCGCGACCGGAGCCCACCAACACACGGCACCGCGAAGCACAGATGCTGGCGCAAGGCTTGGGCGACATCGTCGGCCACTGGGTAGTGCAGGACGGCGAGATACGCCGCCCGGCCCGCTATGCCGATGTGCTTCTGCTCGTGCGCCGGCGCAGCGACCTGCAGATCTACGAGGCGGCGCTCAAGGCCGCGCGCATCCCCTACCGCAGCACGCGGCGCGGCGGCCTGCTCGACACCCTGGAGGGCGGCGACCTGCTGGCTCTGCTCGCTTTCCTGGCCCTGCCCTATCACGATCTCGCGCTGGCGCGCGTGCTGCGCTCGCCCTGGTTCGGCGCGAGCGACGACGACCTCCTGCAGCTCGCCGCCGGTGACGGCCCCTGGTGGCTGCGCCTGCTGGCCTTGGCGCAACCTGGGGCACGCCTGGAGCGCGCCCGCGCGCTGCTCGCCGGCTGGCTGGAAGCAGCCGGCCGCCTGCCGGTGCACGATCTTCTGGACCGCATGATGCACGAAGCCGATGCGGAGGCGCGCTGCGCGGCCGCGGCGCCCCCGGCTTTGCGCGCGCGCGTGCTGGCCAATATGCACACCTTCCTGGCCCTCGCCCTGGACGAGGCCGGCGGGCGCCAGCCCAGCCTGGCGCGGTTTCTGGAACATCTGGAAGGCCTGCGCCGGCGCTACCGCGAGGAAGCGCCCGACGAGGCCGAACCGGCCGACCAGCAGGATGCCCTGCACATCCTCACCGTGCACGGCGCCAAAGGCCTGGAAGCGCCCATCGTCTGGCTGCTCAACATGGGCGCGGCGGGGGACAGCACGGAGCACTACAAGGTGTTGTGCGACTGGCCGCCGGAGGCCCCGCGTCCGCGGCATTTTTCCCTGCTCGGCGCCAAGGGCCTGCGCGCCGAATTCCAACGCGCCGTGCTGGAACGCGAAGCCGAACAATTGCGCGTGGAGGAATTGAACCTGCTCTACGTCGCCATGACCCGCGCGCGCCAGGCCCTCATCGTCAGCGGTGCACAGGCGCGCAGCGCACAACGCGACTGGCGCGCCCAACTGCTTGCGCGACTGGCGGGCGACGCAGCGGACGAACTGGTCGTGGGCGACGATCTCGCCTTGGTGCCGCCGACCGCCGTCTCGTTTGCTCCGGGCAAACCTGCCGCCGCCTTCCCGCCCGGCACCGTAGACCCGGTCGGCCAGGCACGCGCGGTTTTCGAGGATGCCGCCACGCGCTTCGGCACGCTGGTGCATGCCTTGCTGGAACGCCTGGCGCCGCCTTCCCCGACGTGGAGCCCGTCCGCCCTGCGCGCCGTGCTGGGCGAGCCCGCGGAGTTCGATGCCGCCTGGGCGCAGGCGACAGCTTTACTCCAAGCGCCGCAGCTCAGGCGCTTTTTCGACCCGGCGTGCTATGTGCGCGCCGCCAACGAGTTGACTTATCTCACGCGCGAAGGCGAGCAGCGCCGCATCGACCGGCTGGTCGAATTCGAAGAAGAAATCTGGCTGCTGGATTACAAAACCGGGCCGGTGGAAAACGACGCCGCCCTGCTGGAACGCCACCGCGCCGCAATGGAGGAATACCGTCAGGCCGCCGCCGCGCTGTACCCCGGCAAGCCGGTGCGCTGGGCGCTGATACGAGCCGATGGCCGCGTGGTGACCGAGCCGTCCGCGCGGGGTGGGGCCTATAATTCCGCTTGTTTCGGGCCGCCGTCTTGAACACCAGCCTCGACCTCCTCTTTCCCCTACTGACTCTCGGCGCCCTGTTCGCCGGTCTGGTGGGCACGCTTACCGGGCTGGGCGGCGGGGTGGTGCTGATTCCCCTGCTGGTGCTGGGCTTCGGCGTGGACATACGCTATGCCGCAGGCACGTCGCTCATGGCAGTCATCGCCACCTCGGCCGGCGCGGTGTTCCGCCACAAAAGCCATTTCGCCAATCTGCACGTGGGCGTGTTCCTCGAGGTGGCGGCGGTGGCGGGCGCCGTCGCGGGGGCGTTGGCGGCCCATCATGTGCCCAAGACCGCGCTGGAATACCTGCTGGGCGCGACCTTGCTGTTCTCCTCCGTGCTGGCTTTGCGCGCGCCTCCGGAGCACGCTGCGGCGCAGGACGGGCGCGATGCGCTGGAACTCGCCGGAGCCCTGGACGATGGGCCGGTGCACATCGAATACTCGCCGCGGCGCGTGCCGGCGGGCTTCGCTCTCATGGGCGTGGCAGGACTCATGTCCGGCCTCCTGGGCATAGGCTCGGGTGCGCTCAAGACCCTGGCCATGGATCTGGTCATGCGCCTGCCATTGAAAGTCTCCACCGCCACCAGCAATTTCATGATCGGCATCACGGCCGGCGCCAGCGCCGCGATCTATTACCGCCAGGGCTATGTGGACCCTGTGCTGGCCGGCCCGGTGGTGCTGGGCACCCTGGCCGGGGCGGCCATCGGCGCCCGGCTGCTGCCGAAAATCACCACGCGCTGGCTGCGGCCCTTCTTTGCCCTGGTGGTGGGCGCGCTGGGGATCGAGGTGTTATGGCAAGCCCTGGGCTGAAACCCGACCGCGCGCATCTGGTGCTGCAGCGGCGCGCCGTGGACGCCCTGGAAGGCGCGCGCCGCCGCCTGCTGGTGCCCCTGGTGGCCATGGTCGCGGCCCTGCTGCTGGGCGGCGGCGCGCTGTTCCTGGCACGGCACGGCATGGCTCTGCCCGAATGGCGCTTGTTTCACGGCCAGCCCCGCGCCCTGGAAACCCCCTGGGGCATCCTGCGCGCCGCACTTGCCGGCCAGGCGCGCGCCCTCATGGACGTGGGCCTGCTGGTGCTGGTGGTCAGCCCGCCCCTGCAATTGCTGCTGGCGACCGCGATATTCCAGCGCTTTGGCGACCATCTCTACAGCGCCCTGAGCCTCGCCGTGCTGGCGCTGCTGCTGGCCGGCTTCAGCCTGGGCTGGTAAGTCAGACCAGATACTTGAGCCCCACTCCCGCCAGCAGCGCCAGCGTGGCATAGAGAAACGCGCGCTGCGGGATGCGGAAGTGCAGATGGTTGCCCAGATAAAGCCCCAGCAAGGCCGCCGGCGCGAGTACCAGGAACACCGCCCCCAGGGCCAGGTTGAGCAGGCCCAGCAGCAGATACATCAGGGCGCGCAGCAGATTGTCCACCAGGGCGAGGGCCTGGAAGGTGGCCCGAAAAGCGCGCTTGTCCAGATGGCGCATCTGCAAATAAGCGACGATGGGCGGCCCGCCGCCGCCGTATAGGCTGCCGATGACGCCGCCCAGCGTACCCAGCGGCCAGGCCCAGCGGCGCGAGATCTGCGGCAGGCGTTCGGGGCGCAGCAGCAGGGCGTAGGCGACGTAGGCCAGGATGAACACGCCGAGAAAGGTCGTGAGGCTCTGCGCGTCGGTGCGCGCCAGCACCACCGAACCCAGCGCCAAGCCCGCCAGCGAGGCCGGCAGCAGCGCCTTCAGCTCGTCGCCGCGCAGCTCATGCAAATCGTAGATGCCCAGGTAGAAGGGCGCAATGATGTCCAAGAGCAGCACCACAGGCACCACCTGCTTGACGGGAAAGAGCAGTGAGAGCAGGGCCACGGAAATCAGACCGGAACCGAAGCCGATGGCGGCACGCACGAAAAACGCCAGCATGACGATGCCGAAAGCGGCCGCCAGCAAAGCAGGATGGGCCAGAAGCTGGCCCCAGTCGAGAAGCTGGGAATGAAAAAGAAAGCCGTTCGGCATGTCGGTTTGCAGGCAACGTTCTTGGGGATGATAGCCGCAAACCGAGCCTTCCCGACATGGGCCGGCGCATAACCCCGACCGCCGCAAAGCGATCGGGGCTCACGCTAAGGCCTCTCAGTTGCCGGGCACGATGACCGGCTCGAAGTGGAACACATTGGCGCCGCGGGGCTCGACCGTGACTTTCACCCAATGCACATTGGGGCTGCCGAATGTCTCCACGCGCGTGAAGTTTTTCAGCATGTTCTTCTGGCTGAACAGCGGCTTGTCGATCTTGAAGAAATGCGTGTCGCCGTGCACCAGCACGACCTGGCCGGGGAATGCCTGGGCTTCGTTCGCCAGCGCGTCGAGGAAGTCCGTATAGCCGTTGTTATCGGGCAGATTGCGCTCGTTGACGTCCTCGGTCTCCGGCAGGTCGAAACCGGGGTCGGCCTGGATCACCACCATCACCCCGGCGGCACCGCGCGCTTTGGCGATGTCGAAGGACTCCTTGAGCCAGGCCAGATTATGGGCGTTGCGCTCGGCGTATTCCGCGTTGTCGTCGGCGCAATCGGCCAGGGTGCGCACGCTCTTCTTGCTCAGGCAGGCGCCGTCGTTCACCTTGTTGTTGTTGCTGCCGGGCACGTTGAGGCCCACGAACACCACGCTGCCGTACACCCAGCGCGTGTTCTCGCTGTAGGGCTGACCCGGCTGACCCTGGCGCTGCAGCTCCATTTTGCGTTGGCCGAAGCTGTATTCGGTGTTGGCGAGCTGGCTGCGCAGGAAACCGAGGCGTTCGAGCGCGTTGTAGCCGCCGTTATTGATACGGTGGCAATCGGTCCATTCGTTGTCACCGGGGACATAGACCATCGGCGCGCGCAATTGATTGAAGCGGGCGATGGCCTGCGGTCCGATGAGCTCGTCGGTGCAGGCCGAACTGCCGTCCTTGGTGTCCCCGTCGAAAACGGTGAAGGCCAGATGCGCGGCATTCATGCTGGCGACGAGCGCCGGGATTTTCGGGTCGTCGCCGTTCTTGGCGTAGGGCATGTCGCCCCACAGGCCGAAACTGAAGCGGCCGTGATGCAAGGCGCCGTGGGGTTCGTTTTCCGTTTCCGCCGAGGCGCCGGTCGCGGCCATGAGCAAAGACACCATCAGCGCCATACTCAGACGCCGTAACGAGTTGTTGCGCAAGTTCATTGGGGGCTCCCTGAAAAGTGAAAAGGCTGGAACGGATGCGCTGCGGCGTGTCGCTGCACATCCTCAGTCAACCTTAAGCAGGCTGAGTGACCCGCCGATGACGGGTGCATAGTCCGTGGCCAAATTCCCGGCGACGCGCAAAGAGGCTAATCTTTCACTAACTCAAGCGCCTTAGGCTTGGTGTCGGAAAGGAGGCTCATGCGCGTACTGCTGGTGGAAGACGACGCCATGATCGGCGAGGCGGTGATGCAGGCCCTGAAAGACGCGGCCCTGGCCGCCGATTGGGTGCAGGACGGCGCTGCCGCGCTGGCCGCGCTGGCCGTGGACGAGCACGACGCCGTGCTGCTGGACCTGGGCCTGCCGCGCAAGGGCGGCCTGGAAGTGCTGCGCGAATACCGCGGCCGCGGCGGTGCGGCGGCCGTCATCATCGTCACCGCGCGCGATGCCGTGGAAGACCGCATCGCCGGCCTGGATCTGGGCGCGGACGATTATCTGGTGAAGCCCTTCGACGTCGGCGAGCTGCTCGCGCGCCTGCGCGCCGTGGTGCGGCGCAAGGGCGGCAACGCCAGCCCGGTGCTGGGCGGCGGGCGCCTGCGGCTCTATCCCGACAGCCGCGAGGCCGAGTTCGAAGCGCGACGCTGCCGCCTGACGCCCAGGGAATACGCCCTGCTCTACGCCCTCGCCCTGCGCCCGGGGCAGATCCTCACGCGCACGGAACTGGAAAAGCACGTGTACGGCTGGAACGAGGAAGTGGAAAGCAACGCCATCGATTTCCTCATCCACGGCATCCGCAAGAAGCTCGCCCCCGAGGCCGTGCGCAATGCCCGCGGACTGGGCTGGATGGTGGACAAGTGAGCGCCCGCTCGCTGCGCCGGCAGCTCACTCGCTGGCTCGGCCTGCTGGTGCTGGGCGGCAGCCTGGCGGCTGCGCTGCTCGCCTTCTGGCTGTCCTACGGCGAGGCCAACGAATTCCAGGATGCCCAGCTCATCCAGATGGGGCGCCTGCTCATGCGCAGCCCCGCGCCGCCGCCGGAGAACCTGGCGCCCGATACGCGCGACATCGACCGCGACGACCAATTGCATCTGTGGCGCCTGCCCGTACAGCCCTCGGCCGCCTGGCCCAACCGCCTGGAGCGCCTGTCCGACGGCCTGCACACCGTCTCCGGCCCGCAGGGCTACTACCGCGTCTGGATAGGCACGCGCCCGGACGGCGTGCGCGTGGCCCTGGGCGAGCTCACCGATGCGCGCGACGAGGCCGCGCAGCGCGCCGGCCTGCACACCCTGCTGCCGTTGGCGACCCTGCTGCCGCTCGTCGCGCTGGCGGTGGCGCTCATCCTCAGGGCGGGCTTCCGTCCGGTGGAACAGCTCACCGCCGACCTGCGCCGGCGCGCCGACACCGACCTCTCGCCCCTGGAGACGCGCGCCAGCCCGCTGGAAATCCAGCCCTTCCTGCAAGCCATCAACCAGTTGCTCGCGCGCCTGCAGGACACGCTCAAGCAGCAGCAGCGCTTCATCGCCGACGCCGCGCACGAACTGCGCACGCCGCTCACGGCGCTGAAGCTGCAGGCCGCCAACCTGGAAACCGTGCTGCACGAGGCGGAAGCGCGCCGCCGCCTGGAGCCGCTCAAGGCAGGCATCGAGCGCGCGCGCACCCTCGCCGCCCATCTTCTGGACATGGCGCGCGCGCAGCAGGCGCAGACGCTGCCGCTGCGCCCGCTGCGCCTGGACGAGTGCGTCAAGGAAGCGCTCGCCGCGAGCCTGCCGCTGGCCGCCGAAAAGTCCATCGACCTGGGCCTCGATCGCCTGGAAGCGGTGCGCCTGAACGGCGACGCCATCGCCCTCGCCACCCTGGCGCGCAATCTGATGGACAACGCCGTGCGCTACTCTCCGGCCGGCGGCCGCATCGACGTGCGCGTCTATCGCCAGGGCGACGCCCCGGTGCTGGAAGTCCAGGACCAGGGCCCCGGCATCCCGGAAGCCGAGCAAGCGCGCGTGTTCGAGCCCTTCCACCGCGTTCCCGGCAGCCCCGGCGAAGGCTCCGGCCTGGGGCTGGCCATCGTCGCCGGCATCGCCCGCCATCACGGCGCCCGGGTAAGCTTCGCCAATCTCGCGCCCGGTCTTCTGGTGCGCTGCGTTTTCCCCTCTTCCATGGAAACCCCGTCATGAAACTGCGCCCCGAGCTGCTCGCCGCCCTGCTCTTGGCCGGCTGCGCCACCTACCATCCCCTGCCCCTGGACACCCGCGCGCGCGCGCCGAGCAATCCCGCCGACATCAAGGTCGATGCGGCTGCCATGCCCCTGCCCGCGCTGCGCCATCACGTCTTCGACCCGGGCAACGGCCTGGACATGACCGAAGTGGCCATGCTGGCGGTGGCCAACAATCCGCAGTTGAAACTGGCGCGCGACGATCTGGGCATCGCCCACGCCCAGGCCTTCGCCGCCGGCCTGCTGCCCGATCCGGTATTGGGCGTGGCGCGCGACTTCCCCATCGCCGGCCCCGCCACCAGCTCGGCCTTCAATCTGGGGCTCTCGTACGACGTGTCGGCGCTCTTGACCCGCTCCACCGCGAAAGAGGCGGCGCAGGCGACGGCGCGCCAGGTGGACTTGAATCTGCTGTGGCTGGAATGGCAGGTGGTGAGCGCCGCACGCCAGCTCTTCATCCGCCGCGACTACGAGCAGCAGACGCTGGCCCTGCTGCGCCAGGAAGAAACGCTCCTGGCCCGGCGCCATGCCCGCATGCTGGCGGCCTACCGGCACGGCGACGTCACCCTGGACGCGGTGAGCGCCGACCTCGCCAGCCTGCAAGCGGTGCAGACGCGGGTCAACAACGTCGAGCGCCAGCAGGTGGCGACCGGCCAGGCGCTCAATTCGCTGCTGGGCCTCTCGGCGCGCGCCAAGCTCGATCTGGTCGGCCCCGCCGCCATCCCCACCGTGAGCGACGCCGCGGTGCGCCGCGACCTCGCCGAACTGCCGCGCCGCCGCCCCGACCTCCTGGCCCTGGAGGCCGGCTACCAGAGCCAGGAAGCGCGCTACCGCCAAGCCATCCTGCAGCAGTTCCCGGCCATCAACGTCGGCTTCGTGCGCGCGCGCGACACCGGCGGCGTGAACACGCACGGCTTCCAGATTTCCCTCACCCTGCCCATCTTCAACCGCAACCGCGGCAACATCGCCATCGCCCAGGCAACCCAGCTGCGGCTGCACGACGAATACAGCGCGCGCCTCATGAGCGCGCGCGCCGACATCGAGCGCATCCTGCAGGATCAGGCCCTGCTGCAACGCCAGCGCGGCGAAATCGAGCAGGGCATCGCCCTCACCGCGCAGACGCTGGCGGGCGCGGATGCGGCCCTGGCGCGCGGCGATTTGTCCGAGACCGACTACGTGCTGCTGAAATCCGCCTGGCTCAACCGCCGCCTCGACCTGCTGGGCGTCGAGCAAACCCTGCTGGAGCAGCAGGCCGCGCTGCAAACCCTGCTGGGCGGCCCGCTGCCGGCGCGCACCCGTGCAGCCAAGAGCTGATCGCTACGTGACGGAACTCTCGCCCATGAACAGAAAATTTCTACCCGTCCTCTTCTGGCTGGCGCTGCTCGCGCCGGCCGCCCAGGCCGCCGACGCCCCCAGCGCGCTGGTGCAGACCCAGCCGGCCCGCACCGGCCGCCTGCCGGTGACCGTCACCGCCTACGGCAGCGTGGTGCCGGCGCGCGGCGCGCTCACCACCCTCTCCGCCCCGCGCCCGGGCCTGGTGCAAAGCATCGCCGTGGTGGCCGGCCAGGTGGTGCGCAAGGGCCAGGCGCTGTACACCTACGCCACCGACCCCGCCGCGCGGGCGGCCTGGCTCACGGCGCGCTCCGCCCTCGATTACGCACGCCAGGACGTGGTGCGCACCCGGCGCATGCAAACGGAAGGCCTGGCCACCCAGGCGCAGGTGGCGGCCGCACTGAAAGCCGAGCAGGACGCGGAGGCCGCGCTCGATGCCCAACGCGCGCTGGGCGCCAATCAGGCGAGCCAGACGCTCTATGCGCCCTACGACGGCGTGGTGATGCAGCTTTCCGCCACGCCCGGCGACCGCCTGCAAACCGGCGCACCGGTGCTCTCCCTGGCGCGCACCGGGCGCTACGCCGTGCACCTGGGCATAGAACCGGAAGATGCCACCCTGCTGCGCCCCGGCATGACGGTGAGCCTGCGCTCGGTATTCGGCGACGTCGCGCCCATCCGTGCCCGCATCGCCAGCATTCAGGGATTGGTGGATCCGCAGACCCGCCTGGTCAACGCCACCGTCAATCTGCCGCCGGCACCCGGCCTGCTGCCGGGCATGCGCGTGATCGGGCGCATTACCCTGGGCGAGGCGCGCGGCTGGCTGGTGCCGCGCCAGGCGGTGCTCAAGGACCACGCCGGGCACTATCTCTTCCAGATCACCGCTCGGCAGGCCCGCCGCATCGCTGTGGAGCCCATCGCCGAAAGCGGCCGGCAGATGATCGTGCGCGGCCCGCTCGATGCACGCCTGCCCGTAGTGGTGCTGGGCAACTACGAACTCAAGAACGGCATGGCCGTGCGGGAGCAGCCGTGAATTTTTCCGCCTGGATGCAGACGCATCGCCGCTCCATCCTGTTCCTGCTTTTCGCCCTGGCGGCGGCCGGCCTCATGGCCGCCTTCAAGCTGCCGGTCACGCTGTTTCCCAACGTCAGTTTCCCGCGCGTCGAAGTCAACCTCGACGCCGGCGACCGCCCTGCCGACCAGATGGAAGTGCAGGTCACCATGCCGGTGGAGGAAGCCATCCGCCGCGTGCCCGGCGTAGAGGTGGTGCGCTCGCGCACCAGCCGCGGCTCGGCGGAAATCTCGGTGAACTTCGCCTGGGGCACGAACATGCTGGTCGCCACCACCCAGGTCAGCGAGGCGGTGGCCGGCGCCCTGCCCAAGCTGCCGCCGGGCACCAGCTTCTCGGTCAAGCGCATGGACCCCACGGTCTTCCCCATCCTGGCCTACAGCCTGACTTCGAAGACGCAGAATCTCACCCAGCTCTACGACCTCGCGCAATACCAGTTGAAGCCCTTGCTCTCCGGCGTCAACGGCGTGGCGCGCGTGCAAGTCACGGGCGGGGCGCCGGAGGAATACCAGGTCATCGTCGATCCCGCGCGCCTGCTGGCCTACGGGCTCACCCTGCAGGACGTCGCGCGCGCGCTGGCCGCCGCCAACGTGGTCACCGCCGTGGGACGGCTGGAGGATCACTACAAGCTTTATCTGGCGATTTCCGACACCCGCTTCAAGAACCTCGCCGACATCCGCAACACCGTGCTCAAGACCGGCGCCAACGGCCTGGTGCGCCTGGACGACGTGGCGCAGGTGAAGGACGCCTCCGTGCCGCAATGGATACGCGTGACCGCGGACGGGCGCGATGCCGTGCTGCTCAACATCTACCAGCAGCCCGGCAGCAATTCGGTGCAGATCGCGCACGACGTCAAAGCGCTGCTCGCCAAGTACCAGGCGCAGATGCCGCCTGGGGTGAAACTGGCCAACTGGTACGACCAGAGCACGCTGGTGATCGAGTCCGCCGCCAGCGTGCGCGACGCCATTCTCATCGGTCTGGTGCTCGCCGCCCTGGTACTGCTGCTATTCCTGCGCAACCTCAAGGTCACGCTCATCTCCCTGCTGGTGGTGCCCTCGGTGCTGGCCGCCGCCGTGCTGCTGCTGTACGTGCTCAACATGAGCTTCAACATCATGACCCTGGGCGGCATGGCTGCGGCCGTGGGGCTCATCATCGACGACGCCATCGTCATGGTGGAGCACATCGTGCGCCGCCTGCGCGGCGCGCCGCCGGGCGAGCATCACGGCCGCGTGCTTGCCGCCGCGGGCGAATTCATCCGCCCCCTAGCCGGTTCTTCGGCCTCCACCATCATCATTTTCGTGCCGCTGGCCTTCCTCTCGGGCGTGACCGGCGCCTTCTTCAAGGCGCTTTCGCTCACCATGGCGTCCAGCCTCATCATCTCCTTCTTCATCACCTGGCTGGCGGTGCCGCTCTTGGCCGACCATCTGCTCAACGAAAAAGACGCCAACCAGAAGGAGGGCGGCCATCTCACCGAGACTTTGCAGCGGGCCTACGCCGGGCTGCTCAACCGGCTGCTCGCACGCCCCTGGCTGGTGCTCCTGGGCGTGCTGCCCCTGCTGCTGTCCGGCTGGCTGGCCTACAAGCACGTGGGCACCGGCTTCATGCCGGCCATGGACGAAGGCGGCTTCGTGCTCGACTACCGCGCTGCGCCCGGCACCTCGCTGACGGAGACCAACCGCCTGCTCGACCAGGTCGGAGCCATCCTGCGCGCCAATCCCAACGTCGCCACCTACTCGCGCCGCACCGGCACGCAGTTGGGCGGCGGCGTCACCGAAGCCAACGAAGGCGATTTCTTCGTGCGCCTGAAGAACGGCCCGCGCGAGCCCATCAAGAAGGTCATGAACGAGGTGCGCACCCAGGTGGAAAGCCAGGTTCCGGGCCTGCGCATCGAGCTGGCCCAGCTCATGGAGGACTTGATCGGCGACCTCACCGCCGTGCCGCAGCCCATCGAAATCAAGATCTTCAGCAACGACGAGGCCACCCTCATGCGGCTGGCGCGCGCCAGCGCCGCGCGCATCGAGAAGATTCCCGGCGTGGTGGACGTGCGCGACGGCATCAACCCGGCCGGGGATGCCCTGGACATCCACGTGAGCCGCACCAAGGCGGCCCTGGAGGGCGTGGATCCCGAGGCCGTGACGCGTTTCCTCAGCGACGCCATCGCGGGCAACGTCACCACCCAGGTGCAAAAGGGCGTGAAGATGGTGGGCGTGCGCGTGTGGACGCCGCAGAACGTGCGCGACACCGCGCGCCGCGTGGGGCAGCTGCTCATCCGCGCGCCCGACGGCCACGTCTTCCCGCTCTCGCGCATCGCTACGTTCACCGCCGTGTCCGGCCAGCCGCAGATCACGCGCGAGAACCTCAAGCGCATGGTCGCCGTCACTGCGCGCATCTCCGGCGCCGACATGGGCAGCGTGCTCGCGCAGGTGAAGAAGGCCATGAATGCGCCGGGCTTCCTGCCGCACGGCGTATATTACGAACTGGGAGGCCTCTACAAGCAGCAGCAGATCGCCTTCGCCGGCCTCATGGCGGTGTTCGCCGCCGCCGTGGCCCTGGTGTTCCTGCTGCTGCTGTTTCTGTATGAGCGCTTCACCATGGCGCTGGCCATCCTCGCCATCCCGCTCATGGCGGTGTCCGCGGTGTTCATCGGCCTGTGGGCCACGGGCGTGGAGCTGAACATCACGTCCATGATGGGCATGACCATGATCGTCGGCATCGTCACCGAGGTCGCCATCTTCTATTTCTCCGAGTTCCAGGCCCTCTCGCGCGAGGGCGGCGAGCTGCACGCCAACCTGGTCGCCGCCGGACGCAACCGCCTGCGCCCCATCGCCATGACCACGGTGGCCGCCATCCTCACCCTGCTGCCGCTCGCCTTCGCCATCGGCCAGGGCTCGGGCATGCAGCAGCCGCTCGCCATCGCCATCATCTCCGGCCTGGCGGTGCAGCTCCCCCTGGTCCTGCTGGTGATGCCCGTGCTCTACCGCGTCCTGCTGCGGGCGGCGCCGTGAGGTGCCCCCGCAACAGCCCGCAAAATCCCCTTGCCCTCGCATGACGCTTGACTTATATTGCACTCCGCAGGTTTTCAAGTAGTGCTAGCGTGGCTTTAGCCCTATGATCTTTCAGGGTTGGTATCTGGCTGTTTTGCTCCCCTATCTTGATCCTCGTGCAGCAAAGTCCGCTGCGTTTTCAACTCTTCAATTTAAGGATGTACAAAATGGCTACAGGCACCGTTAAGTGGTTCAACGAATCCAAAGGCTTCGGCTTCATCAAGCCTGATGGCGGCGGCGAAGACCTTTTCGCCCACTTCTCCGCAATCCAGGGCTCCGGCTTCAAGACCCTGACCGAAAACCAGAAGGTCGAGTTCGACATAACCACCGGCCCCAAAGGCAAGCAGGCGTCCAACATCCGCCCGCTGTAAGCGCTGACGACGGGCTGAAAAGCCTGTCGGCGTTAGGCAGGGGCCGGCGCGGCAATACAACGCGCGCCGGTCAAACCAAACGAAACGCCCCGGATAGCCTCCGGGGCGTTTTGCTTTTCCAGCGCCGCCCCCTTGGCAGGCGGCCACGGGCTTTATAATCCCACACTACCTTGCCGCTTTTGAAAAGCACAACAGCTAGTACGCCAACCCATAAGTTTGCGTACATGCCGAGACGCGCATCCGCGCGCCGAGTGCGCGAAGCGAACCGCAGCCATAGCCGTAGCTATGGCGAGGATGAGCGACAAAGCAATCGGCGATGCGGGGCGTGTCGAACATAGCGAAATTTATGGGTTGGCGTACTAGTGAATGCAAAGCTTATGATTCATGTTCTCGCGCACGCTGTCCGCACACGCAAACCGGAGAGCAAAGCCCCGTGACCCAGGACATCCGCTGGCAGCAGCGCTTGGCGAACTACGCCAGAGCTTTGGCCACCCTCGCCGCCGCCGCAGATCTGGCCGGCCGGCGCCCACTGTCCGATCTGGAGAAGCAAGGGCTCATCCAGGCCTTCGAATTCACTCACGAACTCGCCTGGAACGTCATGCGGGATTATTTCCTTTACCAGGGCAACCCGGCCATTACGGGCTCCCGCGATGCCACCAGGGAAGCCTTCAACAAAGGCCTCGTTGCCGACGGTGAAGGCTGGATGGACATGATCCGCAGCCGCAACCAGACCTCCCACACTTACAATCAGGCCGTGGCTGACGAAATCACCCGGTTCATCCTGCAACGCTATCACCCTCTGTTCCGGGACTTCCTCGCCAAAATGCAAGCGCTGCGGGCGGATGGCTGAGCCTGAACCCATGCCCTTCGGCCTGCCCGATCACGCCGTCCGGCAACTCGGCGACCTGTTCGCCAGCGACGCGCGCATCCATGCCGTATGGCTGTACGGCTCGCGCGCCCTGGGACGCGAACGGCCGGGGTCGGACATCGATCTGTGCATCGAGGGGCCGGCGCTGGGACTCGACGATTTGTACGCCCTGGAAAACCGCATCAACGACCTGCTCCTGCCCTGGAAGGTGGATCTGTCGCTGATGCATAAAATAGACAACCCGGCGCTGCTCGACCACATCCGGCGCGTGGGCCTGGACCTGCTCAAGACACGAAAAGCATGAAACGCTCTTGCCGCCCTGTCCGTTTTCCTCATCCCCCCTCCCAAAGGGGCTTTACTCCTTCCCCCCTGGGAGAAGGCGGCGCGCAGCGCCGGATGAGGGAGAGGGGCGCGGCAACGCTGGGCGTTGCTTCACGCTAATCGATGCAACCTTGCGGCTCGGGCAGCCCCGCGATGCGGGAACCCTGCCTGGACGGGCCGCCCGGAAAAAGCCGATAGAGATATTCGCGGCTGCTCTTCTGCCCCCCCACCTCCTGCGCCAAGTGCCGCATGAGAAGCTTCACCATCGGGCTGATCCCGTAGGAGAAGTAAAACTGCCTGAGATAACGTATCAACTCCCAGTGTTCAGGGGTCAAGCGGATGCCTTCTTTACGCGCCAGGGCCTCCGCCATCGACTCGCTCCAGGCCGCCGGATCCATGAGGTAGCCCGTCGGAGTAAGCGGATAGGTCTTCCCATCGAATTCGAACAGGTTGCTCGCCGCCTCGGTCGGCGCTCCGCTCCTTGCGCCCTGCCCATGCTCGATCTCCGCATCGAGCATGGGTATGGGCAGCCCGGCAATCTTGGTGCCTTGAACAGCCACCCCATGCGGGAACAAGTTGTCCAAGTAGCCATCGCTGGCTTTGTTCTTCCCATCCGCCAGCTTTGCTTCGATTTCACGCTTGAGAAGCTTTTTGATCGGCGGAATGTTGTATTCGCGATAGTAATCGCGCATCAGGCGCAAAATTTCCCAGTGGGCGTCTCGCAATCTCAATCCGTCGTTTTCCGCCAGCCAAGCGGCGATTTGTTCGTTCCAATCGGCAAGGTTTTCCAAGCGGCCGTTCGTGGTCAAACGGGGCAGCGTACCTGTGGGGCTCATAGCGGGTCATCCAATCAACGGTTGCTGAAATCCATTGCGAACTATAGTGCTGCCGATTGCGGAGCGCAGTCAACAGCCGATGAAATTGGTGTCTTACGGCGCAACGTCGGCCAGGATTACCGCGAGTCCGGGGCCGGCAGCGGTAGAGACGGGGTTGAGGTGAACACAGAAAGCGCGCTCTCGGCCTTCCCTGGTAATCCCTCGAAACGGAACGGCGCAACGGCATCTGAAGGCCAGGCGTGAATTTACGCCGCGGCCATCGAACAGCCTGATCCGCGCCAGATCCGGCAGCACCCGGGCTATGTGCCGCCCCTTCAGCGCTTCCTGCCCGTCGTAACCGAGCATTTCGATGATTTGCCTGTCGCAATCCAGAATCCGGCCGCTCTGCGCAATCCAAAGCGTGCCCGACCTTGGGCGAGAACGTTCGGCGGCAAAGCATTCCCCGCCAAGCGCCTTGGCCGCGGGGGCGGCTGGCCGCCAAGCCGATGCGGCGCCGCTCATGCCGCCCCCTTTGGAGCGCCCGAGCCGCCGGAACCGTTGCGACGATTTCGTTCAAACATGTTTTTTGCCTTTTCTGTCGAGAGGAAAACAACTGCCGAACGATTTCCTGAAAGGGCTTCAGGGCAGGAATCGGGATCAGGATGGCATCTAATAACTATTGACGATGCCATTATTTGCTATATCGAACGAGGCCGCACAAACTTTAGCGGGATCAAATTTCGTGGATGCCGAGCCGGCGTATCAGCGCAAGCACCTCCTCGCGCCGAGGGTTCAGGGCCAAGGGCTCGTCCGCCAGCACTTTGCATGGCGGGCCCGGGAGTCGCTGCTTGAACAACATCACACAGCGGGCGGCATCATTGCGACGAGAACCGTAGGCGAGCGCCTGGGCCCGGGGGCATTGCAGATAAGCCGCCTGCGCCCAGGCCCGGGCTTCCGGATAGCAGGCCGGAAGGCTATCGATGAGCTGCGGCCGGCTCAATCCCAGCTTGGGCAGGTAGGGCGTATGGAAGCTGACGCACCGGATCGTGTCGGGCAGCACCACCTGAGCAAGACGAAAGTGCGCCAGCTCGCCGACGTCAAACTGACCCGGCGGGTCCAGCGCAACGTCGTGCAGCACCGATTCCATGTAGGCCCCCTCTGCGCTGCTCGCCGCATAATACGTGTGCACCGCCGTGCCATCAGGCTGCTGGAGCGGCGCGAAACGGGTATCTCCCCAGCCCTCGGCGAAGCTGTCGGGCCGAGTTGCCGGATAAGCCTTGGTCGAGTAGACGTGGTACCAGAGCGGGACATCCGCCAAGCGGACGGTTGTTTCCGTAAACGCTTCCGCGGAACTCGGGCTCGGCAGCCCGCAGGTCATGCCACGTAGCTTCCGCGGCGCTTGGCGGCTGCCGACAACACCGCGTCTCGCCAGTCTAGGGCATCCTTGGGCGCCACGGGCTTGGTTGGGGCGCCCGGCCTCACCAGCCAGCCATTCGGGAAATGGAACCACGCGGCGAGCTTCCAGGTGTCCGCGATCTCACCGAAGGCCTTGAGAATTTCCTTGATGATGGGCAAGGGCTGATAGGCTTCGTCGAACTGGTAGCGGGCAAAATACTCCTGCCCCCCGTAACTGACGCCAAAAATGCGGCCGCGCCGCTTCCAGTCGCTGGCCGGGTGGGACTTCTGCGCAGGCGGATTGGGTTGCAGCGCATTAAGCTGATCGGCGGTCAGCCACTCATCTGCTTCGAGCATTTTTCTGATCGTCTTCAAGCGGGCAATACGCTCCTTGACCAGCCCAAGGTTGGGCTCGGGTTTCCCGCTCAACAAAGATGCCAGGCGATCGGCCTCTTCCAGCAAACGCGGTTGCTCGGACAGCAAAACAAGTTCCAGCGCACGCTCCATCTGGGGTTTCAACGCGCTGGCAACCGCAGGGTCCATGCCTTCCGGCAAGGCGACGTCCAAAACCAGGCCATGCCGAGGCCGCGCCGGGTGCGGCGGCCGCTTGATCGCAGTGGAATGTGTCATGCTGCGCCTCCGTGCCAATATTGCCAAAAATTTATACCATGATGGCAATATTGGCAATGGCTCTGCTCGGCCGTAAACGGGAGTGGGCGCCAAGGGGGTTTACCAGACCGGCCCACTTCAACAAGCGCGCCGGCCATGCGGTCATGGCCATTGTCACCCCGGCCGCCAACCCGCCCTGGCCGCACGATCGCGCTATGCCAATACGCAGGCGGCCCGTCTGCGGACCATGGATCACCACGAGCAACGATGGCAACAGGGGAAGACCGGCGCATAGGCTAAAATCCGCCGTCATAGGCTCCGCCCGGCAGGCGGAGGCGCTTCGCCGCAAAGGAAGCCCCATATGCGGCTTTGAGGTCGCAATTTTCGACCCCAAAAACGGATCGAGAATGCCTCTACCACCACCCGATAACCATCGAATCAACATCCCGTGGGCTAAAATCCGCCCATAGCGACTTCCGAGCGCCCCACGCTGAAAGGGGCAACGCCCCTCCCCACCATGCGCCTCACCGACGAACAGATCAGCATCATCCGCCGCCTTGCCCGCGAACTCGGCGGCCCGCAGGCGCGGGTGCGGGTGTTCGGCTCGCGCCTTGACGACAGTACGCGCGGCGGCGATCTGGACCTGATGCTGGAACTGGACTCTGCGGTGGAACATCCCGCCATGCTGGCCGCGCGCATGTCGGCCCAAGTCTCGCGCGCCCTCGGCGGACGCAAGAACGACCACGCAATCCGGCATCCCTCATGAAAAAAGCCCTCATCACCGGCGTCACCGGCCAGGACGGCGCCTACCTGGCGGAATTCCTGCTGGACAAAGGCTACGAAGTGCACGGCATCAAGCGCCGCACCTCGCTGTTCAACACCGACCGCATCGACCACCTCTATGAGGGCCCGGAAGTCAAATCTCGCCGCTTCATCCTCCACCACGGCGACCTCACCGACTCCTCCTCCCTCATCCGCATCATCCAGCAGGTGCGGCCGGACGAAATCTACAACCTCGCCGCGCAAAGCCACGTGGCCGTGTCCTTCGAAGAGCCCGAGTACACCGCCAACTCCGACGCCCTGGGCGCGCTGCGCATCCTGGAAGCCATCCGCATTCTCGGCCTGGAGCAGAAGACCCGCTTCTACCAGGCCTCCACTTCCGAGTTGTTCGGCCTGGTGCAGGAAATCCCGCAGAAGGAAACCACGCCCTTCTATCCCAGGAGCCCCTACGCCGTAGCAAAACTCTACGCCTACTGGATCACGGTCAACTACCGCGAAGCCTATGGCCTGTACGCCTGCAACGGCATCCTCTTCAACCACGAATCGCCCATCCGCGGCGAGACCTTCGTCACCCGCAAGATCACCCGCGCCCTGGCCCGCATCAAGCTGGGGCTGCAGGATTGCCTGTACCTGGGCAACCTGGATGCCAAACGGGACTGGGGCCATGCCCGGGACTATGTGGAAATGCAATGGCTCATGCTGCAGCAGGAAAAGCCCGACGATTTCGTCATCGCCACGGGGGTGCAGTACAGCGTGCGCGACTTCGTCGATGCCGCGGCCCGGGAGCTGGGCATGGCCGTCCGCTGGGAAGGCCGGGGGGTGGACGAGAAAGGCTACGACGCCAGCGGCAAGATCATCGTCGCCGTCGATCCGCGCTATTTCCGCCCCACCGAGGTCGAAACCCTGCTGGGTGACCCGTCCAAGGCCAAAACCAAGCTCGGCTGGACGCCCAGGACATCATTCGCCGAACTGGTGGCCGAGATGGTGCGCGAGGACCTCAAGTCGGCCGAGCGCGATGAACTGGTGAAGAAGCATGGCTACAAGGCCATGGATTATCACGAATGACGGGCTCGGCCCTCACCGCCACCGAATCGGTCGGGCAAAAGATTCTCCTGATAAGGGGCCAGAGGGTCATGCTCGACGCCGATCTGGCCGAGCTGTACGGCGTGGCCACCAAAGCGCTGAATCAGGCGGTGCGCCGCAATGCCGAACGCTTTCCGGCCGACTTCATGTTCCAGCTGACAGGCACCGAGAAACAGGAGGTGGTCACAAATTGTGACCACCTCGCCAAGCTCAAATTCTCCAAGACCCTGCCCCATGCCTTCACTGAGCACGGTGCGCTGATGCTGGGCAACGTACTCAAGTCCACCCGCGCAACCCAGGTCAGCCTCCTGATCGTGCGGGCCTTCGTCCAACTGCGCGAGATGCTGGCCTCCCACAAGGAACTGGCCGCCAGGCTGGACGCCCTGGAGCAGAAAATCGGCGGCCACGACGAAGCCATCGCCGACATCATCGATGCGATCCGGCAGCTCATGGCCGCCCCAGAACCCGCCAAACGCCCCATCGGCTTCGTCATTCCGGCAGACGTCCCGGCAAAGGGCAAGAAAAAAGCATGAAGCCCTCCGCCAAGATCTACCTCGCCGGCCACCGCGGCGTGCTCGGCGCCGCCATCGAGCGCCGGCTCGAAGCGCTGGGCTGCCGCAATATCCTCACCCGCACCCATGCCGGAGCACTCAGAAGGTGGATTTATCCGCAGGGCCCCAGGGACAAGCGGGCAATGGCACAATGGAACAATGATGAATCGAGAAGCCGAAGTCAAAGCCCAGATCACGGACGTGATGCGCCGTAATGCCAACCGGCTGCGCGGCCATCGGGTGTTTCTGTTCGGATCGCGCGCCGCCGGGAATGCCAGGCCGAATTCGGATTTTGATATTGGCGTCGTCGGCGACGAGCCGTTGCCGCTTCATGACTTCTACGCCATCGAGGATCAGCTCGACGCCTTGGCCACCCTCTACAAGATCGACTGGGTCGATTTCAACCGGGTGTCTCCGCGTTTCAGCGCAAGGGCCATGCAGCCCATGGAGGTGATTCATGGCTGACGCACAATGGATAGTCGACGACTTCGCGGCAGCGCTCGCCCAACTCAAAAGCGCGTTGAATGAACCGGCGGATCGCGACCTCATCAAGGCCGGCAGTATTCAATATTTCGAGTTCAGCTTCGAACTCGGCTGGAAGGCTTGCAAGGTGATGTCGGCCGAACAGGGCTTACCAGACTGCCTTTCACCCAAGGCCTGCCTGCGCCAGGCCTTCACCCAGGGCTGGATAGACGACGAAGCCGCGTGGCTGGCAATGCTCGATGCGCGCAACCGCATGGCGCATACCTACGACGCCCGCAAGGCGCTGCAGATATACGATGCCTTGCCCCGGTTTTGCGACGCGCTGCAAAAACTGCTGGCCGGCCTGCAATCCCTAATTCAAAGCTGACGTGCATCTTCAAGACAAGATCTACCTCGCCGGCCGCGGCGGCCTGGCGGACTCCGTCCTCAAGTGCCATCCAGAACGGAACTGGCGTCATAATGCGGGCAGTTGTCGACTTACAAGCCATGTGCTGTTTATGAACCAACGAGATCGGCGCGCAGCGTCTAGTGTTTGATGGAACCCAAGCATCATATCCGCGCGATATTGGAGCGGCACGGCAATATCCGCCTGGCGATCCTGTTCGGCTCGCTCGCCAGCGGTCGCGCGACCCCGCAGAGCGACGCCGACGTGGCCATCCTGGCAAATACCATGGTCGATGCCGGATTCAGGATGACGCTGATCGACGAACTGGCCGTCGCTCTCGGCCGGCCCGTCGATCTTGTCGACCTGCGCACCGCGGGAGAGCCCTTGCTGGGCGAGATACTCAAGCACGGCGTGCGCCTCTTCGGCAGCGACCGCGATTATGCCGAACTCATCAAGCGCCACGTTTTCGAAGAGGCGGACTTCATGCCCTACCGCCGCCGCATCCTGGCCGAACGGAGGCGGACATGGACCGGGACCTGATCGCCCAAAAGCTGGAATCGCTGCGCCGCTGCGTCGAGCGTGTGCGCCAGCGATCACCGGTAACAGCAGAGGCGTTGGCGAACGATCCCGACGCGCAGGATATCCTGACGTTGAACCTGACCCGCGCGGTGCAGTTGTGCGTGGACATCGGCGCGCACCTGATCGCTGCGCAGGACAAACCCGCTCCCGACACCATGGGCCAGACCTTCGACACGCTCTCGGACATGGGCACGATATCCGCCGATCTGGCAGCGCGCATGAAAAAATCGGTAGGCTTCCGCAACATCGCCGTGCACAACTACGAAGCGATCGACTGGACTATCACCCATGCCGTTGCCACCCGCCATCTAGATGATTTTGCAGCCTTCGCCACGGCAATCGCCAAGGCAGCCGGGATTTGAACGCACCGGCATGAACCCCGACGGCAAGATCTACCTCGCCGGCCACCGCGGCCTGGTCGGCTCCGCGCTCAAGCGCCGGCTCGAAGCCCTGGGCTGCCGCAACATCCTCACCCGCACCCATGCCGAGCTGGACCTCACGCGCCAGGACCAGGTGGAAGCCTTCTTCGCCGCCGAGCGCCCCGACTACGTCTTCCTCGCCGCCGCCAAGGTGGGTGGTATCCACGCCAACAACACCTACCCGGCCGAGTTCATCCGCGACAACCTCGCCATCCAGACCAACGCCATCCACGCGGCCTACCTCAACGGCGTGAAGCGCCTGTTGTTTCTGGGCTCGTCCTGCATCTATCCGCGCGACTGTCCCCAGCCCATGAAGGAGGAATACCTGTTCACCGGCCCCTTGGAAGCCACCAACCGGCCCTATGCCCTGGCCAAGATCGCCGGCATCGAGCAGTGCTGGAGCTACAACCGCCAGTACGGCACCCAGTACCTGGCAGTCATGCCCACCAACCTCTACGGCCCCGGCGACAACTACCACCCCGAGAACTCCCACGTCATCCCGGCGCTGATCCGCAAGTTCCACGAGGCCAAGGCCGCCAACCGCCCTACGGTCACGGTCTGGGGCACCGGCACGCCACGGCGCGAGTTCATGTACAGCGAGGACATGGCCGATGCCTGTGTCTTCCTCATGAATCTTCCCGACAGCCAATTCGTCCCGCTGCTGGGTGTACTCCCCTCGCCCTCCGGGAGAGGGGCTGGGGGTGAGGGCGCTTTTCTGCCGCCGCTGGTGAACATCGGCGTGGGCGACGACCTGACCATCGCGGAACTGGCTAGGCTGGTCGGCCAAGTGGTGGACTACCAGGGCGAGATCGTGTTCGACCCATCCAAGCCTGACGGCACGCCGAGGAAACTGCTGGATGTGACGCGGCTGAGTGGGCTGGGGTGGAGGGCCAAGACCCAACTACCGGACGGGCTAAAATCCGCCTATCGAGATTTCCTGCACTCCCGGCAGCCAAGCTGAACGAGACACGCCCTCCCCGCCATGCGCCTGACCGAAGAACAAATCCAGACCATCCGCCGCCTCGCCCATGAACTGGGCGGCCCGCAGGCGCGGGTGCGGGTGTTCGGTTCCCGCCTGGACGACAGTATGCGCGGCGGCGATCTGGACCTGATGCTGGAACTGGACTCTGCGGTGGAACATCCCGCCATGCTGGCCGCGCGCATGTCGGCCCAGGTCTCGCGCGCCCTCGGCGGACGCAAGGTGGACGTGCTCATCAGCGCCCCCAACCTGGCGCGCCTGCCCATCCATGACAGCGCCTTTGCGCACGGGCAACTCCTGTGAACCCGGTGCCCGACCGCCTCTCCCGCCTGCGCTTTCTTGTGCGCGTAGTGGCCAAGGAATGTAAGCACCTGGCCGGCACGGATGAACGTCTGTTCACGGAGCCGTTTACCGCACAGCGTGCCGTCCTGCTGGATACCGACAGCGAATTGGCCGAGCGGGCGGAGGCCTTCGTCAGTCGCTTCGGACGCCTGCAGGATACGTTGGGCGACAAGCTGCTCCCCGCGCTGCTGGGCGCCCTGGGCGAAAGACCCGCCACCGTGATCGACAACCTCGACCGCGCCGAACGCCTGGGCTGGGTGGCCTCGGTCAACGACTGGACCACCCTGCGCGCGCTCCGAAACCAGATGGTGCATGAGTACGTGGAAGATCCCCGTGTGCTTGCCAATGCCCTGGAAGCGGCCCATGGGTTCGTGCCCACGCTCCTGGAAATGGCACGCAGAATGCTGGACGAAGCTGCACGGCGAGGCTGGACGTAACGCACCGGGCGCCGCGGGGAAAGCGCGGGCGCACCGCCAGATAGGCTAAAATTCGCCTTCTGAGTGGGTCGGCCGGCGGGCGCTGGCATCTGGCACAAATATTCTAGAAGCGTCGCAGCCCCCAACAGCCATCCCGGAACCCCACCGCCATCATGAGACTGAGCGAAGAGCAACGCACCATCATCAGCGAGGAAGTACGGCGCCACTTCGGCGCCGGTGCGTCCGTGCTGCTGTTCGGCTCGCGCGTGCGCGACGACCTGCGCGGCGGCGACATCGACCTTTATGTCGAAGCCGCGGGCAGCGTCGAACAAATGCTGGAAAACGAACTGGCCCTGTACGCCGCTCTGCAGCGCAGGCTGGGCGAGCAGCGCATCGACATCGTCGTGCACCGCCGCGACGCCCCGCTGCGCGACATCGATAGAGAAGCGCGCCACTCGGGGGTGCCGCTTTGAGCGATACCTCCCGCTTGCGGCAAACCCTGGGCGTTCTGGAAAAGGAAGCGTTCTATCTCGAATCGGTCATGCACCGCCTTTTCCCCCGGGACGGCGCCCTCTCCGTGTCTGATCTGGAAACTTTGCTCGCCACGCCGGAGGGCGAGGATAGACTGGAATCCTTCGTGGGAAAATTTTCCCGCATGCAGGACACCCTGGTCGACAAGCTGCTGCCGAGTTTGCTATTAGCAGTGGGAGAACAGCCCGGCACCGCGCTGGACAACCTGCACCGCATGGAACGCCTGGGGCTGATCGAGGATGCCGAGCAATGGACCACCGCCCGGCGCCTGCGCAATCGCTTGGTGCACGAATACGTGAGTGACACCGCCGAGCTGGCCGCCGCGCTGAACAAGGCGCGGCAGGTTGGCAACGAGCTGTTGAGCGCGTATCGGGCGGTAAAACAGTATGCAGACAGTAATTTATCCGTGAGCGGAGCCTGACATCCCCACCAACGGAAGAATGCAAGAAGATCGCCCAAGAGATGACTCAGGCCTCACAAGCCGGAAAGCCGCCCAGAACAGCAACCCGGCATTGGAATTCTCTCAACGCCACTGAAAATAGGTTAGAAAGAACATGAAAGGCATACGCAAACGCATCCTCGTCACCGGCGGCGCCGGGTTTCTCGGCTCCCATCTGTGCGAGCGCCTGCTCAACGATGGCCATGACGTGCTGTGCGTGGACAACTTCTACACCGGCGCCAAGGACAACGTCGCCCATCTGATGGACAACCCTTATTTCGAGGTCATGCGCCACGACGTCACCTTCCCCCTCTATGTGGAAGTGGACGAAATCTACAACCTCGCCTGCCCTGCTTCCCCCATCCACTACCAGTTCGACCCGGTGCAAACGACCAAGACTTCGGTGCATGGTGCGATCAACATGCTGGGCCTGGCCAAGCGTGTCAAGGCCAAAATCTTCCAGGCCTCCACCAGCGAAGTCTATGGCGACCCGGAGATGCACCCCCAGCGGGAAGAGTATTGGGGCCGCGTCAATCCCATCGGCCTGCGTTCCTGCTACGACGAGGGCAAGCGCTGTGCCGAAACCCTATTCTTCGACTACCACCGCCAGCACAAGCTGCGCATCAAGGTGGCGCGCATCTTCAACACCTACGGCCCGCGCATGCACCCCAACGACGGCCGTGTGGTGTCCAACTTCATCGTCCAGGCACTCAAAGGCGAACCTATCACCGTGTACGGGGAGGGAAACCAGACGCGCTCGTTCTGCTATGTGGATGACTTGATCGAAGTATTTGTCCGCCTCATGGATAGCCCCGATGACTTCACCGGCCCGGTCAATACCGGCAACCCCGGCGAGTTCACCATCCTGGAACTGGCAAAAACCGTTATCGAACTCACAGGCTCTAAGTCAGAAATCATTTTCAAGCCCCTGCCCAGTGATGATCCGACTCAACGCCAACCAGACATCACGTTGGCGCGGGAAAAACTTGGCTGGGAGCCCAAGGTTCGACTGAAGGAAGGGCTGATCAAGACCATAGCCTATTTCGAGGACATGGTTTGAGGCCGGCTGGCATTCCAGCCTAATGCGCCAGCCCCCGTCTTGTACATGAACGTTCGTTGGGAACGCTTGATACCGCAGTTCATCAGCCGACGCATCAAGAACCGTCCCATGCTGCGGAAAGTCATCAGCAACACTGCTTGGCTTGCAGCAGACAAAATCCTGCGCCTGGGCGTCTCGCTGTTCGTCACGGCATGGGTCGCCCGCTACCTGGGGCCCGAGCAGTATGGCTTGCTCAGCTATGCCGCCGCGCTGATCGCGCTGCTGGGCGCCATCGGCGGGCTCGGCCTGGAAGGCATCCTGGTGCGCGAGTTCGTACGGGACCCCAACTCGGCGCCGACATTGCTGGGAACCGCGCTGGTTTTGCGGCTGGTGGGCGGAACAGCAGTATTCCTCATCGCCTTCGCGCTCGCTATTGTCATTCGGCCAAACAATCATGGGTTGGCGGCTTTAGTGGCCATCATTGCTTTGGGTAACATCCTTCAGGCTTTTGATGTCCTCGATCAGTGGTTCCAGTCAAAGCTCCTGTCGAAACGAACCGTGGTCGCCAAGAACACGGCCTTCCTGATCATGGCTGTGATCAAAGTGGTGTTGATCCTGTACCAGGCCCCTTTGCTTGCCTTCGCTGCTGCGGCAACGGGAGAGATCACCATCGGCGCAGCGGCCTTGCTGGTTGCCTACAAAGGCACGGGAGAGCGGATAAAAACACTGAAGTTCGAACTGCCCATGGCGCACAAGCTGCTCAAGGAATCCTGGCCACTGATCATCTCCGGCATGGCAGTAGGCATTTACATGCGCATCGACCAGATCATGCTCGGTCAGATGATGGGTGACAAGGCGGTAGGCATCTATACGGCAGCGACCAAGCTTACCGAGTTCAGTTACATTATCCCCACCATGATTATGGCTTCAGCCTCTCCAGCGCTATTCAGCCTTCGTAACACGAATGAGGTGATTTTTATACAGCGGCTTGAGCAGCTATTCCGCTTACTAGTCGGGCTGGCATTGGCGATGGCGATCTCAATGACACTGTTCTCTGGTGTCATTGTTCGTCTGTTATACGGAAACTCCTATGCAGAGTCCGGAATGGTTTTGGCCGTACATGTCTGGGCAGCGGTGTTTGTGTATTTGGGTGTTGCACAGCATCCCTGGTACCTGTCTGTAGGCTTGATCAAGCTTGCTGCTATACGTACCGTTGCTGGTGCCCTGGTGAACATCGGACTCAATCTGCTGTTAATTCCGCGATATGGGCCAGTGGGTGCGGCTACAGCAACTTTATTATCATACGGATTTGCCGATATGCTTTTTAATGCAGTCAATGCACGGACCCGCGAAATTTTCCTTATGCAAGTCCGGGCATTTCAGTTATGGAAATTACCAAGATAGCCTCGCCCTTTCTTATTGGCATTCATAAATAAGCTGCAAAATCGACCAACCGCTTTTCGTGATCAAATTTTATCGTGCCCCTCGAATGCGAGAAGGACCTTTCGATGCCTATTGTTCTGACAAATTTGCTGAGCCACCTAAAAAAACAAATCAAACTGATCTTTGTCCCTTTTTATACTCAGCGAAAGGCCCTGGCAATTTTGAGAGGCAACGATGACGTAAAAATAGAAATTGGGTCAGGCCCAAAAAAGAAAGACGGATGGGTCACCATTGATCTAAGTTTTGCTGCCGATCTCTATTGGGATCTGAGAGATAAATTGCCATTTCCAGATAATAGCGTTTCTCTCATTTATTCCTCACACGTGCTTGAGCATTTCAGCTATAGAGATTTGCGTCGTCTGATCGATAGTTGCTACGCAATTCTAAAACCCGGCGGACGGTTTAGTGCTTGCGTACCAAACGCCCGCATTTACTTGGAGGGTTATTTGAGTCCACAGGGTTTCGACCGCAGCCTCTTTGCTTACGAACCCGCGTTTGTTTCTAACCTTCCAATTGATATTGTTAACTACATCGCATATATGGATGGCCATCACCGCCACATGTTCGATGAAAAAAATCTTGTGAAAGTATTGGAAGATGCGGGCTTCAAGGGTGTTCACCTGCGCGATTTTGATTCCAGCTTAGATATGCCCGAGCGTTCATATGAATCTATCTACGTTGAGGGTTTCAAATGAGCAGGCGCCTTCGTGGCACACCACATAGCTTTTATTGCTTTCAGCGCCCCGCTGCCAAATGAATTTAATCGGCGGCCAATTGGATACTGAAGATGTCTGAATGGAAACTCCAAACCCCCGTTGCCTTCATCATCTTCAACCGCCCCGATACCACCGAACGAGTTTTTGCCGAGATCGCCAAGGCCAGGCCCCCCAAGCTCTTGGTAGTGGCGGACGGCCCACGTGCAAATAGGCCAGGTGAGGCGGAAAAATGCGTCGCAACACGCGATATTATCAAGCGCGTGGATTGGGATTGCGAGGTGCTGACGAATTTTTCGGACACCAACCTCGGCTGCAAGCGACGCGTCTCCAGCGGCATCGACTGGGTCTTCGAGCAGGTGGCCGAAGCGATCATCCTGGAAGACGATTGCCTGCCACACCCGACTTTCTTCCGCTTTTGCGAGGAATTACTTGAACGCTACCGGGACGATGAGCACGTCGCCATGATCAGCGGTGATAACTTCCAGTCAGGCCAACGGCGAGGCGACGCCAGCTACTATTTTTCCCGCTACACTCATATTTGGGGCTGGGCTTCGTGGCGCAGGGCCTGGCAACATTATGACGTTGCCATATCCGCCTGGCCGCAATTCCGCGACGAGGCATATCTTGAGGGATTCCTGCGTACACCTGCCGAGCGGCGCTACTGGGCCAAGGTGTTTCAGGCGGTGTACGAGGGCCGCATCGACACCTGGGATTACCAGTGGGGCTTCACGGCCTGGCAAGAGGGGATGCTTTCCATCATGCCCAACGTCAACCTGATTTCCAATATCGGCTTCGGCTCGGAGGCGACTCACACCAAAGGGGCAAGCCCGTTTGCCAACCTTTCCGTCAGTGCCATGGAATTTCCATTACGACACCCAAAGATATTCCAGGCTCACCATATGGCCGACCATCACGAGTCAAAGACAATGTTCACGTCTTCACTAGCGCGGCGGATCATAAACAAGCTGACGAGCATCATAGGCCACCAATAAACCGAATGTCTCCCTGCCCCATCTGCGCCAGCGACCGGCACGAAGCCTTCAACGCCACCATCCTGAACAAATACCCGGTGCAGTATTTTTTTTGTCCGGGGTGCGGCCTGCTTCAGACCGAGAAACCCTATTGGCTCGAGGAAGCCTATGGATCCGCGATTGCGGACACGGATACCGGTTTGGTGATGAGAAATTTCTCGCTGTCTGCCAAACTCGCCGCTCTTCTATATTTCTGCTTTGACCCGAAGGCAAGCTATGTAGATATCGCCGGCGGCTATGGCATGCTGGTGCGGTTGATGCGAGATTACGGGTTTGATTTCTATTGGCAAGACAAATATTGCGAGAACATTCTTGCCCGAGGTTTTGACGAAAGCAAAGCCATTGGGCCCATAGCCGGCTTGACGGCATTTGAGGTGCTGGAGCATGTCCCTGATCCGATGTTATTCCTCTCCGAGGCATTAGCCCGCCATCGGGCCAAAGCCCTGGTTTTCTCCACAGAAGTTTATTCTGGAAACGCTCCACCGCCATTGGATTGGTGGTATTACAGCTTCGCCACCGGGCAACATATCTCCTTTTATCAGCAGAGGACCTTGCAGATAATCGCGGAAAAGCTGGGGCTAGGCTTCTATTCGGCCCATGGTCTCCATATCTTGACCGAGAAAAAATTGAACCCCTTGGCAACCGAGATACTGACGGGCAGAGCAGCCTTTTTGATAGCGCCTTATATTCGCCGCAGGTTGGGGTCGAAAACCATGTCAGATCACTACCTGATGGCGGAGAAGGTCACTTCTGCGAGGAACGATTGAGGAATGCGCATTGCCTTCGACCACCAAATCTTCGGTTGGCAACAGTATGGCGGAGTATCCCGCTACTTTTATGAATTAGCGAAGAACATTGCGGTCATCCCTGACCATCAAGTCAAGATCATTTCCCCTTTGTACGTCAATCGCTATATCTCCAGCCCGGTTCCCGGACTCGTCGTCGAAGGCGTAAAGGTGCCCGCGCTGCCAAAGACCGGGCGGATTTATCGTGCGTTCAATTCGCTTTTGGCCAGATCCATGCTCCGCAGCTTTCAGCCGGACATTGTGCATGAAACCTACTATTCCGCCACCAGGCTGGCCCCTCCGAGGGCAAAGGTCATCGTGAGTGTGTATGACATGATTCATGAGCGGTTCAATAAAAATTTCTCCCAGATGGACCCTACCAGCCGGGAAAAAGCTCTGTCGGTAGAACGTGCCGATCATGTGATATGCATATCCGAGCACACGCGCAAGGACCTCATTGAACTGTTCCGGATCCCGGAGAAGAAAACCTCCGTGGTCCACCTCGGGTTTTCCCTGGCCGAAGAAACGGAGGTGGAAGATAATGACTGGCGGCCGCCCCAGCGACCCTATCTTCTTTATGTGGGCAACCGCGGCGGCTACAAAAATTTTACATGCCTGTTGGATGCCTATGCCGAATCCAAGGCCCTGCGCGCCCACTATGACATCGTATGCTTTGGCGGGGGACCGTTTACGACCCGTGAACGGCGGCGCATGAAGGAGTTTGGACTGGCCGCCGCCACTGTGCGCCAGATTTCCGGCAGCGATGGCCTGCTTGCTCGCTTTTACCGTTCGGCGACCGTCTTTGTTTATCCTTCCTTGTATGAGGGATTCGGCATTCCTCCTTTAGAAGCTATGGGGTTTGATTGTCCCGTGGTCTGCAGCAACGCCAGCTCCATTCCCGAGGTGGTCGGAGATGCCGCGGAGTTGTTCGACCCTAATGATCTCCTGGCCATGCGACTGGCGATGGAGCGGGTAGCTTTTGATCAAAGCCGGAAGAATACGTTGATCGAAAAGGGCAGAAGCAGGCTGCGCCTCTTTTCCTGGGAGCGTTGCGCCCAGGAAACGCTCGCCATTTACGAAAAGGTATTGTCATGAAAGCGCTGATTTGCGGCGTAGGGGGGCAGGATGGTGCCTATCTTTCCCGGCTCTTGCTGGAGAAAGGGTACGAGGTCTTTGGCACCTCCCGCGACGCCATGTCCTCCTCGTTTGGCAATCTCAGACGCCTCGGTCTGCACGGCAAGGTCAGAACCTTGTCCATGGCAAGCAATGACTTCCGCAGTGTGCTCCACACCGTCAAGACCAGCCAACCGGACGAGATATACAACTTGTCCGGCCAGTCCTCTGTAGGATTGTCCTTCGAGCAGCCGGTCGAAGCCATGGACAGTATTGCCGGAGCGACACTGAATCTGCTGGAAGCGATTCGCTTTGTCGAGCGGCCGATACGCCTGTACAACGCCGGCTCCAGCGAATGCTTTGGGGATACCGGAGACATGGCAGCGGATGAGCGTACCCCCTTTCATCCACGGAGCCCCTACGCGGTAGCGAAAGCTTCGGCCCACTGGCTGGTGCAAAACTACCGCGAAGCCTATGGACTGTTCGCATGCACCGGCATTTTGTTCAACCATGAGTCGCCACTGCGACCGGAACGATTTGTGACCCAGAAAATCGTGCGCGCCGCCGCACGAATCGCCGGCGGCAGCAATGAAAAGCTGCACCTCGGAAACGTCCATATCCAACGAGACTGGGGCTGGGCACCGGAATACGTCGATGCGATGTGGAAAATGCTTCAGTGCAAGAACGCGGACGATTACGTGATCGCAACGGGGCGCACGGTGTCGCTCGAATACTTCGTTGCCAAGGCATTCGGCTACTTTTCGCTGGACTGGAAGGATCACGTTACCGAAGACCCGTCTCTGCTGCGTCCCTCGGATATTCTGGCAGGTCGCGCCAATCCAGCCAAAGCTCATGCTGAACTTGGATGGGCCCATATGACCGACGTAGACGGCGTGATCGCGTTGATGTGCAAAGCTGGCGCTGATGCCTCGATTTCAACAACATAACGCATGGGTAGAAAAATCAAACATCGAGTCAGGCAACTGATTAATGCTGCAGGCCTCGAAATTCACCGCTACGTTCCGGCATCTTCTCGGCTGGCGCAGCACGTGGCTGCCTTGAAATCCTTCGGCATTGACTTGGTACTGGATGTTGGCGCCAACTATGGGCAGTACGCCCAAGAGCTTCGAATAGGCGGTTTCAAAGGCCGAATCGTATCCTTCGAGCCACTTTTTGACGCGCATAGGGCCTTGGAACTAGCAAGTCGAGGCGACCCGCAATGGCAAATACATGCGCGGTGCGCGATCGGCGATCGTGAAGGTGAAATTGCCGTAAATGTAGCCGGGAATTCGGTCAGCAGTTCGGTACTCCCCATGCTCGAAAGCCATCGAGAGGCTGCGCCCGGCTCAGGTTACGTCAGCCAGGAGGTCGTCTCACTAGTACCCCTGGACAGGATCACCCCATCATATATTTCGGGGCAAGACACCCCTTTGTTAAAAATCGATACGCAAGGCTACGAGTGGGCTGTGCTGGACGGCGCTCTTGCGACCTTGCCAAAAATCAAAGGCGTACAAGTCGAATTGTCTGCTCTGCCGCTGTATGAAGGCCAACATCTCTGGCAAGAAACGATTGCCAGATTGCAGCGCGAAGGTTTCACCCTATGGTCATTGCAGCCGGCGTTTACCGACCACCGTAGCGGCCGCACTTTGCAGTGGGACGGTTTGTTTTTCAGGCAATGACCACCGCATTCCCGAAAATCACCGTCGTCACCCCCAGCTACAACCAGGCGCCCTTCATCGAGCGCACGCTGAAATCTGTCCTCGACCAAGGCTACCCAAACCTTGAATACATTGTCATTGACGGGGGATCCACGGACGGCAGCGTCGATATCATCAGGCAATACGCCGACCGGCTTGCCTACTGGGTAAGCGAGCCAGATCGCGGCCAGGCCCACGCCATCAACAAAGGGCTGCAAAGGGCGACTGGCGAATGGGTTGCCTGGCAAAACTCTGACGATGTGTACCTCCCGGGCTGCTTTGAACTCGTTGCCCGGGCAGCCACGAAACACCCGAATGCTAGCCTGATTGTTGGCGACATACAGTTGATCGATGCCGATGACCGGATTTTGCGCGAGCAGCGCTACGTGCGGCCGACCTATGGCGCGCTCGTCGCCGAGGGGATGGTGTTGACCAACCAGGCCGCGTTCTGGAGGCGCGACCTTCATGCACGCTTAGGGTGGCTGGATGAGTCACTGCATTATGGATTTGACTATGAGTGGTTTTTGCGCGTGCTGCAACATGACCGCCGTGCAGTTCACATTCCGAAAATTCTGGGGGCGCTGCGCTACCACCCGGACACGAAGACCAGCCTGCAACGGGAACGCTTTACCCTGGAATACCGTGCCATCCTGGCCGGGCGCGAACCTACCCAGTTGCAACGCCGCTGGCATCAAACGCGGCGCCTGGCGTTGACCTTGGCCAACGGTCATCTCTCATACGTTGCGCGGGGCTGCCTGCGGCGCCTTTGGGGTGGTTGACTTGCGAGTCTCCATCGTCACCGTATGCTTCAACAGCGCGGCAACTCTGCCAGCCACGCTGGCTTCAGTTGCCTCCCAGACGGGAGCGGATATAGAGCATATCGTCATAGACGGCGGGTCGACTGACGGCACTGCCGCGATTCTCGAATCTCATCGCCCTCAGCTCGCATACGTGATCTCCGAGCCTGACCATGGCATCTATGACGCCATGAACAAAGGAGTCAGGCAAGCCAAGGGACAAATCATCGCGTTCCTCAATGCCGATGATGTGTACGCGCATGAACAGGTAATCGCCCATGTGGTTCAGGCGATGGAACGGGAGCATCTGGACGCGTTGTTCGGCGATGTGGCTTTCGTAAGTGCCGATGATCCCATGAGGATTCGGCGCCGCTACAGCTCCGCGAGATTCACGCCCACGCGCATTGCCTGGGGATGGATGCCTGCGCACCCGGCACTTTTCTTACGGCGCGAAGTGTTCGAGCGCGTGGGCCCCTTTCGCACCGATTATCGCATCGCCGGCGATTTCGAATTTGTCGCCCGTGCATTCTGGCCGGGTACCCTTCGCTACAGGCACCTACCCGAAGTGTTGGTGAAGATGCGGACTGGAGGAATAAGCACCAGCGGCTGGCAAAATACGCTGCTGCTTAACCGCGAAGTGCTCCGTGCTTGTCGCGAGAATGGGATTCCAAGCAACATGCTAAAGATTCTTTCCAAGTACCCTTGGAAATTCCCTGAATTTTTTCGATAAGGATAAACTTGCCTGCAAATTTTACTTGCAAAACTAAGCACCTCACGGTGATTATGCGTGGGTGACAGCCGACGACGACACCTGAATCCCACCGCTTGCCATGCGACTGAGCTACAAGCAACGCGCCATCATCGGCGGGAAGTGCAGCGCCATTTCGGGAGTGGCGCCTCCGTGCTGCTGTTCGGCTCGCGCGGACGCGACGCCTGCGCGGCGGCGACATCGACCTCTACATCGACACCGCGGGCAGCGTCGAACAAATGCTGGAAAGCGAGCTGGCCTTGTACGCGGCCCTGCAGCGTCGGCTGGGCGAGCAGCGCATCGACATCGTCGTGCACCGCCGCGACGCCCCGCTGTGCGACATCGACCGGGAAACGTGCCTATCGGGGGTGCCGCTGCGAGCGACGCCGCCTCCCTTCAACACGGTGCAGCAGGTTGTGGGCAAGCTGTTGAGCGCGAATCGGGCGATTAAACAATACGCAGACAAGTTGCTGGAATCCCAAAAACCAATCTTCATGACTACCGGGAAAAAAGAATCTCGATATGCCGGGATAACTGATATAGCGCAAAGCCTCAAACGCTGGCGCGTTGCTCTCTACCTCGCGTGGAGCGATACCCGTGCCCGTTATCGGCGCAGCGTACTTGGACCATTTTGGCTCACGCTCGGAACGGCTATAGGAGTGGCTGGCTTGGGGTGGATATGGAGCGAGCTTCTAAAGATTGATCGCGCCAAATTTATTCCCTCCCTCACCGCTGGATTGATCGTTTGGCAGTTCCTAGCGGGCTGCATAACGGAAAGCACGGGCCTCTTCGTCAAGCAGAGCATTATTATCCGCAACCTCCAATTGCCTTATTTTCTTCACGTGCTTCAACTCGTCTTTCGTCATTTTGTGAACTTTGCTCACAATCTCGTCGTTTATATAGCGGTGGCAGTAATTCTTGCGGTACCGGTCACATGGGACACTCTATTGGTAATACCGGGTGTCTTCATGGTGGCCATGAACTTGTTGTGGATCACTCTGCTGTTCGGCATGTTGGGTGCGCGTTTTCGTGACCTCGAATATGCTGTCGCTGCTTTGTTGCCGCTCTTGTTCTTTATCAGCCCTGTCATTTACCGGCCAGGCTATCTATCGTTCAGCGCCCGCTTGATATGGCTGAACCCTCTTTCGCATTTCATCGAAATCATTCGCGACCCGATGCTTGGATTTTCCCCGCCTTGGTTTGTATACGCGGCTATGGGCACCATGCTCGTGCTTGGTTGGGGAATGACGCTGAGCCTTTTCAATCAGCGGCGCAACCGCATCGCCTTTTGGGTTTAGCATGGCGCGCCTCCAGTTCAAAAAAGTCACCGTCCAATACCCGATCTACAGCGGTCGTAGCATGTCGCTGCGCAATCAGATTCTGCGTCTCGGCACCGGCGGAAAAATAGAGGCGGAGGCAGGGCATATCAATCTCGTCACCGCACTGAAAGACATTTCCATTGATCTGCGAGACGGCGATACAGTGGGATTGGTCGGGCACAACGGTGCTGGCAAGACGACTTTGCTGCGTGCCATGGCCGGCATCTACACGCCCATTGCCGGCGAGGTGGTGCGCGAAGGCAGCCTGGCCACCGTGTTCGAAATCGGAGCGGGCATGGACCCGGAACATTCTGGCTACGAAAACATAATTCGCATGGGCCTGATGATGGGAATGACGGCGGCCGAGGCGCGCTCAAAAATCGCGGATATCGAGGACTTTACCGAACTGGGCGATTTCTTGCAGTTGCCGGTACGCACTTATTCTTCAGGCATGACCATGCGCCTCATGTTTGCCGTTGCCACCTCGGTACAGCCGGAAATCCTGCTCATCGACGAAATGTTCGGTACTGGCGACGCAGCTTTCCAGGAAAAAGCGCGCGCCCGAATGAAGGCGCTGATCAACTCGACGAAAATCTTCGTTTTTGCCTCACATTCGCATGAGTTATTACGCGAGTACTGCAAGCGCATATTTCGTCTGGAACATGGCGCGTTGCATGAAATCAGTATTGATACTTTAGTGTTAGGAGCCGCATGAAAATTCTGGTCGATGCCTTGAATTTTGAGTTACCCCACGGCACTGGAATAAAGACTTACAGCCGAAACGTGATTTCAGCACTTTCCCATCATGGACACAGTGTTGATCTCTTGTCGGAAAAGAGTATCGCCACCATCAAATCCGTTTCTCCGATAGCCTCATATCTCGCGGCCATTTCTTCGAACTCAACTGGGCGCACTAATCTCTCGTCAAGAATCATATCCAAATTGCATGGCCGCAACCACAGTGGCATCGTAGGCCTTAGGGAAGTGGAAATTCGTCACCTATTGGCGATTACCCAAACTAAAGAATGGGAATGTATCGATCAGATGCGGGTTTTCCCGGGGTTGTTCGTGAAATCCTTTATCAGATCAGGGTTGGGGTTGGGGGTAAGCACAATACCCAAATCCAGCAACGCTGACGCGTTATTTCTCACGTCCCCTATCCCGGTTTACTTGTCGCGCGGCTTGAACATTTTGACCGTACACGACATTATCCCTTTGACCCACCCGTGGTTGCTAGATCGCTGGACAACTATCGCAAAGGCCATCGGAAGTACATTAGAGGGATTATTTAAAAAAGTCGACAAGGTAATTTGCGTTTCAGAGACAACTCGCCAACAATTATTGAGCCGATTCACCGTCGATGAACGCAAGCTTCATGTTGTCTATCAGCCATGCAAATTCTCAAACATGGGAGAAACGTGGGACGAGTTGACGGAGCACAATATTCTGGAAGGCCTCGGTCTTACTAACGAACCCTATGTTTTATTCGTCGGCGCCATCGAGCCAAAGAAGAATGTACTGAATCTTCTTAACGCCTTCAAATTTAATAACAGACTACCTAAACTGGTGCTCGTTGGACCTTTTGCCTGGTCTAGCGAAAAAGAGCGTGCCTTGATTACTTCTATGCCAGAAAAGGTCAGGCACTTGGGATATCTTACAGATAACGAACTTTATGTCTTGCAGAAACATGCCAAAACATTTGTATTTCCTTCCATCGTCGAAGGGTTTGGGTTACCAGTGGTCGAAGCAATGTGGCAAGGGGTGCCTTGTGTGGTTTCAGACATCCCCGTGTTCCGCGAGCTATTCCATAACTACGCGGTTTTTGTTGACCCCTATGATTCCTGGTCAATCTCCGAAGGAATTACTAGTGCCATAAATTCAGACTGTATCGATCGAGATGCGATGATCGAATTTGTTAGAAAAAAATTCTCCTTCAAATCTTTTTCAGAAAGCCTAAAAAATACTGTCTGTGCTTAAATCAAAAATATAAAAACCGATCGATTTAAAGGTAAATATTAGGAGGTTTCATCTTGAAAAAATATGTACAAAAAGTAATCCATGAGTTAGCAACGATAACTACGCGCGACAAAAAACCAAACATTAACGACTTGAAAGAATATACACAAAAAGTAATTCGTGAGTTGGCAATGCTAACCACGAGCGACAAAAAACCAAACATTAACGACCTATGGCTTGCACTAAAGGACGTAGACGTCTTGCGGCTAAACGTTAAAAATTTTGGCTACCACATAGCTAGAGAAATGCAACCTTTGCTTGCATCAATTGACTATTCTTCTGAACCAAGAATACATGGTTTAGTTAGTAAGCCAACAACACAAATAGACGTCGAAAGCACTTGGTTTCGATATTGGTGTAATGAAATCAAAGCCGCACCGATTTATCATAGAAAACTTTGGGAATTTGCTTTTTTGCTCCAAGGGTTGCACGAAAACGGCGTATTGCATGAGGGCAAAGAAGGTATTGGATTTGGCTGTGGGCAAGAGCCGTTGGCCTCATATTTCGCATCAAGAAAAATGAAGGTCGTGGTAACAGACCTGGCGCCAGAGAAAGTGGCTGGTCTTGGTTGGGCCGAGACTGGCCAACATGCTTCCGCCCTTGAACAAGCATATTATCCCGATATCGTTTCTCGGGAAGTGTTTGACCAGCATGTTCAGCATCGCTATGTTGACATGAATGATGTCCCAAATTTCGGGAGGGAATTTGATTTCTGTTGGTCTGTATGTGCCTTAGAGCATCTTGGATCCATAAAAAATGGATTAGATTTCATAAGAAATTCGTTGTCCGTTTTAAGACCTGGCGGAATTGCGATACATACTACTGAATTCAATTACCTTTCGAAAGACAAAACGATCGATAACTGGCCAACAGTACTTTTCCTTAGGGAGCACTTTGAGGAGTTAGCCACTTTACTTTCAAAACAAGGACACACTATGCTTGGGCCAGATTTCAATACTGGAAATGGTGTATTGGATAGATTCATAGATGTTCCACCATATGCAATGGGTGAAGGTTGGCTATCAAGGGATCAATGGTCGGATGCTAATCAAGCAGGGCATTTGAAACTCTCAATTGATGGATTTCCCTGTACATGCTTCGGAATCATTATTAAAAAAGCGCATTAATTTTTTGTATTAAATTGAAAACTGCGTTGGAAGAATTGAGCCCTGCATGCGTGTTCTTCATGTATACCGCACGTATTACCCTGACCCCCCTGGGGGACTCCAAGAAGCGATACGGCAGATTGCGCTGGCAACTACCCGCAAAGGAATTGAGAACAGGATTTTCGCGCTCTCAATAAATCCTGCGCGCAGTGAAATCGTACGTCAGGAGGGCCGGGTATTCCGCTCGAAATCCTGGATCGCTCCAGCGTCCTGCGATTTAGGCGGAGCGGAAGCGTTCCGGATGTTTGTCGGATTGGTGAAATGGGCGGACGTGCTTCACTATCACTATCCTTGGCCATTCGCCGATCTGCTTCACGCCGTTGCCCGGCCCAAACAGCCGGCGGTGATAACTTATCACTCGGATATCGTTCGGCAGCGGCGGCTGGGTCAAGTCTATCGTCCACTGATGATGCACACGTTGAAATCGATGGCGGCAATTGTAGCTACGTCGCCCATGTACGCCCAAACCAGCCCCGTGCTATCTGAACCAATACTACGAGAACGAGTCTGCGTCATTCCATTGGGGGTTGATGAATCCTCCTATCCCCGCGCGGGCGACGAAACTGTGCTTAAGCGACTCGGCCTCGGGGAAGCAGAGCCATTTTTTCTGTTCATTGGGGTATTGCGCTATTACAAAGGGCTGCATGTGCTGATCAAAGCCGCAGAACCCGTTCGCGCGCACGTCGTCATTGCAGGATCCGGCCCGGAGGAATCAAAGTTGCGAATACAAGCTCAAGCCGAAGGGGCAGGCAATATCCTCTTCGCCGGGCAGATTTCTGTAGCAGAAAAAGTAGCGCTATTACGGCGCTGTCGTGCCGTGGTATTGCCCTCGCATTTGCGTTCCGAAGCTTATGGAATGGTACTCGTGGAAGCCGCGATGTTTGCCAAGCCGATGATCTCGTGCGAAATAGGCACAGGGACTTCCTATGTCAACAAGGATGGCGAAACAGGTTTTGTCGTCGCGCCTGGAAGCCCTCCCGCGTTGGCAAGTGCAATGACTCGCTTATTGAGCGACCAAGCATTAGCCAACCGATTGGGGCAAAAGGCCAGGCAGCGCTACCAGCAATTGTTGTCAGGCAATGCGTTGGGAACTGCCTATGTAGACCTCTACCGCCGCCTCGCACGATCATTTATAGGCGGTCTGAATACAGCGTAGTCCAATTGATGCACACCCTCCTCACCGGCGCCACCGGCTTCCTGGGCCGGCCCATTATCCAAACCCTGTCGGCCGCCGGCATTGCGGTGCGCGCAGCGATCCGCCGCCCTAAGGATAACAGCCGCCTGCCCCCCGGCCTGGATTCCACCGCCATGGGCGACCTCTCCCCCACCACCAACTGGCACGCCGCCCTCAAGGACATCGACGCCGTGGTGCATCTCGCCGGCCGCGCCCATGTGTTGAAGGAAGACGCCGCCGATCCTCTGGCCGAGTGTCGCCCTATCAACCGCGATGCCACGCTCAACCTTGCCCGCCAAGCTGCGCAGGCTGGGGTGAAGCGCTTCGTGTTCGTCAGCACGGTAAAGGTGAACGGCGAGGGACGCGAAACACCCTACACGGCGCTTGATTACCCCGAACCTCACGACGCCTACGCCATCTCGAAATGGGAGGCCGAGCAGGGCCTACACGAGATTGCCGCGCAGACGGGTCTGGAGGTAGTTATCCTGCGCCCACCCTTGATCTACGGGCCGGGCGTGAAGGCCAATTTCCTGCGTCTGCTCCAAGTGGTGGACCGCGGCATTCCTCTGCCCTTGGGCGCGGTGCGCAATCGCCGCAGCCTGCTGTATGTGGAGAACTTCGCCTCCGCGCTGCTCGCCTGCCTGACCCGGCTCGAAGCCGCGGGCAAGACTTATTTCGTGCGCGACGGCGAGGATGTTTCCAGCGCCGAGCTGGTGCGCCGCTTGGCGCGCGCGCTGGGCCGCCCGGCCCGCCTCGCGCCGGTGCCCCCGGCGCTGCTGCGGGCGGCTGGCACGCTGTTGGGAAAAAAGGCCGCGGTGGAACGGCTGCTGGGCTCGCTCACGGTGGACGATGCGCCGCTGCGCCAGGAACTCGGCTGGACGCCGCCCTTCACCTTGGCCGAAGGATTGGCCGCTACTGCGCGCTGGTACCAGCAACAGCGCGATTGAGGTCTGCGATGGAAGCGTCAAACGCCCTGTACCGGGCCGGGATACTGCGCCACTGCCCCGATGGTCAGAGCTGTTCCACCCCGCGCGTGGGCGGCCTGGGCATGGCACATAGCAACACCGATCTGGATTTTGGCAGAAATGGGCTTGCGCCCACCAACGCGGAAGATCTGCCTGCTTGAGCTGAAAAGGCCGGGCGAAAAACCCAGGCCGCGCGCCGCCTCGGTATGATCGAACACCCTGCGGACATCTCCCAACAGGGGCGTGCTGCCGGGTCATGCCTCTTCCACAAGCAACCAGTCGGTGGCGCGGTGGAGCACAATGCCTGACGGGATTTCCACAGCCGAGGGGATATCGAGCGCGATCAGGCTCCGCGCGGCACCTGGGTAGTGCGGCGCCGCATCGATCAGGGCCCGCATTTCCCGCCGGCGCGTATCCGGATCGTCGAGACTGGCGCATACCTGGACCAGTTCTTCCCTGCCTGAAGGGTAGCGAGCAAGGAAATCGACTTCGCGGCCGTCGGACGTATGCACATAGCTTACTTCCGCGCCGCGCCGATCCAGTTCCAGCAGCACACAGGTTTCCAGCGCATGGCCGAGGTTGGCCTTGCCGGAGCGATCAAAAATCGGGGTCAGGCCGGGATCGATCGGATAAACCTTGCGCGGATTGACCATGCGACGGCGCTCGGAAACGGTGGCAATCGAAACCATGCGTATGAGGAAGACGTCTTCCAGGTGCGCGAGATAGCTGTGCAGGGTGTCCTTGGCGACGGCGATACCCTGGGATTTGAGGTCGCCGTAAAACTTGTTCACGCTGAAGGCGCCGGCGGCGTTGCCGAGCAACTGGCGCACCATCCAGCGCAAGGCGACCGGATGGGAAACCGCGTGGCGTTCGATGATATCGCGCAGCAGCACGACATCGACATAAGCTTTGAGCAGTTCCTGCCTGTTGCGCGAATCCAGGCCTTGAGCTTCGGGGAAGCCTCCTGCCTCCAGGTAGTTCCGCAGGGCTTTTTCCAGGTGCGAGCGTTCGGCCTTGGTCAGCCGCTCGGGCGATTTTTCCGGCTCGCGCCCACGATGGCGGAGATACTCGCGAAAGCTGAAGGGGTAAATGACGGCCTCGACGGCTCGCCCGCGCATGCTGGTCGCCACCTCGCGGGACAGCAGCTTGGCCGACGAGCCGGAAAGAAACAGGTCGACCTGCTCGCTGTCCAGCAGGCGGCGCGCAAAGGCCTCCCAGCCCGGAACCACCTGAATTTCGTCGAAGAAGAACGTGGCCCGGCGCCGATCGCGCCATTCCGGTTGCAGGCGGTAGTATTCCTCCACCACGAGATTGAGGTCGCGCGCAGACATGCCTGCAAGACGCTCGTCCTCGAAGCTGAGGTACAGCAAGCCCTCCCTTGCAATGCCCGCCGCCCGGCGGTCCGCCAGTTCCTGCCAGAGATAGGAGGTCTTGCCGGCACGCCGCATGCCGATGACGGCGACCGCCTTGCCCCGAATCTCCGGCGGACGTATGTCCCGCCGCGTCAGTGCGGGCAGCGGCGCGCCGAGGTTGTCGACGATCTTCTGCCTGAGCACTTCCCTGAATTGTGCTTCCATAGAGGACATATTAAATACATATTGTCCTTTTTAAAAGGACAAGTGTCAGGCCCAATGCTCCCGGAGAGGCCTTACCCTTGGCAGGTGCCGATGCTCCAGCGCGGCTTGCAAGGCCGGCCCGACGCATTTATCTTGCGATATTCGACAACAGCGCGGCGAGCGACAAGTCTCTGCGCTATGTGAAATGGAAATCCCCGTCGCCTCCGGCGCAAAAATTCATGCCGCTGCGGTACGCCTTGCCGTCGACCTCGGGCACCACCTGTTCGGCGCGCTTTATCACGCCGCGGCGCTTACCCTGCCAGAGGCCCTACCGGCGGCCGCTGACGAACCCTGCTGCCGCAAGGCCCGCCTCCCGGGCCGCATTCGGCGCCTGAGCGATCTGGCGTGACGTGCCGCAAACCCTGACCATTTACAGAACAGTCGACTGATGCGCGTGCTCGTTACCGGCGCGACCGGTTTTGTGGGGAGGCCCGCCACCCGGACGTTGACGGAGGCCGGCCACGCGGTGCGGACGGCGGCGCGGCGCGGGCGTGGATGTCAGTATTGGAGGCGAGCGACCTGGTGTATCTGTTGCCGCCCTATCACCGCAATTTCGGCAAGCGGCTGGTCAAGTCGCCCAAGCTTTATCTTGTCGACGTGGGCTTGGCCTGCTGGTTGCTTGGCATCCGCAGCATCGAGGTGCTGAGTCTGCATCCGCTGCGCGGGGCCTTGTTCGAGACCTGGGTGGTGAGCGAATTTCTCAAGACCCGCCTCAATGCCGGGCAGCCGCCAGACCTTTACTTCTGGCGTGACAACAACGGGCTGGAGGCGGATCTTGTTTTTGAGATTGAGGGACGCTTGCAGGCCGTCGAGATCAAGTCGGGCCGAACGGTGACGTCGGATTACGTGCGTGCGGGGCAGAAGGCGGGTCGAATTGCCGGGGAAGAAGCTTTGCCGCCCCGGCTGATTTACGCGGGCGATGAAAATTACGCGCGCAGCGGACTTCGCGTGATGGGGTGGCAGAGTTTGGCCACCCTGACGGACGGCCTGAAATTTCCCCGCCCTTCGCCCTCAAGCAAGCCCGTGGCGTGAGCGGTGCAGCCAGCCCGCCGGCAGCCGGAACAGGCCGGCTGGCTTGATAGCGGCACCCGGCCGCACGGAGCTTCAGGAATTTGCCGAGCCCCTCGCTGCGCCAACGCTCCAAGGTGGCCTCGCTGAGATGCCAGCGCGCGGCCAGTTGCTTTTTGATTGAGGTGAACGACGTCCATCTTGGTCTCCTTCCGAATGAGTTGGCAGGAGTCCATGAAGGCGCTGTTCCGCACACGAGCCAAGTCATTCCCGAGGACGACGCTACCCCGGCAGATCGCTCAGTTCATAGCTGGTGCTGCGCCCGCCCGCATCCGATTTCCGCAGCACACCCCGCGCAAGCAGGTCGTTGATGTCGCGCAGCGCCGTGTCCGGCGAACACTTGGCAATGGCCGCCCACTTGCTGCTGGTGAATTTGCCTTCGAAGCCATCAAGCAGCTTGTTGAGCAATTTCACTTGCCGCTCGTTCAGCGGCATGGTCCCCCAGCGCTGCCAGAAACGCGCCTTGGTCAGTACGGCGTCAAGGGTGACCTGGGCCTGATCCACGGCACGATGCAGAGCGTCGAGGAACCAGGCCAGCCATTCCGTGACATCCATCGACCGCTTCTGCGTTCGCTCCAGGAGGTCGTAGTAGGCCTTGCGCTCCCGCTGGATCTGCGCCGACAAACTGTAGAAGCGTTGTGGGCTGCCGTCGGCACGCGCCAGCAGCAGGTCGCCGATGGCCCGAGCGATACGCCCGTTGCCGTCGTCGAACGGGTGCAAGGTGACGAACCAAAGATGGCCAAGGCCGGCCTTGAGCAGCGGCGGTTCGTTCGAGGAGCCATTCACCCAGTCGAAGAATCGGCTGGTTTCGACCTCCAGACGATCGGCGGGCGGTGCCTCGAAATGCACGCGCTGGCGGCCGGTTGGGCCAGACACCACCTGCATCGGGCCGCTGGCATCGTCGCGCCAAGTGCCGACGTTGATCTTGGAAAGGCCGGAGTAGCCGGTAGGAAACAGCGCGGCGTGCCAGCCGAATAACCGCTCCCGCGACACCGGCGCATGGCAGTTGGCGGTGGCATCGAGCACCATCTCGACCACGCCTTCGACGTGCCGATCCACCGGGGCCAGGGCACCGATGTCCACGCCTAGCCTGCGGGCGATGCTTGAGCGCACGGATTCGACATTGAGCTGCTCACCCTCGATCTCGCTGGTCTTGACCACGTCCTCGGTGAGCGCGGCCAAGCTGGCCTGATCGCGCAGCGCCATGCCCACGTCGGCCAGGCGGCCCATCAGGAGCCCTTGGGCACGACTGACCTCGGCCATAGGCCCAGCCAGTACTGCCAGGTCGAAGCGCCAGTTCGGCCAGTCGTTGGCCTGCCAGATGTATTTGTAATCACTGCCATTCATGCGGAGATTATGAGCCGCATTCTCCGCATGCGCAAGTTATTCTACGCACAAAATGCGGTGAAAGACGGCGCCATTCGCCGCAAGGGTGCGGGCCACGCCCGCACCCCGTTTCCACGCCGACGCCAAATTTCTACGGAAACCGACCGCCGCTAACAATATATCGCCGCTATCGGCGCTGCCTAAGAATTCGGCGTAGAATCTGACTATTCTGGTCAGAATTGAGGGCTCGGTCATGCATACATGGCAATTGCAAGAAGCAAAATCGCGGCTATCCGAGGTCGTCAAGAACGCCGAACGCGAAGGCCCCCAGGAGATCACCGTGCATGGTCGCCCTGTGGCGGTGGTACTGTCGCGTGCCGATTATGACCGGCTGGCGGGCACCGGCGAGTCGCTGGTCGCCTTCATGCGCCGCTCGCCTTTGGCCGGCATCGAGGATATCGACTTTCCGCGCGATACCACTCCCACCCGCGAGTTGAGCCTTTGAGCTATCTCGTCGATACCAACGTCCTGTCGGAACTGCGCCGCCGCGAAGCGAACACCAATGTCGTACGCTGGCTGGAACGCCGTCCGGCCACCACGCTGTATCTCTCTGTGCTGACCCTCGGCGAACTGCGCAAAGGCATCGAAGGGCTGCCCGAGGGCGCGCGCAAGCGCACGCTGCTCGATTGGCTGGAGGTCGAACTGCCGAGATTTTTTGCCGGTCGGATGTTGGCCGTCGATGCGCGCGTCGCGGATCGCTGGGGGCGCTTCGTGGCCTTGGCCGGGCGCCCGCTGCCGGCCGTCGACAGCTTGCTGGCAGCCACCGCGCAGACCCACGGCCTGACGCTGGTCACTCGCAATCTGCACGACTTCCAATATCCGGGACTCGCAGTCATCGATCCTTGGGTGGAAGAGCCCGCATAGCGGCATCGAAAGACTCGTCAGCAGGCCGCGCCGCAGCACGTGCCCATATATCGTTGGCGCCAAAATGGCGACAGTGATACACTGGAAACTCAAGTAACCGTTGGAGGTGAAAAATGGGCACCGCTGTTGCCAAACAAGATCGTATTGGCGCCCGTGTTCCGCATGAGGTCTACGAGACGCTGTGCCGTGCCGCCGAACTGACGGGCGCGACGGTCAATCAGTTCCTGGTTCAGGCGGCGTTGAAGGAAGCCCAGTCGGTTATCGAACGAGAGGATGTGATCCGTTTGTCCCCGCGTGACTGGAACTGGTTGCTCGACCTAATGGAGAACCCGCCCAAGCCGAACGCGAAGTTGAAGGCTGCCATGAAGCGCTATCAGAAAGCCAAGCGAGACGATGCGGGTACTGCCTTTAGCTGGGAGCCATGACCGACAGGCGTTCGACTGCGGCCGCCAGGACCTGAACGACTGGCTGCGGCAGGTTGCCCGCCAGCACCAAGACAGGGGGCTGTCGAAGACCTTCGTCGCTGTCCGTGAGGAAGAGCCAACCCGCATCTGCGGCTACTATGCACTGACGTTGGCGGAACTCGAAAACCGGCATCTGCCGGATGCCTGGCGCAAAAAGCTACCGCGCCGCATCCCCGGCGTGCGGTTGGGCCGGCTGGCTGTCGACAAACGCCATCAGGGCAAGAGGCTGGGCGAATTGCTGCTGGTCGATGCCCTGACGCGGGCGCAGCGCATCTACACCGAGGCCGGTGGCATTGGCCTGTTCGTCGACGCGCTCGATGCGCAGGCGGCAGGGTACCACCGGCGCTTCGGCTTCGAGGCATCGCCGGACAACCCGCTGCTGCTGTTTCTGCCGGCAAAGGTCATGGGATAAGCGGGCGCGGCCTGCCCACGCGGTAAAAAAACAGGGCGCCGCTGACATGTTCGGCGCGCAGGCCAGCGCCTGGCCATGGGCATCGCCGTCGCCCCGGGCTATATGTGCGCCTGGGCGACTGGCATAACGTGCTGGTGGCGGATGCCGCGTATTTCGGCCTTAGTTTGGCAGCAATTTTGCTACAGCCGAAAAAGGCAAAGGGACTCTGCCTCCGCTTGGCCAAATTACCGCACAAGAAACCGCAATCCAAGTCCCGGTGAGTTATACAACAAATTACTATTTGTTGTATAACTCAAATTATGGAAAGAAGATTTTCGGAACTCTCGCTTTCCGCGCAGACTGCCTACGCGGAACTGCTTGATCAGGCGCTGCTCACGGATCTGGCAGGCCATATAGGCGCTCTCAGCGGTAGTTTCCAGAAAAAGACGGTAAAAAACCATCTCTACTGGTATTTCACTTGGCGCAACCTGAACGGCCAGGTGCAGCAGCTGTATGTCGGTCCGGACTCCGAGCGCATGCGCAAGCTTCTTCGTGCCTTCGAAAGTGCGCGCCAGCCGGAAGAAAGGCTTGTTGAGCTGTCCAGATCTTTTCTGGCCCTGGGCGGCCAAGAGACTGCGCTTAAGCACTTCAGGATCATGCGTCGGTTAGCCGAGTACGGGCTGTTCAAGGCCGGTGGCGTGCTGATCGGCACGCACGCCTTTCTAGCCATCGGCAACATGCTTGGCGTCCGCTGGGGGGCCGGGCAGTCGACGCAGGACGTGGGTTTCGCCCATTCCGGCAAGCAACTGTCGGTAGCCTTGCCCTCAAACTTGAAGGTGGATGTACATGATGCGCTGACCTCGCTGGAGATGGGGCTGCTCCCGTTCGCCACTTTTGAATCGGAGATCGGTTCGCAATACCGAAACCCTGCGGATCCAGAACTGCGGGTTGATTTCGTCGCACCCGAGCATCGCAAGGCGGGCAAGGCTATTACGCTTCCCAGCCTGAACATCGCCTTGCAGCCTCTCAAGTTCATCGAGTTTTCGTTGGAAGAAGTCACTCAAGGCATGATCGTTTCTCGCCAAGGGCCGGTGGTTGTCAACCTTCCCCACCCTGCCCGGTATGCTGTACACAAGCTGATCGTTTATGGAGAAAGGCCGGTACGCGAGCGCACCAAGGCGGCTAAGGATTTGGCCTCGTCAGTAAAATCTGTGGGCGAGTTGTGGCTCGGGAAGTTTGCCAAGTGCATGATACAAGGCGAGTTCTGTGACGCGGAAGGTTCGGAAGCCGTAGGATTTTCTCATGGTGACTTTGACCTT
>JAJZRU010000024.1 GCA_021802555.1 Pseudomonadota bacterium
GCCACGCCCTGCGACGACAAGTCGGATTGCAGCGCCGTGCTGGAAGATTTCGCCCAGGCCATGACCCCGGCCATACGCGCGGCCATTGCGCGCGAAGTGGGGCAATGAGCCCGCCTCTGATCGTCCATCTGGTGCATCGCTTCGATACCGGCGGCATGGAAAACGGCATGGTCACCCTGTTCAACCACCTGGATCCGCAGCGTTTCCGCCATGCCGTGGTGAGCTGGACGGAAATCGGCGATTTCCGCGCTCGCATCCGCGCCCAGGAGGTTGGGTTTCATGCGCTCGGGCGCCGTCCAGGGCATGACCCCGGCGCCTATCTGCGCTTGTGGCGGCTGTTGCGGCGCCTGCGCCCGGCCGTGCTGCACACGCGCAATCTCGCCGCGCTGGAGGGCCAATTCGTCGCGCGCCTGGCCGGCGTGCGCGCCACCGTGCACGGCGAGCACGGGCGCGATGTATTCGACCTGCACGGCCAGAACCGCAAATACAACCTGCTGAGGCGCGCCGCGCGCCCGCTGGTCGGTGAATACGTCGCGGTCAGTCGCGATCTGGCGGACTGGCTGCGGGACACCGTGGGCGCGGCTCCGGAGCGCATCCATCAAATCTACAACGGCGTCGATTGCGACCAATTCCGTCCGCGCGGCGGCGCGCGTCCGCCCGTGCTGCCGCCCGGCTTCGCCGACGCGCAGAGCCTGGTCATCGGCGCGGTGGGGCGCATGGCGGCGGTGAAGGATTTCCCTACCCTGGTGGAGGCCTTCGTGCGCCTGGCGCCGACCTGCCCGCAGGCGCGCCTGGTGATCGTGGGCGAGGGGGAGGCGCGCGCCGCCTGTCTCCAGCGCCTCGCTGCCTGCGGCCTGGAGGCGCGCGCCTGGCTGCCGGGGGAGCGCCAGGACATCGCCGAATTGCTGCGCGGCTTCGATGTTTTCGTGCTGCCCTCCCTTAACGAGGGTATATCCAATACGCTGCTGGAGGCGCAGGCCACGGCGCTGCCGGTCGTCGCCACGGCGGTGGGCGGTAATCGGGAATTGGTGACGCCGGGCGAGAACGGCGACCTTATCCCGGTGGGGGACGTCGAGGCTCTGGCACAGGCTTTGCAACGGTATGTGGGCGACCCCGACAGGCGCGCCCGGGAAGGCGCCGCAGGCCGTGCGCGCGTTCTGGCGAGGCATAGCATCGCCGCCATGGTGGCCGGCTATGCCGCGGTTTACGAGCGTGCACTGGCGGGTCATTACCACTAAGGTGCAATGGCGCGCGGCGCCGGCTTTCCAGACACTACGACGACCATGTGCGGCATCAGCGGAATCTTCGACCTCAGAGAACGGCGCCCCCCGGACGCTGCGGTGCTTGCGCGCATGAACGGCAGCCTGTTCCATCGCGGGCCGGACGAGGGGGGCACCCACCTCGAACCGGGGGTGGCGCTCGCCCATCGCAGGCTGTCCATCATCGACCTGGCCAGCGGCCAGCAGCCCCTGTTCAACGAAGACGGCTCCGTGGTGGTGGTGTTCAACGGCGAGATCTACAACTATCGGGAACTGGTGCCGGAGCTTCAACGACTGGGTCATCATTTCCGCACCCATTCCGACACCGAAGTCATCGTGCACGCCTGGGAGGCCTGGGGCGAGGCCTGCGTCGAGCGCTTCCGCGGCATGTTCGCCTTCGCGCTGTGGGATCGCGGCCGGCGCACGCTGTTTCTGGCGCGCGACCGCTTCGGCGTCAAGCCGCTGTACTACGCCATGCTGGAGGATGGGCACTGCATCTTCGGCTCGGAGCTGAAGGCCCTCATGGTGCACCCCTTGCTGCGGCGCGACATCGACCCGCTGGCGGTGGAGGAATATTTCGCCTATGGCTACGTGCCCGAACCGCGCACCATCTACCGCGGCGCCGCCAAGCTGCCGCCGGGCCACACGCTCACCCTCACCGTCGGGCGGCCGGCGCCGGCGCCGAGCGCCTACTGGGACATGAGCTTCGCGCCCGTGACGGTGGCGAGCGAGGAGGCCGCCGAGGACGAACTCATCGAACGCCTCAAGGAGTCGGTGCGCCTGCGCATGATCGCCGACGTGCCGCTGGGCGCCTTTCTCTCGGGCGGGGTGGATTCGAGCGCCGTGGTGGCCATGATGGCGGCGGTAAGCCGCGGGCCGGTCAACACCTGCTCCATCGCGTTTGGCGATCCGCGCTACAACGAAATCGCCTATGCCAACGAGGTGGCGCAGCGCTATCGCACATACCATCATGTCGATACGGTGGACAGCGACGACTTCTCCCTGGCCGCCCGGCTGGCCGGCGTGTACGACGAGCCCTACGCCGATTCCTCCGCGCTGCCCACCTACCGCGTCTGCGAGCTGGCGCGCAAGCACGTGAAGGTGGCCCTGTCGGGCGACGGGGGCGACGAGAATTTCGCCGGCTACCGGCGCTACCGCTGGTTCCGCTACGAAGAACGCATGCGCTCGCTGCTGCCATTCGGGGTGCGGCGACCCATCTTCGGCGCCCTGGGGCGGCTGTATCCCAAGGCCGACTGGGCCCCGCGGGTGCTGCGCGCCAAGACTACGTTCGAGGCGCTCGCGCGCGATACGGTGGCGGGCTATTTTCACGGCGTGTCGCAGCTCGCCGATGAGCAGCGCGCGCGCCTGTTCACGCCCGCCTTCAAGCGCCAGCTGCAGGGCTACCGCGCCGTAGAAGTGCTGCGCCGCCATGCGCGCCATGCGCCGCGCCGCGATCCGCTTTCGCTGGTGCAATATCTGGACATGAAGACTTATCTGCCCGGAGACATCCTCACCAAAGTGGACCGCGCCAGCATGGCCCATGCCCTGGAAGTGCGCGAGCCGCTGCTGGATCATGAGCTGATGGGCTGGGTGGCGGGCCTGCCCGTCAACCTCAAGCTGCGCGGCAGCGAGGGGAAATATCTCTTCAAGAAGGCGATGGAGCCTTACCTTCCGCACGACGTGCTGTACCGGCGCAAGATGGGCTTCGCCGTGCCGCTGGAGAACTGGTTCCGCGGCCCGCTCAGGGAAACCATCCGGCAGGCGGTGCTGGGCGGGCGCCTGCTCGACACCGGCTGGTTCGAGCGCCGCTATCTGGAAGAACTGGTGCGCGAGCATCAAGGGGGGCGGCGCGACTACTCCGTGGCGCTGTGGAGCCTGCTCATGTTCGACGCATTCCTGGGGGTCAGCGCCGCCCCCGCCCAACCGTGCCAAGTCCAAGCCGCATGAAAGTCCTGCACGTCCTCGACCATTCCATCCCGCTGCATTCCGGATACACCTTCCGCACCGCCGCCATCCTGCGCGAGCAGCGCGCCCTGGGGTGGGAGACCTGCCATCTCACCAGCCCGCGCCAGGCGGGCTGCACAGCGGCGGAAGAAACCGTGGACGGCCTGCATTTCTACCGCAGCCGCGAACATTGGCTGCGGCACCTGCCCGGCATGGACCCCTTCGCCGTCATGGCGGCGACGCGCCGCCGCTTGCTGGAGGTCGCGCGCCGCCTCAAGCCGGATCTGGTCCATGCCCATTCGCCGGTGCTCAACGCCCTGCCGGCCTTGCAGGTGGCAAGACGTTTGGGCGTACCGGTGGTGTACGAAATCCGCGCCTTCTGGGAAGACGCCGCCGTGGATCACGGCAGCACGCAGGAAGACAGCCTGCGCTACCGCGCCACGCGCGCGCTGGAGACTTATGCCGTCAAGCGCGTCGATCATGTCTTCACCATTTGCGAAGGGCTGCGCGGCGATCTGGTCGGGCGCGGCGTGGCGGCGGACAAGATCACTGTGATCCCCAATGCGGTGGACATCGAGAAGTTCTCCCTGGGGGGCGTGCCCGACCCAGCGCTGAAGCTCAAGCTCGGCCTGGGCAATGCGCGCGTCATCGGCTTCATCGGCTCGTTCTATGCTTATGAAGGGCTGGATCTGCTGCTTAAGGCGCTGCCGGAGATATTGCGCCGCGCGCCGGACGTGAAGGTGCTGTTCACCGGCGGCGGGCCGCAGGACGAGGCGCTCAAGGCGCAGGTGATGCGCATGGACTTGAAGGATCGCGTGGTCTTCACCGGGCGCGTCGACCACAAGGACGTCAACCGCTATTACGATCTCGTGGACGTGCTGGTGTACGCGCGCCATCCCATGCGGCTTACCGAGCTGGTGACGCCGCTCAAGCCATTGGAAGCCATGGCCCAGGGGCGCTTGTTCGTGGCCTCGGACGTGGGCGGGCACAAGGAACTCATCCGCGACGGCGAAACGGGCGTGCTGTTCCGCGCCGGCGATGCGCGCGATCTGGCGGACAAGGTGGTAGGCCTGCTGCAGAACACGCAGCATTGGCCCGAATTCAAGGCGCGGGGGCGCCGCTTCGTTGAAGTCGAGCGCAACTGGAAGGCAAGCGTCGCACACTATCGCGATGCCTACCGGGCTTTGGTGCAGCACGTAGCATGAACCCGGATGCCCCGCGCCTGGTGGTTTATTCGAGCCTGTTCCCGAGTCTGGTTCAGCCCGGCGCCGGGCTGTTCATCCGCGAGCGCCTGTTTCGCGTCGGCCGCAGGCTGCCCATCGTGGTGGTGTCGCCGCGGCCGTGGTTCCCCGGCCAGGGTCTGCTGCGCCTCTGGCACCCGGGTTATCGTCCGATGCCGGCGCGGCAGGAGGTGCAGCAGGGCGTCGAGGTGTACTATCCGCGCTTTTTCGCCCTTCCGGGGCTGCTGCGGCAATGGGACGGCTTTTTCATGGCGCTGGGCAGCTGGCTCACCGTCTGGCGCCTCAAGCGGCGGCAGGGCGTCAACCTGATCGACGCCCATTTCGCCTATCCGGACGGTTATGCGGCCGGCCTGCTGGGACGCTGGCTGCGCCTGCCGGTGACGCTCACCCTGCGCGGCACCGAGATGCCGCACAGCCGCAACCCGCGCCTGCGGCCGCTGCTGGTGGAGGCCTTGCGACGCGCGCAGCGGGTATTCGCCGTGTCAGACTCTCTGCGCCAGCTGGCCTTGCGCCTGGGCGCGGCGCCGGGCGCCACTCGGGTGGTGGGCAACGGTGTCGATATCGAAAAATTCCAGCCGCGCGCGCGCGGCGAGGCGCGCCGCCGGCTGGATTTGCCGGAGCACGCCCGGGTGCTCGTTTCGGTGGGCGCGCTGGTGGAGCGCAAGGGCTTCCATCGCGTCATCGAGATTTTGCCGCGCCTCCTCCCATCCCATCCCGACTTGCACTATCTCGTCGTCGGCGGCGCCAGCCCGGAGGGCGATCTCGAATCCCGATTGCGCGCCCAGGTCGCCGAACTGGGTTTGACCGGGCGCGTGCATTTTCTCGGTGCGCTGCCGCCCGAACAGCTGGCCTGGCCGCTTTCCGCCGCCGACGTATTCGTGCTCGCCACGCGCAACGAGGGCTGGGCCAATGTGCTCCTGGAGGCCATGGCCTGCGGGCTGCCGGTGGTGGCGACCGATGTGGGCGGCAATGCCGAAGTGGTGCGCCGCGACGATTTGGGCGCGGTCGTGCCTTTTGGCGACCCCGCCGCGCTTGCCCGGGCGCTGGAGGGTGCGCTGGCCAAGGCCTGGGATCGCGCGGCGATACGTGCTTACGCCGAAGCCAACACCTGGGATGGGCGTGTGGATATCCTCGTCGACGAATTCGAGGCGGTGCGCCGCGAGGCGCAGGGCGCCGGGATGTCTGCAGGGGCGCGGGGGACGGCGCCGTGATGCCCATGTTGTCGCGCACGGTTTATCGTCTGCAGGAAGCCGCGCTGCGGCGCCCGACTTTTTCCTATCTGGCCGAGCTGGAGCGCAGCCAGTGGCTGCCGCGCGCCGAGCTGGAAGCCCTGCAGACGCGCAAGCTCAACCGCCTGCTGCAGAGCGCGCTGGCGCATAGCTCCTGGCATGCGCAGCGCCTACGGACGGTGGGCCTGGCCGAGCGCGTGGCGGCCGGGGAAGCGACGCTGGCCGACCTCGCCCGGCTGCCCACCATGGACAAGGGTGATGCGCGCCGCAATGCGGCCGACCTGGTCTGGCACGGCGTGCCCGGCGGCGCGTTCCGCTACAACACCGGAGGATCTTCCGGCGAGCCGCTGATTTTCCACTACGGCCGCGAGCGTCAGGCCTCGGATGCCGCCGGGCGCATGCGCGCGCGGCGCTGGTGGGGCGTGGCGGCCGGCGAGCGTGAGGCCTATCTATGGGGCGCGCCGGTCGAGCTGGCCAAGACCGACCGCGTAAAAACCCTGCGCGACCGTTTGGTCAATCAGCTCGTGCTCAACGCCTTCGCCATGTCGGGCGCGCGCATGGATCAATACCTCGCGGCGCTCGCCGCCTGGCAGCCGCGCTGCCTGTACGGCTACGCATCCAGCGTCGCCCTGCTCGCCGCGCATGCGCAGGCGCGCGGCATCAAGCCCGGCCTGCGCCGGCTGCGCGTGGTGTGCACCACCGGCGAGCCGCTCTATCCGCACCAGCGCGAATTGATCGGGCGCGTCTTCGGCGTGCCGGTGGCGAACGAATTCGGCAGCCGCGACATCGGTTTTACCGCGCACGAGGCGCCCGGCGGCGGCCTCCTTTTGATGAGCGAGTCGCAAGTGCTTGAAGTGCTCGACGCCAGCGGTGCGCCCGCGTCCGCGGGGGCGAGCGGCGAGGCCGTGGTCACCGGGCTCACCTCGCTCGCGCAGCCCTTCATCCGCTATCGCACCGGCGACGTCGTCAAGCTTGCCGAGCAAGCGGATACCGGCGGCCGCGGGCTGCACGTCATCGCCGAGGTGGGCGGCCGGCAGACCGATTTCGTGGTGCGCGAGGACGGCGCCCTCATGCATGCCCTGGCGGTCATTTACGTGCTGCGCGCGGTGGAAGGCGTGGTGCAGTTCAAGTGCATCCAGCATGCCGCGCAGAGCATGGAGGTGCTGGTGGTGCCGGGTGCTGGCTGGAACGAAGCCGCGCGCGCAGCGGTGGTCGCGGGCCTGACCGCACGCTTGGGCGCGGGGGTGGCGGTGGAAGTGCGCGTGGTGGCGGAGATCCCTGCAGAGGCATCGGGCAAGCACCGTTATGTGGTAAGCCATGTGCCGCTCGCCGCCGAGTTGAAGCAAGCGGCGGCATGACGCAGGGTTATAAAAAATCGACCTTATGAAACCGAACGAGCTCGTCGAACTGCCTTTGCGCTACAAGCCCTGGGTGCCCCTGCATCTACGCCTGGTGCTCGAAGACATGGCCGGGCCCGCGCGCCGGCCCGAGCTGGACCACCGTACCCATCTGCGCGCCACGCTGGACTGGCTGTGCCGCGCGCAGGACGTGCGCACGCACCAGACCGACGCCGGCGGGGTGGCGGCGGGCTGGAGCTTCGAGGACGGCTGGCTGCCGGGCTATCCGGAAACCACCGGCTACATCATCGAAACCTTTCTGGCCGCGGCCGAGTATCTGGGGCAGCCAGAACTCACGGCACGCGCGCAGCGCATGCTCGACTGGGAGCTGTCCCTGCAAGGCGCGGACGGCGCCTTCCCCGGCCATTTCGGCGAGGCCGGCAGCCACCCGGTGATTTTCAACCAGGGTCAGATCATGCATGGCCTGGTGGCGGGCTACACCCAGCTCAGGCGCGCGGACTGCCTGGAGGCCGCACTGGCGGCGGGGCGTTGGATGCTGGCGCAGCAGGACCAGGATGGCTGCTTCCGTAAATTCGAACATCATGGCGTGCCCCACGTGTACAACACGCGCGCGGTGTGGGCTCTGGCGAGCGTGGGGCTGCTGGCGAACGAGCCGCTCTTCGTGGCGGCGGCGGAAAAAAACCTCGATTGGGCGCTCGGCCAGCAGACGCCCTGCGGTTGGTTTGCCACCAACGCCTTCCTGCCGGGCAAACCTCCCTACACCCACACCATCGCCTACGCCATACGCGGTTTGCTGGAGTGCGCCGTGCTTCTGGGCGAGGAGCGCTATGTCGACGGCGCGCTGCGGGCGGCGCGCGGCATCGCCCACTGCCAGCGCAGCGACGGCTGGCTGGCCGGCACCTATGACGACGGCTGGACGCCGGCAGCCGGCTATGCCTGCGTCACTGGCATTGCCCAGATGGCCTTGTGCTGGATGCGCTTGGCCCAGATCACTGGCGATGCCTCGTTGCGCGATCCCGCCTGGCGCGCCATCGGCTATGTCAAGCGCATCCAGCGCGTGGAAAACGGGCCTGCCGAGCTGCGCGGCGCCGTACCGGGCTCGGCACCCATCTGGGGGGCTTATTCGCGCTTCGAGTTTCCCAATTGGGCTGCCAAGTTTTTTGCCGATGCCTTGCTCATGGATATGGTCAACGCGGTGATCCCGCCCGTGCCTGCGGCAGCCCTGGGGCTTGCGCGGTGAGCGAGTTGAGACTTCTGGTGCTGTGCGGGCGCAGTCCGCGCCATCTCCATGTCGCCAACAGCCTGTGCCGCGCCGGCCGGGTGCTTGCCATCGTGCAGGAGCAGGGGGGCGAGTGGCGCCTGAACGAGACCTTGAGGAAGCTGCGCCCGGACCGCCTTTTGCGCAAGGCCTGGCGCTGGCTGCGCGACCGCCGGCGCTACCGCGACGGCGGCGAAGCGAAGTTTTTTTTCCCCGGCCGGCCGCCTGCGCTCGACCACCCGGAACTGCTGCGCGAGGTTCCCCACATCAACCACCCCGAGGTCGTGGCGCTGGCCCGTCGGCTCAAGCCCGACCTCGTCTGCGTGTTCGGCACCTCGCTCATCCGCGGCGAACTGCTCGGCATGGGCCGGCTGGGCATGGTGAACCTGCACGGCGGGCTGTCGCCCGAATACCGCGGCGCCGATTGCACTTTCTGGGCGCTCTACAATGGGCAGCCGGAGCAGGTGGGCTGCACTCTCCATTACATCGATGCAGGCATAGACACGGGACGGCTGATTGCCCACGTGAGCCCCGCGGTGCGCGCGGAGGACACGGAGCTTCCGCTGTTCTGGCGCGCGGTGGCCGAAGCGGCGCCGGTCTATGGCGAGTTCGTCGCGCGCCTGGCGGGCGGCGAGCGCTTCGGCCGGGCCCAGCCCGGGCGCGGGCGGCTTTATCAAGTGAAGGAGCGCGGTCTGCGCCAGGAGCGCGATCTGGCGCGGCGCCTGGCACGAGGCATGCTGGACGGCGTCGATTTGCCGCGCCGTGTGACATGGTTTCCGGAGCAATGAGGGAGGCGGCATGAGGGATTTGGTCGTCACCGGCGTGATCTTCACCTGGCTGATGTTCGTTTTCCGCCGCCCCTATCTGGGGGTGTACCTGTTCACCTGGATCAGCCTCATGAACCCCCATCGCCTGTGCTGGGGGTTTGCTTACAACTTTCCCTTCGCCTTCATCGTCGCGGTGGTGACCATCCTGTCCTTTCTCGCCTCGCGCGAGCCCAAGCAGCTGCCCTGGTCGCGCGAGATGCGGCTCTTGCTGATATTCAATTTCTGGGTATTGACATGCACCTTCTTTGCTTTTTACCCGCAACTCGCTTGGCCGGCCTGGAATACGATCTGGAAGATACAACTTTTCGTCTTCCTCACCGCCATGCTCATCAACGACCGCGAGAGGCTGCACGGCTATCTCTGGGTGCTGGGGTTGTCGCTTGCTTTCTATGGCGTAAAGGGCGGGCTTTTCACCATCGCTCACGGCGGCGTATATCGCGTCCAGGGGCCGGCCGGCACCTTCATCGGCGGCAACAACGAACTGGGCCTGGCCCTGATCTTGACCATCCCCATCCTGCGCTACTTGCAGCTCCAAGCGCGCCAGGTCTGGGTGCGCCACGGTTTGACGGCCGTCATGATCCTGACCGCCATTGCCGTCATCGGCACGCAGTCGCGCGGCGCTTTCCTGGGGGCGATGGCGATGGGCCTGTTTTTCTGGCTCAAGAGCCGCAACAAGCTCACCAGCGCGCTTTACATCGGCATCGCCGTGGCCGTGATCGGCGCCGTCATGCCGGCGGCCTGGTACGAGCGCATGGAGACCATCAAGGATTACAAGACGGATCAGTCCGCCCAGGGCCGCATCAACGCCTGGTGGACGGCCTACCACGTCGCCAACGCCAACCTGACCGGCGGGGGGCCGGACTCCTTCCAGCCGCCCACTTTCCGCAAGTACGCGCCGGAGCCTTACAACGTGCACGCCGCCCACAGCATTTATTTCGAAACGCTGGGGGAGACGGGCTACCCCGGCCTGGCCATGTATGTGCTGCTGGGGCTGTTCACCTGGGGCACCTGCAATCGCATCATCCGCGCCTGCAAGCGCGACCCGGAGCGCAAATGGGCGGCGGATCTGGCCGGCATGGTGCAGGCGTCCTACGTCGGCTTCGCCACGGGCGGGGCCTTCCTGAGCCTGGCGTTTTACGATTATCCCTACGACCTGCTGGTCGTCGTGGTGGTCACTGCCAGCTTGGTCGGCGTCATCAAATCGCCCGCGAGGGCCGCTGTGCCGGCCTCCGCCGCACCACGCCCGCCGGCGGCCGCCGCGCAGCCCGTGCGGCGCGCAATGGTACAGGGCAAGGGCGTAGGCCGGAAATAGGGCAAGCGCATCAAGGTTTTCCCGCGGCGGCAAAAGGCTTATAATCGCCGGCTGCCGATTTTTCGGCTTCCTTGCCCCACCGTCCGCCGGGGGGCTGATACCCACAAGGAGCTTACATGCGTCATTACGAAATCGTGCTCATCGTGCATCCGGACCAGAGCGAGCAGGTGCCGGCCATGGTGGAGCGCTACCGCAATACCGTCACGGGCCGCGGCGGCCGCGTGCACCGCCTGGAGGACTGGGGGCGGCGCCAACTGACCTATCCCATCCAGAAGCTGCACAAGGCCCATTATGCGCTCATGAACATCGAGTGCGACCAGGAAACGCTCAACGATCTGGAACACGGCTTCCGTTTCAACGATGCCGTGCTGCGCCATCTCATCATGCAGAAGCAGGAGGCGGAAACCGCGCCTTCGGTGATGATGAAGGAAGAAAAGGCGCGCTCCCTCATGGAAGGGGCGAAGAGCGAAGCGGCGGCCGAAGCGCCTGCCGCCTGATTGAAGGACAACCGGGTCGAGCTCGCGGGCGTGTTGGCGGAGGTGGAGCCTCTGCGCACAAGCCCGGGCGGCGTGGCGATAGCCCAGGCCCTCTTGCACCACGAGTCCTGGCAGATGCCGGGCGGGCAGCGGCAGAAGGCCGAAGCCGATGTGGCGCTCAAGGCCAGCCACGCCATGGCGCCCCGCCTGGCGGCCTGCCGGGCCGGGCAGGCGGTGCGCGTGGCGGGTTTCCTCGCCCGCCCCGGCATCAGAAGCCGCCAGCTCGTCCTCTGGATCACCGAATTGGAAAAGGAGTAAATCATGCCCCGTCCCGCACCCAAGCGTCGTGACAACAAGAAGAACCCCAACAGCAACCGCGGTTTGTTCAAGCGCCGCAAGTTCTGCCGCTTCACGGCGGAAAAAGTGAAGGAAATCGACTACAAGGATGTCGAAGTGCTGAAGGAATACATCTCCGAGAACGGCCGCATCATCCCGGCCCGCATCATCGGCACCAAGTCGCACTACCAGCGCCAGCTGTCCGTGGCCATCAAGCGCGCCCGCTTCCTGGCGCTCCTGCCTTACACCGATCTGCACTGAGGAGCGCGCCATGCAAGTGATCCTGATGGAAAAAGTGACCAACCTGGGCAACCTCGGCGATGTGGTCAAGGTGAAGGACGGCTACGCGCGCAATTATCTGATCCCCAGCGGACGGGCGCAGCGCGCCACCCGGAACAATGTGCAGGCTTTCGAAGTGCGCCGCGCCGAACTGGAAAAGCTGCAAGCGGAGAAATTCGCCGAGGCGCAGGCGCGCGCCGAGAAGCTCGAGGGCTATACCGTGCAGGTGACGCAGAAGGCCGGCGTGGACGGCCGCCTGTTCGGCTCCGTCACCACCTCAGACATCGCCGAAGCCCTCTCGGCGCAGGGCTTCGCGGTGGGCAAGGCGGAGATCCGCCTGCCCCAGGGGCCGTTCAAGCTGGTGGGCGACTACCCGGTCACGCTGGTGCTGCATACCGACGTCACCGCCGGCATCACGGTGGCGGTGCTGGGCGAGCATCAGTAAGGCGGCGGTCCGCGGCGAAAAGGGGCTCTGCGGGGCCCCTTTTCGTTCCCGGGCGCGCAGCTGAGCAGCGTATCTTGACTTCCCGCAATACGCACATCCTGGATTCCTGGCGCGAGGAAAGGCGCTCGGCCTATCTCTATCGCATCCTGGCGCGCCAGGAACAGGCATCGGCGCGCGGCGCATTGTTCGAGGAGCTGGCTCAGGCGGCGGACGCGCAGGCGCGCCATTGGGAGGGCCTGTTGCGTGAGCGCGGCGGCGTGCCGCCCCGCTACCGCCCGGATTTGCGCAGCCGCATCGTCGGCGCACTGGTGAGGCTCAGTTCGCCGCGCGCCATGCGGCCGGTGCTCGCCGCCATGAAGGTGCGCGGCATGGTGTTGTACGCCCAGCCGCAGCCGCACGCGATGCCCGTGCGGCGCGAAGACGTGGGCCGGCGGCATCAGACGGGCGGCGCCGGCACCGCGCTGCGCGCCGGCGTGTTCGGCGTGAACGACGGCCTCATTTCCAACGCTTCGCTCATTCTGGGCGTGGCCGGGGCGGCGCCCAGCAGCCATGTCGTGCTGCTGGCGGGCGTCGCCGGGCTGCTCGCTGGGGCCTTTTCCATGGCGGCCGGCGAATACATCTCCATGCGCTCGCAGCGTGAAATGTTCGAATACCAGATCGGCCTGGAGCGCGAAGAACTCGAAGAATATCCGCAGGAAGAAGCCGCCGAGCTGGCCCTCATCTATGCCGCCAAGGGCATCCCCGAGGCCGAGGCCAGCCGCCTCGCCCAGCATCTCATCGCCGATCCGCAACGCGCCCTGGACACGCTCGCGCGCGAGGAGCTGGGCCTCAACCCCGACGAACTGGGTTCGCCCTGGCAGGCGGCGCTTTCCTCCTTCGGCGCTTTTGCCCTGGGCGCCCTGGTGCCGCTCGTGCCATTCTTCTTCGGCCGCGGCGCGGCGGCCTTGAATCTGAGCATCGGCCTCACCGCCCTCGCCCTCTTTGCCGTGGGCGCGACGCTGAGCCTGTACACCGGGCGCCATGCCCTGCGCGGCGGCCTGCGCATGCTGTTGATCGGCGCCCTGGCGGGCGCCGCCACCTATGCCATCGGCCACGCCCTGGGCGCGAGCCTGGGCTGAGGACCGGGGCTCAATTCCCCGATTGCCGGTCGATGGCGCGGCGCTCCCGGTCGGCGCCTTGCTGGATTTGTTGATTGACCTGCTGCGCCTTGCGGTAGGCGTCGACATCACCTTGAAAAGCGCCGGCGTTGCTTTTGCCGGTTTCGTGCTGTTGTCCGCAAGCGCTTAGGAGCAGCAGCGTCAGGTAAAGAGCCTTGCGCACCTCAATCCTCCAGCAGGCCGGTAGCCAGACCGTCGATGCTGACGCGGTTTTTTTCGCGCCAGTATTCGAGCAGGCCGGCGGGGCCTTTTTTTTCCGCCCAGCGCTCCAGCGCGTCGCGCTCGCCGCGGTAGTCGTACAGTGGCACGGCATAGCCGCACGAGGTCTGCACGGCTTCGATGTCCAGGGCGATGATCTGGCGCTCGCCGGGCAGGGGCGGGAAATGTTGCCGCAGGGACGGCCATTCCGCATCGCGCCTGTGCACGGCGCGGCCGCGGCCATACAGGCGCAGGATAAGCGGATCGCCGGCGAAGCTGCAGAACATGAGCGTCAGGCGCCCATTGTGGCGCAGGTGCGCGGCGGTTTCGTTGCCGCTGCCCGTCAAATCCAGATAGGCGACGTGATTGGGGTCGAGGATGCGCAGGCTGTCCATGCCCTTGGGCGACAGATTGATGCGCCCTGTTGCCGTACCGCTGGCGGTGAAGAAGACATGCTGGGCGCGGATGAATTCCGCATGCCGGGCTTCCAGCGAGGGGTAGAATTTGGCCATATGAAACGCGGTTACAAACGCAAGCTCAGGGTGGTGTTCGTCGCCTCCGGCAGTCTGCGGCGCGCGCAGGCGGCGGCGGAATTCGCCGCGGCCAGCGGCTGGATGGAGGCGCGGGCGCATGCCTTGACCGCTATGATGGCGGCATCCGGCCAGGCGGCGCAAGAGCCCGCTTGGGTGTGGGCGGATCTGGTGGTTGCCTTGGACAGGGGCGCCTACCAGGCCCTGCCGCCGCTGCCCTCCGTCGTGCAGGTGAAGTATTACGATTTTCCCGAACCGGCCGATGAAGCCGGCTGGCCCCCGCTGCGCGACGCGCTGCGGCGCCGTGTCGAGGGCATGGCGGCGGGGCTTGCCATGATGCAGCGCGCGGCGCAGGAATAGCGACGATCAAGCCTGGCGCCGCAGGAATTGCTGCAGCAGATCCAGGCGCGCGATGCTGTCGTTCATCTCCAGCAGGCTTTGCTTGGCCGACAGCTTGAGCGGCAGCGCTTCCGCCAGGCGATAGCCCACCCAGGCGGCATCGTCGAAATGCCGCTCCGGCCCCCAGTAGGCGCCATCCAGCGTTTCCATGATGCGGCGTATGACTTCCACCGTCAGGCGCAGTTTGTCGGGCACGGGCTGGGCGCATTCGCTGCCGATGTCCTCCGCCTCGGCCACCAGCAGGCGGTTTTTCTCCTCGTGCAGGCGGCGGATGACAAAGCGTGTGCCGCCCTCCACGCGCAGCTGGAAGATGCCGGTTTCCGGCATGTCCCATTCGACGATGCGGGCCAGGGTGCCGACGCTGTACGGTACGGCGGTTTCGCCGATTTCGCGCCCTTCCTTGATGGCGCAGATGCCGAAAGGCTGGTCATGCGCCAGGCAGGCCTTGGTGAGATCGATGTAGCGCTGCTCGAACACCTTGAGCGCCAGGCGCCCGCCGGGAAAGAGGACGCTTTGCAGCGGGAACAGCGGCAGCGGCCTCATGGCGCTGCGCCTCCCCAGCGCGCCGACAGCTGGTGGGGCACGCCGAACTGGTCGAGGATGCGCGCGACGACGAAATCCACCAGGTCGCCGATGCTCTGCGGGTGCTGGTAGAAGCCCGGATTGGCCGGCAGGATGACGGCGCCCAGGCGCGCCAGGCGCAGCATGTTTTCCAGGTGCAGCGCGGAAAAGGGTGTCTCGCGCGGCACCAGCACCAGCCTGCGGCCTTCCTTCAGGCAGACGTCGGCGGCGCGTTCGATGAGATTTCCGGCCAGGCCCTGGGCAATGGACGCCAGGCTGCCCATGGAACAGGGGCAGACCGCCATGGCGGCGGGCGGGTTGGAGCCGGAGGCCAGCGGCGCCAGCCAGTCCTCGCGCCCGTAGGCGCGCAGGCGGCCGATGGCGGCCGGATGGCGTGCGTGGAAGAACTGCTCCAGCTCGCTTGGGCGCGGCGGCAGCGTCAGGCCTAGCTCCTGCTTGGCGACCAGATGGGAGGCCTGCGAGGCCAGCACCGCCACCCGGCAGCCGGCGTCGATCAGGCACTCGATGAGACGCAGGCCGTAGGCGAGGCCGGAGGCGCCGGTGAGCGCGACGGCGTAGGGGGCGTCAGGCGGGTTCATGGGCGGATTGTGCGCCTGCCGCGGGATGCGCCACAAGGTGGGCGACCACGAGCCCGTTGACGGTGCCGCCGGCCAGCGCCGCCAGCGCAAAGACCGGCGCCAGGCCCAATACGCCGGCACCGGGCAACAGCCACGCGCCGGCCAGGGCGAGCTGGCCGGCGATATGGGCGAGCGCGGCGGGCACCGACAGGCTCACCGGCCCGAACCAGCGCTGCGGCAGCTTGCGCACCACGGCCAGGACGGCGAGGCTGGACAGCGCCCCGCTCAAGGCGAGCCAGAATCCGGGGGCAAGGAAAGTGCCCAGCAGCAGGCTGCCGGCCAGCACCCGCACCAGCGACACCCAGGCCGCGACGCGCCAGCCGTAGCGCAGCAGCGCGAGCAGCACGACGATGTTGGCGAAGCCGGGTTTGACCCCGGGCAGAGGGCTGGGGATGGCGGCGTCGAGCAGGGTGAGGCCCAACGCCAGCAGGGCCAGGTGCGCGATGCGCCGGTCCTCGGCCGTGACCGGCAGCACCAGGGGCTCAATAGGCGAGCGAGTCATAGCCTTTGCTGCCGGTGCCCTTCACTTCGATGCTCACCTGGTTGGGCAGGCACAAGGCCACCTGCCCGACGCGCGACAGCCAGCCTTGATGAACGCAGATCTGCAGCGGCCCGGGGTCTTGCGCGACGCGGGCGCGGCCGCCGCGGATCTCGACGAGACTCACGCCCAGCGGGCCCGGCACCCGTATGGTCTGATCCGCGGTGAGCGTGGTTCGCAGGAACACCCGGCCGCCGGCGCGTATCAGCAGGCTGTCACCGCCCGCGCCGTCCAGCGCGCGGGCGAACAGCAGCGCCGTGAGCAGCGCCCCCAGCAGCAAGACCGCGTAATCGCCGGGCCTGAGGAGCCTCATTCCTCCGCCAGCTCGCGGTGGCGCACGAGCACTTGCTCGCGCGCGCGGAAGGCGGATGCCAGATGTTCGACGAAATATACGGAGCGATGCTGGCCGCCGGTGCAGCCTATGGCCACGGTGAGATAAGCGCGGTGGTCGCGGATGAAGCAGGGCAGCCAGTTCTCCACGAAGCCGCGGATTTCCGCCAGCATGGCCATGGCGTCCGGGCTGGCCTCGATGTAAGCGCGCACCGGCGCGTCGCGCCCGGTGAGGGGGCGCAGCTCCGGGATGTAATGCGGGTTGGGCAGGCAGCGTACGTCGAACACCAGATCGGCGTCCAGGGGGATGCCGTGCTTGAAGCCGAAGGACTCGAACAGCAGGGTGATGCGCGCGCGGTCCTTGAGCACCAGATCCTTGATCCATAGGCGCAGGGCGTTGGGAGAGAGGTCGCTGGTGTCGATGCGATGGGCAAGAGGGGCAATGTGGGCGAGCAGTTCGCGCTCCGTTTCGATGGCTTCCGCCAGCGACATCTGCGCACTCGACAGGGGATGGCGGCGGCGCGTTTCGGAGAAGCGCTTCACCAGGGTGAGGTTCTTCGCCTCGAGAAAGATCACGCGCACGTCGAGATTGCGGGCGCGCAGGTTCTCCAGCGTTTCCGGAAACAAATCCATGTCGCTGCCGCTGCGAGCATCCACGGCGATGGCGACGCGCTCCATGCCCTGGGCCGCGAGATGGTCGGCCACCGCCGCCAGCAGGCTCAGCGGCAGATTGTCGATGCAGTAATAGCCGGCATCTTCCAGCACGGCGATGGCGATGCTCTTGCCGGAGCCGGACAGGCCGGAAACCAGGACCAGGCGCATCAATCCCCCCGGCGCATGGCGGTTTCCTGGCGATGGGCGAATTGCGCCACCGGATCGATGCCGCGGCTTTTGAGGATGGTGTTGCGCACCGCCACTTCGACCAGCACCGCCAGGTTGCGGCCGGCCGCCACCGGGATGCGCACGAGCGGAACGTCGACCTCCAGCAGCGTCTTGTGGGAGGCTTCCATGTGCAGGCGGTTCATGGGATCTTCGTTGTCCGCCGGGCGCACCAGTTCGACGATGAGCTTGAGGTTTTTCTTCAGCTTGACGGCCGTTTCGCCGAACAGGTAGCGGATGTTGAGCAGGCCCAGGCCGCGCACTTCGAGAAAGTCCTGCAGCAGGGGCGGACAGCTCGCTTCCAGCGTGTCCGGCGCAACGCGGCGCAGCTCCACCATGTCGTCGGCGACCAGGCGATGGCCGCGCGTGATGAGTTCGAGCGCCAGTTCGCTTTTGCCCACGGCGGCATCGCCCTGCAGCATCACGCCCAGGCCGATGACCTCCAGCATCACGCCATGCTCGCCGGCGCTCAGCGCCAGCGCCTGCATGAGGTAGTGGGACAAATAGGCCATGAGTTCGGGGCTTTGCAGGGGGGAGGCGAGCAGCGGAGTCTGCGTGCGGTCGGCGGCGCTGCTCAGCGGCTCCGGCACGGGCTCGCCGTTGGCGACGATGACGGCTGCCAGCTCGGTGGAATAAAGATGGGCGATGGCGTCGGCAAGCGCGCTCGGGGACAGTTTGCGCAGGTAGTCCATTTCCGCGCAGCCGAGCACCTGGAGGCGGTTGGGGTGCACGAAATTGAGATGGCCGATGAGCGCCAGCGCGGGCTTCTGGACGGTCTCCGAAGCGAGCAGGCGCGCGCCCCCCGCCTTGCCGGCCAGCCAGGAGAGCCGCAGCGGCTTTTCCGTGTCGGCGTACAGTTCCGCGACGGTGACCTGGCTCAGGGGTTCCATGTGGCGATGATGCGGTGGATCTCCGCCGCGCCGGGCGCATCCAGGAGGCTGCGTCGCAAACCCGCGTCGCCGAACATCTGCGCCAGTTCCCCGAGGATCTGCAGATGGTGCTCGTTGGCGTCGGCGGGCACCAGGAGAACGAAGCAGAGATTCACCGGCTGCGCGTCGGGTGCGCCGAAATCGAGCGGCGGCTGCAGGCGGTAGAACACCCCCGTGGCGCCGCTCAGCCCCTTGATGCGGCCGTGCGGGACGGCGACGCCTTGCCCCAGGGCGGTCGATCCCAGGCGTTCCCGTTCCAGCAGGTTGTTGAACACGACGGCCGCCTTGAGGCCAAGCCGTTGCTCCGCCCGGGCCGCCACGTGCTCGAAGAACTCGCGTTTGCTGGTGAAGGAGTGATGGACGATGACGCTTTCGCTGTCGATGAGGGGTGCGACCAGATTCATGAAAAAAGGCGGACGGGCAACGGATCCGTCCGCCGCCAGATTATACGACGGGGGCGTGCTTGACGCCGCCGCCTTCGGCATGGTGATCGCCGTGCTTTTCCTTGTGTTTGACGATCTGCCGGTCCAGCTTGTCCGCCAGGAGGTCGATGGCGGCGTACATGTTGCCATCGTTGGCATGGGCGTGGAAATCGCGCCCGCGCACGTGCAGGTTGGCCTCTGCACTGTGGATCAGCTTGTCCACGCGCAGAATGAGCGACAGATCGATGACGCTGTCGAAATGGCGCTTGACGCGGTCCAGCTTGGCAAGCGCGTAGTCGCGGATGGCGGGGGTGATTTCCAGGTGGTGGCCGGAAATATTGAGGTTCATGGTGCCTCCTTGCGTTGCGTCAGACAAAAGCACCGCTCCGGCCGTGGGGTGGGGCGGTGCAGGGAAAATGGGTCGGGGAACGGGCGCGCACGATGCTGATCTTTAATTCCAGCATACGGCAGGGCGGGATTTTTGCAAGCGTGCGAACCGGCGAGGCTAAACGGCTTTGCGCATGTTGGCAGGCGGAATCTGCAGGGCGTCGCGGTACTTCGCCACCGTGCGCCGCGCCACCATGATGCCCTGCTGGCTGAGAATGTCGGCGAGCTGGCCGTCCGACAAGGGGTTCTTGCCGTCTTCGGCGTCCACCAGCTGGCGGATGAGGGCGCGGATGGCGGTGGAGGAGCAGGCGCCGCCCGATTCCGTGGCGACATGGCTGCCGAAGAAGTATTTCAGCTCGAAAATGCCGCGCGGGGTCATCATGAATTTCTGCGTGGTCACGCGCGAGACGGTGGATTCGTGCAGCCCCACGGTTTCCGCGATTTCGCGCAGCACGAGGGGGCGCATGGCCACCTCGCCGTGTTCGAGGAACTGCCGCTGGCGGTCGATGATGGCCTGGGAGACGCGCAGGATGGTATCGAAGCGCTGCTGCACGTTCTTGATGAGCCACTTGGCTTCCTGCAGCTGGGCATTGAGCTGGCCCGCGCCGCTGTCGCGGTGGCGCGCCAGGATGTCGGCGTACACGCGGTTGATGCGCAGCTTGGGCACGGCATCGCCGTTGAGCGTGGCGAGCCACAGCCCCTTGACTTTGCGGACGATGACGTCGGGCACGACATACTGCGCTTCGTCGCTGCCGAAGCTGGCGCCGGGCCGGGGATTGAGGCTCAGGATCAGCTCGCGCGCCTGACGCAGCCCGGCATCGTCGATCAGCAGCGCGCGCTTGAGCTTGCCGACGTCGCGGTTGGCCAGCAGATGGAGATGCTGCGCCGTGATCTGCAGGGCGGCCTGGCGCCCGGGAGTGTTCTCGGGCAGGGCGCGCAGCTGCAGATTCAGGCACTCGCCCAGATCGCGCGCGCCAACGCCGGTCGGATCCAAATGCTGGAGATGCTTGAGGGCGATGTCCAGTTCTTCCGGGTCGGTTTCCCAATCCGGCGGCAGCGTTTCCAGAACATCCTTGAGGCTCAGGGTCAGATAGCCGTCGTCGTTGAGGGCGTCGATGAGGAAGGTCACCAGCAGCCGGTCGCGCGCTTCCAGCGGGCTCAGGGCGATCTGCAGCAGCAGGTGTTCGCGCAGCGTGGTGCGCAGGGCGGGCGTGTCGGGGCCGCTGTCGTCGTCCTCGTCCGCGCGCGCCGCGTAGTCGTTCCAGTCCAGTTCGGAGAGATCGGCGGTTTCCGCCGCGGCCGGCGCCTCGTCGGCGTCCGCCGCGCTCTCGGCGGCGGTCGTTTCGCCCGGCTCGCGCGCCGTCAAGGCGCCGGACTCGTCTTCGGCCTCGATTTCCAGCAGGGGGTTGTCCTGCAGCATTTGCTCCAGTTCCTGGCTGAGTTCCAGGGTGGACAGTTGCAGCAGCCGTATGGATTGCTGCAGCTGCGGCGTGAGCGCGAGGTGCTGGCTGAGCTTGAGTTGGAGATTGTGCTTCATGACTGCGTTAGCGGCCTTGGCGGGTCGGGCCTTTAGACCGCTTGTCCATGGGGTGAACCTGGACCAACTATATCCACTGCTCGTGGCAGCCGCAATACACGCGCCGGGGAGAAAATGTTACAGCTTGAAATGTTCGCCCAGATAGACCTTGCGCACGTCCTCGTTGCCGATCAGGCTGGCCGGGGCGCCCTGCGCCAGGACGTGGCCTTCGTTGATGATGTAGGCGCGTTCGCAGATGCCCAGGGTTTCGCGCACGTTGTGGTCCGTGATGAGCACCCCGATGCCTTTTTCCTTGAGGAAGCGGATGATCTTCTGGATGTCCAGCACGGCGATGGGATCGACCCCGGCGAAGGGTTCATCGAGCAGGATGAAGCGCGGGTTCATGGCCAGGGCGCGGGCGATTTCCACGCGCCGCCGCTCGCCGCCCGACAGGCTTTGCGCGGAGGCCTCGCGCAGGTGGCTCACGCCGAGGTCGTCCAGCAGGTTGGCCAGATGTTCGTCCTGCTCGGCGCGGCGATAGCCTTTCAGCTCCAGCACGGCGCGCACGTTCTGCTCCACGGTGAGCTTGCGGAAGATGGACGGTTCCTGAGGCAGATAGGAAATGCCGGCGCGCGCGCGCCTGTGGATGGGCTGGTGGGTGAGGTCATGCGCGTCCAGGCCGATGCCGCCGTCGTCGCAGGCGATGAGCCCCACGACCATGTAGAAGCAGGTGGTCTTGCCGGCGCCGTTGGGCCCCAGCAGACCCACCACTTCGCCGCTTTTCACCTCGAAGGAGACATCGTGGACGACCGTGCGTTTCTTGTAGCTCTTGCGCAGGCGGCTGGCGGCGAGCGTGCTCATGGGCGGCAGACTCAAGGTTTTTGCGCCGGGGCCGCCGCGGCACCGCCCTGCTTGCGCGGCATGATGACCATGCGCACGCGTCCGGAGGGATTGTTGGGGGCGCCGACGACCTTGAAGAATTCGGTGCGCGTGTTGTAAGTGACGATGTTGCCCTGCACCTGATCGCCGCCGCGCCTAAGGAAGGCGTTGCCGGTGAGGGTCAGTTCGCTGCTGGCTTCGTCGTAATGCGCCTGTGCGCCATAGGCTTCGACGTACTGATCTGAATTTTGCTCCTTCTCGCGAAATTTCACCGGATTGCCGTAGGCGGTCACGGTCTTGAGACCGTTGGCGCTCTGCGTCACCACCAGCTTGTCGGCCAGCAGCATCATGCTGCCCTGGGTGGCGACGACGTTGCCCGTATAGGTGCCGACCTTGGTGAGGTCGTTCACGGTCAGGCTGTCGGCCTCGATGTTGAGGGGCTGTTCGCGGTCGCGGTTGGCCGCATGGGCGGGCAGCGCCAGCAGCAGGAAAAGGAGGGCGAGGTGCTTATACATGGCCGGGGAGATATTGGGTCGTCACCCGCCCGCGCAGTTGCACCACGCGGGTCCGGGTGTTGGCGGTGAGGGACAGGGCGCTGCCGGAAAACTGCGCCCCGCTGAAGGCGACCGGGCCGGGCGCCTGCAGCAGGTTGCGGCGCGGCCAGATCTGCACCAGCTGGGTGGTGATGCGGTTGGGCCGCTGCCCGGGGACGTTCTGGGTGGCCACCACCTGGTCGGACAAGGTGACGAAGTCGCCGCCCTGGCGCACCGTGCCTTTCAGGGCGCGCACGGTCATGACGCCTTGGTCGGGCGAATAGTAGGTGAGTTCCGGGTCGCTCAGAACGGAGTAGTCGCGCGCCAGGTAGTGATCCAGGGTGCGCGCCTGCAGGCGATACTCGATCCTGCCGGCCGGGTTGGTCTGCACGCTCACCAGGCCCTGGGCCACGGCGTCCGGGCCGTGGGTCACGGGACGCTGATAGGAGGACTGCACCGCATGCTCCAGCCAGTAGCTGAGGCCGGCCAGCAGGGCGAGCAGCAGGATGGGGAACCAGACGGAGGCGCGATCCACGGCTCAGGCGAGATAGGGCGCCATCTGCCCCTGCCAGGTATCCTGCGCGCGCATGATCCACTCGCACACCTCGCGCACCGCACCGCGCCCACCTTCGCGCAGGGTGGTGTAGTGGGCGTGCGACTTGACCAGCTCGGGCGCCGCCGGCACGGTGAGCGCCAGGCCAACGCGGCGCATGACGGGGAGATCGACCACGTCATCGCCCATGAAGGCCGCTTCTTCCGCCTTGAGCCCCAGATCGTCGAGCATCTTCAGGAGCACGGCGAGCTTGTCGTGGGCGCCCTGGTGGATGTGGGTGATGCCGAGATTCCTGGCCCGGTGCTCGACTACCTGAGACGTGCGCCCGGTGACGATGGCGGGGATGACGCCGGAATCGCGCAGCATCTTGAGGCCGTGGCCGTCCAGGGAGTTGAAGCCCTTGTATTCCTGGCCGTCGTCGGCCAGATAGAGCGTGCCGTCGGTCATCACCCCATCGACGTCGAAACCGACCAGCTTGACGCGCTTCGCGCGCGTCAGCGCCTCGCGCGTGATCACACCACACCCGCTTTGAGCAAGTCGTGCATGTTGAGCGCGCCGACCAGCTTGTGGGCCTCGTCGACCACGAGCAGGCCGTTGATATGGTGGGTTTGCATGCTGTCCACTGCCTCCACGGCCAGACGGTCGGCAGTGATGGTCTTGGGGTTTTGGGTCATGAGATGGGAAATGCCTGTGGTATGGATGTCCAGGGGACGTTCCAGGGCGCGGCGCAGATCCCCGTCCGTAAAGACGCCCGCCACCCGTCCTACGGCGTCCACCACCGCGGTCATGCCCAGGCCCTTGTGGGTCATTTCCAGCAGGGCTTCCTTGAGCGGCGCGTCCGCGCTCACGCTGGGCAGGGCGTCGCCAGTATGCATGACGTCGCGCACATGCACCAGCAAGCGCCGGCCCAGGCTGCCGCCCGGATGGGTGCGGGCGAAATCGTCGGCGGAAAAGCCGCGTGCATCCAGAAGCGCCACGGCCAGGGCATCGCCCAAGGCCAGGGCCGCCGTAGTGCTGGCGGTGGGGGCGAGGTTGAGCGGGCAGGCCTCCTTGTCCACGCCGGCGTAGAGATGCACATCGGCCGCCTGCGCCAGGGTCGAGGCAGCGTTTCCGGTCATGGCGATGAGCTTCGCACCGCGCCGCTTGATGAGCGGCAGGATGGCGGTGAGTTCGGCCGATTCGCCCGAGTTCGACAAGGCCAGCACCACGTCGTCGTGCGCGATCATGCCCAGGTCGCCGTGGCTGGCCTCGGCCGGATGGACGAAGTAGGCCGGCGTGCCGGTGGAGGCAAGCGTGGCGGCGATCTTGCGCGCGACGTGGCCAGACTTGCCCATGCCCGACACCACCACGCGGCCGTGGCTGGCCAACACCAGCGCCACGGCGGCGGCGAAGCTCTCGTCCAGCCGATCGGCCAGGGTGTTCACGGCGCCGGCCTCGATATGGAGCACTTGGCGCGCCAGGGCGAGCAAATGGGGAGTGTCGGGGACGGGATTCATTTTTTGCTAAGTATACTAGTGTCCTGTTCCGCAAGTTCGCTGAATAAAAGCGGACGAGCCTCGGCGCGATACTTTGTCGCAAATCCTCGCCAGGTGCTCAACCTGGCTGCGGTTTGCTTCGCGTCTCGCACCGATCTCGCCGCTTTTCTTCCCATCCAGGCGATGTCGGGCCACCCTCGGGTTTTGCAACGAACTTGCGGGACAGGACACTAGCGATGTCCCGCGGAGGCGGTGGTATGTCGCTGGCGGCAAGCATAGACCCAACACGAACCGCTGATGCCCAACACCCTGGAAGTCGTCCTCGTCCTGCTTGCGGTCGCCATCGTCGTGGCCGCCGCCGCGCGCGCCCTCAAGCTGCCTGCCATGCTGGGCTATCTGCTCACCGGCATCGCCATCGGCCCGCATGCCATGGGCTGGATACCCGACAGCGCGCAGACGCGCTATCTGGCCGAGTTCGGCGTGGTCTTCCTCATGTTCTCCATCGGCCTGGAGTTCAGCCTGCCGCGCCTCTTGGCCATGCGCGCGACCGTGCTCGGTTTCGGCGGCCTGCAGGTGCTGGGCAGCCTGCTGCTCATGGTGGCGGTGGCCTATGCGGGCGGGCATACGCTGGCCTGGGGCCTGGTGCTGGGCGGCGTGCTGGCCATGTCGTCCACCGCCATCGTCAGCAAGCTTTTGGCCGAGCGCCTGGAGCTGCAGACGGCTCATGGCCGGCAGATCTTCGGCGCGCTGCTGTTCCAGGATCTCGCCGTGGTGCCGCTTCTGATCCTGGTTCCCAGCCTGGCCATGGACGGGAATTCCATGACGCGCGAGCTGGTGCTGGCGCTGCTCAAGGCGGCTGCGGTGCTGGCCGTGCTGCTCACGGCCGGACAGCGGCTCATGCGCCCCTGGTTTCATCGCGTGGCGGCGGCCAAATCGCCGGAGATCTTCACCCTCAACGTGCTGTTCTTCACCCTGCTGCTGGCCTGGTTCACGGAGCAGGCAGGTTTGTCGCTGGCGCTGGGGGCGTTTCTGGCCGGCATGCTCATTTCGGAGACGGAATACCGCTACCAGGTCGAGGACGACATCAAGCCCTTCCGAGACGTGCTGCTGGGGTTGTTCTTCGTCACCATAGGCATGCGCCTGGACCTGGCCGTGGTGCTGGCGCAATGGCCGGCGGTGCTGCTGGTGGTGCTGGCGCTGTCGCTGGGCAAGGGCACCGCAGTCTGGGCGCTGTCGCGCGCCTTCGGCCAGACCTCCTCCGCCGCGCTGCGCAGTGCCCTGGGCCTCGCGCAAGCGGGCGAGTTCGGCTTCGTCCTGCTGGCGCAGGGTTCCGACCTGGGGCTGTTGCATGCCGACACCGTGCAGCCGGTGCTGGCCGGCATGGTGCTCTCCATGCTCATGGCGCCGCTTTTGATCCATCGCACCGATGCCATCGTGCGGCGCTGCTGCCGCGGCGAGTGGGCGGGGCGCGCCAAGGAATTGCACGACATCGCCCTGTCCACTTTCGGCAAGAAGGGCCATGTCATCGTCTGCGGCTACGGGCGCAGCGGCCAGAGCCTGACACGCTTCCTGGACGCCGAGAGCATCCCCTTCGTTGCCCTGGACATGGATCCCGAGCGCACGCGTGCGGCGGCGGCCGCGGGCGAGTCGGTGGTGTTCGGCGACGCCGCGCGGCGCGAGGTGCTGGTGGCGGCGGGGCTGTCGCGCGCCCGCGCCCTGGTCGTCACCTTTGCCGATTACAAGGCCAGCCTGGCCATCCTGCGCCACGTCCAGGAGCTGCGCCCGGAACTGCCGGTGCTGGTGCGCACCCTGGACGAAACCCACATCGGCCGGCTAAAGGAAGCGGGCGCCGCGGAAGTGGTGCCGGAAGTCGTCGAGGGTTCCCTCATGCTGGCCTCGCACACCCTCATGCTCCTGGGGGTGCCGCTGGCCACGGTGCTCAAACGCATCCGCCGCGTGCGCGAATCCCACTACAGCCTGATGCGCGGATTCTTCCGTGGCGCGAGCGACGAGGAAGCCTTGGGCGAGGAGGCTCAGCCGCGCCTGATGTCCGTGCTGCTGACGCCGCAGGCGGCGGCCATCGGCAAGACTCTGGGCGAAATCGACTTGAAGGAAATGCTGGTGGAGGTCTTGTCGGTGCGCCGCCGCGGCATCCGCGGCCTGGCGCCCGAACCCGAGGCGCAGTTGCAGGCCGGCGATGTGCTGGTGTTAAGGGGTGCGCAGGAAAATCTCGCCAGCGCGGAGATACGCCTGCTGCAGGGCTGAGATGGGTTCAGCCCTGCGCAAGAGTTAGCGTGAAACAACGCGCAGCGTTGCCGCGTCCCCCTCGCCTTCTGGGAGAGGGCTGGGGTGAGGGAAACGGACAGGGCGATAAGAGCGTTTCATGATTTGGGGCGGCGATTCGCCATGTCCGTTAGTACAGGATGGCGGCGCCGCAGTTGGCCGTTCCCGCCCCGGATTGCCAGACGGCCGGGGTCACGGTGGTGTTGATGCAGGTGCTGGCGGTCGGCGCGTTGCCGTTGGCGTTGTAGGCGGAAAACCTCACCGTGCCCGTGAGCGGATTGCCGTCGTCGATCTTGCGATCGACTTCGGCAAGGATGTCCACAGGAATCTGGTTGCCGGTTTTGAAGTTATGGCGGCAGGACAACGTCGTGCAATTTCCGACATTCGCGCCAGTGGTATTCGTGGCGTCTGCGTACCAGTCGTCGTATTCCAGGTCCATATAGGCGCCCCACGGGTTGGTCGGGGTGGTGCTCGGGGACTGGGTGGCGTTATAGACGTAAGTGCCATTGAGGAAGCCCGCGTGGGAAAGTTGATCCCACACCAGGGTGGCTTCCTTGGAGTTCACCGTCGCCCCCCCCACCGCGCCAGCCGGCGTATTTGGCCCCTCTATGATCGCATTGCCGTTGCCGTCAACGACCGTATTGCCGGGCGTTTCTCCAGGAATCTGGGTATCGGCTTGCATAAAATCCCCCGGCAGCGCCCGATAGCGGTCCTGGAAGCCGTAAAAAGCCGTCTTCACGCCGTCGATCTGGGTGATCAGGTTGCGCACCCGGGCGCTGGTGATGAGCTCCTGGCCCTTGAGGATGCCGCCCAGCAACAGGCCGATGATGACCAGGACGATGGCGATCTCTACCAGGGTGAAGCCGTGCTGCTCGCGGTGGGCCATGGGCGCTCCAAAGGCGGAAGGGTCAAAGGACACGTGCAAGTTATGCGCCAGCTTCCCCAAGCCTTGCGTTGCCTGGCTCGTGGCTGGTTTTGCGCGGCCTGGCCCCTGCTGCCTAGTGGCGCCAGCGCGTGCTCTCGCGCCGGATTTGTCGAAATACCGTCGATGATGTCGGAATTTCACCAATCGGGCGGTGCGACCGCGTCGGGGTGTTCCAGGCGGTCCTTCATCCAGGCGATTTCCGCCGGATTGCGCAGCACCCCGCTGGCCACCAGGCCGCCCAGCAGGATTTCCGCCTGGCGCGTGTGCCCCAGGTTGGACAGCAGCAGCACGGGCATTTCGCGCACCCAGGGCGGGGCATTGCGGGCACGGTCCAGGTCGCGCGCATAGCGCAGGGCGAGCTTGGGGTCGTGCAAAGTGTGCTGGGCGGCCAGCGCGGCATAGGCCAGCCAGGGCCAGCGCCGCTCGGGATCGGCCAGGTAGGCCCGATGCGTGAAAGCCAGCATGAGCCGCACCTTGGCCGGATCGGGCACGGCGGAATAGAGCAGGCTGGCCGCGAAGGGCGGCAGGCGGTTGCGCGGATCCAGGGCCAGGGCGGCGTCGAACCAGTGGATCAGGCGCGGATAGTTGAGCGCCTTGTAAGGCAGGCTGATGCCGGGCTGGTCGTCGTAGGACAGGGCGCGCAGCGTGAGGAGAAGGCTGGCTGCCGCGTTTTCGCCCAAATCAGTCACGCGCAGCGAGGCGACCGAGGGTGCCGGCGGCAGGTCGCGCGCACGCGCCGTGGGCGGGGGCTCCCAGGCCTTCCAAAGCGCCTGGGCCGCCAGCGCGCCGCAAAGCAGGAGCAGCCAGGGCCAGGGCACGGCGCGCCAGGGGCGCTGATCGGCACTGGAGCTAGTCTTCACGGCGGAACAGATCCACAACAGCGACGGCATAGAGCAGCACCGCATAGATCAGGCCCTGGCCCAAGGCGCGGCCGACCTCGCTCCAGTGCGGTGCCGCCTCGCCCAGCCAGTCGCCGCTGCCGAACTCGGCGAAACGCGGCAGCGCCCAGGCCACCGCAGCGACGACCTGGTCGGCCAGGCCGTTCCACGGGCTGCGCGCGCTCGCCGCGGCCGCCATGAGCTGCAGCGGCGTCAGGCTTTCGGCGAGAAAATAAAACGCCAATGCAGCCAGCGCCGCAGGCGTCACGCGGCGCAGCGCCAGGGCGGCCGCCAAGGTGAATAGGCCGAGCAGGGCGAGCTGCGCGTACAGGCCCAGCGTCCAGGCGGCGAGGTTGGCGCGCGCCCCCAGCAGCGCCAGCGTCGCGCCCGCGCCCAGGGCGAAGAGCGCGGCCCAGGCCAGGATGCCCAGCGCCTTGCCCAGCAGCAGCGACGCCCGCCCGGTGCCGCAGGCCAGCAGCATGGCCAGGCGCTGCTCGCGCGTTTCGGCGACTGTCATGGCGGCGACGTGGAGGATCAAGAGGATGGCGCCCAGCGGGCGCAAAAAGGCCGCCGCCGTGACCAACCGGGCGCGCTCGCCGTCGATGGGCGCGAGGCTGCTGACGAACATCGCCCCGGCCGCCGTCACCGCGGCGAGCAGCAGGGCCAGCGCGGGCAGGTGCGCGCGCCGGCCTTCGCGCAGGACATAGCGGGCAATGACGAGGGCGGCGGGCATGGTTCAAGTCGGCGGCAAAATAGCCGTCAGTATCAAAATAGCCGTCAGTATAGTGGCGCGCGGCGCCGGATGAGAGCCGGCACGCCTTCGAAGGTTGCAGTCCGCAATACATCGCCCGGTAGCGGCAGAAACGTCTTCATGCCAGACTTCGCAATCAACACCCGAGCCAACGTCCTGGCCCGCTGGGGCGAGCGCCTGAGCGGCCTGCCTTCGACGCGCTGGCTGGCGCTCATGCTGTTGGCGCTGCATGCCGGCCTGGTGCTGGGTACGGGCGGGCAGGGATGGGCGCGCACCTTCCTGCTCGCGCATTACGGATTCTTTCTCCTCTGGCAGCCTTTCGTCGCCGGCGGCCGGGAACTCGACTGGCGCCGCGCGCTCCCCATTGTGGTGCTGGCCGTCGCCCTGGTGCTCATTCCGGGCTGGTGGCTCATCGCCTTCTGGGTGGCCCTGCTGTGCGGCCTGACCGCAGCGGTCGCGGCCAGCTTGGCGCAGCCGCACGAGCGTGCGGGCTACCTGCTGGGGCTGGGCTATCTGCTGGGTCTGCTGCTCATCTGGATCATGCCGCGCCTGCTGCCCATGCCCCAACAATCCCCTCTGCTGGGGCTGACCGCCCAGTGGGGGCTGCCGCTGCTGCCCCTGGCGCTCTTGTTTCTGCGCGGGCCCCGGCAGACGCCGGACCACAGCTCGCTGGATTTTTTCTACGGATTAATGGTGTTCCTCATGGTGGTGGTGCTGGCGCTGGGGGCCTTTGCCCTGGTGACGGTGGCCCAGGTCAATTACGCGCTTGCGCTGTTCTATACGCTGCTGGCCATGGCTGTGCTGCTGTTGACCTTGAGCCTGTTGTGGAATCCACGCGCGGGCTTTGCCGGCCTGGGCCAACTGATGTCGCGCTATCTCCTCTCCGTGGGCCTGCCTTTCGAGGGCTGGACGCGCCAGCTCGCACGCCTGGCGGAACGCGAGCGCGAGCCGGAAAGCTTCGTCGCCGCGGCCTTGGGGGAGCTGGAACAGCTCGGCTGGGTCAAGGGCGTTGCCTGGCGCACGGCGCGCGGCGAAGGATGCTGGGGTGACTGCGCGGGAGAGGCGCAGACGCAGCGCTTCCATGGTCTGGACCTGGTCTGGCACAGCCCGCGCGCGCTGCCGCCTGCCCTCGCCCTGCACGTGCGCCTGATGTCGCAGCTGTTGGGTTATTTCTATGCCAGCAAGGTGCGCGAGCAGGCCCTGCGCGAGCACGCCTACACCCAGGCCATCCACGACACCGGCGCGCGCCTCACGCATGATGTGAAAAACATCCTGCAGTCCATGAAGACGCTGCTGGTCGCGGCCGAGGTGAGCGGCGCGGAGGACGGCGAGCGTCTGGTTTCCCTCATGCGGCGCCAGTTGCCGCAGCTCGTGCAACGCTTGCAAAATACGGTGGACAAGCTGCGCCGGCCGGAGCAGATGGAGGCGCAGGGCGTGCCGGCGGCGGCATGGTGGCAGACCCTGCAGCTGCGCTATGCTCAGGACGGCGTCGAGTTCATCGGAACCGAGACCTTGGCCGGGGAAGTGCCGCAGGATTTGTTCGACAGCGTGGCCGACAACCTGCTGACCAATGCGCTGCGCAAGCGCAAGGCGGAGGCGGGGGTGGCGGTGTCGGCGCGGATCGAATGCGTCGAGGCCGGCATACGTCTGGAAATCTCGGACAATGGCCGGGCGGCCCCGGAGGCTCTGGCGCGCCAACTGTTCCAGGGGCCGGTGCCCTCCTCCGCAGGGCTGGGCATAGGCCTTTATCAGGCTGCGCGCCAGGCGGCGCGTCTGGGCTACAGCCTGCGCCTGGCGGAGAACCAGGCCGGACGCGTGGCCTTCGTGCTGGAGCGAAGTCCGGAGGAGAGTGCTAGGGGCACCCCCCCGCAGGGCAGACCCGGTTGACCAGGGCGGACCAGGACAGCCAGGTCACCAGATCATCGAACTGGCCCTTGGGGCTGCCGTCCGCGGTGGGCGGATGGCTCACGTATGCCCGATTGGCCTGGCTGCCCATATACGTGGCATTTTGCAGTTCGTCCGGCTCGCTGGTGGGGGGAGGCACTGCCCACTGGTTGTTGTTGGCGCTGTAGCTGCCTTCGCCGTCGGGGCCATAGGAGATGACCACCGCCGGCACCTGTACGGCGACATAGGGCGAGGGCGCAGGCGGGGCCGCAGGAGGAGGCAGCGCGCAACCGGAGGTGCTGCACACATAAAGCTGCCCGTCCTGGGGGTTGCTGGGGTCGGGCGGCCAAGAGGTGCTGAAGCCATCGCCAAGACCGGCGTCGGCATAGGGAAGATACACGTCGTAGGCATACCGGTTGCCCCAGGCATCCGTTTCGGGAACGCCGAGCGTTGCCCAGGGCAGAAAGCCGACGTGGGGATTTCCCGGCGGCGGCAGCGGGCAGTTGCCGTTGGCGTTGCGGGTGGGCTCCAGGCCGTCATTGCTCCAGGTCGGGCAGGGCAGATAGTGGCGGACGAAAGTCAGCGTGGTGCCGGCTGCTGCTGGTTCCTGAGAGGGGCAGGCGCCCGGAAACGGGGGGGTCGTTTGCTTGGGGCATGTTCCGCCGGATACGGCGCCGCTGGAATCATAGCTGCAAGTACACGAATAGCTGTGGCTCATGGCATAGCCGATGAGCGCATCCTGTATGGTCGCCATGGCCTTCTGGGTCTCGGCGATGCGGCGGGTTTCGATCTGGCGCGTGAAGGGCACCGCCAGGCCGCCCAGCAGCACGGTGATGACCAGCAGCACCAGGGCCAGTTCCAGCAGGGTGAAGCCGCGCTGCCGAGGTCTCACGGCTTGCCCCGGAGAAGCTGGTAGGGCTCGTACACGCGGCCGTCGTAAAGCACCTGGCCGGGCGCCAGACGGCGGCCGTCGGCTTCGTAGTCGATGCCGGCGCGCGCCTGCGGCTGGCCGTCCACCCATTGCGTGGTGCGGCCGTCGCTGCGCTGCACCACGCCGTTGTAGACGATGGCGCCGCCCGGGGCGGAAGGTGTTGCCGCATGCACGATGTTGCGCTGGCGCGCATCTTCCAGGGTGGCGCGCTGCGCGGGCGTGTAGAACAGCCGGCCCAGGCCCGCGGCGGCGGGCGGCGCCAGGCATAGCAGCAGGGCAAGGATCGGCAGCTTCATGGTTGGGAAGGGCCTTTGAGGCTTATCGTGTACCACACCAGCTCGCAATCGGCCATGAGCCCCGGCCGGTTGAGGGGCGGCGGCGGCAGCGGCCCGGTGCGCGTGAGGCTGCAGCTGCGCACGCGCACGAGGCCCACGGGCTGGGCCTGCAAGGCGCTGAGGAAGCGATCAAGGTCGCTTTCCACCAGCAGCGGCAGCTTGAGCTTCATGACGGTCTGAGCGAGCCCCAGGCCGGCGGCGAGGGCGTCCGGCGCCGGTTTGGGGGGCTCCACCTCGTAGCTGAAGCCATACAGGCCCGCGGCCTTGTCGGCGTTTTGCGCCGCCTGCAGCCAGTCCAGGCGGCCATAGCCGCCCATCAGCCCGCGCGCCTGCCAGGCCCGCCAGATGGGCAGATAGTCGCGCGCCAGCTTGAGCGCGCCGGCCTGGCGTTCGAGCAAATCGCGGCTTCGGCCGAGCTGGGCTTGCGCGGCGGCGTCGCGCCGCTGCGCCAGGTTCAAACGTTGCAGGCTCCAGACCGCGGCCAGCGCGGCGAGCAGCAGGCTCAGCCCCAGCGCGGCCAGGGGCAGGCGCAGCGCGGCGAGCAGCTGAGGCCATTTCATGTCGGCGCCGCCAGATGGAATGCGAGGCGGAAGCGCGCCGGGCGCGGCGCGCTGTCCGTCAGCGTGCTGCCGCTCAGGGCGGCATCGTGATCGTTCATGGGCGATTGCGTAAGCGTGACCTGCGTCACCCCCGCCTGCCGCGCCAGGCTTGCGCGCAGGGCGTCGATGGTTTGCGCGGCCGCGCGCCAATTGCCGTCGAAAGGATCGATGCGCGCTTCGATTTCGACGTGCAGGCCGGCGCCGGGATGCGCAAGGGCGTCGTTTTGCCAGGCGGCCTCTTCCAGACGTATGGAGGGATTTTGCCCCAGGGCGGCGCCCAGCGCCGCCAGCACGGTGCCCGGCGGGATGGCGGCGGCGTCGAGGCGCTGGCTCAGGCGCGCCACGCGCGCCAGGGTTTCGGGGTCGGCCGGCATCTGCGGCGTGCGGGTCAGGCGCGCCTGGCGCGCCGTGGCGCGCGCGCTGTCCTGCAATGCCTCGCTCTGCTTCTCCAGCGCGTGCGCTTGCCAGAGATTATGGCCGGCGAAGCTCAACCCGAGGCCCAGCACGGCGGCTGCCGCGAGCTTCACGCCGCGGCCGATGCGATGCAGCAGATAAGGGATGCTCAGTTCGGCGCGCGCCAGGTTGTATACCGGCACGTCGCCCGCCAGCGCCGCGAGCGGCAGGGTCTCCGGCTGGCTGGCAAAGAAATCCGCCGGCACGCGCAGGGCGTGAGCGAGATCGTCGGGGCTCACGACATGCGGCTCGAAGATCGGCTCGGCTGCGAGCGACTGGGCGATGCCGGCCGCCGCCGCTCCCAGGTTGACCAAATGCACCGGCAGGCGCACTTCCTTGAGCAGGATGCGTTGGCTGGACAGGTAGAGCTGCGTCTTGGTGATTTCCTCCGCGGCATTGCTGCTGCGGTTGTCTTCGTTGGGGCTCAGGCGCGAGAAGCGCAGTTGGCCCTGCTGGAAGTAGCACAGGCGCAGGCCGGCGGGCAGGGGCGTGGCGAGCAGCCCGTGCGTCTCGCTCAATTTGAGCCGCGTGTAGAGCGCTTGCAGCGCCGCCGACACCAGGGTCACGGCCATGATGGGCGCCCCCCGCTCGCGCAGCGCGGCGATCCAGGGCGCGAGCCAATCGTGGTCGATCAGGCTGACCATGAGGTAGCGGTCGTCGCGCCGCCCCTGGCTCAAGCGGCCCTGGCGCCAGGCCGCGTAAAAGGGCGAGTTGCGGTAGAGCTGGCGCAGGCGGCGCGCCACCATCTCGGCGCGCGCCGGGCCACTTACGTGGGGCAGGCTTTCCAGACGGAAATCCTCGTCCACGGAATCGATGACGAGCATCACCGGGGCCTGCGGATGGGCGCCCGCCAGGCGCGCCAGCACGAGCGGGCCGTCCGCCTCGGGCAGCTCGCCCAGCCAATCGAGCCTGCGGCTGTGGCCCAGGAAGGCGCTGCCGCCGCGCGGCGAGAGATATGCCAGCAAACGGGATTCGCGCAGCATGTCAGGTGGGCAGGCTGAAGGCCATGTCGTACACGGGCATCAGCACGGACAGGGCGAAAAACAGCAGTATGCTGGCCAGCACCACCAGCAGCATGGGCTCCAGCACCTTCATGCCGCGGTCGATGGCCTCTTCCACTTCGCGGTTGTAGAAGTAGGTGACGTTTTCCAGCGCCAGGTCCAGCGCTCCCGTGTTTTCGCCCACGCGCAGCATGCGGATCACCAGGGGCGGAAACAGCCCCAGGCTGCGGAAGCTCTCGGTCAGCCCCACGCCCTCGGTGATCTTCTGGCCGGCCTCGCGCAGGCTGGCGGCGATGACGCGGTTGCCGGCGATGTCTTCGGCGGTCTTGAGCGCCTCCAGCACGGTCACGCCGGCGCGATAGAGCAGCGCCAGGTAATGGGCGAAGCGGGCGAGCAGGATTTTCTGCAGCACCGAACCCAGCACGGGCAGCTTCAGCTGCGTTCTGTCCCACCACCAGCGGCCGCGTTCGGTATGGCGCACCCACAGCACGGCCAGTGTGCCGAGCAGGGCGGCGCCGCCCAGCCAGGCATACCACCAGGTGCGGAACAGCTTGGCCAGGCCGAACAGGAACAGCGTGGTGGGCGGCAGCTTGACCTGGGTGGAGAGCAGGAAGCCCTCGAACCTGGGCACCAGATAGACCAGCATGACGACCACGGTGAGCAGCACGAAGGCGCTGACGATGGCCGGATAGACCATCAGGCGCTTGGCCTTGGCGGCGGCCTCGTCCTGCCATTTGAGCGTGGCGGCGAGGTTGCCGAACACCAGGTCCAGCCGCCCCGTCTGCTCGCCCGCGCGCACGACGTTGATGAACACGGTGTCGAAGATGGCGGGATGGGCGGCGAGCGCCTGGGACAGCATCTTGCCGCCTTCCAGGTCTTCCAGCAGCGCCGTGAGGATGTCGCGGAAACCCGCGCTGTCCATGGTGTCGCGCAAGTCGCGCAGGCCGTCCAGCAGGGGCACGCCGGCGCGGCTGATCTGCTCCAGGTGGAAGCAGAAGGTGATGAGGTCGCGCCGCGTGATGCGCTCGCCGCCGTGGTACTGGTTCTGGCGCAGCGGGCGCAGGTTGATGAGGTCCAGGCCCATGCGCTTGAGACGCAGTTCCAGATCCACTTCGTTGACCGCGGCCAATTGCCCGCGGCTCAAGCGGCCGGTCTGGTCCATGGCGCGGTAGCGGAAGTAGGGCATGTTAGACGCGGCTGGTGAGATCCACTACGCGCGCCACTTCGGCGAAGCTGGTCGAGCCCCCCAGCACGCGCCCCACGCCGTCATCGGCCAGCGGGCGATAGCCGCGCGCCAGGGCGGCGGCGCGGATTTCATGCAGGGCCGCACCGCGTGCCACCATTTCGTCCAGGTCGGCATCCATGCGCAGCAGTTCGATGAGCGCGGTGCGGCCGCGGTAGCCCTTGCCGTCGCAGGCCGGGCAACCCTTGGGGCGGTACAGCGTGGGCTGGCCGGCGGCCTCCCAGCCGAGGATGCGGGCCTCGGTTTCCTCCGGCCCATAGGCTTCCTTGCAGCGCGGGCACAGCAGGCGCACCAGGCGCTGCGCCACTACGCCGATGATGTTGCCGGCCATGATGCCGGGCTGGATGCCGATGTCCAGCAGGCGCGGAAAGACGCCCAGGGCCGAGTTGGTATGCAGAGTGGTGAACACCTGATGCCCGGTCATGGCGGCGCGGAAGGCCATCTCTGCGGTCTCCTTGTCGCGCACCTCGCCCACCAGGATGATGTCCGGGTCCTGGCGCATGATGGAGCGGATGCCGTTGGCGAAATCCAGTTTTACGGTCTCGTTCACCGAGGTCTGGCGCATGAGGGTGACGGGATATTCCACCGGGTCTTCCAGGGTCATGATGTTGACCTCTTCGCTGTTCAGGTGCGAGAGCATCGAGTACAGCGTGGTGGTCTTGCCCGAGCCTGTGGGGCCGGTGATGATGAGGATGCCCTCGGGGCGCGCCATCATGAGCTGCAGCTCCTGCAAGGCTGCGTCTGCGAAGCCCATGGTTTCCAGGGGCAGGATGGATTTCTCGCGGTCCAGGATGCGCAGCACGATGTTCTCGCCGTGGATGCCGGGCTGCGAGGAGACGCGGAAATCGATGGGCCGGCCGGACAGGGTGAGCGACATGCGGCCGTCCTGGGGCGCGCGCGTCTCCGCGATGTTCATGCCGGAGAGCACCTTGAGGCGCACCGCTACGCCCGGCCAGTAGGTCTTGTGCAGGCTGCGTACCTGCTCCAGCACGCCGTCGATGCGATAGCGGATGCGCAGGAAAGCGTGCTCGGGCTCGAAGTGGATGTCGGAGCCGCGCCGCTTCACGGCATCGGCAAGCAGCGCGCCCACCAGGCGCACCACCGGCTGGGTGTACTCGTCGGTTTCGGGATTGAGGCTTTGATAATCCACCTCGCCGGTTTCGATCTCGCGCAGGATGCCATCCAGCGACAAGTCGAAGCCGTAGAAGAGATCGGTGTACTCGATGAGCTGGGCTTCGCCCGCCAGCAGGGTGTTGATCTCCACCTGCTGGCCCAGGGCGGCTTTCAGCTGGTCCAGCGCCACGACGTTGAACATGTCCGTGGTGGCGATGGTGAGCACTTGGCGCTCGGCGTTGTAGGCGATGGGCAGCAGGCGCTGCTTGCGGGCGAAATCTTCGGGTACCAGGGCGAGCGCCTCGGGGTCGGCAACCACCATGGAAAGATCGATGCTCTGGCTGCCCAGCACGTGGGCGAGCTGGTCGCGCACCACGGCCTCGGTGATGAAGCCCAGGGCCACCAGTTGGCGGCCGATGGGCAGGCCGGTGGCCTTCTGCTCCTTGATGGCGATGCGCAGCTGGTCCAGCGTGATGAGCCCCTGGGCCACCAGCGACTCGCCCATGCGCAGCTTCTTGCGGCGCTCGATCATTACTGACCTGCCAGTTGCGCGATGCGGCTCCGCGCCGCCTGCAAATCGAAGCGTGTGTCGGGCCCGGCCAACTTGAGCGCTTCGCGGTAATGGTCCAGCGCGGCGGCGTATTGCTGCAGGTGGTCCAGGCTCACCGCCAGGTTGTAGGCGAAATCGGCGTTGTCGGGCGCGCGCGCACGGGCCTGGAAATAGGCGGCTTCGGCATCGGCCCAGCGCTGCTGGCCGGCGTAAAGATTTCCCAGGGCGAAATAGAGCACGGCGCTGGGCTGCTGATGGATCAGCGCCTGCAAGTGCGCTTCGGCCGCGGCGGTGTCGCTGGACCCCAGGCTGTCTAGCAGGGCGGCCTGGGCGGTGGCGTTGTTGGGATCCAGCTGCAGGACTTTTTCATAATCGTCGGCGGCCTCCCGAGCGTTGCCGCGCAGGGAGGCGATGCTTGCCAGCCCCAGCCAAGCCTGGGCGCCGCCGCTGTGCGCGGCCGCCTGGGCATAAAGCGCCTGCGCTTCGTCCAGACGCCCGGCGCGCCAGGCAGCATAGGCGGCGTTCAGGGGGGACGGGCTGGCGCTGATGAGCGCAGGTTGCGTTGCCGGTCGCAACAACGGGTGGTGCGTCGCGGGGCGCGCGGCGGGGGCTGCCGGCGCAGACGGCGCCGCGCGCCCCGATGGCCGGGGAGGTTCGAGGGGGGGGGATGGAACGGATGCGCGCGGCGAGGCGGCGGCGGATGGCGGCGGTGCGGTCGCCGCCGGCACGGCGGGGGCGGGCGGCGCCGCCGGAGGGGCGGGACGCGGCGCGGCCGACGGTGGGGCGGCGAAGCTCACCGGGTGCAGGGCGCGATAGACATAAATGCCATAGATTACGGCGACCAGCAGGGCGATGAGGGCCGCGGCCGGCACCAGGCCCAAGCGCGGCAGGCTCAGCCGCGTGCGCGGGGCCTCGGGAACTGCGGGCTCGCCCGGGTCCACCCACTGCGGACGCGGCTTGGGCGTGGCCAGGGTCAGGGGTTCGAGATCCAGATCGGGCGGGTCGGGAGGGCCTGCGCCGCCCTTTTCCGCCTGTTTCAGGGCTTTCAGGAGCAGACTCATGGTGTGGGCGCGGCGGGCAGCAGGCGGCGGAAGCGCGCCAGGTCGGCGCTTTCCACCGAGGGTTCGTTGATCACCGTGGGGCGCAGGAAGATCACCAGCTCGGTCTGCGTGTCGCTGCGCTCGTGCTGGCCGAACAGGGCGCCCACGCCGGAGGGGCGCGAGAGCACCGGCAGGCCGTCGCGCGCCTGGCTGGCGTCGTTCTGGATGAGGCCGCCGAGCACCACCGTCTGGCCGCTCCTGACTTGCAGCATGGATTCCATCTCGCGCGCCTGGATGACCGGGATCTGGCTCTGGATATGGTCTTGCGCCAGGGTCGGATTGGGATCGTTGACGTAGCTCACCACGCGCGTGATGGTCGGCCGCACGGTCAGGGTGATGACGCCGTTTTCGTTGATCTGCGGCGTCACGCTCATCACCACGCCCACGGGCACGGTGTGGGGCGTGGTGGTGAAGGTGGCCGTCGTGCCGACGTTCACGGTGCTGGTGGTGGTGCCCTGGATGGTGAAATACACCAGGTTGTCCACCACCTTGAGCAGGGCAGTCTGGTTGTTGAGCGCCATCAGTTTCGGGCTGGAGAGCACCTTGGTCTTGCCGTAGGACTCCAACAGGCCCAGCAGGGCCTGGAAGTTCCAGTTGCTGTTGGTGTAGCTGATGGTGGCGAAAGGCGTCAGCGTGTTGGCCAGCGCGCTGGCGGCGTTGGCGGTGGTGTTGACCGCCCAGCCGTTCAGGCCTTGCACCAGGCTGTTCCAGTTGATGCCGGCGCGATACTGGTTCTTCAGGGTCACTTCGACGATGGTGGCCTCGATCAGCACCTGGCGCTGCACCGCGGCGCTCACCTGGTCCAGATACTGCTGCACCAGGCGCTGTTCGCGCTGGGTGCCCAGCACCGTCACCGTGCCGGCCATGGGGTTGACCACTACGTCATCCTTGCCGACGAGGCCGGCGGGGGAGTTTTTGAACGCCGTGTCGAACAGCTTGTCGGCCCCCGCGCCGGCCTTGCTGACCGCTTCGGCCTGGGCCACGCGCTGGCTTTGCAAGGTTTTTTCGGTTTCGGCGCGCACCTTGCGCTGCTCCAGGGTTTCATGAGCGGCGCGGCTGGCGGCGAGGATGTCGCGGATGTTCTTGGTGACGATGCTCCAGAAATCGTCGTCGGCGGTGCTCGTCACCGTGGTGCTGGAGCCATTGCCGCTGCCCCCCGCGGCGCCGCCCGCGCCCATACCGCCGCCGGTGGCCGCGATCTGCGCCGCGACGCCGATTTCCGACTTGGTGCTGCGCACCATGTTGACGTAATTGACCGTGTAAGTGCGCACGTAGGGCGTGTCGGGCAGGATGCTGATGTTCCTGCCGCTGAGCTTGACGCGCAGATCGGCCTGCTCGGCGATGCGATCCAGGATGGCCGGCAGCGGCTCACTCACGGCATTGAGGGTTACGCGGCCGCTGATGCCGGGGTAGATGTCGATGTTGTATTTGGTGTCGCGGGCGATGGAGAACAGCAGTTCCTTGACCGGCACGTCGTTGACCACCACGGTGTAGGTCGGCGGCGGCGGGGCGCTGGACGGCGGCGGGAGGTAGGGTACGGCGCGCACGATGGGCGGCGGCGGGGCCTTGGGCGCCGGTGTCTGGTGCAAATGGCCGGGAGCCAGCGGGAAAGGCTGCGGCGCACAGGCGGCCAGCGCGGCCAGGGGCAGGAGGGCGAGCAGGCGCCTCATGGCAGCGTTCCGCCAGGGGTCGGCAGCAGGGCCCGGCGCATCTTGCCCACGCTGCGCACGAAGGGCTGGTAGGCCTGCAAAGATGCGGGCAGGCGTGCCAGAGCGGCTTCCGCCGCCGCATGGGCAGGGAATTCTCCGGCTAGGATCATCCAAGCCGGCCCGCTGGGGGTGCGCCCATGGAACAGCCGCAAGGGATGGGGGAGGTCCGATTTCTCCATATCGTGCAATAAAACGGCTGCATCCCAGCCATCTTTAACGGTGCGCAATTGCAGGGCATACAACGAGGAGGGGCTGCGCCGCAGCCAGGCGTCGGTGGCGAGGGCCAGGGCGGCGGGCGTGTCCGCGGCCGGCGCGGCGGCCGCGGTCGGGCTTGCCAGCGGGGCGGGCGCCGGCGCGGAGGTCGAAGCGCTCTGCCAATGGGTGTACGCCGCCAGCGCCGCCGCCGCGCCCAGGCCCAGGCCGCCCCAGAGCCAGGGGAGGGTGCGCGGGTTGCGGCGCGCGGCGAATTCGGCGTCGGCCAGGGCCGAGCGCACATGGGAGGGTTTGAGGTCGCGCGTGCCCTCGGCGTAAGCCGCCAGCAGGGTTTTGTCCGCCAGGATGTTGATGCGCCGCACCAGGCCGCATGAGGCGCGCGCGATGGCCCGGACCACCCGCGCCGGAAACAGGCTGGGGCCGCGATAGCCGGCGCGTTCCATCCGCGCCGCCAGGTAGGCGCCCACTTCGGCGTCGGGCAGCGCCGGCAGGGCAAGCGAAAGCGTGATGCGCTCCTTGAGCTGGCGGATGCGGGGCGTCGCCAGCAGGGCGTCCAGCTCGGGCTGGCCGAACAGCGCCACTTGCAGGAGCTTGTCGGTGGACGTTTCCAGATTGGTGAGCAGGCGCACGAATTCGAGGCTTTCCAGGGGCATGGCCTGGGCTTCCTCCACGGCCACGGCCACGCGCTTGCCGGCATTATGGCGCGCCAGCAGGGCGTCGTTGAGGCGCTGCAGCAGGGCCTGGCGGTGGCTGTCGGCAGGGGCGGCCTCGCCCATGTCGGCGAGCAGGGCGTGCAGGATTTCGTCGGGGCCCAGCGCGGGGTTGACCAGATAAAGCAACTCCACCCCTGCGGGCAGGCGGCTTTGCAGCATGCGCAGCAGCATGGTCTTGCCGCTGCCCACCTCGCCCGTTACCTTGATCAGCCCCTCGCCGTGGGACAGCGCGTATATCAAGGCCTCCAGCAATTCCTCCCGCTGCGCCCCGGCGTACCAGAAGCCGATGTTGGGGGTGATGCGGAAAGGGGCCTCGCGGAGGCCGAAATGATCGAGGTACATGCCCGGCTGTCGTTGTTCCGGCGCTAGCCTACCCTGAGGCAGGGTGGCGGGCAAGGCGGTTGCGACGCTGTTTGTTGGCGGAGGCGGTGAGATTCGAACTCACGAGTGGCTTGCGCCACTGCCGGTTTTCAAGACCGGTGCATTCAACCGCTCTGCCACGCCTCCACGCACGGCCAGGGCCTATCGGCGCCGGGGCAGCCAAGGACACTGCGCATGGGCGGGCATGATAACAGACGCCTGCCGCCGGCGCGGCGCGGGGATAGTCGTGATTTCGACGCTGGTCGACGAAAATTCGTGGCCGCACGGCGCTGCGCCGACGCAAAACCTGCGCCGTTCCATCCGCGCGCCACATAAGGCCGGCGGCATGGATGTTGCGTGACCCCGGACGCGGATATTGCAGCGAAGAAGAAATTATGACTGAAATGTTTTCCATGCTGAAGAAGATCGCCCAGCGCCGCAGGGCTGCACGCGCCAGCGCGGAGCCGGCGGAGCAGGCGGCACAGTGGATCAGCCACGCCGGCGGCGCCTCGGACTACGACGCTCACCATGCTCTCGTCGAAGGCTTGGAGCGCTACAATGGCGCCCACCCGGCAGCCAGTCTGGCGGCCTATCAAGCGCTGCGTGCCCTGGAAAGAGAGGGCTTGCCCCTGCAGGAATGCATCGTGCAGCAGTATCTGCGCTGCCAGGATACGCTGCCCTTCGCGCGCCAGGCGTTGTGGCGCGAGAGCCAGATGTTCTGGGCGCAGCTCGCCATGGCTTACCTGCGCCTGCTCAAACAGGTGGTGCGCGGCGCTGCGCGCGAGGCGTTCGCGCCCTTCATGTCCGAGATCCTGGCGCGCGGCCTGCGCTACCAGGCGCTCATCATGCGCTGGGAGTATTACCGCGGGCAGCAGCCTTCTAGTTTCGCCTGGCGCCGCCTGCACAAGCTTTTCCACATCGCGGAAATTCGCCGACTGGCGGCCGTGCCGGTGGTCGAGGACGGGCGCGTAACGAGCTGCGGGCGCGAGTATGCGTTGCCGCTGGTGCTCGCGCTGGTGAATCCGGCCGGCTTCAAACCGGCGGAAATCGAGCGCTTTGCCGGGGCTTTGGCCGATTTTCCCGCATTGCCCCTGCCCGAGTCGCGCTATCGCCGCGATCAGCACCGCTACGGCGTGGATTTGACGGGCGGCCGGGGGGCGGTGCCGGCGGACGTCGGCTTCGTCCCGGGCCGGCGCATGCGTTTCCTCGATCTGCGCCCGGTGTTCGATGCGCTCAGCCGGCCGGCCCCGCTGGGCGGCCTGCCCGACATCGTATGTACGCAATTGCTGCGCTTGCTGGAGCGCGGCGGCGCGGGGCGCGGCTTGCCCAGGGAGGCACGCGAAGCGCGCATTTGGGTGGTGCGCGGCATGGAGGTGGTGCTGCTGGCGGCAGCCGGCAAATCCGTGGCGGGCGAACCATGGATGATGCGGGACGAGAGCCGCGATGGCTTGGGGTTGGTGCTCTCCGGCGGCGACGGGCTGGCGCAGGGTGAATTGTTTCTCGTCAATGACGACAATCCTCCGGACGGCGCTTGGCGCTTGATGGTCTTGCGCTGGTTCAACCAGGAGGGGGAGCGTTTTTTCGGCGGTGCGCAATGCCTCAGCCGCTATCCCAAGCGCGTGCAGATGGCCTGGCCGGAAGGCATGACGGCAGGCGGCGCGCCCGCCCTATTTTTGCCCTTGCCCGAGACCACCCGCGGCGTCAGCCATCTGCTGCTGCCGCGCAGCGCCTATGAGCACGGCGCGGAGAGGACGCTCGTCGACGGCGAGGTAAGCTACCGCGTCCATTTGGGGGCGGTGGCGGAGGAGCACGGCGACTGGCTGCGCGTGGACTTCCTCGTCGCGGCGCGCGAGGTGATCAGCGCGGCGGCCTGAGATCCGTCTGGTGAAAGCCGAAGCTGCCCTGGGCGCGGTCGCGGAAATACAGCTCCAGGGTGAGGCGCACGGTGCGGAACGCCAGCTGCTCCCAGGGGACTTCGCCTTCCCTGTACAGACGCGTTTCCAGGCTCTCGATGCCGGGGCTGTGCTCTAAATCCAGCAGTTGGGCGCGGTAGATCAGGTAGACCTGGTTGATGTGCGGCAGATTGAAGAGATTGTAGAGGGGGCCGATGGCGACGCGCGCCCCGGCTTCCTCCCAGGTTTCCCGCAACGCCCCCTCGGCCGAGGTTTCCCCGTTTTCCATGAATCCGGCGGGCAAGGTCCAGTATCCCGAGCGCGGCTCGATGGCACGCCGGCAGAGCAGGATCTGGTCTTCCCATTCGGGGATGCAGCCGACCACCAGCTTGGGATTCTGGTAATGGATCGTGCCGCACGCCGGGCACACGTGGCGGAAATGCTGGTCGCCTTCGGGGATGCGCCATTCCAGGCGTGCGCCGCAGTGGCTGCAGAAATTCATGGCGATGCTCGTACGGATTGCCGCGACGGTATCAAAAATCCCCGGCTTGTGCCAGGATGAAACCGGCAGATTCCGGGGAGGGTGCCCATGAATCCGCGGTTCTACGAATTGTCTCAGAGGCTGGGCAAACTGGAGACCCGCGAGGCCGTGCAAGCGGCCATTGCAGAGCTGGAGGAGCGTTACGACAGTCTGGACGAATATGACCGGGAGGTCGCCGACCGCCTCATCGCCGAGCTCTTTCGCCGCCTGGAGGCGATGGATTGAGAGCTTCAAGTACCCGCGATGCGGTCGAAATAGCGCGCGCGGTACAGCACGCGCTTGTGTCCGGGGGCGTCGTTGAAGCTGCTGCGGCAATGCGGCACGTTGTTGCAGATGAGGCCCATGCCGGATTCCAGGCGGCCGCGGAAAATATAGGGCGAAGGGCTGTTGAAGAGGCTTTCCAGCGCGGCCACGGCGCCGCGCACCTCGGGGGTGTCCTGCCATTCGATGCTGCGCGTGCGCGCAGTGTAGCGCATGTGCAGCTGACCATTGGGTAGGGTGGCGAACACCGGCCCGCTTTCGGCCGCGCGGGCGACGCCGTTTTCGTCCAGCCGCGCCGGGATGGTCATAACCGCTTCGCCCATGAGGGCGCGGATGTGCCCGGGATCTTGCTCGCGCAGCAGCAGATAGGCCATTTCGTGATCCAGCAGTCCGTTCTCGCCGCCTTCTCCGGCAGGCTGCACGCAATGCAGCACAATGGCGCAGATGCCGTGGTCGGCGCGGTTGTAATAGCCGTCGGTATGCCAGCCCAGCGCTCGGTTGGTGTAGGGGATGTATTCGCCCTTGCGGCTTGGTTCCTCGGCCACCGTGAGGGTGGTGATGGCGTCCTCGTCGGCCAGCAGGTTGCTGTCCAGGCGCGCGAGCCCGAATTGCAGCCCCAGCAGGCGCGGGATGGATTTGTCCGCCGGCTCGGGCAGGGCGCCGGCGTAGAGGGCGATGTTGGTCTTGCGGATGCGTGCGAGCAAGGCCGCGTGCTCGGTCGCCGTGAGCTTGCGCGGGTCGGCCACTTCGACCAGCAAGTTGTCCAGGCGCGCCGGATAGGCGGCCAGCTTGGCGTCGCGCCAGGCCGGGTAGGCCGGACTGTCGGGGTGGAAAGGGCTGGATAAGGGGATCATCCGGCCGGCGTATGTTTGGGGTAGAGGCCGTCTATGGTGCGCTTGAGCACGTCCAGCATTTTCGGTATCTCGATTTCGGAAATCTGGTCGGCGATCCAGGATTTGTCCTTGTCCAGCATGAGATCGCGGACGCAGCTGCCGAGAAAATGCCTGACCGGGTAGCCGGGGTGCTCGGGGTCGAAATCGAAAGTCGCATATTCGGCGCTGCGCGCGTTGATCTTTTCCAGGAAGGCGGCCTGGTAGGGGTGATCATGATCGTCCAGGAGATCGTGGATGTTGCCTTCGACGATTTCCGCCAGCCGGCCGGCCATGGTGGAAATGAAGGCGGTGCGCTCGTCGTCGTCGATGCGCCCGAAGATCAGGCGGTCGGAGAGGTGGACCATGAAGGCCATGGCCTCCACCATGATGCCTATGCCGCGCTGCAGGTCGACGATGTCGTAATCGGCCTCCTGCAGGTTGATGGTGAGGCGGTCGGCCAGTTTCCAGATGTTGGTGGCGACCACGGTGGCCTGTTCTTCCGGCCCCTTGGGCTCGTCGCTGTCGCTATGCCAGTCGGTCTTGACGCGGATGCCGTGGGCCATGACGAATTATTCTCCTGTGGCGACGGGGCGGGACGGGTCGGCGATCCATTCGCTCCACGAGCCCGGATAGAGGCGCGAGCCGGGCAGGCCGGCGATTTCCATGGCCAGCACGTTGTGGCAGGCGGTGACGCCCGAGCCGCACACATGGATCACGTCGTGGGGGGCGCGGCCTTTGAGCAGCGCCTGGTAGTTTTCGCGCAGGGCTTCAGGCGCCAGGAAGGTGCCGTCGAAATCCAGGTTTTCCTCGAACGGCCAGTTGATCGCACCGGGGATGTGCCCGGCCACCGGATCCAGCGGCTCGTATTCTCCCGTAAAGCGCCGCTCGGGGCGCGCGTCTAAGAGAAGGCGGCCTGGATCGGACAAGCCTTGCAGGATTTCGTCCGCATGGGCGACCTGGCTCATTTCCGGCAGATGGGGGAAGAGCGCATGCTGCGGCAGGGGCGCCTGCGGCGTCGCGGGGCGTTTTTCCCGCAGCCATTTGGGCCAGCCGCCGTCCAGCACCGCCACTCCGGGATGGCCCAGCCAGCGCAGCAGCCACCACATGCGCACGGCAATGGAATTGTAACTATCGTCGTACACCACTACCTGGCGGTTCACGCCCACGCCCCAATCGGACAGCTTGCGCGCCAGAATCTGAGGGTCGGGCAGAGGATGGCGGCCGGTGCCTTTGCCCACCGGAGCGGACAGGTCGGCATCCAGGTCGGCATAGCGGGCGCCGGGAATGTGGCCGGCTTCGTAGGCGCGGCGCCCGGCCTGCGGATCGGTCAGCGTGAAACGGCAATCGAAGACGACCCAAAGGGGGTCATCGAGATGCGCCGCCAGATCGGCGGTGGAAACGAGCGTGTTGCTGAACATCGGGGAGCGTTGGTGAGCGAGGCGCGGCCGGCGCCTCGCGCGGCTGTCAGTAGCCGCCTTTGCCGTAGGGCTTGGGCAGCCCGGCGACGCGAACGGCCTGGCGCGCCGGCTGGTTCGGGAAGAGGGTGTAGAGCTCCTTCTTCCAGTCCTTGCTGCCATCTTCCTCGGTCAGTTCGATGACCATGTTGCGGAAGTTTGGGGTATGGCCGTCCTGCTTGTATTTTTCGCGCAGCCAGCGGATCACGAACCAATGGTCGTCGGTCAGCGCGATTTGCTCACGCTCGGCCATGACCGAGCAGATTTCGTCGTCATAGACGGGTTCGAGCAGGAAATCCTCGTCACCGGTTTCCAGTTCCTGTCCGTTGTACATAACACCCATTTGTTTTCTCCTTGCAAAATATATCGAGGCTAGCCTCGGTTCTATGGCCGGGAGCGCGTTGTGCCTCCCTGGAACAAGCTTCGGTTCAGGCCCGAAGCGGAATATCAAACCGCATCGATGGCCCCCACTGCGGTAATCGATTTATGGGGGATGAATATCCCGCAGCCCAGTTTGCGGTTCGTGCCCAGGCCTTCCTGCTGCACGCGCAGGGCGTTGGCCAGGGGGAGCCCATGCAGCAAGAGGCTGTAGCCCACGGTTTCCACAGCGCCGTCGAATATCTTTTGGGGCCGTCCGCAGATGAAGCGGCTGCTGATGCCCATGCGATCCAACAGCGCAATGATATCGCGCGTGAAGCCCGCCTCGTCCCGGCTGCCGGTCGTTACGATATGGGCGTAAAGCGGGGTATGCAAGGTCAGGCGGCGGATTTTGCTCGCGCCGATGGCGAGGATGCCGCCGTGCAGGCTGATTTCCCGGTCGGTCAGGGCCGTCTGCAAAGCGGGGATTTTTCCCGCGGGGCAGCGCACCATCAGCTTGGCGCGATGGCTCAGGATCAGTTCGTCCATCCCGTTGTCGGCGCCGGCAACGGGATGGATGCCCACGCCGTTCTCGTCGGCGAGCCAGGGCGCGAGCCGGAGCAGTTCCTGGTAGAGCAGCCAGCCGTGATCCACGGGCAGGCTGCGGCCGTGCAACCCGAAGTGCACGTCCGCTACCGCATCGGCGTCGATCGCCGTGGCGGCGGCATGATCGTCGTATAGCCAGCCGATTTCTATTCTCCCGA
>JAJZRU010000025.1 GCA_021802555.1 Pseudomonadota bacterium
GTAGATGCGGCTCAAGAAGCCGCCAGGCGGTATCGGATAAGTCGTGTCGTCTTGCGCTTTCAGCCATTGCAGTACCCAGAAGCGATGAAGCTCACAGTTTACCTCATCTCATGACGACATTATCTAGGCCGGGCCTACTCAAACCTTGCCCGACAATACCGGTCCGCTGAACTGCCATTCTCCCAACTCCGTGACAAACGGGAACCCTGGGAATCACCGTTTTCGCACTCGATGTCGCCCCATCGTCGAAGCCTATCATATGTAAATTAGTTGATAATTATTGTCTCTGGGCTTCCGGGTTCTAAGGGCGAGGCACCGCACGTCGATGCGCAATGGGTACTCCAACGGCTGTCTACCGGGTTCGCGGCACCGAATGATCCTGCTCCAAAATGCAAACTTCCGGCCCCGCCGTTTTCATCCCAGCGCGTCACGCGTCGTGGATAAAGCGCGCGGCATCGCAAGGCCAGGAGACGAAGGTGACGCCCACCTCCTTTTGCAGCTTGATGAGTTCCATGGATGAATTCCAGGCGCATCTGCTCCCTCAGTTTGAGGTCGAGCGCCGCCAAAGGCTCATCCAGCGCAACAAACGGGGGCGGTCTATCAGTGCCCGGGCGAGAGTCACGCGCTGCTTCTGCGCTCCCGACAATTCGCCCGGAAAACGACCTCCCGCAAGGCTTCCCCCACCCATGCTTCGAACTCCGCCTCCGCCACCGTCATGTGCGGAAACAGGGCGCAACCCTGGGATACGGTGTGGAGCGGGCGCCCTCGAACGGCGTCGCGGCCAGTCTCACGCCATCGAGCAGAATCTGCCCAGCGCCGGGGAGGGTAGAACCGGCGGTCATCCTGAGCAGCGTGGTTTTGCTGCAAACGGAAGACCCCGGCAGGGTGAAAAGCTCGCCGGCCCGGACTGACCGCGTCTACGCGCCCAGCTCGCGCCGGGCGTGCCCCGCCTTACATGTGGATCTGAGTCCAGCCCTCGTGATCGCGCTTGACGATCTCGCCGATGGCGCCCGGCACCACGGTCACGCCGGAGGCAAGGTCCGCCTTGGTGAGATGCAGCGCCTTCATGGTATTGCCGCAAGCGGCAAACTCGACACCGTAGCTGGACAGGCTCTGGATGTCTGCGGCATAAGGCGAGGTCTTCAGGAGAAATTTTATGCCGGGGCCCCAGGCCACGATTTCGACCCTGGCGTTATCCATGCCCACCACATGCATGATCTGGTTGGTGGTGGCGATGGCGGTATGCCAGCTCTCCTGGTTGGAATTATCGACTTCCAGAAGCACTTTCATGGGTCCCTTGCCGGCTGCCGGAGCGGTCGGCGCATCAGCCGCACGGACTTGGAGAGCCCAGAAAGCGGTAAGGAATAAAACGAACAAACGGAACAAAGTCTGTTGCATGGTTGCTGTCCTTATTGCAGTTGAAAATGCCCGGCCGGTGCGCGTCTGGCGCCTGGCCGGAATCGACACGGGCCTGGCCTCCTCACCCGCCCCCGCATGGTCAGGGTTTTGCCCCTATTTGGCAATGGTGCAGGCGAACTGCCGCCGGCCGAGGTGCCGAGGCCATCAGCACGGCCTCCCGGCCTGCAAATCCTGCAGCCACGCCAATTCCTCCGCGTCGAAGCCGGCGCGGCTTCTGGCGGCAAAATTGAAAAGTGGTTTGAGCGGCGGAGTAAAGTTCGATCCCCATCAGAACAATTCGCCCTGCGCCCCGAGCACCCGGAAAGCGGACAAATCCAGGGCGGGCAAAGGGCGATCCAGCCCATGGCGGCGCCGCGCGATCCGGAAGCGCTGCGCCAACAATTGCGCTATCTGCCCCTCCCCCGCCATGCGGCTGAAAAAGCGCACGTCGTTCTCGCCCCCGCTGCGGCACTGGCGAATCAGGCCCATGACACGGGCGCTTTGCAGGGGATAGTGTCGCTCCAGCCAGTCCGTGAACAAGCCGCCGACCTCCCCCGGCAAGCGCAGCAGCACGTAGTCGGCCCGACGTGCGCCCGCTTCGCCGGCGGCTTTCAGCACGTTCTCCAGGCCGGCGTCGGTCAGCCCGGGGATGATGGGTGCCACCAGCACTCCGCAGGGTATGCCCGCTTCGCTCAACTGGCGCAGGAGGCGCAGGCGCAGCCGGGGCGCCGCGGCACGGGGCTCCAGGCGACGAGCCAGCTCGCCGTCCAGCGTGGCGAGGGAGAGAAAGACATGGACGAGCCGGTGCCGCGCCAATTCGGCCAGCAGATCGAGATCGCGCTCGATGGCCGCGCCCTTGGTCACGAGCGTGCAGGGATGGCGGTGCTCCAGCAGCACTTCCAAGACTTGGCGAGTGAGGCGCCAGGAGCGCTCGATGGGTTGATAGGGATCGGTATTGCCGCCCAGGTTGATGGGGTCGGGCCGGTAGCCGGGGCGCGCCAGTTCCGCGCGCAAGACTTGCGCCGCGTTGGTCTTGGCGTAGAGCTTGGTTTCGAAATCCAGGCCCGGCGACAGATTCACATAGGCGTGGCTCGGCCTGGCGTAACAATAGATGCAGCCGTGCTCGCAGCCGCGGTAGGGGTTGATGGAATGGCGGAAAGGGACATCGGGCGTGTCGTTGCGGCTCAGGATGGTCCGGGCCGATTCCACCCGCACTTCGGTGGCCGGCAAGGGCTGCGGCGGAGCCTCCCAGCCGTCGGCAAACGCGTCGCGCTGCCAGGCGTCGAAACGGGCATGGGGGTGCGACGCGCTGCCGCGGCCTTTGCTGGTGTCCATGGCCTATGCTACTAAAATTATTCCATGAGCGTGGACTACCCAGATTCCCTTCCGGCCCGAGTCGCCGAAGCGCGCCCCGCCACTCTCCTGGCCATGGGCGATCGCGCCGGCGCCGCGGCTGCCGACCTGTGCGCAGCGGGCTGCGCCGTGAGCCTGGCGCAAACAGGCGAGACGCCGTCGGCGCGCTTCGAAGCCATCCTGATCGGCACCGACTTCGCGGCGCTCGATGCCGCCGGCTGGAGCCGGCTGTTCGGGCGGCTGCGCATCCACGTCAGCCCGCGCCTGTGGGTGCTGGCTGACGCCGGCCACGTCCTCACGGACGCCGACTATCTGGCCCTGGGTTTTTTCTGTCTGCCGCCCTGGTCCGGCTGGCGCTGCTATGCCTACGATCTGTACCGCTACAAGCACACGCCGGAATGGCTCAACGCGCGCTACTGGGCTCATCCCGAGCGCTGGGAGCCGTGACGCCGCGGGCCAGGAACTGTTCGGCCATGGCCTTGTACACCGGCCGCCGGCAAACGCTGCGCGACACCGCCGTCGCCAGCAGGCTCACCAGCATCATGGGCACCAGCATGTCCTGGTTGTCGGTCATTTCCATGACGATGACGAATGCGGTGATGGGCGCCTGCACCACCCCGGCGAAATAGGCCGCCATGCCCAGCACGATGATGGCCCCCGGTGCCACGTCGGGCAGCAACAAGGCGACATTGGCCCCCAGCCCCGCCCCCACCGCGAGAGAGGGGGAGAAAATACCGCCGGGAATGCCGCTGACGAAAGACACCAGGGTGGCCAAAAGCTTGAGCAGCCCATAATAGGGTGGGATGGCCTGCTTGTTTTCCAGCAGGGCGCGCGCTTCGTCATAGCCGGTGCCGAAGACGCTGTGGGCCGAAACCATGCCCAGCAGGGCCAGCGCCAGCCCGCAGAGGCCGGCGAACGCGACCGGGTGGCCGCGCAAGTAACGGCCGGCGCGGCCGGGCAGACCGGCGCGGCCGTAGGCCAGCAACAGGCGGCTGAACAGCCCGCCCAACACCCCGCCGAGCAGTCCCATCAGCAGCACCGCCAGCCAGCCCTGCCCGCCGGCCAAGGTAGCGTGGGTAACGCCAAAATAAGTGTAGTTGCCCTGCACGTAAACCGCAGCCAGCCCGGCGAATATGACGGCGGTGATGAGCGTACCGCTGGTTTTTTCCTCGAACGAGCGCGCCATCTCCTCGATGGCGAAGACGATGCCGGCCAGCGGCGTGTTGAAGGCCGCCGCCACGCCGGCGGCGCCGCCCGCGACGATCAGCGCGCGTTCCGGCAGGCGCCCCGGATAGCGCAGATTGCGATGCAGCGAATGAAGGATGGCCGCGCCCACCTGCACCGTGGGCCCCTCGCGCCCCACACTGGCGCCGCCCAACAAGCCCAGCCAAGTCAGCAGCATTTTGCCCAGAGCAGTCCTGAGCGACAGCACGCGGGCACGCTGGGCGCCATCCGCCATTTTCAGGGCCGCGATTGCCTGGGGGATGCCGCTGCCCTCGGCCCCCGGGAAATAGCGCCGCGTCAGCGCCGCCACCAAGGCCAGGGTAATGGGCGTCGCCACCAGAGGCAGCCAGACGTAGCTATCGACGCCGCGCTGGAAGGCGGCCATGGCGGCATTGGCGCCATAGGTGAACAGCGTCGCCACCAGACCGATGGCGATGGCTCCCGCCCAGAAAGCCACCCGGCGCAGCCAGATGCGCAGCGACAGCCAGCGCAGGCGGTGACGGCGATCAAGGCGCGGCGTCATCATCAACGCGCGGCCTCCCGCATCAAGCGCTTCATCTCGGCCACCGCCGCCTGCCAGCCGACGAACAGGGCGTGGGCGACGATGGCATGGCCGATGTTGAGCTCGTGCATGCCGGGCAGCGCGGCGATGGCGCCGACGTTGTGATAGGTCAGGCCATGGCCGGCGTTGACCGTCAGCCCCAGGCCGCGCGCATAGGCCACGGCATTCTTGATGCGCATGTATTCGCGCTCGGTGGCTTCCGGCGCGGCCGCGTCGGCGTAATGACCCGTATGGATTTCCACCACCGGCGCACCGGCGGCCGCCGCCGCTTCGATCTGCGCGAACTCGGCGTCGATGAACAGCGACACGCGCACGCCCGCGGCGCGCAAGCGCGCGCAGGCGGCACGCATCTTGTCCATCTGAGCCGCCACGTCCAGGCCGCCTTCGGTGGTCAGCTCGCTGCGTTTCTCCGGCACCAGGCAGACGTCCTGGGGCCGCACGCGCTCGGCGATGGCGAGCATTTCGTCGGTCGCGGCCATTTCCAGATTCATCTTGGTCTTGAGCACGCGGCGCAGAATGTCGACGTCCTCGTCCTGGATGTGGCGGCGGTCTTCGCGCAGATGCAGGGTGATGGAATCGGCCCCCGCCGTCTCCGCCTGCAGGGCCGCTTCCACCGGGCTGGGGTAGCGCGTCCTGCGCGCCTGGCGCAGGGTGGCGATGTGGTCGATGTTGACACCGAGGAAGATGCTCATAATTCGGCGAGTTCCTGCAACAGCAGTCGAGTATAGAGGGCTTTGCCGCCCAGGTGATGATGGATGAGCGCGCGCATGAGATGCTTGCCCTCGCCGAGCGTGGCGGGCGCGGCGAACTCACCGGCCGCCAAATCCAGCAGGGTGCGGCCGGACACGGCGATGCCTGCGCCAGCGTCCTCCGGCACCACGCCGTGGCCGGGCTGGTAGCGGTAACAGGCGGCCGCGCTCACGGGCTCCCCGCTCACGGCCAGGCGGTCCAGCGTCGCGGCATAGCCGATTTCCTTGAGCAGGCCCAGCTCGAAGCGCCGCAGCAGCGGCTCGAGCGCGCCGGGCCCCGCCGCCAGCGACTGCAGGGTCTGGTCGTAAAGTGCGTAGAGGCCCTCATGGGGATCATCGCGGGCCAAAAGCTTGAGCACCAGTTCGTTGAGATAAAAGCCCGCGATGAGGGCGCGCCCCGACAGCGGCGCCAGCCCGCCCTGCCATTCGGCGGCGTGTAGGGTGCGCAACTCGCCGCGGCCGTACCAGGACAGGAGCAGGGGATGGAAAGGCTGGATCAGGCCGCGCAAGCCGGACAGCGGACGCCGCGCGCCGCGCGCCACCGCCGCCACGCGGCCGTAGTCGCGCGTGAAGAGTTCCGCGACCAGGCTGGTCTCCTTGTAGGCATGGCTGTGCAGCACGAAGCCCGGCTGGTGGTTGACTGGATGAGGCGCGGTCATGGATCTTCACGGCAGGCGGCACCGCCTGCCCACACTCACTCCAGGCCGAGCTCCCGCAGCATGAGCCGGTCTTCCGCCCAGCCGCCCTTCACCTTGACCCACACCTCCAGATAGACGCGGGCGCCGAAGGTCTTTTCCATGTCCTGGCGCGCCTGGCTGGAAATGGCCTTGAGCTTTTCCCCGCCCTGGCCGATCACGATGGCCTTGTGGCTCTCCTTGTCGACCAGGATGGTGGCGTGGATGCGCCGCAGATGGCCCTCGCTTTCGAACTTGTCGATGGCCACGGCGGTGCCGTAGGGAATCTCCTCCCCGCACAGGCGGAACAACTTTTCGCGGATAAACTCTGCGGCCAGGCGGCGCTCGCTCTGGTCGGTCACCTCGTCTTCACCGTAAAGCGGCGGGCCTTCCGGCAGGCGCTGGGCCAGCGCCCGGTACAGCTCGGCCACGCCCGTGCCCTGCTGGGCGGATACGGGTACCAGGGCGGCGGCCGGAAAGGCTGCCTGCATCTCCTGCAGGAAAGGCAGCAGCGCGGCTCGCTCCTTGATGCGATCGAGCTTGTTCAGCGCCAGAATCAGCGGCTTGTTCCCGGGCAGCAGTCCGGCGACCTGGCGGTCTTCGCGCCCGTAGCGGCCCGCCTCGATCACCAGGATGACCACATCGGTGTCCGCCAGGGCGGTCCGCACGCTGCGATTGAGGGCGGCATTCAGGCGCCCGCCGTGGCGGATCTGGAAGCCCGGCGTGTCCACGAACACGGCCTGGAATTCCGCCTGCGTATGGATGCCCAGCACGCGATGGCGGGTGGTCTGCGGCTTGCGCGAAGTGATGCTGATCTTCTGCCCGACCAAGCGGTTGAGCAGCGTGGACTTGCCCACGTTCGGGCGCCCGACGATCGCTGCCGTGCCGGCGCGAAAAGACTCGCTCATGTACGCTCCAGCCAGGCCAGCATGGCCTGGGCGGCCTCCTGCTCCGCGGCGCGGCGGCTCTTGCCGCGCCCGCGGCTGGCATGGCGCCCGTCCTTGAGCAGGCATTGCACCACGAACTCCTGGTCGTGCGCCTGTCCCTCGGTGGCCAGGAGCCGGTATTCGGGCAAAGGCTCGCGGCGTCCTTGCAGCCATTCCTGGAGGCTGGTCTTGGCATCCTTGCCGGAAGCCAGCGGGTCGATGGCCGCGATATAGGGCGCCATCAGGCGCGCCACCGCCGCGCTGGCAGCCGCGAAGCCGGCGTCCAGGAAAATCGCGCCGATGAGGGATTCCAGGGCGTCGGCCAGAATGGAGGGGCGGCGAAAGCCGCCGCTTTTCAGTTCGCCCTCGCCCAGGCGCAGATGCTCGCCCAACGCCAGGGCGGCGGCGATGCAGGCCAGGGTTTCCTGGCGCACCAGGTTGGCGCGCAGGCGCGACAAACTGCCTTCCGGCGCTTGCGGAAAAGCCTGGTAGAGCGCATGCGCCACGGCACAGTTGAGCACCGAGTCGCCCAGGAATTCCAGGCGCTCGTTGTGCGGACTGCCATAGCTGCGGTGGGTAAGCGCCTGACGCAGCAGGGCCGCGGCGGTGAAGACGTGGCCCAGCGCATCCTGCAGGCGCGCTTCCCCGGAATCAGCCACCCGAATCGGCGCTGCCGGAAGCGGCCACCGGCCGCCCGTTGGAAGCAGCGGAAAAATCGATCAGCAGGCTGATGTTGGCAAACAGCTTGGTGCGATATTCATACTGTGCGCTGACCACGGTCTGGCCGTTGTCATGCGTGATGTCCAGATCGCCGGGCTTCACGCTGGTGATGTAATCCACGTTGGCGAACTTGGAAAATTTCTCGCGAATCTCGCCGTTGCTCATGGAATTGAGATTGGGATCCCGGCCCATCTCCTGGAGCACTTTCTCGACGGAAAAGTATTCCACATAGGCAGGCACCAGGCGGAATCCCAGGATGGCGAAAAACACCAGGACGATGATCCAGAAGAAGATACCGATGATGGAAAGACCGCGCTGTTTATGCATGCCCGCTCCTAGTCAATAAGGGTGCCGATGCGCTTCAGGTGGTCCAGGTTGAACCAGACCAGAAAAGCCTTGCCAACGATGTTGCGTTCCGGCACGAAGCCCCAGTAGCGGCTGTCGTTGCTGCCGTCGCGATTGTCTCCCATCATCAAATAATGGCCGGGAGGAACCTTGCAGGTAAAGCCTTGCGCATTGTAGGTGCAATCCTTCTTGTCGGGGAAATCGGGCCACACCTGCGAGAGATAGATGGGCTTGGTCCCAGGCTGCAGCATCATGAGATGGTCGTGGCTGCCCAGTTGCTCCTTGTAGACCTTGTCGGTGACGTAGTTCAGGCCGCCCAGGTCGTAGGTGAAGGTGCCGTCCGGCGTGTATTTGAGCGGCATCCCGTTGATGATGAGCTTCTTGTCCACGTATTGCACGGTGTCGCCGGGCAGGCCCACCACGCGCTTGATGTAATCCACCGAAGTGTCCATGGGATAGCGGAACACCATGACGTCGCCGCGCTTGGGCTCCTCCACATCGATGATCTTCTTGTTGATGATGGGCAGGCGGATGCCGTAGATGAACTTGTTGGTAAGGATGAAATCGCCCACCAGCAGGGTGGGCATCATGGAGCCTGAGGGAATCTTGAACGGCTCCACCAGGAAGGAACGCAGGAGGAACACCACCAGGATGACCGGGAAGAAGCTGCGGGAGTACTCCACCAGCAGCGGCTCCTTGGCCCGGGCCGCGCGCTTGGGCCTGAACAGCAGGCGGTCGAGCAGCCAGATCAGCCCGGTGACAACGAGGGCGATGAACAGTATGAGGGCGAAATCCATGCTTATTTGTCTCCCACTTGGAGGATGGCCAGAAACGCAGACTGGGGGATTTCCACATTGCCCACCTGTTTCATGCGCTTCTTGCCGGCCTTCTGTTTTTCCAAAAGTTTCTTCTTGCGTGTAATGTCGCCGCCGTAGCATTTGGCCAGCACGTTCTTGCGCAGCGCCTTGACCGTCTCGCGCGCGATGACGTGCGCGCCGATGGCGGCCTGCACCGCGACATCGAACATCTGGCGCGGAATAAGTTCCCGCATTTTCGCCGCCAGCTCGCGCCCGCGGTACTGCGCCTGGGCCCGGTGCACGATGAGGGAGAGCGCGTCCACCCGCTCGCCGTTCACCAGGATGTCCAGCTTGATGAGGTCGGCCGGGCGAAACTCCCTGAATTCATAATCCAGCGAAGCATAGCCGCGGGACACGGATTTAAGCCGGTCGAAGAAGTCCATGACCACCTCGTTCAGGGGCATTTCATAGGTGAGCATGACCTGGCGGCCGACGTATTTCATGTCCACCTGCACGCCCCGCTTTTGCTCGCACAGCGGGATCACGGCGCCGAGGTATTCCTGCGGCATGAGCATGTGGGCGGTGATGACCGGCTCGCGGATTTCGGCGATTTTCGACGGCTCTGGCAGCTTGGAGGGATTTTCCACTTCGATCAGCGTGCCGTCCGCCATGAGCACCTGGTACACCACCGTGGGTGCGGTGGTGATCAGATCCATGTCGTATTCGCGCTCCAGGCGCTCCTGCACGATGTCCATGTGCAGCAGGCCGAGGAAGCCGCAGCGGAAGCCGAAGCCCAGCGCCTGGCTCACCTCGGGCTCGAACTGCAGGGCGGCATCGTTCAGTTGCAGCTTGATGAGCGCATCGCGCAGGCCTTCGTAGTCGTGCGACTCCACCGGGTACAGCCCGGCGAACACCTGCGGCTTCACTTTCTTGAAGCCGGGCAGGGCCCGTGCGGCAGGCTTGTCGGCGAGCGTTACCGTGTCGCCCACCTGGGCGGCGGCCAGCTCCTTGATGCCGGCGATGATGAACCCCACCTCGCCGGCACCCAGGCTGTCCTTCTGCCGCGAGCGCGGCGTGAACACCCCCACTTGTTCGGTGAGATACTGCGCGCCGGTCGCCATGAGGCGGATCTTGTCCTTGGGCCGCAGCATGCCGTCCACCACGCGCACCAGCATGACCACGCCGACATAGTTGTCGAACCAGGAGTCTATGATGAGCGCCTTGAGCGGCGCCGCCTCGTCGCCCTTGGGGGCCGGAATCTTCCTGACCACCTCTTCGAGGATTTCGTCGATGCCTACGCCCGTCTTGGCCGAGGCGCGCACCGCGTCGATGGCCTCTATGCCGATGATGTCCTCGATCTCCTGGATCACGCGCTCCGGATCGGCCGCCGGCAGGTCGATCTTGTTGAGCACCGGCACCACTTCCACGCCCAGGTCTATGGCCGTGTAGCAGTTGGCCACGGTCTGCGCTTCCACGCCCTGGGAGGCATCCACCACCAGCAGCGCCCCCTCGCAGGCCGAGAGCGAGCGGGAAACCTCGTAGGAAAAATCCACGTGGCCGGGCGTGTCGATGAGGTTGAGCAGATAGGTCTGCCCGTCCCGGGCCGCGTAGTGCAGGGCCGCGGTCTGCGCCTTGATGGTGATGCCGCGCTCCTTCTCCAGCTCCATGGAATCGAGCACCTGCGCCTCCATCTCGCGCTCCGAGAGGCCGCCGCAGCGCTGGATGAGGCGGTCGGCCAGGGTGGACTTGCCGTGGTCGATGTGGGCGATGATGGAAAAGTTGCGGATATTGCGCACGGGCAAAACAAACGGGGCACGGCCGCGCCCCGTTCCTGCATGGAAACCAGCGGATTTTAACGGAAATCGCGCCGCGCTCGTAGCGCGCGGGCCGTCTCAGGCTGATTCCCGCGCCAGCCAGGCGCGGAACGCCGCCTCATCGAAGAAATAGTGGCAAATCTCGCCTTGCGGCCCGCACAGCACGGGAACCTTCAGGCCATAGCGCTGCGCCAGGGCGGGATCGGCATCGATGTCCACCTGGCGCAGGCTCAGGCCATGGGCGTTCAGATGCGGCTGCACTTCGGCCGCCATCGCCTCGCAGAGATGGCAGCCTGGGCGGCCGTAAAGCGTGAGCGCAGGCTTCACCCGGCGGTAGAGAGCTTCATGGGCACATACACCGTGCTGTTGCCGCGCCGCACCAGCAGCGCGACGCTCTTGCCGCGCGGCACCGCGTCGATGGCGCGGCGGAACTGCGCCACCGTATCCACTTCGATATTGTTCACGGCCAGGATGACGTCGCCCACGCGCACGCCGGCAAGCAGGGCGTCGCCGCTGGAATCCTCCACCAGCAGGCCGTGATCGAGCTTGAGCTCCTTGCGCTGCGCCGGGCTCAGTTCGCCCAGCACCAGGCCGCCGCGCAGGCGGCTCTGCTTATGCACCCCGGCACCGGCATCCGCAACCTGCATTGGCAGGGTACCCAGGGTCACATCAAGCGTCTTGATCTGGCCCTTGCGCCATACCTCCACGGGCACGCTGCTGCCGGGCTTGGTCATCGACACCATGAGCGGCAGATCGCGCGAGCTGTGCACCGGCTTGCCGTCGAACTTGAGAATGACGTCGGAGGGCCGCATGCCGGCCTTCTCTGCCGGGCTGCCCTTTTCCACCGTAGCGACCAGCGCGCCTTCCGGCTGCGGCAAGCCGAAGGAATCGGCCAGCTCGCCGGTGACCTCCTGTATGCTCACTCCCAGCCAGCCGCGCTCGATCTTGTGTCCGGCCTTGAGCTGGTCCGCCACGTACATGGCGACATTGATGGGAATGGCGAAGGACAGCCCCTGATAGCCGCCGCTGCGGGTGTAGATCTGCGAATTGATGCCCACCACCTGGCCCTGCATGTCGAACAGCGGGCCGCCCGAGTTGCCCGGGTTGATCGGTACATCGGTCTGGATGAAGGGCACGTAGCTCTCGTCCGGCAGCGAACGCCTGAGCGCCGAGATGATGCCCGAAGTGACGCTGTTCTCGAACCCGAAAGGCGAACCGATGGCCACCACCTGGTCGCCCACCCTGAGCTTGCCCGGATTGCCCAGGGTGACCACGGGCAGATCCTTGGCGTCGATCTTGAGCAGCGCAATGTCGCTCACCGGGTCGGTGCCAACCACCTTGGCGGTATATTCGCGCTTGTTGGTCAGCTTCACGACCACGTCATCGCTGCCGTTGACCACATGGGCGTTGGTGAGAATGTAGCCGTCGGGGCTGATGACGAAGCCGGAACCCGAATCGCGCGCCGGGAATTCCTGTGGCCCGGGGCCCTGCAGCTGGGGCGGCATCTGCCCGGGCGGGAAAAACTGGCGGAAGAACTGGAAAAGCTGCTGCTGCTGGGGATTGACTCCGCCCGGGCTGTGCATGATGCGGGTGCTGCTGATGTTGACCACCGCAGGGCCGTATTTCTGCACCAGATCCGGGATGCTGTAATCCGCCCGCGCCGCCGGAACGGCCAGCGCCATGACGAGCATCAGCCAGAAGAGGAAGACGGGGTTTCTGTTGCCGGGACGATTCATGCGTGCGTGCTCCTTGTCACTATTCCTTGACGTTTCAGAATCACTGCCAGGCCCGGCGCGTCGTGCGTCCTCGCACGCAGCCAGAAAAATCCGCCCAGGCCGAATATCAGTGCTCCCGCGACAGACATCGACTGCGCGACGAAGTTCTCCCCCAGCCACTGGCCCAGCGCGGCGCCGGCGAATACGAGCAGCAGGGGCAGGCCGTAGGCGGTCAGGGCGCTGCGCCAGATCACGCCCTCGGGCACGCCCACCAGCACCAGGTCGCCGGGGCGCGTGCCGAGCGGATCGCGCACGCGGAAGACGCGCGGCCGCACGGAAAAAAACTCCGCCAGCCGGCGGCTGCCGCAGCCGCCGTTGCCGCAGCTGCCGCAGCCGCCCGACGCTTGGGCGCGCACCCAGGCCAGGCCAGGCTCGCTGCGCACGACTTCGGCGCTTTGTTCAAGCATTATTTGAGCTCCACCGAATTGGCCAGATCGACCAGCGTGGCGGCCGGCACCTCTCCCATGGCGGTCACACGGTAAACCCGATAGCGGCGCGAATAAACCTTCACCGACCCATCCTGCGACAGCCCGCTGGTGCCGCCGTCGTGCGCGCTGGCTGGCTCGATGAACAAAGACACCGTGCTGAGGCCGTCGGTAAAGATGATATGGTTCACGGGCGTGGAGCGGCCCGGCAGCGGCCGGCGCGTCTTCAGCACTTCATAATAGCCCGGCGGCGCATGCATGATCCAGCGCCCGGGGCTGAAGGTCTCCGGCAGCACCGCTGCCGGCAGGCTGCCCGGCGGGGTATCGAAGCGGAAGATATTTTCCGCCGGCGGCGTACCGATGCTGATTTGCGAGAAGACATAAAATGCCACTGCCTTGCCTTCGTCGTCGAGCACGCGGGCCTTGAGCGGCAGGCCTGTGGCATCGTCCAGCCAGAGCACATGGGTATAGCGGTAGGCGTCTTTTGGAATCAGCCTGACTTCCTGACAGGGGCGCCCCGCCACCGAACCCGCCGCGCCCAGCACCGGCCGATAATAGGCGAACAGCTTGCTCGGGTCGGCCGGCAGGAGCGAAGGGAAGAAGCGCCGCAGGGCGGTGTTTTCCAAGCGGATGGGCGGGCCGTTTTCGAGGCGGCAAAGCACCTGGTTGCCCAGTTGCAGGAACTCCCGATGCGGCCCGTCCAGGACGTCGACCTTGATCTTGTCGGTCTTGCCGTCCACGCGGTGCGCGATGCTCATGACTTCGATGTGGCCACCGTTGCGATAGAGGTAGATGCCGCTGTAATCGAGCGTGCGCGCGGCATGGGCGGCGCGCGCCAGCAGATCGGCTGCATTGTCGGCCCATGCCAAATGGCAAATGACGATGAGCGGCAGCCCGATCCAGAAACGCAGGCGCCCCATCACGGCCGCGGCGTGGCCACGTAGGATACCGGCTGATAGGGCGCTTCCCCGACCACGGGCGCGAACTCCTGATGCGCCGCCAGGTAGGGTGCCCAAGGATCGCTCGCCGGCGCGGCCGCGGCCTGCTGGATGCCGGCCGGCGCCACCGGCTCCACGGGCGTGCCCGCGTTGGTAAGGAAGAAGGCGCCCGCCACCACGGCAAAGGACGCCGCCAGCGCGGTCACGCCGCGGCCGCTCAGCAGCCGCGCGCGCGGCGCCAGCACGGTGGGCTCCTGCTCCAGGCGCGCCATCAGGCGGTGGGAGAAATTGGCCGACAGAGGGGGGGTCTGGCGCATGGCGTCGCCGATCATCTGATAGGCTTCCCAGCGCCGGCGCGCCCCCGGCGTCTTCAGCACTTCGTCCAGCCAGGCGTCGTCCTCCGCCTGGCCGTCCACGCATGCGGACACCCTTTCAGGCAGCGCCGTTGCAGGGCGCTCCTCGACATCGTCGAATTCGTCGATATAGGTCGCAGCGTCTTTCATGTCACCACCTCTTGTCTCTGCTCGTGCCCAACAGCGGGCGTATCTTCTCCGCAATCGCCTCGCGTGCGCGAAAGATGCGCGAGCGCACCGTGCCTATCGGGCAATTCATCATTTGCGCGATTTCCTCATAGCTCAAGCCTTCGATTTCCCGCAGCGTGATGGCCGTGCGCAATTCCTCAGGCAGCATATCCACCGCTTCGTTCACCGCACGCGCCACCTGCTTGGTGTGCAGTTCCGCGTCCGGCGTGGCGATGTCGCGCAACAACTCACCATCCTCAAAACCTTCCGCCTCTTCGCTGTCGAACTCCGTCGTGGTCGGGGCGCGGCGGCCCTTGGCCACCAGATAGTTCTTGGCCGTGTTGACGGCAATCCGGTAAAGCCAGGTGTAAAACGCGCTGTCGCCGCGAAACTGGGGCAGCGCCCGATAGGCCTTGATGAAGGACTCCTGGGTGATGTCCTCGATTTCCGCCGCATCCCGCACCATCCTGGACAAAAGCCGGGCCAGCCGTCGCTGGTATTTCATCACCAGCAACTCGAAGGCGCGCTTGTCGCCCCGCTGCGCGCGTTCGACCAGCTGCTGGTCGAGTTCACGATCCAATCGTCGCCCCCCCGTGGGTTGCTTGTTGTCTTTACGTGGCGGCCAAGTATACGCGACGAAGGTATCTACAGCGAAAGACTGGCCGCCATCAAAAAAGTTCATAGTGGCATGGGTATTGTTGAGGTCGCGGCGGCGCCGTTATGATGGTGCGCAAACCCTCTGACATCATGCCCACCTGCGACGTCCTCATCATCGGCAGCGGCCTGGCCGCGTTCACCACCGCCCTGCACTTGGCAGACAGCCGCAAGATCATCCTGCTCACCAAGCGCGGCCTGACCGACGGCGCCAGCCAGTGGGCCCAAGGCGGCATCGCCGCCGTCATGTCGGCGGAGGATTCCATCGATGCCCACGTGCAAGACACCCTGCGCGCCGGCGCCGGACTGTGCGACGAGGCCGCCACGCGCTTCGTGATCGGGCAAAGCCGCGCCATGGCCGATTGGCTCATCGGCCTGGGCGTGCCCTTCAGCCGCGAGGACCACGCCTTCCACCTCACGCGCGAGGGCGGACACAGCCGGCGCCGCGTGCTGCACGCCCAGGACGCCACCGGCCGCGCCGTCCAGACAGTGCTGGCCAAACAGGTGATGAGCCACCCCAACGTCACCGTGCTGGAGCACCATCTCGCCATCGATCTCATCACCGGCCGCGCCATCGGCGGCAACGAGCGCCAGGTATTCGGCGCCTATGTCCTCGACACGGTCAATCACCAGGTCAGGACTTTCTCCGCCGGCAACACCGTGCTGGCCACGGGCGGCGCCGGCAAGGTCTATCTGTACACCACCAACCCCGACACCGCGACGGGGGACGGCATCGCCATGGCCTGGCGCGCCGGCTGCCGGGCCGGCAACATGGAGTTCATCCAATTCCATCCCACCTGTCTTTACCATCCGCGCGCCAAGTCCTTCCTCATCAGCGAGGCGGTGCGCGGCGAAGGCGGCGTGCTCAAGCTGCCCAGCGGCGAACGCTTCATGGCGCAGCACGACCCGCGCGGCGAGCTCGCGCCGCGCGACATCGTCGCACGCGCCATCGACTTCGAAATGAAGAAGCGCGGCCTGGACCACGTCTATCTGGACATCTCGCACCGCAGCGCCGATTTCATCCTGGAGCACTTTCCCACCATTTATCAGCGCTGCCGCGAATTCGGCATCGACATCACGCGCGAGCCCATTCCGGTCGTGCCGGCGGCCCACTACACCTGCGGCGGAGTGGCCGCGGACCTCGACGCCCGCACCGATCTCGCCAATCTGTATGCCGTGGGCGAAGTGGCCTTCACCGGCCTGCATGGCGCCAACCGGCTGGCCTCCAACTCGCTGCTGGAATGCCTGGTATTCGGCCGCGCCGCGGCGCGCCACATGCTGGCCGGAACGCCGGCACCTGCCGCTGCCCTGCCCGCCTGGGACGAGTCGCGCGTCACCGACGCCGACGAGGAAGTGGTCATCGCCCACAACTGGGCCGAGCTGCGCCGCTTCATGTGGGACTACGTGGGCATCGTGCGCACCAGCAAGCGACTCATGCGCGCAGCCCGGCGCATCCGACTGCTGCAAGAAGAGATCGACGAATACTACCGCCATTTCCGCGTCAGCCACGACCTGATCGAACTGCGCAACCTGGTGCTGACCGCGGATCTGATCGTGCGCTCCGCGCTGCTGCGCCACGAAAGCCGGGGCCTGCACTACAGCCGCGATTACCCCGACATCATGCCGATCGCCGGCAACACCGTGCTCAATCCGCGTCCCGACCTGATCTGCCCAGGCGTCTGCGACGTGCTTCCGGACGCCTGCGAGCCCTGAGCCCGGCCGCCTGGCGCCCCCAGTCGAGCCATGCGCGCAGCCGGCGCAGGCCTTCCGCGTCGGCGCTGTCCGGCCACAGCACCACGTGCACGCGTCGGCCCTCCGCGTCGAGGCGCACGACCACAAGCAAGGGCGAGACATGGGCGCTCTCCAGACGGGCTTCCAGCCATTCCCCGGCCGCCCTGACGCGCACGGCGGCCTTGCCGATATTCAGCGCTTCGAGCGGTTGGGCACGCCTGACCTGCCAGACCAGGCTCAGGGCCAGCCCGGCGGTGCCCAGCAGGCATAGCGGCGGCGCTGCTGCGCTCAGCCATACGCCCCAGGCGGCCAGCCCATGCGCCAGGGATTGCACCCCCAGCCCCAGGCGGGATGCGCGCAAGTCCAGATTCAGGGGCAGAAACATGTAATAAGATGATGGTTTCGCGTTTGGCAATCCATCATCCCATGATCCCTGCCTGGCAACAATTTCTCGAACAGCAAGGCGCCCGCGTGGCGAACGGCGGCGTCACGGACTACGGCGAATCGCTGCACGAACTGGCCAGTGCGCAGACCGGCACCGTCATGGCCGACCTCTCGCAGCTGGGCGTGCTGGCCTTCAGCGGCGAGGACACGGCCAGCTTCCTGCAGAGCCAGTTCACCAACGATGTGCGCAGCCTGCGCCAGGACGCCGCGCAGTGGAATGGCTATTGCTCCGCCAAAGGCCGCCTGCTGGGCAATTTCCTCGTCTGGCGCGACGGCGCCGATTATTGCCTGCAGATGTCGGGGGACATCGGCACCGGCCTGCTCAAGCGCCTGAGGATGTTCATCCTGCGCGCCAAGGTCAAAGGGCGCGAGGCGGGCGATGAACGCGTGCGCCTGGTGGTGGCCGGGCCGCAGGCGCCGGACGCCGTGACCGAGGCCCTGGGCGCGATCCCGGCGCAGGCGATGCAGACGCTGGACGGCACCCAGGGGCTGACGGTGCGCCTGGGCGCGGACAAGTTCGTGCTCGCCCTCCACCCCGACCATGCTCCTGCGGTGTGGCAGACCTTGAAACCGCTGGCGCGTCCGGTCGGCAGCGCGGTATGGGACTGGCTGCGGCTGAGCAACGGCATACCCATGATCGTGGCCGCCACCCAGGACCAGTTCGTGCCCCAGATGGTGAACTGGGAAATCCTGGGTGGCGTGAATTTCCAGAAGGGCTGCTATCCGGGCCAGGAAATCGTCGCGCGCTCGCAATATCTGGGCAAGCTCAAGCGCCGCATGCTGCTGGCGCATACGGACGGCGGCAGCCCGGCGCCGGGCGACGCGCTTTACTCCGACGACCTGCCCGGCCAGGCCTCCGGCACCGTGGCCAATGCCGCCCCCGCGCCGGGCGGCGGCTACGACCTGCTGGCCGTGCTGCAGACCGAAAGCGCGAGCCATCCCGTGCACTGGAAGACGCCCGATGGGCCGACCCTGAGCTTTAGGGCGTTGCCTTACGCCCTGCCTTAATCATTGCGATTGCCTTCTCACCCTTCCGCCACGCGCACGCGCGGCGCCAGGGCGCAAAGCAATTCGTAGCTGATGGTGCCGGCGGCGGCGGCCACCTCTTCCACCGGCAAGCCCTCGCCCCACAAGGTCACCGGGCTGCCCACGCCGGCCTGGGGCAGGCCGGACAAATCGACCGCCAGCATATCCATGGACACCCGCCCGACCAGCGCGCTGCGGCGCCCCGCCACCAGCACCGGGGTGCCGCCGGGGGCATGGCGCGGGTAGCCGTCGGCATAGCCGCAGGCGACGATGCCCACACGCGCAACCTGCGCGGCGCGCCAGGCCAGGCCGTAGCCGACGCCTTCGCCCGGCGCCAGTTCCTGCACGGCGATGATCTCGCTGGTGAGCGTCATGACGGGCCGCAAGCCCAGCGCCGCCGCGCCCGTGTCCGCGAAGGGCGAAGCGCCATAAAGCATGATGCCCGGGCGCACCCAATCAGCGCGGCTGTCCGGGTGGCGCAGCAGGGCCGCGGAATTGGCCAGCGACAGGGGCAGCCGATGGCGCCGTGCGCGTTCGAGAAAGGGCGCCAACTGCCACGCCACTCCCGCAGCCTCGTCCGCGGTGGCGAAATGAGTCATGAGAGTGAGCATGCCGCCCTGCGCCAGGGCCTGCGCTCGCTCGATCACCCGCTCCATCTCGGGCAGGGCGAAGCCCAGGCGGTTCATGCCGCTATTGAACTTAAGGTACAGGTTCAGCGTGCCGGACCGGGCCGAACGATCGAGCATGCCCAGCTGCTCGGCATGGTGCACGACCGGAGTGAGGCCCAGTTCGTAGCAGGCAGGAATCTCGGTCGCGTCGAAATATCCTTCCAGCAGCAGGACGGGTTGTCGGACGCCCAGCTCGCGCAGGACCGCAGCCTCTTCCAGGGTCAATACGGCAAAGCCGTCGGCGTCGGCGAGGGCGTGCGCCGCGCGCGTCAGACCATGGCCGTAGGCGTTGGCCTTGACCACCGCCCAAAGGCGCGCCGGGCCGGCCGCAGCGCGCGCCGCGGCCAGATTGTGTGCCAGGGCGGCGAAGGAAATGCGGGCGAGCAGCGGACGCACCGTGGGGCAGCGGCCTCAATAGCCCGAGGCGAGGTTTTCGAAGCGCGTGTACTGTCCGAGGAAGGTCAGGCCTACGGTGCCGATGGGGCCGTTCCTCTGTTTGCCGATGATCACCTCGGCGCGCCCTTTGTCCTGGGAATCCGGGTTGTAGACCTCGTCGCGATAGATGAACAGGATCACGTCCGCATCCTGCTCGATGGCGCCCGATTCGCGCAGATCCGACATGACCGGGCGTTTGTTGGGGCGCTGCTCCAAAGAGCGGTTGAGCTGCGACAGCGCGATCACCGGGCAGTGCAATTCCTTGGCCAGCGCCTTGAGGGAACGCGAGATTTCCGAGATTTCCGTAGCGCGGTTCTCGCCCTGGCTGCTCGCCGACATGAGCTGCAGGTAATCCACCACGATGAGCCCCAGCTTGCCGCATTCACGCATCAGGCGCCGGGCGCGCGCGCGCAGCTCCAGGGCGTTGAGCGCCGGGGTCTCGTCGATGAACAGCGGCGCTTCGTCCAGCTTGGCGAGCGCATGGGTCAGGCGCGGCCAGTCGTCTTCCTCCAGGCGGCCAGTGCGCAGCTTGTGCTGGTCGAGCCGCCCCACCGATCCCATCATGCGCATGACCAGCTGCTGGCTGGCCATTTCCATGGAGAACACCGCCACCGGCAGGCCCAAGTCTATGGCCACGTTCTCGGCGATGTTGAGGGAGAAGGCCGTCTTGCCCATGGAGGGACGCCCGGCGACGATGACGAGATCGCCGGGCTGCAGGCCGGAGGTCTTGCTGTCCAGATCGGCAAAGCCGGTCGGCACCCCGGTCACGTCGCTGTCGGAATCGCGATGATAAAGTTCGTCGATGCGCTCCATGGCCTGCACCAGGAGCGGCTTGAGCTTCTGGAAGCCGGCGCCGCCGCGATGCCCGGCCTCGGCGATCTCGAACACGCGGGCCTCGGCCTCGTCCAGCAGCTGTGACGCGCTCTTGCCCGCCGGAGCGTAGGCCGAATCGGCAATCTGCGCGGCCGTGTCCACCAAGCGGCGCAGCACGGCGCGCTCGCGCACGATTTCGGCATAGCGGCGGATGTTGGCAGCCGACGGCGTATTGCCTGCCAGGGCGGCCAGATAGGGCAGGCCGCCGGCATTCTCCAACTCGCTCCTGCCGCGCAGGGCTTCCGCCACCGTCACCGCATCGGCGGGCTTGCCGGCGTCGATGAGCAGCGCAATGGCGCGCAGGATCTGGCGATGATCCTGGCGATAGAAATCCGCTTCGCCCACCAGGTCGGCGATGCGATCCCAGGCCTGGTTGTCCAGCAGCAGGCCGCCCAGCACGGCCTGTTCGGCCTCCACCGAATGCGGCGGCAGACGCAGTTGGGCGAGCTGGGTGTCGGCGTTCGCGGCCAAGGGGTGGAGAGCAGCCATGCGGGGATTCTATGCCCGGGTTTTCCGGCTGCAAAGCGACAACCCGGGGGAAAGCCTGGGGATAAGACGGTATAGTGTGTGCATAGCCATCGGCCCTGCAATCATGAGCTTGTCTTCCTCCGAGCTGGAATCCCTGACGGCCCTGCGACGCGATCTGCACGCCCACCCTGAGCTGGCGTTCGAGGAGCATCGCACCGCACAGCGGGTAGCAAGCCGGCTCGCCGGTCTGGGGCTGGAAGTAAGCACCGGCTGGGCGGGCACCGGTGTGGTTGGGGTAATGAGCGCCGGCGCCTCGGGGCGCTGCATCGCCCTGCGCGCAGACATGGACGCGCTGCCCCTGGACGAACTCAATCATTTTGCGCACCGCTCGCGCCACCCCGGCAAAATGCACGCCTGCGGCCACGACGGCCACACCGCCATGCTGTTGGCGGGCGCCACTCTGCTCGCGCGCGACCCCGCCTTCGACGGCACGGTGGTGTTCGTCTTCCAGCCCGCCGAGGAAGCCGAAGGCGGTGCGCGCGCCATGATCGAGCAAGGTCTGCTGGAGCGCTACGGCATCACCCGCGTCTACGGCCTGCACAACTGGCCCGGCCTGCCGCTGGGGCACTTCGCCGTGCACAGCGGCACGGCCATGGCCGGAACCGACCAGTTCCGCATCCTGCTCAAAGGGCACGCCGCCCATGCCGCCATGCCCCATCAGGGCCGCGACCCCGTACTGGCCGCTTGCGCCCTGGTGCAAGCGCTGCAGAGCATCGTGGCGCGGCGCATCGATCCCCTCGACGCCGCGGTGCTGTCGGTGACGCGGCTGCACGCGGGATCGGCTTATAACGTGATCCCCGAACAGGCGGAAGTGGGCGGCACGGTGCGCACCCTGAGCCCGGCCACCCGGGATCAGGTACGCACGGCTCTGGAAGAGCTTTGCCAGGGCGCCTCCCGGGGCTACGGCGTCGAGATCGAACTGGAATACCGCCCAGGCTACCCCCCCACCACCAATGACGGAGCGGAAGCCGAGCGCTGCGCCGCAGCGGCCGCCCGCGTGGCGGGCGCGCAGCGGGTGCACAGAAATCTGCCGCCTTCCATGGGCGCAGAGGACTTCGCCTATTTTCTGGAGGCGCGCCCCGGCTGCTACGTGTGGCTGGGCAACGGCGAGGCCGCAGGCGACTGCCGCCTGCACAATCCGCGCTACGACTTCAACGACGCCCTGTTGCCCATAGGCGCTGCCTATTGGCAGGCCGTGGTTGCCGCCGCCCTGCCGCTGGCGGCGACTGAGCCGCGAGTGTGATGCGCTCCCGCGCAGCCAGCCTCCTCAGCTTGAGCGGCGAACCGATGCCGTGGGTGCGTCCTGCCCGGTCGAGAAAGATCGCTTCCTCGGCCTGGCACGCCGACCCACAACTCGCCATGTTCGACACGCCCCGCCTTGCCGATCGCTTTGTCGCTCATCCTCGCCATCGCTGCGGCTGTGGCTGCGGTTCGCTTCGCGCACTCGGCGCCCGGAGCGTGTCTCGGCATGGACGCAAATTTATGGGTCGGCGTACTAATTGCATGAAGGCGGCGCGCACCGCAGCATAGGGGGGACAGCAGCTCCCAGCCCAGTGCGGGTGGCGGCGAAAAAATTATGGCCCATAATCGATTGAAACCAATCGGATAAAGGGTTCGCGCATCTTGTTGCCAATACACAACAAGCCAGCGGCCCTGCACCCGCCCTCTACATTTCTTCAGGTATTTTGCTAGAATCCCGCGGTCGGTTGGATTTCCAGTCCCTGACCGATTGGTATGGGTTTATCCACTTTATTAAAGGGAAGATGATGAAATATTCCGTCCTTCTGGCTGCTCTTCTGGCTGTTTCTCTGTCCGCTTGCGGCAAGAAAGAAGAGTCCACCTCCACCACCGAAAGCGCACCTGCCGCAACCACCGAATCCGCCGCCCCGGCTGCGCCCGCTGCCGAGTCATCCTCCGCCGCCCCGGCTGCGCCCGCTGCGGACTCCTCCGCCGCTGCGCCCTCTTCCGACGGCACTGCCACTTCCGGTTCCTCCAACTAAAGGAAGCCTCGGAACGAAAAGCCGGATTGCAGGCGGCATACATCCCGTTCTGCAAACCAGCTTGACCAAAAACAATGCCCGCCATCGAAAGGTCGCGGGCATTGTTTTGGGGATGAGATATGCGGGCGGTGCGCCCACCATCCCGCCAAAACGCCGACGATGAAACGCGGAAACGCCCGATGCCGATTGCAGGGCGCGGAGATTCCGCGCCCTGCAATCGATCAACCGAATAACTGGCAGAGGCTGTCGTAGAGATTCTTGGCCGCCGCGACGGAAACCATGGCCTGCTTGCCATCGATCTCCAACGCAATCATTACGCTGTCCGGCAGCGCCGCCCGAACCGCCCGCGTCTTTCTCCGTCCGCCCTTTTTCCTGCCCACCGCGGTTTTTCCGGGCGTTTTCTGCGCCGCCGAAGCAGCCTGCTTGCGCCCGGCTCGCGTCGTTTTCTTGATCTGGGCCCCGGTGCGAACTTTCGCAGCCGCGACGCCGGCTTTCTTTGGGGTGGCTTTTCTGCGTCCCCGCGTGGTCGAGGTCGTCGCCACGGTTTCCTGTGCCGCTTGATCCATTATGCATCCCGTTCCGAAATAAAAACTGCACGGCACCCATCGGGGCAACCGTGCCGCGCCTACTATACGCGCATTTCGGAGCCAGATGCCACTGACAACGCCGATGGCCTGGAGGTGGGCGCCCAAGGCGTCTTAACGCCAAGAGCCGCTCTTGGCGGCTCAGCCGCGCATTCCTCGTTTTCAGTCAGCCTTTTCCGGATGCCCTATCGACGCAACGCATGGAGGCGCCGGGGCGTTGATGGTCGTATAGGTCCCATTATTTTCTGTGGTAGCAAAAGGTCTTTAAGTTGCTGACCCACCCAGTCACCGTTTTGCCTATCACGCCAACGTCGACACCCGGTTGCGCCCGAGATGCTTGGAGATGTAAAGCGCCCGGTCGGCGCGCCCCAGAATTTCCTCCGCCGTCCCTGCGGCCGCATCCGGGAAGCAGGCAAGGCCGATGCTGACCGTGATATGGACGGTTGTCTCGTGAGGCAACACGAACGGCGTTTCCGCGACTTTCTTGCGGATGCGCTCGGCCACCTGGCGGGTGGGCTCGATCGTCGTTTCCGGCAAGGTGACGACGAATTCCTCGCCGCCATAACGGGCGACGACGTCCACATCGCGCGTCTCCCGAGTCAGGATCGCCCCCAATTGGCTGAGCACGGCGTCGCCTGCCGCATGGCCATGGGTATCGTTGACTTGCTTGAAGTGATCGATGTCCAGCATCATCAGCGAAAACGGCTTGCCATAGCGCTGGGAGCGCAGGATTTCGCATTCCAGGCGCGCATCCAGGGCGCGGCGGTTGTATAAAGCCGTCAAAGGATCCGTGGTCGCCATGTCCTGGGTCTGCGCGTGCAGGCGCGCATTATGGATGGCGCCCGCCGCCAGGCTGGCGAAGATGGTGAGCAGGCTGATCTCCCCGCCCAGGAAGGTGTCGCGGTCGCAGCGGTAGAAGTAGAGCACCCCCATGGGGTAATCGCGACTCGTGAGCGGAAGGCACAGGAAGCATTGCAGGCCCTCCTCGCGCGCCAACCGGCTCAAGGGGTGGGCGGCTCCGGGGCGGTCGTTGCTCAGGATAGGGCTGCCCGTCTTGAAGGCTTCGTCGGCCAGCCCGCCGGGGCGAAAGCTCATGTGGTCGACGAAGCGGTCGGACAAGCCTTGGGTGTGCCACTCACGGAAAGTGCCGTTGTCCTGATCGTAGAAAGCCACGCAAGCGGCCTTTGCACCGGTCAACTCGATGCCCTGCTGCATGATCTTGGCGAGGACGTCCTGGAGCCCCAAGGAGGAGGAGATGGCGATCGCCACCATGTTGAGGGCGGCAAGCTGGGCTGTCTGATGGCGGATGGATTGCTCGTTGGAGTAGATATAGGCATCGATGGCGAGGCCCATGTCGAAGAAGACGATCTTGAGCAGCGCCTGCACGGCGCTGAACGCCGGATCGTCTACGGAACCTGCCGCGCCCCAAATTCGGGGGAGCATCAAAGCCAGATATTTACGATGGGCGCCCAGATACCACTGGGGTTCCAACCCGGCACCGTCGTGCGTCGCCCCGATGCGCAGGCGCTCGCGGACATACTCCCTCCCATAGTCGCCGGCCAGCAGGCTGCGGAAATAGGCCAACTGGGTCTGCTTGAGGCGTTCGAGCCGGCCATCGCCCTCGAGAAAGCGGGCGGTTTCCGGAAAGGCCAGGAGATGCGCATAGAAATCCTCGACAAAGAATCCGGCTTCTCCGTCCAGCTTCCTGCCCAGCGTTTTGAGGGCCTCGATATCCTGCGCGCCGAAATCCAAAAAACGTTTGCGCTGCGAAATTTCGTCGGGGGCTAGCTCAAGCGTGGGGGTGGGCGGCTCGTGCATCAACAGGCTTTCTTTGTGTGGTGTTTCCGGGTAGGGGGCATTCAACTGCGCTTCCGGCTCGTCCAGGGATCGCGCCCGGAGCTGCGCCAAAGCGCATTCACAAGCATCCCCGGTCTCGATGTCCTGGTCAAGCAGGATTCTCGGTCAACGCGCCTGTGCCGGGGCATCGCGTTGCGGCATCCCGAAATAATGCCCCTGCCCCCAATTTACCCCGAGCTCGCGCAACAGACGCGCCGTCTCGCCGTCTTCGACGAACTCGGCGATGGTCGTGATGCGCAGCCGGCGCGCGAGATTCACGATGCTCTCCACGGCGGCCAGCACGGTCGGGTTCGAGCGCATGTTCTGCACCATCCAGCCATCGATTTTCAGGAAGCTCACCGGCAGCTCCGATAAATAAAGAAACGACGAATAGCCGCTGCCGAAATCATCCAGCGCCAGGCGGAAGCCGGCATCGATCAGCGGCTGCAATTTCTGGCGCAAGGCCTTGAAGTCCACGATGAGCTGGCGCTCGGTCACCTCGACCACGAAGGGCGTCCGTGCGCCTGCGCCGGCCGGGCAGGCGTCGCAGGGGGCGCCCCGGCAGGAGCGGGCCAGATCGAGCAAGGATTCCACCAAATCCTGGCGCTCCAGGAAATTCGGCGAGAGGTTGATGAAATGCGCGATCCGGGTGTTTCGGTTTCGGCACATATTTTCGCAGCAGCGCCGCATGGCTTGTCTGGAGATGGCTTCATCCACCTGATGGATGAGGTGGGTATCCTCTGCCGCCTCGATGAACTGCCCCGCCGAAAGAAGCCTGCCGTCGGGCATGACCAAACGCGCCAGCGCCTCGTTGGCGACGACCGCCTGGCTTTGCAGGTCGACGATCACCTGGTAAGCGGGGATCACCCGATTCTCCCGCAGTGCCAGTTGCAGATCGGAGGCCTGTTTCAGGACGCCCCCCGACGGGCGCTGCGGCCCCACCACGCGGTCGCGGCCCATTTTTTTGGCGGAATACAAGCGCTCGTCCGCTTCCGCCAACGCTGAGTGCACGTCCATTTCGTCTCCCTTGAGCACGCTGACGCCAAAGCTGGCGGTCATCGCGATCGTGGCGTGATCGATGTCGAGCGGCTGAGATTTGAGCGCCATGCGCGCGCGCTCCGCAGTGACGACCGCCTCGACCTCGTCGACCCGGTGCATGAACAGCACGAACTCCTCGCCCCCCCAACGCGCCACCCAGTCGTCCAGGCGCAAGGCATTGCGCAGGATTTCCGCGGCATGCTTGAGCAGCCTGTCCCCAACCTCGTGGCCATAGTGATCGTTGACCAGCTTGAAGTTGTCGAGATCGCAGATGGCCAGCGCGAAGCTGTAGCCATGCCGCTTCGCGCGCGCAGTCTCCTCTGTGAAGCGCTCCTCCGCGGCGCGGCGGTTGGCCAGTCCCGTCAGGCTGTCCGTCATGGCCATGCTCAGCAGTTTTTCGTTGGCCGCCTCAAGCTCGGACTCCGTGCGCGCGCGTTCCTGGAAGGCTTTCTGCATGCGCGCCAGCATACGATTGAACGATTGCTGCAACAGGCCGATCTCGTCGCGTGATTTCACCTCGATAGCGTGGTGGGAGAGGTCGGCCGAAGCGCTGATGTCTACCGCCACGCCGGTCAAATCCGTGATGGGCTTGAGGAAGCGGCGCGACAGCCACAAGATCAAGAGCCCCATGGGCACGCCCAGCAGCAATCCGCTGAGCAAAATCCACCGCCAGGCGAGGGCCAGCGGCGCCAGCCAGTCGTTGCGAAGGGGTTGGACGGCGCACACGCTCCAGCGGCCCTGGAGGACAGGCGGCATTCCAGGGGCGTACCGTGCAAACTCGCCGCCGTTGTTTCCCGGTGCGCAGGCGGCAAGATAATGGCCGTTCTCGCCTCGAAGCAGGGCGTGCCCCGACATGAGATCGCCAATCATGGGGCTCAGGACTACGGGGCTCATGCCGCTAAAGAGCACCCTGTTTTGATGCAGCCGGTCCAGCACGATCATGGAGGCATTGGGCGTTCCCAGTTGGGAGGCCACCGAGGACCATGGATAAGCCAACACCAGCGTGCCGATGCGCTCCTTGGGGGCGAAGCTCGCGTGCACGGGTGCAATGAATGCGACATCCTCCTGGCCGTCGTACAGGTCACGGTGTTTGGTAACGAAACCCGCATGGCTTTGCAGCGCCGTCTGCCATAAGGCGGGCATGCGGGAAATCGCTGCCGGGTGTCGAGTGCTGGCGGCCACCAGACGACCCTTGCTGTCGAAGGCATAGATGTTTCCGGGCAGTCGATACTGCTGTTTCATCTGGGTCAGCGTCAGCGCGATGCGCTGGTCGATGTCCCCTGTCAGCAGTTGGTCCATGACCTCCAGCTTGGCCCAGGCATGCAGGTTGGTGATCTGGTTGGAAAATTGCGAGTCCAGGCGATTGAGCCGCTCCGAGGCCAGGATTTGCAGCCCTTGCTCGGCGCTTTTTTGCAGGAAATCTTTGACGCCGTAAAAAACGATGAGGGAAATGCTGGCATAGGTGAGGATAAAGACGGCCGTGAGCAGCAGCCACAATCTGAATAGCAGCGACCGTGTCAGAGCCAGTATTTCCGAGCGCAAGGTCATGGTGGCAGGTGCTTCAGTATTTTTGTTCCAGCCAACGGGGTGCCTTTTTCAACATAGCCTATGGCACCCGGCACATCGCGCACGAACGCGACGACGGCTGCATCCGACTCAAGCACCAGGGGCGGGTTGACGCCCTGGAAATGCATCCGGCTCCAGTAACCGGCGAGCGCTTCCGGAGAGCGGCCAAAGACCCTCAGGGAAAAATCCAGCCTTTCCCGCGCGCCGGCTTCTCGATTGACCGGCACGATGGACACTCCGTTACCCCAGACCATCATGCGGCGCGAATAGATGGCAGCCAGCGTCTCAACGCTTAGGGACGACGCCGGCACGCCCGCGTTGGCAATCACGATGATCGTTCCCCCCGCTGCTTCCCCTGGCCCTGGGGTTCCAAGGCACAGGAGCAGAGCCAGAAGCCGCACCAGGGTCTTCATAGCTCAAAAAAGCACCGCCCAGGCGGCATAGAGGCCGGCCTGCGCTCCGACCGGGGCCCCGCCGGTTTTTAGGAAATCGAGCTTCCAGGACAGCGCGGGTTTGGGCCGGTAGACGATGCCCAGCAGGCGCCTCAATGACGGCGCGCGGTATTCCCTGGTTTGATAGCGCTCGCCTTGGGCGACGATGAACCAGTGCCGGGTGAGGCGGTAAACGGCCTGAAGATAGCCCCCCTGCTCATGGCGGCGAGCAAGGGGAAGGTTGCTGCCGCGGATGTCCGTAACGTCGGCCTGAAAGCTCCAGCGCACCGCGCCCGTGGTGAATCCGCCATAGAGGCTGGCAAGCATCTGTTGCCCGCCGGTCAAGGGGAGATGGGCTATCTGGCAGGACAACCCCACGCGGTTTGATGACAGGGGATCCCAGGAATATCGGACGTCGACCCCGGCCACTTGGGAATAAGGCCGGGGCGTGTAATCGCCGGCTTTCCGGAAAGCGTCCTTGTCAGGCTCACCGTAAAGCTGCACGTCCCACACGCCGTCCAGGTTCCCCTGATAATTTAGCGAGGCGCCGGTGACATATTCCGGAAACGAGTAGTAGGTGGACAACGGCCGCTTCACGGTCCACACCAGGGGCGGCGCATGAAGGAGATTCCAATCCCCCACGGGCGTGAGCATCTTGCCCACGCGCAGCGTCAAAGAGGGGCGTAGATACAAGTCATCGTAAAGGCGTTCGACGGTCACCGTGCCGGAATTCGGAGCGCCGGGCTGCCCTGCCAGAGGCAACTGGTCGATCTCGGTTTCCGCGAAGGGGTTGAGGTAGCGGCCGAAATGCCCGGATAGGAACAGACTCAGATCCAGCGAGAGATTCGCGGGGGCCCCGTGCGGAGCATCGGCCTCCAGATTCGAATAGCCGGCCGCGTTGACGAGCCCGATGTTCCGCCCGCCGCCCAAATGGTAACTGGCTGCGGCATTGGCAAACACTGCGCCGCACGCCCACAGAATCAGGCAAGCAACCCCGATCCTGGCAAGGCGTGGCGCCAAAGTTTGAGGCCCCCACATCCTTATTATGTTTGTCTCCGGTATCGCGACGGCCATCCTCGCTTGCCATCGTGCGGCGCACAGCCATATTCACTATATGGCAATTTTTCCCGCGGTGCATCGGCCGCGCTTACCTGCTTCAAACTACTCAGAATCAATCACGATCCAAGTCCAGATAGGACACGAAGATGGGGTGAGGGGCATCGTTTGGGCGCTGCCCGGACCGGCTCGGCGTCACATGGTATAAACGCCCTTGGCCGGTGATCGGCTTGCCAGGGCCCTGCCAGAGCTCGTAATGGCTTGCCTTAGCAGTGGTTCATCGGTAATCAGGGTGACGGTTCCATTCCATTCTTCGTTGGCCAGCATTGCCGCCGTCCAGGGGCTGTTTCTGCCAACGGCGTGCAACTGAATATGCCGCAGCCGATAAAGCCCGCGGTTGTCTATTCCCAAGGCCAGTGTACGATCCAGAAGTTTCTGAACCATGGGATCCGCCGCGTCAAAATCGAACACCGGGAACGGGTCGTGCCGCTCGAGCGATACAAACCCAAACGGGGGATATCCAAAAAAAGCTGGCCAGTATCCTGGCCTCACCAAAGGTCCAGTCCTGAATGGGCTCTCAATAGGGGCTATCGTCAGGTGCGTGCGGCTTGTACGTAAAATGGGACACAAATATCTTTCCCCGATCCTCCGCACGATGCCCGGCCCGGCAATCAAGTACCGTACCCAAGACCAATTCTGCCGGGTAAGGAGGAATACGAGGTTTTTCAATAATGACGGCGTCGTCAGACGCAAAAGCCATGCTGGTCACGATCGTCATCTGTCCAGCACCATCGTCATCCATAAGCAATCCGGGAAGAGAAGCTGTCGCGTGATTCCAGCTTGGCCTGATGAGAACGGGTTTGGGAGCCTTGCCGCCGCGCTGATCGATCGACAAGCGTTCCGCTCGGCGCATGAGATCCCGTATTCGCGGATCGTCCCACTGGACATCGGAGCTTTCGCGATAGGGTTCGTTTGTATTGGATGTCATTTTTCCTCTCCGCAAAACTCGAATACATTCTCTCGTTGTTTCAGTCGTTTCCGGCCCCGCAAAGGGCTCTGCCAGCTCGCTTCCAAACACTCTTCAGCCGGCACGAACAAGCCTGCTTTAGCGCATCGAAACCACGCAAGTTTTATTCCTCGTAAAGGACCTTCGGAAGCCAGCCCGGACGGAGCAAAACAACGTTATGCAAGCCTTTTCGTGGGCTGCGAATGTCGATTATTTGCCTCTGACGTCGGCAATTCGTAAGCACTCGGCGCGGCGACCTTGCGTGACGCTGGTGGTGATGCGTCGAAGAGTTCGCGGGCGTCGCGGTCGGCGATGCCGAAGTGGGTCTGCCGCAGCGCCATCTTCGCATCGACGCCGGCGCGGAAACCGTATGGCCACTGGAGCACATCCGCCTCGAAGATCTGGCCGATCACCCGCGGTGCCGCCGCGTTCAACGGGCTCGACGCGGCCGCTTGGCTACGCGAAACTCTGGAGAAATCTCCAACCTGCCGTCACAGCGAAATCGATTCGCAGTTGCCGTTCAGGCGCCGCGCATAACATGCCCTCCCAGCGCCGCCAAGTGGAGCGCCCGAACGCTCACTGTGAGCGCACGCGGGTGAGCCACACGCCCGACATCGTCAGAAAAGTGTCAGGAAGACGCCCGAACGCCAGCGTTGGCGCGCCGGGGCACTTAGGAGTGAAGTCGTATTCGTATTGATTGATTTAGAAGGGGTTTTATCTGGTGGCCAGGGGCAGAATCGAACTGCCGACACGCGGATTTTCAGTCCGCTAAGTATTTATAACTAATTGTTTTTATTAGTGTTATTTTGATATTTGGACACGAAATCGTGCAATTTTTTGATTCAATTGGACAAAAATTGGACACGCGGAAACCCACCGAAGAAGCGTAGCACCCACCAGCTCCATCCGTTTCTCGATCGCCTGCACGCCATGTCAATCACACGCAGCACGGTTTTCACCTCCAAGGGAATGATGAAAGGGCAGCAAATCGGTTTGCATTGCCAACATCTATGGAGAGCCCTGACGATTGTCGGCATCAGATCAACTCCGCCGCCTCACGGACTCGCTGAGCGGTCACAGGGAGTCCGCCACGCTCTAGCACTTGAGCAAAGTCTTCAGGGGTAGCCTCTGGCTTTTTCCACCGGCTACGCATTCGCTTGAAGGCGGCTATCGCAACGAGTGGGTCAAGGTCCCACTGGTTAATGATGAACTTGTCCGGATCGACCACCTCGATGCCGTATGGGGCCGTGATCTTTGTCGGAAAATCACGTAGGTTCACCGTGACAATGCAGTCTGCGTGGCCGGCAATGGCTGCCGCGAGAACATGTGCATCGTTCGGATCGGGAAGCGTCAAGCTTGCAACGAGCGCCTTCCAAGCACTTTCCGGCACCTCCCAGTCTGGCACCGCCTCGCGCATGCTATCGCGGCGCACCCCGAGCTTGCCTTTCAATTCTGGGCGCCGTTCCTCGATCGCCGTGACCCACTCCTGCTCGATCTGGGTCGTCCATTTCGCAGCGAACAGGCCTGCGCTAGCCAAACTCATAAGCGAATCGGTCATGGCAATCGGATAAAGGACGCACGCATCCAGCAGGGCCGTATAGCGTGCGTTGCCAGCCATGTCGTCAGTAATCCAGCCCTAATTCCCGGGCGTTATCGGCCATTCGATCGAGAGCCGCGGCTTGTTTCTCACGCATCTTGCGAGCATACGCCACTAGGTCCTCGAAGGCGATGCGTCGATGTGTGCCAACCATTCGATGCGGCAGCCTGCCTTCGTCAATCTCCTTGATGACAAACGGGCGCGACACATTGAGGAAGTGAGCCGCCTCAACTGTCGTGAACTCCTGCTTCGCAGGCATAAGCGTGATCGGGCGCCCCTCGCTTATCGCGCCAAGCAGCTGACCGATTAGTTTCAGTGCCGCCGGCGGCACGTCCACCGAAGGATGTTCCCCAGTGTCAGTGGTGAGCGTGATTGCGGCCGCCCTGGAGTGATCCAAGGCTTCCATAATGCAACGTTGTGCGACGCGAGCCATTTCCATCTCTTGCTCCGACATTGGCGGGGGCACCACCTCTCGAACTCGATCTACGGTACGCATCCCAATACTCCTTTGCTCCGCGTCAACGTCATACATTATGGTCAACAAATGCCGCAAATGCAACAAACGCAGTAAACGTCTCCCCCTATGTTGCGATGGATATCGGGCGCTGGTTCGTTCCTGGCAAGCAATGGGATAGACGCCCCACCCTACAGCAGCATCGATAGCTTTGCCTGTAGCGTAGTTTTCTGAAGTCCGAAAAAGCTGGTGGGTGTACCGCCAAAGTACCGCCAAATCTCTGCGCTTTGAGCGTGCTGCGGGACGCGCCCGAGCCACCTACCTCGAAGAATGTGAAGAGGCCGGGCAGCGGCCCGACGGTAAGTTCCTGAGAGACTCTCTATTGCTTGGTTGTTTATTGATACATGGAAGTCGCCGCAGAAGTCGCTGTTTGCTAATGCGCATCTCCGTTAGGATCGCCCCCCGGACCCAGACCGGCCAACTTTGAATCAGGTTCCCACTCTGAAGCCCCTTCTTTTAGGCGACGAATTTGGTCTGTCCTTTGCAGCTCCCGACGTTCCAGCTCTTTTACATCAGCACGTAGCTCGCGAATATCCTCAAGCTCAGCCCAAACCCTACGAAGCAGAAACATCGCTAGCGCAAGCGACCCGACGGCGATGGCAAACGCCCACGGCTTAGGGGCGTTTCCGCCGTCTCTTATAAACATCGGCAAATTAGCTGCTAATCCAGCCACCCCAAGCAGTGTTGCACGGTACCAAAACCAATGAAGTCGCACTTGGATTGCAGACTCTAGCCCGCGGTGTTGTTTGTAGTTAATCCCGGGCAGGTCGGTCAGGTCTGAAAGTTTGCTGTAAACGGTCATGGAAAACGCCCACACGACGCCTAGCAGGACCGTTGAGTATTTTAAAAAAGAGATCAACGTCCCGCTTGGCAACACCTCGGAAATCCAAAAGCCGCAGCTAGCACCTGCTGTCACCACGAGCGCACCGATGATGACTGTTTTAAGAATGCTAAATCTATGGCGCTGCTTAATGCTCATGGCTCAACGATCTTCTTTTCCAGCAATTCCAATAGCCATTCCCTCATTTTCTTGAACAGTTCATCAGGATTTGGAATGCCGGCACGGGCTTCAACACGAATTGGCGCGGATAACTTCAATTGGTTGCCAACGACATGTCCACCGCCGACTAAATTCAACCTAACCTGGTCTTCGTCAATGTGGCGGATTGCAAGGGCGATATTGTCCAGAAGCTTGTGGCCTTTTGCTGTCGTCTTATGCTTGTATCGGATTCGAAGGCTGACCTCGATATTGCCGTCCAGAGCGTCAGCAAGTTTCATCGAATCGAGCCTGTCACCAATGATCTGCCGGACCATATCCAATCCAATTCCACTGTAGGTCAAGGCCCTCTCTTTGGTAACTTCGCGGTCTTCGGCGATCTCTTGCGACTCGATCAGCGGTGCACCAATTTCGACCTCTTTGACATGAGCCTTTTGGATTCGATCTTTGGTTGCAGCAGCTATTTGGTCGGATAGTCCTACTGCGTTCCCACTTTCCAGCACACCAGCCTGTGAAAATATCCAGTTAATGTGATTCTCGATATGCTTGGCGCCCAATGCATTAGACTGAATGACGACTACATGGTTTGCAGAAAGTCCGAAGTAGCAAATTCCTTCTAGGAATTCTCTTCTTTTATCGTTCTCTCCTTTTGGCGGAGCCACCTGTTCAATGGTTAGGGTCTCAGCGTCATCATCTTCAGTAACGGTCAACTGGTGTGTTCCGCGTTCATATGAGGCAAAAATTCCGACCAGCATATTGGCATGCTGTCGATGATAGATAATCGAGCGTACATAGCGCTGATCCTCGCCAAGAACTTCCTTTCGATCCCCAATGCGATGCAATTTTTTAAGAGCGTGTGCAAGCTTTGCTTGAATGGTTGGTGAATCTCTATTGTTTAAGAAAACGGCTTGCTTTAGATATGCGCGCTTTGTGATGGCTTCCCGTGACATCTTCCTCACTCCTTATCATTAAAAATATCTAGGCTGTTATTGCTGACTATGTCGGCGGGGAGGGGATCGCCGTCAGCGACATGACGCGCCGGCGGAAGTCGTCATACTCGGCACCCTGGCGCGAGACCAATTCTGTGAGGGAGTAGAAACGATCAGTTGAGGGCGACTCGCTGCGGGCCTTCGTCATGTCCAGGCGCGACACGTTGACCACGGTCCAACATTCCGTGAAGCCGCGCCGCCGGGCCTTCTGATGGCTTTTCTCGGCCTCGCCGATCCGGTTGTGGATGTTGGATATGTCCTTGCCACTCTTGACCTCGATGGCGACGACATTGCGATAGTCCTGGTGCGCCATCTCTTCCCGAATGATGATGTCGGGATCGGCTGCGAACTCGATCAGGAACGGCCGCCCGGTTGCGCTATTGACCTCCATCGCGCTCTCGCGCACCTCGGCCATGGCGTGCGCGACGATCTCCCGGATGATCTCGAACACCAAGACGATGCCTGCCGTTCCTCGCGCGTTGTTCGCGCCGCCGCGCAGCTGGGGGCCAACCGTCAGCAAGGTCAGGTCATCCAGCAATTCCCGGCTCAGGCGCAGCGGCCCAACACCATCGAGCAGGAAGGAGGCGGCCTCGCAGAAAGCCGCGCACAAGTCGGACAGGTCGGCGGCAGCGTCCTTGCTGATCTTCCCCTTGGTCTCCATACCCTTGAAGTAGCCGACACCGAAACCCTTGTCGGACCCGTAGAACTCTTTCTGGCTGTACCCCATGAGCAGGCGGTAATAGCCAAGGAGATAAGGGTTCTTCTGCAGCACGGCGGGCACTGCGAAAAGCAGCTCGCCGCGCAGGCCATACTGCGCCATCGCGGCCAGGTCGGCCGGCTTCACGAACTGCGCCAGCTGTTGATCCAGCTCGGTGATGTCCATGTCGCGCACGGTTTCGAGCAGGGCGCTCTGCAGGTAGACGGCACGGAAGCGTTTGAGCGCGAAGGCGAAGCCAAGCTGCAACTCCGGCGCGGGGAATGTAAATTTGCCGGTCATGCTGCTGCGATCCTTATCACGTTGCTGTCCTGGCCCTGCAGGCGCTCGGCGGCGAGCGCGACATACTCAGGGTTCAGCTCGATGCCGATGTACTGGCGGTTTTCCTCCTGGCACACAAGGCCCACGGTGCCCGATCCGAAAAACGGGTCCAGCACGTAGTCGCCTGGCCGCGTCGATGCCTGAATGCACGGGCGGATCAGGCCTGGCGGGAAGGTCGCAAAATGCGCGCCAGCGAAAGGGCGGGTGTTCACGTTCCAGACGGAACGCCGATTGCGCATCCCGCCGCCATCCGCGACTTCGCGCACGGCTTGCCAGTCGTAGAAATACCGCTCCGACTTGGTGAGCATGAACAGGAACTCATGCGAGCGCGCCGGGCGATCCTTGACGCTTTCCGGCATCGCGTTCGGCTTGTGCCAAACGACATCGCTGCGCAGATACCAGCCATCGGCCTGCAGGGCGAAGGCTAGACGCCAAGGAATGCCGATCAGGTCCTTCGGCTTCAAGCCCTCCGGGGTGTCTGGGCGCACGTCCATCGCCCGCGCCGGGTTCTTTTTGTCCGGTGCGCGATAACCACGGTTGCCGCTCGTGTAGCCGTCGCCGATGTTGAGCCATAGTGTGCCGTCATCAGCCAGGACGCGCCTGACCTCGGCGAAGATCGAAACCAGCCGGTGCAGGAACTGCTGCATGGTGCCTTCCAGGCCGATCTGTTCTTCGATGCCGTAATCCCGAAGGCCCCAATAGGGCGGGGAGGTGACAACGCACCGCACCGAACCGGCCGGCAGTCGCCGCAGCACGGTTAACGCGTCCCCCTCGAAGATCGTGGAGCCGCGCACGGATAGCGGCCCCGGGCGCTTGATTCGCGCGACGCCTGGCGCATGTGCGGCCGGCTGTTCTTTTGCCATTGTGTCGGTCTCCCTCAGTCGTTACGCGGCAGCACCACGCCGCAATGTTTATCGATGGTCGTTCTCGATACCCCGTAATCAGGGGGACACTCTTGCTTGCCCGAGCAAGCGTTCTACATTATCTGGGAGGGTAGCTCTAAGGGCCTTGCCCTCTTTCTCGTGAAGCCGCTTTAGTTTTCCAAGCCTACCAAGAGTGCTTCGTGCCGCCGACGTGTCGAGACATTGAGGGTGGGCTAGATGTCGCTTTAGCCCATGAACTTGGGCACGAATTGCATTCCGCTCGGCCTTTGGTAGGGCTGGGTGAGCATTAGCGACAAGCCCATTCAACTCCATACAGCGGCATTGTCGGTTTATCTTGAGTTTGCGCCTGTTCACCACGAAACCCTGTGCCTGGATGAAACCCGCCACAAGCCGACAGATTCGCGTCTCTTCCCCATGTGTCGATGGCGTGGCTTTGGAGACAACTACGTCATCTGTGAGCCGTGAGTATCTCCAGCCCAAGGTCTTGAGCCTGTGGACCAGTGAATGCTCGTCTCGCCAAAACACCAAGTTTGCGAGGTAGTTGCTCGTCTTTGCTCCCTGGGGAAGGAAGCCATCCTTGGTCGTTAGCTTCGTTAATGCCTGAGCGACGTCAGCCGAAAAGCGAAAGAATCCCTGCCAGACCGAGTAGACCTGAACCTCGGTAATTGATGGGAAGAAATCCGCGATGTCCAAAACAATCGCACATGCCGCGCCCGCATGAAACCCCACATGCCTAACGTAATCACGTGGAGAGGCCAAGTCGCGGATTCCACCTTGAAGGAAGTGGGGGAAAATGATTTGACGGAGAAAGCGCTTGTTGATGAGTTCTTGAAGGGCCTTAAGCTGCGGCAACGCGTCCCAGGTGTCGCGTAACGTGCCGTCCTTCTTGACCGCGCGGCGTTGAGGGCGACGATACATAGAGGAAGCTTTTTCGACGAGCCTGCCGAGTTGCGCTTCGGTGACACCAAACGTGGAAGCGAGCGTCGAGAACGAACGAACAGGCGCCCGACTATAGGAGGGTCGGCTCGATAGGTTCATTTAACATCGTGAGAGCAGCGAAGGACAACTTTTCCTTCAACTCTGAAGAGAGCCCACCTAACTCGGCTTCGTCTGCCGCCAAGAAAAACAGGATACCCGTTGGCACCTGCAACGCCGACGCCAAGTTTTGTACCGTGGACAGCGATGGGTCCTTCCTTTCGTTTCGCTCAAGCAATGAAAGATAGGAAACAGAAAGGCCAGCCCGTTTTGCAAGGGTCTCCTGCTTAAGGTTACGTTGCTTGCGGCAGAGCACGATTGCGCGGCCAAGATTCATTTCTCAATCCTTGGATAAGGTAGTTTGCTGCGTCACCGGATGCCGGTCCACAGGTGAATAAGGTCAGCCAGCCGCGTCACGACTAGCAGCACATCGCCCAATACCTCCAGGACTCTGTGCCGCGTTTCGGACGGCACTGCTACCTCTTGTTCACCTACTCCGAGGCACTCTTCCAGACGGAAGATAACCTCGTCCAGTTTGCCGGTAACGCTGGCATCAGTCTCTTGGCACTTCTCTCTGCGAAACGTTTTGAGCGCTTCAATGCAGAACTTCAAGTCATCGTGTTTCATTTCGGGTTCTCCGATTCAGGGCACATGCCCAGCTTCCACAAGCAGCGACCGAACGGAGAGAGACTGATACCGCAAACCACTTTCCAACACAGCTTCCTAACTACTAAGTACCAATGCTTGCCTGGGGCTAGAGGGCAGAGCTTTGAGCTTGCGTCGCCGTGATGGGACGACATGCCGCCGCGCCGCGTACCTCTGCCGCTGCTCGCTGTGAACCCCTGAACGGGGGCCTCGCTTTTCCGCGAAGCAGAACTTCCACGCACACCGCTTGTAAATGCAACGAAACCGATTTCTTAAAGAGCGCCGGGGTGAAATCACCCCTCCTGCTCACTTTATACACTGATATTTGCTGCAATACAAGATATTTTTACTGACAGTAAAACTTATCCTACCACTATACGTCTTGTTGAGCCGGTGGCCTTCCAAGCGGACGACTACCTAGAACACGAACAGGCGAATTTTTCCATCACAAATGTCCGAGAGGGCATATGGGCGCCTCCGGTTACCCACAACTCCACAGCCGCCCGCGCTGTTTAGGCTATCCACAAATGCGTTCGTGGATAGCCGGCGCGGCCCGCCGCTCCTGCACCCCGGAGGGCATTGGCGGCGGGTAAAGCGGCTGGGGATTTGGTGGATAAACCTGGCGCCGAGGGGAACCCGAGCGCCGCAAAAAATCAGCCCGCGCAAGGCGGGCTGATTAGCCAATCTATTCGGCAGTACCCCACAGGTCTAGGGCTTGCCTACTTGCGTCGAGCAAGTGGCGCAAGCCTGCCTTATTGGAGGGGAGAAAACTTCTCTAGCGCGAGTGGGCTACTTCCTCGCTCTTGGCGTGCGGCTTGCGGTTAGCCCACAAGGCGAGCGCCACGGCACCGACCGCAAAGAGGCCGATCAGTGCCATGCCCAGCAGTGCTGCGGTTTCCATGCTCATTGCTGATACTCCTAACGCTCGTTTTGAATCGACATTAGCACGGGCGCTGCCAGCCGGCAAAGCCGGCCGTTTTCGTAGAAAACCGACCCAGCGCCCCTTCTTACAACAACCCCCGCTCCGCAAAGGACAGGACATTCGGGCCGGCGACGATAAAGTGGTCCAGCACGCGCACGTCCACCAGCGCCAGCGCCTCCTTGAGCTGCCGGGTCAGCACTTCGTCCGCCCGGCTGGGCTCCGCCACGCCCGAGGGGTGATTATGGGCAAAGAGTACGGCGGCGGCGTTGTTCATCAGTGCCGCCTTGACCACTTCGCGCGGGTAAACGCTCGTCTGCATGAGCGTGCCCCGGAACATTTCGACGGGCTCAATCAGCCGGTTCTGCGCGTCCAGAAACAGCACATAAAAAACCTCGTACCCCAGCCCCCGTATGCGCAGCCGCAGGTAGTCGGCTACGGCGCCGGGGGACGTAAACGCTTCACGCTCGGCCAGGTCTTCGACCATCGCCCGGCAAAGCAGCTCGCGCGCCGCCTGCAGGCGTTGCAGCGCCGGCGCCAGGTTGTAGGTGGCCACCCCTTCCCCAGCAAACAGGTCGCGCGGCTGGTGGCCGTGGAATAGGGCAAAGAGGCTTCCCTTGTGGTCGGTCAGCAGTTTGTCGGCCTGGCGTTTCGTGCAGCCGGTGGCCAGGGCCAAAAGGTCGGAATTCGCGGACAGGACGGTGTTCATGGTTTTCCTTTCTCTGGACAAGGTTTGCGCCTAAAGGCGGCTTCCCTTGCAGAGCCCTCGCTCCCGCCCCAGCGGGGCGGGCGGGGGGTGGGGAGAAAAACTCCGTGAACATGCGTAAAGGCGGTCTTCCCGCCTTGGTTGCTTCCCTCGCTGTCGCCTCGCCCTGATGAGCGCAGGGCGCGCCCCGTAGGGCTTTCGTGGGGCATCGAGGGGCTGCAAGCCGGCGTGACAGAGGGGGCGCGCGCAGCACAGCCCCCGGCCCGCAGGGCTGGCGCGACGGCTTGCGAGGGCGCAGCCCGTCCCCGTCCCCACGAAAGAGCGCCCGGAGCGACCGGGCGGCAGCGAGGGAAGCTCGGGCGGATACCGTGGGTGATGGAACCAAAACAAGCCAGGGCCATGCGTGGCCACGACCAAACCGGCTTACCCACAACTCCACAGCCACCCGCGCTGTTTCGGCTACCCACAAAAGAGTTGTGGATAGCCGGCGCGGCCCGCCGCTCCTGCTCCACAAAGGGCAGCGGCGGCGGGGAAAGCGGCTGTGGATTTGATGGATAAGCCCGGCGCCGAGGGAGCCCGAGGCGCCGAAAAAAAATCGGCCCACACAAGGTGGGCCGACTGGCCAATCTATTCGGCAGTACCCCACTGGTCTAGGGCTTCGCTACTTGCGCCCAAGGGGTGAGCGCATGCCTGCCTTATTGGAGGGGAGAAAACTTCGCTAGTGCGAGTGGGCCACCTTGTCATGCTTGTTGTGCGGCTTGCGATTGGCCCACAAGGCAAAGATGGGGGCGACGATGGCCACCAGGGCAATGATCCCCATGCCAACAAAAGCTGCGGTTTCCATGCTCATCATAAAATTCCGATTAATCCTCGTCTTGAATCGACATTAGCACATGCGCCGCAGCCTGTTAATCACCCTGACCCCCCCTCCTGCCTCTAGACGGCCTGGGGCTTGGCTTCCTGGCCATGGCGGTGGGTGAAACACCGTCCCCGGCGTGGGTGAAACACCGTGTCCATCCACAGGCTCACCGGCTCGTGCCGTGCGCTGAAGAACTTCCGGCCGGTGTGATGAAGAACTCCCGCCGCCGCCGCTGAAGAACTCCCGGCCATTCCGGGTTCAGACCTGTTTGGGTCGTGAAATCGACCCCCCCTCTACCCTGGAACGTGCTCCGGCGGCCAAAACACGGCAGGCCCCGTGTGTGAAACACCGTGTCCATCCACAGGCTCACCGGCTCGTGCCGTGCGCTGAAGAACTCCCGCCCGCCTGTGATGAAGAACTCCCGGAGCCGCCGCTGAACAACTCCCGGCCGGCTGGCCAGCCAATACCGTGTGATGAACAACTCCCGGAGGCTGCGCTGAACAACTCCCGGACATTCGGGGTTCGGACCTGCTTGGATCGTGAAATCGCCCCCCCATCTACCCTGAAACGCGCCCTGGCAGCCCAAACACGGCAGACCCCGTGTGTGAAACAACGTGTTCATCCAGAGGCTGGCCGGCCACGGGGGGCGACGAACCGAATCTGTGCCCTTCATGGGCGGGACAGCGAGTCGGCGGTGCCGCTAGATCCACTTGCCGCCCATCCGGGCCGATGGCGACTTCCGACCCCCCCGTGGCCGAGGCGGGTAAACCCCATTTTTCTGAAAGGCATCGATAGACCAATAGGCTAGGAGGCGCCCCGACGGACGCTGGGTGACGCCAAACCGCGTAGAGCCCACCATCCTGCATTTCATACAAATGCAGATCGTTACGGTGTGCATTGACGGAACGCGCTGCCAGCAGGAAACCGCGAAGTTCTGACGATTCGGTAAAACACGTGATCGTGACCCAATGGTCATCGATCGTAGCGTCCAGGTGTTCGATTGGCCGCGCTCCCGGCGCATCTCCGTCGAGGGTGTATCTGGCATGCCCATTCTCGTACAGGGCGTACAGCTTCGGGTAAAACCCCTCCCATCGCTCGCACCAGATGGAACCATCCACGTTCCGACACCCCGGCGTGAATTCACCTCCAAGTGACATCAGAACAAGCATGGCGGCGTCGTTATAGAGGCCATTTGCAACCTCGACCATTTCGGATTTCATCCTGCGCCGTCGCTGGGAGGTTTCTGGCAGCAACCATGAGTCAAGCCTGGCCTTGGGAACCTTCAACACCGCTGCTAGCTGGTGCCGGTCCCACGAACGCAACGCCAGGATCTTCCGCAAGAGTTCCCGCTGAGTTTGCGGCATTTTCCAATCGAGCATCACCGTCTTCTTATAACGAACGCCCAAGATCGCGCGAAGCGGCGACTTGAAGGCTCAAGTCACGCCCCTTTTCGTGGGACACGGAAATCTCGCGCCCCAGGTGCTTCGTCATGTCCTCCCGCCACGGCACGAGGGCGACCGCCTTGCCATCCTGTTGGGCAATTCGTGCCCAGGACTCGCCGCCCAGATTGGCCTTGCCCAAGAGCTTGCCCTGCACCTGGCCCGACACGTAGTAGTGTGGTCTGCCCGTGGCGTTCTCCAGCCGCTCCCGGTCGGCCGCGTAGTTCGGGCCGGCGGGCTGCTCGATGCGAAACGACGGCTGCTGCCCCGAGGGGCCGCCGCCGATGGACTGGATCAGCACATCGCCTACGGTCTGGCCCACCAGATTGGCCGTGTCGCCAATGAATTTTCCGACTGCGTTCATATCCTCCTTCTTCCTTTCTGCGGCTTGGCCGCGTTGGTATAACACCTGCTGCAATGAGGTTTGGGTATCGACGATCTGCGCATCGACCCTGGCCACCTCGCGATTCAAAACCCCAAGCTCGTAAGCGGCGCGGATCGCCCGGTTTGCGTCGCCTAACTGGGTGGGAATTCCTCGGCGTTCCATGGCCGTGGCCGACCGTCCGAGGTGCTTGGTCGGCTCGCGGTCGATCCCCCTGCGGACATAGCTGCGATGATCCAGCGGCACGAACTCCTCAGTCTTCCCCAGCGCGCTGTAATGCCTACCCAGGGAGTCATTGCAGCGGTCGCACCACTCCTTGCGCATGCGCTCGGCATCGTTTTCCGTTCGAGAGCGCTGGTGGGCGATGGGGTCCAGTTCGCGGCATTTCTTCCCGACCCCCTGGTCGCTGACGTGGTTGGCGCTGATGAGCAGATGGGCGTGCACATTCCTGGGGTCTGCCTTGGCGTGATCGTCCGCAGCCGGACGGTCGGGATTTCTGACCCGGCCGTGAGGCTTGTGGATGGCAACATCCACGGCCACGCCGTAACGGTCGGCGATGGACTGCGCAAATTCCGCGACCAGCTTGCGCCGAGCTTCCGGCGGAAGCTCGTGCGGGATATTCAACTGGATTTCGCGTGCGACGATGCTGTCCGCCCGCCGGTTTGCGCGCTCGACGTCATTCCAGAAATCCGCGCGATCCGACCACCGGGAAACACCGGCCGGCATGACCAGCTCGCTGTGCTCGACGCCGCGCTTGCGGGTGTAGTCGTAGACTTCGCCCGTGCGCTCGTCCTCGATGCGCATGCCGGCGCGATACGCGGCGGCGGCCGTGGACGAATGTCCTAGGCCGCGACTGACCGGCTTTTGCATCGAGAGGCGAAATCGTTCCATTGCGCACACCAGGTTTCAGGCCTGCCAACGAGCGGGCCGGCAGGACGGGGAGGCATCGCCGGGGGCTGAGCCCCCATGAGATCGCACGTGCAAACTCGAAGAGTTTGCTCTAAGTGCGCCATTGCCGTTTCCGGCCCTGGAAACACCGGGGCGCCGGCGGCCTCGCCACCGTTTTCGGGCACTCCACGCCCCGAGGCTTCCTACCTCCCCGGCAAAGGGCTACTGGCCGGCCAATGCCGCCAATTGATGCCGCTCCACTTCGAGCTGCTGGGCGTCACCTGCCACCTGCGCGTCGTTATGCTCGATCAGGGCCTGGGCCGTCTGGTAATAGCCGCCGGTCGATGCCTTCACCTGATCCCGCATGCTTTTCGGCAGATGGTTGATGATGTAGGTGGCCGTCTCCGCCGAACTGGCCTCGGCATCCCGTTGGCTGGCAAAAAGACTCGCCGTGCGCCGTAGGGCGTTATTTTCAAGAAAGCTGCTGTGGAACGCCTGCCGTTCGCTTTGAAGCTGGTTCTCCAGACGCCGCTGCTGCACGACTCCTGAAACAGTCGCCAGGACCAGAAGGGCCATGGTCGAGACGAGAAGGATTTTGTGCTCGGTTTGTGTTGCCATTTGCTGCTCCTTTGGGTGGATGGTGGATCAAACAAACACTGGGGTCAGTGTGAGAACGTCGTCGGCGGCTCGGCCGCCTATCGATAACAGGCATATCGCCTGATCCGGTCCCAGCTCGCGAAAAAGCTGGGGATTGAATACCGCGCGTTCCTGGTAGGACACCTGGGTGGATTCGTGCTGGCTCTGGCCAGTACCGGACATCGGCTGCTGGGAGGATCCCTGGCCTTCGGTGTAGGAATATCGGGCGACCTCTACCCGGCCCACCAGGTTGTTGAAACGCTTGATGGTGGCCTCGTCCTCGGTGCGGAAGCAGATTTGCTGGCGGAAATTCTGGAGGACGGTATCGGCCAATTCCCGGTTACCTATCGCCGCGTAGAACGAGGATACCGACTGCGATGACACGATGCCGATACAGCGGTTGCTGCGGCTCTTGTCCCAGAATGAAAGATCGGAGACCCCGTCGCGCGAAGCGCTGACGATCTCCTGGTATTCGTCGCACATGAAAAACAGCGGCGGCGCATCAGCTTTGCGCTGACTCCAGTCCGGCGCAGCACTGCGGCTCTGCACGAGATTGAAAAACCGCAGCTTGATGAAGGTATAGGCCACCTTGCCGCCGAGGCCCCACCGGGACAGCGGCATGTCTACGACGAAGATTTTTCCGGCTTCGACTTCTGCCAGGTTGGCCATGCCCTCGCCGGCGGTGCAAAAAGCATCGATCAAATCTGGGTGCTGGAAGGGTGCCAGGATTTGGGCCACGCTTGCCTTTACCCCCTGCACCACTTTGTCGTCGAAATTGGAGAACACGTTGTCCTGGTAGGCCATGTAGCTGCGCAGCAGCCGTTGGCTGCGTTCGTCGAGACCCGCCAGAACATCGAGAGCCTGGGCATCCCATTCCGCGCGTGCGCTGGGATCAAAAAGGTATTGGTAGAGGCCGTGCAGGCTATAGCGGCCATCGAGGAAGGACAGAACGCCCAACGCATTGCGACAAAGCTCCGTCGCGGTATCGATCCAGAACGAATCGCCCTTGTCGCCGCCGTTGAGCAGCAGGCAACTTTTGAGGAAGCTTGAGGCAGTTTCCGGGGTTAAACCTTCCAGAAGATTCACGCCGACGTGGCCAGGGCCGATGAGCGAGATTTCGCGGCCGGTTTCGGCCGCCAGGGTCTGGACCGCCGATTTGAAATCGCCCTTGATATCGAAAATCAGGCCGCCGCAAGGCTGGTCCAGCAGTTGAATCAAAAATGGCTGAATTGCGCGGGTCGTCTTGCCTGAGCCGATGCCCCCGAAGATCGCGATGTTCTGGCAGGCATCCTCTAGCGTCAGGCCGACCAGGTGATTGGCGGCAATGCCTGCGCCATGGCCTTGCGTGAGCAGTCTTCCGGTGGATTCGCCAAGATACAGGCCGAAGCCTTGGGTGAGAACGGGCGCATCCGACTGCTTGATGGGAGCAGCGGAACGTGTTTTCTGGCGTGCATCGACCAGGTGCATCGCGAATGGCATGCCCAGCCACGCCCATAAGCCCGTTGCGCCAAGCAGCTTTGCACCACCGCCACCCATTCTGAGTTGATGGAAACCATGGAACACCATCCACGCAAGTGCCAGTACCGTGTAGGACACGGCCCACGTGCCCCAGAGGGCCTGGAGAACCCTTGCCTCCGCCAGTTGGAGGTATTCGGTTGCCAATACACGTTTGTGCCTGACACAGCGGAATACCCAGCGGATCACAGGCCAGGCTCCCAGCAAGAGCAGCGCGTTGATGCCAATGCCGATCTGTGTGCCCGTGGAAAGTCCTGTGTAGTGGCCAACGATGGTCGTCAAGATAGCGAAAACGAACACCAGCGGGAGGATGGCGCGAGCGCCCAGCATCGGGTTGACCCCGCCTGACGGCGCGTAAACGACGGGGGGCGGCGTATCGTCCTGCGGCAATGCCGCAGCCCCCGTGATAGGCAGGCTAGGCGTGTGTGCGCGTAGCGCTCGGAACAGATCCGTATGGCGGTACTCGTTGGCTGAGCTCATGGCTGGGCCTCCGCTTCGGTGGCCTCGGCAGGCTGCTGTCGGGAGTGTTTTCTGGCCTGCCGGGTTGCCTCACGCTGAGCTAAGAGCTCGTCTCCCCGCCGTTTCGCCATCTGATAAAACGATTCGCCCTGCAAGCGCTCGTGGATGATGAGCAGGCCACCCAGCAGCGCGCCACGATCCGTTTCCAGAAGCCCCGCGACAAGCAGGAGACCTCCGACCTCGTATTTGAGTTGATTCAGCTCGGCGCGCCGTTGACGGTTTTCGATTCCGCGCTGCTGGGCTACAAGCTTTTGGCGCTGCGCCTTGAGCTTTGTAATCTTGGTGGCGGTTGCTTCCTTTCGCTCAAGCGCCTGCCGGATTTGGAGGTCCAGCAAACCTATGTGGCCGACCCGACGTGCTTCAGAATCCATCTGTAGTCTCCTGGATCGTCGGCAGAATCTGTGGGTCGGTTTGCATGAAGAGTCAGGCCACGGGCATCAGACATATTGACGGGTGCGCTGGGGTCTTCATGGCCGGAAGCGGAACAACGCGGCATCAGGCCATTC
>JAJZRU010000026.1 GCA_021802555.1 Pseudomonadota bacterium
CCAGACCACCCGTCTGCCAGTACGATTACACGCCGGTATTGCTCGAACCATTGCCGTTATCAGCGAAAAAATGCAACAAGAACGCGAAAAACATCTAAACGAACAGTATTTGGTCAGGTCTTGCATTACAACAACCCTCCTGCTGCGTGCCCATAATTTCTTAACGCCCGCACGCCAAAGGCGGTGCTGATCCCGAGCCGCGCCAAAAACCACGGCGCCTCCCAGGCCTGAGAGTCGGCCACCGACCGCGGATGGTCGGCGCCCATCCAGCCGGTGGCGAGCAGCGCCTTCGAGGGCATTATGCACCCGCCCGGCGCGCAGTCATCAAAAACACCGGATAGTCCCGCGTCCCGCCCGGCTGTTCCTTGGCGATGTTGAACACGGTCTGGAACCGCATGCCGGTGAACCCCGCTTTGGCAGCACGCAAGCTCAGGTCCGCCCGGTCGAAGCCGTGGTGCACGTCGATTTCGGGGCCGTGGAAGGAGCCGTCTTCCTTGTCCAGGTCGGCGATGCACAGGATGCCGCCGGGATTCAGCAGGTCGTGGAAAATGCGCAGGATGGCGTCGGTGTCCGGAACGTGGTGCAGCGTCATCGAGCTATAGATCAGGTCGAAGCGCTGCGCGGGCGCCGCGTCGGCCATCAAGTCAAGCTTCATCGGCATCATGTTGGCTGCGCCTTGCGCGGCGATTTTTTCCGCCGCCACCGCAAGCATGCCGTCCGAGCTGTCGGCCAGCAGGATGGTGCCCAGCTCCTCCTTGAGCGGGAACGACAGCAGGCCCGTGCCGCAGCCGTAATCGAGGACGTTCATTTGCCGGTGCAGGGGCACGGCCTTGCGAATCGCTTCCGCGATCTTGAGGCCGCGTTCCACGAATACCGGGTTGTCGTCCCACTCCCGGGCCTTGCTGTCGAAGTGGGCGGCGTCGAGTTTGGTAGGTTGAGTGCTGTTCATGGGAAATACGTTAATGCAAGACCCCTTTCCTCGGGGGGAACAATGCCGGCAAGGAAAACCCATGCGGCGATTTTTGCGCGTTTCTTGTAATGAAAAAGCATAATCATGCGGCTTCATCCAGCCCGGTGAAGTTGGAAATTTTCACAACGCCATCGGGGAAGCGCGCCACGATCTCCAACTCTCCGCCCATGGCCTCGATATGGCTGCGCAGGGTGGAGATATACATGTCGGTGCGCTTCTCCATCTTGGCAATCGAAGGCTGCTGCACGTGCAGCACTTCCGCCAGCATCTTCTGAGACAGGCCACGCGCCTGGCGCAGTTCATACAGAGGCATTTCCTCAAGCATGGTTTGAGCCTTGGCTTCCGCGCGCGCCCGAGATGCTGGCGACAGCTTCGCCCGAAGTTCAGAGAATTTCTTAGCCATCTTGCAATCCTTCCAATCGTAACTGCTCAAGGTGTTGGTCATACAGCCTGTCGGCGATAGGGATGTTCTCGTCGTACCACCGGTCGTTGCCTGTCTTATCGCCGCCAAGCAACAGGATGGCGGTTCGCCTGGGGTCGAACGCATAGAGCGTGCGCAGCGGACGCCCATCGTGTTGCGTCCTCAATTCGCGCATGTGGCCATGCCTCGAACCATTAACGCCGCTACTGTGCGGATATGGCAATAGCGGGCCACGCTCCTCCAAAAGCCGTACAGAAGCGGCGACCGACTCTTGCTCGGCCTCAGTGAGGTTTACCCACCACCTCTCAAACTCTTCGGTATATTCAACCTCCCACGTCATGGGCGAAATATTCCACAGAAGATATATTCCGTCAAGGGAATACTGCGATATCCAGTTCCGGGCAGAACGAAACGTACCCGCTCCCCTCCCGCTCAATGATGACTGTGGGTTGTTTGTGCGCCCCGCTCACAGCCGCCGTCCCCCCACACTCAACGCCACCATCCCCAGCAGCACCAGCATGCCGAAGCCATAGGTCACGGCCACCGGCCCGAGGCCTAGTTTTTCCGCGCCGAAGTACAGCAGCGAGCCGAGCAGCATAACGAGGTTCTCGAAGAAGTTCTGCACCGCGAGCGAGCGCCCCACCCCCACGGTGGCTTGGCCGCGCTCCTGCAGCAGGGCGTTGAAAGGGATGACGAAGAAACCGCCGGCCGCCCCCAGGGCCACTAGCAGCAGCGCAGCGGGCACGAGATGCGTCTGCGGCGCGAGCAGGAAGATGAGCGGCCCCATGGCCAGGCCACCCCACAGCGCCAGGCGCGCGCGCGACAGGTGCAGCCAGTGGCCGGCCGACAGCGCGCCGATGATGATGCCCACCGACATGAGGCCCATGAGGTTGGCGGGCAGGCTGTTGTCAGTGTTGTGCAACGCCACCGGCACCCAGGCGAACAGCACCACACGCAGCGTGGCGCCCGCGCCCCAGAACAAACTGGTGCCCATGAGGCTCAGGCGCGCGGCGGTCTCGCGCCACAGGCGGCGCAAGTCGCGCCAGTAGTCGCGCAGGATGGGCGGCCAGTCGGCCCAGGTCAGGGTGCGCACCGGCGGCAGCACGGGTATGAGCAGGTTGGCCAGCGCCGCCGCGCCGTAGATGGCGCACACGCCGCCGAGCGCCAATGTCAGCGAGCGGTCGGTCAGCCAGCCGCCGGCGACCACGCCCAGCAGGATGGCGACGATGGTGGTGGCCTCCAGCCAGCCGTTGGCGCGCACCAGCCTGGCCTCGCCCACCATCTGGGTGAGGATGCCGTACTTGGCGGGCGAATAGGCCGCCGCGCCCACGCCCGCCAGCGCATAGGCCGCCAGCGGATGCAGGCCGGCGGCCATGGCCAGCGCCGCGGCGAGCTTGAGCAGGTTGGCGCGGAACATGGCGCGGCCCTTGGGCCAGTGGTCGGCCAGCGGGCCGACGAAAGGCGCCAGGAGCACGAAGGCGGCGACGAAGCTGGCCTGCACCAGGGGCATCCACTGGGCGCCGCCCGGCTGGGTCTTGAGCAGGGCCATGGCGGCGACGAACAGCATGTTGTCCGCCATGGCGGAGAGGAATTGCGCTGCGAGCAATGAGGAGAAGGCCGCGGACTTGAGGGGGTAGTAGCTCCCCGCCGCGGCCTGGTTCAAAACCTGACCCCCGCCACCCTGGCCGGCACGCCGATCTCCTCCTCGGCCTGCTGCATGGCCCACATCTGCGCGTAGTGGCCGCCACGCGCCAGCAGCTCGCCGTGGCGGCCGCGTTCAACGATGCGGCCGTGTTCCAGCACGAGGATTTCATCGGCCTCCACCACGGTGGACAGGCGGTGGGCGATGATGAGGCTGGTGCGGTTTTTGGCGATTTCCGCCAGCTCGGCCTGGATGGCTTTTTCCGTCTTGGTGTCCAGGGCGGACGTGGCCTCGTCCAGCACCAGGATGGCGGGGTTCTTGAGCAGGGTGCGAGCGATGGCCACGCGCTGCTTCTCGCCGCCGGAGAGCTTGAGGCCGCGCTCGCCCACCACCGTGTCCCAGCCCTTGGGCAGGCCTTCGATGAACTTGAGGATGTGTGCGGCGCGCGCCGCCTCGACGATCTCGGCGCGCGTGGCGTCGGGGCGGCCGTAGGCGATGTTGTAATAGATGCTGTCGTTGAACAGCACGGTGTCCTGCGGCACCACGCCGATATGGGCGCGCAGGCTGTCCTGGGCGACATGGCGCAGGTTCTGGCCATCGACCGTGATGGCGCCCGCGGTGACGTCGTAGAAGCGGAACACCAGGCGCGCCAGCGTGGACTTGCCCGAGCCGCTGGCGCCCACCACGGCGACGTTGCGCCCGCCGGGGATGTCGAAGCTCACGTCGCTAAGAATGGGACGGCTAGGATCGTAGGCGAAGCTCACGTGCTCGAAGCGCACGGCGCCCTGGGCCAGTTCGAGCGGCGGCGCGCCGGGCGTGTCCTGCACCTCCTGATGCGCGCCCAGCAGCTTGAACATGCGCTCGATGTCGGTCAAGGATTGCTTTATCTCGCGATACATGACACCGAGGAAGTTGAGCGGCTGGAACATCTGGATGAGGTAGGCGTTGACCATCACCAGGTCGCCGATGGTGAGGGTGTGGTTGACCACGCCCTGCGCTGCGCGCGCCACCATGAGCACCACGCCCAGGGCGATGATGCCCGCTTGGGTGGCGTTGAGCAGGCCCAGCGTGGTCTGGCTCTTGACCGCCGCCGCCTCCCACTTTTCCAGGCTGGCGTCGTAGCGCCTGGACTCAAAGCGCTCATTGCCGAAGTACTTCACCGTTTCGTAGTTGAGCAGGCTGTCGATGGCCTTGGTGTAGGCCTCGGAATCCAGTTCGTTCATGCGGCGGCGGAACTGGTTGCGCCATTCGGTGATGCTCACCGTGACCCAGATGTAGGCGATGAGCGTGCCCAGCGTGATGAGGGCGAACACCCAGTCGAGCTTGACGAACAGCACCACGGCCACCATGGTGATCTCCACCAGCGTGGGCGCGATGCGGAACAGCAGGAAGCCCGCCAGGCTGGAGATGGCCTTGGCGCCGCGCTCGATGTCGCGCGAGATGCCGCCGGTCTGGCGCTCCAGGTGGAAGCGCAGGGAGAGCGAATGCAGGTGCTCGAACACCGCCAGCCCGACGCGGCGGATGGCGCGCTGGGTGACGCGGCCGAACACCACGTCGCGCAGGTCGGAGAACACCGTGCTGGAAAAGCGCAGCAAGCCGTAGCCGATGATCAACCCGAGCGGCAGCACCAGCACGGCATGCGGCTTGTTGAGCGCATCGACCACGTCCTTCAGCAGCAGCGGCACCGCCACGGCGGCGAGCTTGGCGCCCACCAGCAGCACGAAAGCGAGCAGCACGCGGCCCTTGAATTCCCGCAGATAGGGGAACAGCAGGGCTACCGACTTGAGGCTGGCATCCCCTTGCAGGGGCAGGCCACGGGAGGAGCTTCCGACTCCGTGGGACATGGCTGGCTCGGTTAGAATGGGGCGGTCACGTCTTCCATTTTAACCGTCTCCCATGCGCCTCTACGGCATTCCCAACTGCAACACCGTCAAAAAAGCCCGTGCCTGGCTGGACACCCGGAACATAGCCTACGAATTCCACGATTACAAGAAAGCCGGCGTGCCCGAAGCCCAGGTGCGAGCCTGGATGAAGCGCCTGGGCTGGGAGACGCTGGTGAACCGCCAGGGCACCACCTGGCGCCAACTCCCCGATGCCGACAAAGCGGCAGTCAAGGACGCCGACAGCGCGCTGGCCCTCATGCTGGCCAAGCCCAGCGTCATCAAGCGCCCGGTGGTGGAGGCTGGCAAGACCTTGCTGGTCGGCTTCGACGAGGCGCGCTATGAAGAGGCGCTCAAGCCATGAGCAGCCCCACCCTGGAACTGGCCCAGGCCCTCATCGCCCGCCCCTCCCTCACGCCGGAGGATGCCGGCTGCCAGGAGCTGATGATCGCGCGCCTGGAAAAGCTGGGCTTCCATATCGAGCGCATGCGCTTCGGCGAGGTGGACAACTTCTGGGCACGCCGCGGCGACGCGCATCCCGTGGTGTGCTTCGCCGGCCATACCGACGTGGTGCCCACCGGCCCGCTGGAGCAGTGGCTAAGCGACCCCTTTGCGCCCACCCTCCGCGACGGCGCGCTGTACGGCCGCGGCGCGGCCGACATGAAGACCTCGGACGCCGCCTTCATCACTGCGATCGAAGCGTTTTTGCAGGCACACCCGCAACACCCCGGCTCCATCGCCCTGCTCATCACTTCCGATGAAGAAGGTCCTTCCGTGGATGGCACAGTCAAGGTGGTGGAAGCCCTCAAAGCGCGCGGCGAGACGCTGGACTATTGCATCGTCGGCGAGCCCACCAGCGCCGAGCAGTTCGGCGACACCATCAAAAACGGCCGGCGCGGCTCGCTCTCCGGGCGCCTGGTGGTCAAGGGCATGCAGGGCCACATCGCCTATCCGCAGTTGGCGAAGAATCCCATCCACTTGGCCGCGCCCGCGCTGGCCGAGCTGGCCGCCATCGAGTGGGACCAGGGCAACGAATACTTCCCGCCCACCACCTGGCAGATGTCCAACATCCACGGCGGCACCGGGGCCGGCAATGTGATTCCGGGCGAAGTGGAGATTCTTTTCAACTTCCGCTTCTCCACCGCCAGCACGCCCGATGGTCTGCAGCAGCGCCTGGAGGGCGTGCTGAAAAAGCACGGCCTGGATTACGAACTGGACTGGACCCTGGGCGGCAAGCCCTTCCTCACGCCGCGCGGGCGCCTGTGCGACGTGATGAGCGAAGCCATCCGTGCCGAAACCGGCATCACCCCGCAGCTCTCCACCACCGGCGGCACCTCCGACGGGCGCTTCATCGCCGACATCTGCCCCGAGGTGGTGGAGTTCGGCCCGCTCAACATGAGCATCCACAAGCTCAACGAGCACGTGCGGCTGGACACCATAGAACCGCTGTCGCGCATTTATCGCCACACTCTGGAGGCACTGCTGCTGCCATGACCGAAGCCACCTCTTCCTTGGCCCAGTTCCAGGACACCGAGGCTCTCATCACCGTGCGCGACTGGCTGCGCTTCGCCGTCTCGCGCTTCAACGAGGCCCGCCTGTTCTTCGGCCACGGCACCGACAACGCCTATGACGAAGCGGTATGGCTCATCCTGCACAACCTGCATCTGCCGCTCGACCGCCTGGAGCCCTTTCTCGACGCCAGCCTGACGGACGAGGAAAAAGTTGCACTCGCCGCGCTGCTCAAGCGCCGCATCGGCGAGCGCATCCCTGCCGCCTATCTCGCGCACGAGGCCTGGCTTGCGGGTGAGCGCTTCTACGTGGACGAGCGCGTGATCGTGCCGCGCTCCTTCATCGCCCATCTGCTCAGTGAGCAACTGGCGCCCTGGCTCGATGAGGCGGAAGGCGTGGAAGCCGTGCTGGATCTCTGCACCGGCTCGGGTTGCCTCGCCATCCTGGCCGCACAGGCCTTTCCCCAGGCCCATGTCGACGCGACCGACCTCTCCGCCGACGCACTCGACGTGGCGCGCCGCAACATCGCCGAGCACGGCCTGGAGGAGCGCGTCACGGCCGTGCAATCCAATATGTTCGATGCCTTGGACGGACGCCACTACGACCTCATCATCTCCAACCCGCCCTACGTCAACGCCGCTGCCGTCGCCGCGCTGCCTCCCGAGTATCTCCACGAGCCGGCGCTGGCGCTGGGTTCGGGCGACGACGGCCTGGACGCCACGCGCGTCATCCTGAAACACGCGGCCGCGCACCTCAAGCGCGGCGGGCTGCTGGTGGTGGAGATCGGCCACAACCGCGACGCGCTGGAAGCCGCCTTTCCTGATCTGCCCTTCATCTGGCTGGACACGGAAGGCCCCGGCGAATACGTGTTCTGCCTCAAGCGCGATGACCTAGCCTGAGCCATGAACATCGCCGGCTTCTCCCTCTCACGTCTGCCGCGCATCGAGTTCGGCGCCGGCGCCGTGCACAAGCTGCCCGATCTGCTGGCGTCTTACGGCAAGCGCTTCCTGCTGGTGCTGGGGCGGGCCTCCTTCGAGCAGTCGGAGGCTTGGGAACGCCTGGCCCCGCAGCTCAAGGCCGCGGGCCTGAGCTGGGACATCCTGCGCGTGCCCGGCGAGCCCTCGCCCGAGCTGGTGGACGACGCCGTGCGCGCGCATCGCCAGAGCGGCTTCCAGGCCGTGGTGGGCATCGGAGGCGGCAGCGTGCTCGACGCAGCCAAGGCCGTGGCGGGCCTGCTGATCCCCGGCAACTCGGTCATGGATCACCTGGAGGGGGTCGGCCCCGAGCTGCCCTACCGCGGCCCGGCCCTGCCCTTCATCGCCGTGCCCACCACCGCGGGCACCGGCTCGGAGGCCACCAAGAATGCCGTGCTCTCGACCCATGGCACTGAGGGCTACAAGAAATCCTTCCGCGACGATCAGTTGGTGGCGCAGGTGGCCCTGGTCGATCCCGATCTGCTGGCGAGCTGCCCCAAGACCATCATCGCCGCCAATGGTATGGACGCCTTCACTCAGTTGCTTGAGTCCTATGTGTCGCTCAAAGCCGGGCCGCTTACCGATTCGCTCGCCTGGGGCGGCATGAAGGCGGCGCGCGACGGCCTGCTGCCCTTCCATGCCGATGCCGGGGACAGCGCCGCCCGCGCGCGCATGGCTTATACCGCGCTCGTCTCCGGCATCACCCTGGCGCAGACCGGGCTGGGTTCGGTGCACGGCCTGGCCGCGCCCCTGGGCGCCTTCTTCCCTGTCCCCCATGGGGTAGCCTGCGGCGCGCTGGTGGCGGAGGCCACGCGGCTCAACATCGAGGCGCTGGAAGCACGGGCGCCCGACAGTCCGGCGCTGAAGAAATACGCCCTCGCCGGCAAGCTGCTGGCGCGCGAGGACCGGCCGGACGCCGCCGCCGCTCGCGCCCGCCTGGTGGACATCCTGCAGGATTGGACCCGCCGACTCGAATTGCCGCGCCTGGGACACTACGGCGTGACTGCGGCCGATGTGCCGCGCATCGTCGCCCACAGCCGCGGCAGCAGCATGAAGACCAATCCCCTGACGCTCACCGACGCCGAACTGCGCGGCCTGCTGGCAAGCTGCATTTGAGTTTTGCCGCTCTCTGGGCCTGGGCGCATCTTGCCGTTCTGGCGATTGCCATGGCAGCCTTTCGCCTCAAAAGCGGCGTGGGCTGATTGATATTTTCCTGCCGCTCAGCCCTGCCCGCCGGCGCCTGCGGCGGCCGGCGCGCTTGCCGGCAGGGCGGGATCCTCCGAGCCCGCCGCGCCGATGCCGCCTTCCGGATCCTCGTCGGCCGCGCCCGGCGTCGCCGCAGTGTCGGGGGCGAGCATGTTGCCCAGGTCCTCCAGCGGCGGCAGCTCGGCCAGGTTGCGCAGGTTGAGGTCGGAGAGGAATTTTTTCGTCGTCGCCAGGAGCGCCGGGCGGCCGGGCACTTCCTTGTGGCCGATGGTTTCCACCCAGCCCCGGTCTTCCAGGGTCTTGATGATCTGCGCGTTCACGGACACGCCGCGGATGTCTTCGATGTCGCCGCGCGTGACCGGCTGGCGGTAGGCGACGATGGCGAGCGTCTCCAGCACCGCGCGGGAATAGCGCGGCGGCCGTTCGTTCTTGAGGCGGGCGAGATAGGGCTGCATCTGCGCGCGCGTCTGGAAGCGCCAGCCGTCCGCCACCTGCACCAATTCGACGCCCCGCCCTTCCCAATCTCCGCGCAATTCCTCCAGGGCGCGGCGCAGCATGTCGGCGGAAAGCTCCTGCTCGAACATGCGCGCCAGGTCTTTCAGGGTCTGCGGGCCGTCCGCGGCCAGCAGGCCCGCTTCCAGCACGGTCTTCAGCTCACTCAGGTTGTCGATGTTCGTCGGATTCATGGCGTTTCACGTATATGGGCGCCAGGGGCGCATCCTGGCTCACGCGCAGGAGGGATTCACGCGCCAGTTCCAGCACGGCGAGGAAGCACACCACCAGCTCGGCCACGCCGGCAGAGGACGGAAACAATTCCTGGAACTCCAGGTAGCGCCCCTCCTGCAGCAGGCGCAAAATGCGCGCCATGTGCTCGCGCACGGACAGTTCGGTGCGGGGCATGCGATGGTGCTTGTTCAGGCGCGCGCGCCCGAGGATGGCCAGCCAGGCGTCGGCCAAATCGCGCAACTGCACCTCCGGCAGGGCCTGGGCCGCGGCGCCGAGCCAGGCGCCGGCCGGCTCGAAATCGCGCCCGATGCGGGGCTGCTTGTCCAGGGTCTGCGCCGCCAGCTTGATCTGCTCGTACTCCAGCAGGCGCCGCACCAGCTCGGCGCGCGGATCTTCGGGTTCCGCCGCGTCGGCCCGGGGCGGGCGCGGCAGCAGCATGCGCGACTTGATCTCGATGAGCATGGCCGCCATGAGCAGATATTCCGCCGCCAGTTCCAGGCGGGAGGTGCGCGCCGCCTCGACATAGGCCAGGTACTGGCGCGTGAGTTCCGCCATGGGGATGTCGAGCACATCGACATTGTGGCGGCGGATGAGATAGAGCAGCAGATCCAGCGGGCCCTCGAAGGTTTCCAGGAACACTTCCAGGGCATCGGGCGGGATGTAGAGATCGGCGGGCAGCTCGGCCAGCGGCTCGCCCCGGACCCGGGCGATGGGCAGCTCGGTCTGGACCGGATCGAGGGCGGCTTCGCTCATGGCGGAATTTTACACGGCCCGGCAGCGGCCGGGCCCGCACCCCCCGCTAATGCGCCGCCGGCGGCGCCGCCGCATTGGCGCTCATCCCATAGGGCGCGAAGCCGTATTGCGTCGGCGTGAGCGCCGCGATTTCCTCGGTCAGCGAGGGCGCGCCGGCGCTGATGGGGGTGGGCATGATGTCGCGCGCCGCCAGCACGCTGCGCACGCTTGCCCAATCGATCGCCGGCAGCGGGCCACGGTGCGTGCGGGCGAATTGCGCAATCGCCTCCTGGGTTTGCAGCCGCAGGCTGTCCCGAGCGCCCGGATAGCCGGCGATGGGCCTGGAGACGCTCAGATACAAGACATGGTCGCGCTCCCCCACCAGCACGGCCTGGTCGATGATACGCACCGGCGTGCCGACGGGCACGCGCGGGAATAAGTAGGCCGCGTTTTCCGGATAGAGATGCACGCAGCCGTGGCTTACCCGCATGCCCACGCCCCAGGGCCGGTCCGTGCCATGGATGTAGATTTCCGGAAAGCCCGTCTGCAGCGCCAACATGCCCATGGGGTTGTCGGGCCCGGGCGGGAAATAGCTCGGGTAATTGGTCTGGCCTTCCTGCTGATGCTCTTGCTGGATGTCCTTGGGCACGATCCACTTCGGATCCTTGAATTTGGCGACGATGCTCGTCTGGCCCAGGGGCGTCGGCCAGCCGTTGCGCGAAATGCCCACCGGGAACGTAATCACCGTGCCCGGCTGGTTGGCCGCATGGCGCGGAAAATAGTAAAGTCGCCGGCGTGGGATATCGACGACGATGCCGACCCACGGCCTGGGCGGCAGGATGAACTGCGTGGGCACGACGATGCGGGTTCCGGCGCCGGGCAGCCAGATCGATACGCCGGGGTTGGCGGCCGTGATTTCGTTGAAGCCCAGGTCGTAATGGCGCGCGATGTCCAGCAGGGTATTATTGGCGTCGGCAATCACCACCTGGATATGGCCGACCACGTTGCCGCCTCCTCCGGGCAGACGGAATTGGGCGGCCAGAGCGGGCATCGCGCCGGCCAGGGCGAGCCACAGGCAGACCAGGAAGAAGCCCGCGGCGCGCGCCAAGTCGAAGGGCAAGCGCAGCAAAGGAACAGGTTGTGGCAGGTGCCGCATGATCGCTGGAAGGTTGAAACGTTACGCCATTCTAACCCTCGTTGTCCTGGCCATGTTGCCCGGCGCACCCAGGGCGGCACCGGGGCAACCCTGGGTGCTGGTGGACACCGAGAAGCTCATTCTCACGGTGTACGCAGCCGATGGCCAGGTGATCGTGCGCTTTCCTGACATTTCCATAGGCAGCGGCGGCACCGCACGCGAGCATCTGCACGGCGACGATACCACCCCGCTGGGTACTTTCCATGTGGGCTGGATAGACCGCCGCAGCCGCTTTCGCACTTTCTTCGGGCTGGACTACCCCACTGCGCATGCCGCCTTGCGCGCGTATGCCGACGGCGCCATCACGGCCGCGCAATGCCGCGCCATCACCGAGGCCGCGCGTCTGCGCCGCATCCCGCCCCAGAACACGCCTTTGGGCGGCCAGATCGGCATCCACGGCGTGGGCGGAGGGCTGCCCTGGGTGCAGGGCCTGTTCAACTGGACGGACGGCTGCGTGGCGCTGACCAACCGCGAGATCGGGCAGCTCGCCAAATGGGTGCACGTGGGCACCAAGGTCGTCATCCGCTGACGCCGCCGCGGGTCCGTCTTACGAATTTGTGAGTTTGGGGCAAGGCTGGAGTAAAACGCGGGCGGACAGACTAGCCGGCTCCCCGCCATGCCGGCGGGGCCATAGAGCCTGGAGAACCATCACATGCCACCCATCGCGAGAAACGCCCTCTCGCCAGGAACCTCCCGCATCCGTCCGCTCCGCTCGCATCCCGACGCGCCGGCGCGCGCGCACGGCCCCTCCCCGGAGCCGGTGCCGGCCGATCACGGCCTGCCGCACGGACGGGAATACGTCAGCTTCCGGGGGGATCCTTCCCTGCAGGAAAGCGCTCCGACGAGGGCAAAAATCGCCTCGGCGGGCGACGGCAACCTATCCCGCCTGATCGAGGTCTGCGTCCGCTTATTGACCCATACGGATTGCCATTCGGCCTATATCGGCTTCAATCGCGGCGAGGTGCGCACCGAATCGATACGACAGCCCTTCGCCTATCAGATCCATGCCATGGACGCTCTGATGCTGGGCGGATATCTGGAGCGCCACTTCAGCGCCATGCCTTTCGACGCCAAGATAAACGCCATGGAATGGATACAGCGCCGCCTCAGCGAAGGCCCGCTGGCAGGTTTCCGCCAGGGTTGGACGCATGCGCCGCCGGCGCCCGCGCGGTTTCGCTCCTGGCGCCTGGGCAGCGTCGAGGAAATCGGCGCTTTGGTGAGAGAAATCTTGCGCTTGCGGGAAGCGCCGCAGCACTATTTGCGCAGCGCCGCCATCTCGCTGGGCCCCCGTATGGTGCGGGCGACTTTCGATTGTGACGCCACTTACGTGATTCCCTTCCACCACGTACGGGAGTTTGTCGCGGGAAATTTTGGCTCCGCCTGAAACCCCCGCCCCGCAGATCTCCTGGGCGGAGGCCTTGTGCAACGGAATCGCGATGTTCTGAGCAATCGGACATGGCGAATCGCCGCTCCAAAGCATGACAGTATTGCCGACTTGCCCGTTTCCCTCGCCCCGCCCTCTTCTCCCAAAGTAGGAAGGGGCGCACAGCGTCCCGGATGAGAGGGGCGTGATAACGCTGCGCATTGTTTCACGGTCGAACTTGCCGCACGTCGCCAGGCGAAACGCTTGCCCAGCAGAAGTTGGACGCGCCCGATGGTGCGGGCAGACGGGTGGCTGGCGCGAGCGAGGACGCCGCAGGGCGACCGCGAAGGGTGCAGCAGGTCCCCTCTGGGGATGCGCCCCCGAAGCGGGGTGCCTGCAAGGACGGGCGAAAACGAGCTCGCGCAACCAGCGCCTTGGCGCGAGCTTCGGCGCAGCCACAAAGCCAGGCGCCCGGCTGGCCGTGCCAGCGGGCGCGCAGCGCGCTCACCCAAGGGGTGCGCTTGGCGAAGGCAGAAAACTTGGTGCCCTTGGGCTTCCTTTGGGCGCGGCAAACGGCCAACTACGGTTTTCTGCCAGGTTAAATATTGAGTGATTTTCGGCCAGCCGCCTCGCTGCCCTGTGCGCGCCCCGGACGCAACCCTCAGGCCGCGTTCGGGCGCTTGCTCACCAGGCCCTGGAGGCCTGGGGTATGCGCGTCACTTCCAGCCCGTGAGCTTCAGAATGACCCCGTGGCCCGTGACATTGTGCTGCACGCTGAAGTAGTAGTTCTTGCCGGCGGCGTCGAACAGGCCTCCCGTGGACTCGGCGTGCAGATCGTTCAGACTGACGATGCGCACGCAGCCGTCGGACAGCGTGTCCACGTCCGCGCCGTCGTCCAGGCAAAGGTGAATGGAGTTGTTGAAGGGATAGCCCTCTCCGCTCATGCCCACGGCATCGCGGTCCTCCTGTATCACCCAGTTGCCGCGGCCGGGTTGATAGGCCATGTTGTCCATCATGGCGATATCCTGGCGGCCCGCGACCAGCAGTTGCACTTCCGGCATTGCGTTGTTGGCGGCGGCTTCTTCTAGAGTGCCGTCGGCGACGCAGATGGTTTCACCCCAGTTGTGGTCGCTTTTTTCATTGCCGGTGTTGTTGGCGCAGAAGCGCACTTTGCCGTCCGCCAGCGCTTTGCGATCCACGCTGAGGTCTTCCGGGCGATAGTAGCCGGTAAGCTGATAACTCGCGGCGGCCGCGCGCAAGTCTGCGTCATACGAACCGCCGATCTCGATCCAGGTGCCTATGCCGGTTTCGGAACCCTGGCCATAGTCGGTGGCGCCGTTGCGCTTGCCCAGGCGCAGGCCGTAGACCTTGCCGTCAACCAGCGGCGAATCGCTCAGGCTGGCAATGGGTGCGCCGCCTTGCCACAGCTTGGCGGGAATGAATTTGAAGTAGGCCCCTCCGGCCGTGCCGAGGCTGGGGCGGTTTTCGTCGCCGTAATACATGACGCCGTTGGGATAGATGCCCACCCCTTCGAAGGACAAATGGCCCACCGCCGGACGATAAGCCACGTGGGCCGCATCGCCGCCGCTCAGGGTATGGGTGTTGCGGTCGTACATGACATTGGTGGTGTGCAGCGGATCGATGATTTCCAGCATGTTGCCGCTGCTGCCGGCCTCCTCGGCCACGACGATGGTGCCCCAGGGCGTACGATGCGCCGGGTCGCACGATTTGGTGCCGGTGAGGATGGTCTCCACGCTGCCGTCCGCCAGATTGATGCGCTGCACGCCCGGCTTGTCGGTGCCCTGCTCGTTGCAGGCGATGATATGGGTGGGATTCGCGTCGTTGGGCCACAAAGCCATCATGTCGATGTTGGCGCCCAGGTGGGCGGCGGCGGAAACCACCTCCACCCGCAGGCTGCGGGCGGCGGTCACCAGGGCGGCCGGGTTGGCTTCGGCGGTGGCGGCGTCGATGCCGGCCGTGGATGCGGCTTCGAGCGGGCCTGCGACACCGAACAGCTGGCGGGCGTGGGCTTGCAGCAGGTGGTCACGATACTGGCCGAAATCGGCGTCGTGGCGGTGGTGATCGTCGGCCGAGACGGACGAGGTCAGGCCGGCGAGAGCCAAGGCGGAAATGAGGGTCGACGTGCGCATGAGTAGTCTCCATAGGAAAGTAAAGAAGCGGGCATCCCCGTAATTTTTTGCACGGGGCAGAGACATCTTTGCGGAATAAAATTAAGCACAAATTAATTGTTTATTAATTTGATATTAAGCATTGTTTAAGGGGGGGGTTCGCCGCACCCTCTGCCCGCGCGCGCCGTATTGCCTGCCCGATCTGCGCGACTCTTCTATCCTGCGCACTATGGCAACCCAAGAAATGCGAAATCCAGCCGCTCGGCGAAACTCTGCCCATAGGGAGGGGCAACCGCGTAGCCCCGGCCCCGGGCGTTTCGCCCAGCATCGGCGCGGTAATCCTGGCGGCCGGCAAGGCGGAACGTCTGGGAGGGTGCCCAAGGCTTTGCTGCGCGGTGGTGGCCGCCACCCATGATCCGGCGCTGGACGATCTTGCCTTGATCCAGGCGCTGCAAAGCGACGCCTTCTATATCGGCGCCTTGGGGTCGCGGTGCAACAACGAACGGCGCCGGCTGCGGCTGCTGGATTTCGACTTGACGAAGGCGCAGGTTGCACGCATGCGCGGGCCGATCGGGTTGAATCTCGGCGCCGTGACGCCGGCCGAAATCGCCGTCGCCGTCGTCGCCGACATGACGGCGGCGCGGCACGGCGGCACGCCAGCGCGAATTTCGGCTGGCTGGGATGCCGCCGCGCCTCCCGACCCCCGGCAACCGGCCTGCACGGCGACGTCCTGAGCGAAGGACATCGGGAAAACGAGGGTTTCTGTTATCATGCGGGTCGCAGCCTAGCTCCAGTCTCCCGGCTGCGCTCAAAAATCACTGTCCCAACCCGCCTTCAGACTGGCGCTTAGCAAAGCGGCAGGCCGGTTCCCCAACGGAGTCTACATGTCCTTCTCCCAACTCGGCTTGGCCGGGGAAATCTTGCGTGCCGTGACCGAACGCGGCTACACCCAACCCACTCCCATACAGCAGCAAGCCATCCCCGCAGTGCTCGCGGGCGGCGACCTCATGGCCGGCGCCCAGACGGGCACGGGCAAGACCGCCGGCTTCGTGCTGCCGATCCTGCAGTGCCTGTCGCAAGCCGGCGCGGACAAGCCCGCGCGGGCGCAGGCGCGCGCCCTGATCCTGACCCCCACGCGCGAGCTATGCGCCCAGGTGGAGGAAAGCGTGCGCGCCTATGGCAAATACCTGCGCCTGCGCTCCTTGGCGCTATTCGGCGGCGTCAACATCCGCCCGCAGATCACGCGCCTCAAGCAGGGCGTGGACATACTGGTGGCGACGCCGGGACGCCTGCTCGACCACGTGCAGCAGAAGACGGTCGATCTCTCGGCGGTGGAAATCCTGGTCCTGGACGAGGCCGACCGCATGCTCGACATGGGCTTCATCCGCGACATCAAAAAAATCCTCGCGTTGCTGCCCAAAACCCGTCAAAACCTGCTCTTCTCCGCGACCTTCTCCAAGGAAATCCGCGACCTGGCCGACAGCCTGCTGCGCGAACCCGCCCTCATCGAAGTGGCGAAACCCAACAGCGCCGCCGAATCGGTGGAGCAAATCGTCCATCCCGTGGACCGGGAGCGCAAGCGCGAGTTGCTGAGCCACTTGATCCGCGAGCACAACTGGTTCCAGGTGCTGGTCTTCACCCGCACCAAGCACGGCGCCAACCGTCTAGCCGAGAGCCTCGCCAGCATGGACATTCCCGCCCTGGCGATACACGGCAATAAAAGCCAGGGCGCACGCACGCGTGCCTTGGCGGAATTCAAGGCCGCTCGCCTGCAGGTGCTGGTGGCGACCGACATCGCCGCACGCGGCATCGACATCAGCGAATTGCCCCATGTGGTGAACTACGAACTGCCCCAGATACCGGAGGACTATGTGCATCGCATCGGCCGCACCGGCCGCGCCGGCAGCAGCGGCAGCGCCATCTCGCTGGTCTGCGTGGACGAGCACAGGCTCCTGCGCGACATAGAACGTCTCCTGGGGCGCCAGGTTTCGCGCCAGGTCGTTCCAGGCTTCGAGCCCGATCCCCATGCCAAGCCCCAGCCCATCCAGCTGCGCAGCCCCGAGCATCAAGCGGGCCGGCGCGGCAGCGATGCGCGGCAGGCGCCGCGGCGCAATGCAGGACAGCCGCTGGCGCCGCACGGCAACGCCGCGCCCAAGCGCACGCCGCGGGAAAAACCCGTCAACCTGGCGGGTGCCGACCCCTTGACCCATCCCGACGCCTGGAAGGGCCGCACCGCCCAGGAGCTGGTCAAGCCCGACCACCGCAAACCCAACCCGCATCGCGGCCACGGCAACCGCGCAGCCGAAGGCGGCAGCGCCCGCCGTCCGGCCGGCGCGCCGCGCCAAGGCGCCAAGCGCCCTGCCCTGCTGGAAGCCGGCGGCAAGCGCGGGCGCTGAGCGGAACGCCGTCCGTGGATCTGGCCCTGCACCTGCATCCGGCCGCCGCAGCGACAGCGGCCCTGGCCGGCGGGGTGCTGGAGGCGGTCTTCCGCCGGGCCGGTTGCTATCCCAGACTGCGCGCGAGGGCATGGGTGCCGGGGGTTTTCTCCGTCGTGGTGGTCGCCTTGATCCTGGCGGAAGCTCTGGCGCGCCTGGGCATCGGCTCCTTCGCCGGAGGTGCCTTGGGCGGGCTGGCTCTGGGCGCGCTGTATGCCGCGCCGCGCTTGACCGAGGGCGGCTGGCCCGCGCCTGACGGCCTCCTGCCGGCGGCCTGCCGCTTGGCGCAGTTCGCCCTCATGGGGGCTGCGATCGGCGGCCTGCATTGAGCGTTCGTGCATTCTTCCGCCGCGCTCGCGACGAATCTCACGAACGCTGGCGGGGTCGCGCCCTTTATTTCTTCGCCGGCGCAAGCACCTCCAGCCCGCCCAGATAGGGCCGCAGGGCTTCCGGCAGCGTGACGCTGCCGTCGGCGTTCTGGTAGTTTTCCAGCACCGCTACCAGCGTGCGGCCCACCGCCAGGCCGGAGCCGTTGAGGGTATGCAAAAGCTCGGGTTTGCCTTTTTCGCCGCGCACGCGCGCCTGCATGCGGCGCGCCTGGAAGGCCTCGAAATTGGAGCAGGAAGAAATCTCGCGATAGGCGTTCTGTCCCGGCAGCCAGACTTCGAGGTCGTAGGTCTTGGCGCTGGAAAATCCCAGATCACCCGTGCACAAGGCTATGACCCGGTACGGCAGGCCCAGCTTCCGTAGGATGGCTTCGGCATGGCCGGTGAGCTCTTCCAGGACGCGGTAGGACTCCGTGGCTTTTACCATCTGCACGAGCTCCACCTTGTCGAACTGATGCTGGCGGATCATGCCGCGGGTGTCGCGTCCGTAGGAGCCGGCCTCGGAACGGAAACAGGGGGTGTGGGCGACGAATTTGAACGGCAGTTCGCCCTCCTCGACGATCGCGTCACGCAGCAAATTGGTGACCGGCACTTCGGCGGTGGGGATGAGGTAGAACCGCTCCCCTTCGCCGCGCGGCACTTGAAAGAGGTCTTCCTCGAACTTGGGCAGCTGGCCGGTGCCGCGCATGGACTCCGCGTTCACCAGATAAGGCACGTAGACTTCAGTGTAGCCGTGCTCGCGCGTGTGCACGTCCAGCATGAACTGGGCCAGGGCCCGGTGCAATCGGGCGAGGCCGCCTTTCATGACCGCGAAGCGCGCCCCGGAAAGCTTGGCCGCCGCCTCGAAATCGAGACCGAGGGCAGCCCCGACATCGACGTGATCGTGCACCGGGAAATCGAAGCGCCTCGGCTCCCCCCAGCGCCGCACTTCGGCGTTGTCATCGCTGTCCTTGCCCACCGGCACACTTTGGTGCGGCAGGTTGGGTATGCCCATGAGCAGGTCCGCGAGGGGTTTCTGCAAGCTGGCGAGCGCCTCCTCGGCGGCTTTCAGGGCCTCGCCCAGGCCCGCCACTTCGGCCAGCAGCGCGGCTGCATCCTTGCCTTTGGATTTGGTAATGCCGATCTGCCTGGACAAGGCATTGCGCCTGGCTTGCAGCTCCTGCGTGCGCGTCTGCAGAGTCTTGCGTTCGGCCTCCAGATCTTGGAAGGCCGCCACATCCAGCCTGTAGCCCCGGCCGGCCAAGCGTGCGGTGACACTCTCCAGATCGTTGCGCAGCCATTGTATGTCAAGCATGCTCAGTCCTGTTTTTTTGCCCGGGCCTTGCGGTCCAGTTGTTTCAGATAATCGAGGCGTTCGCCGAGCTTGGCTTCCAGGCCCCGTGGCGTGGGGCGATAGAACTCGGGGGCGATGCCCTCCGGAAAATAGGTTTCTCCGGCGGCATAGGCTTCGGGTTCATCGTGGGCGTAGCGGTAATCGTGGCCGTAGCCCAGCTCGCGCATGAGCCTGGTCGGCGCATTGCGCAGGTGCACGGGCACCTCGCGCGAGCCGTCCTCGCTGACGAAGCGGCGGGCGCTATTGTATGCGAGATAGGCGGCGTTGCTCTTGGGCGCGCAGGCGAGATAGATGAGCGCCTGGGCCAGCGCCAGCTCGCCTTCGGGCGAACCCAAGCGTTCGTAGGCGGCGACCGCGTCGAGGGTGAGCGCAAGCGCGCGCGGATCGGCCAGGCCGATGTCCTCGCTCGCCATGCGTATCATGCGCCGGCCCAGGTAGCGGGGATCGGCGCCGCCGTCCAGCATGCGCGTCATCCAATACAGCGACGCGTCCGGGTCGGAGCCGCGCACGGATTTGTGCAGGGCGGAAATCTGGTCGTAGAAATCGTCGCCGCCCTTGTCGAAGCGGCGCGCGCCGCGCGCCAGCACTTCCTGCAGGAAGGCCTCGTCCAGCGACGTCTTCCCCGCCTCGCCCGCCGCGGTGGCGGCCTGTTCCAGCAGATTGAGCAGGCGGCGCGCATCGCCGTCGGCATATTCGGCCAGCAGGCGCCGGGCACCGGCGTCCAAGGCGAGGCCGGACAACAGGGGCAAGGCGCGGTCCAGCAGGCGGTCGAGCTCTTCCAGGCTCAACGGCTGCAGCACATACACCTGAGCGCGCGACAGCAGGGCGCTGTTGACCTCGAAGGAAGGGTTTTCCGTGGTGGCGCCGATGAAGGTCACCAGCCCGGCCTCGACGAAGGGCAGGAAAGCGTCCTGCTGCGCCTTGTTGAAGCGGTGCACTTCGTCGACGAACAGGAGGGTGTGCCGGCCCTGGGCCTGCGCCAGCTTGGCTTCCTCGATGGCCTCGCGGATTTCCTTGACGCCCGAGAGCACCGCGGACAGCGCGATGAAGCGGGCATTGAAGGCCGCGCTCATGAGACGCGCCAGCGTGGTCTTGCCCACTCCCGGCGGCCCCCACAGGATCATGGAATGCGGCTGCCCGGATTCGAACGCCACGCGCAGCGGCTTGCCCGGCCCGAGCAAATGCGACTGCCCGACGACCTCGTCCAGGCTGTGCGGGCGCAGACGTTCGGCCAGGGGCGCGAAGACGTTTTCCTTGGGCGCGAAAAGATCGGGGGTTTGCGGCATCACTCTTCCAGCACATCCACCCCCTTGGGCGGCACGAAGCGGAATTCGCGCGCCGGGATGGCAGGATTTTTTTCCACATGGGTGAATTTGAGCACCGTGGTCTGGCCGAAGCTGTCGCTCAGCACCATTTCAGCCGGCGTGCTGCCGGAAAACCCCATGCGCACGCTCTTGAAAGTGCCGTCCTTGGCGCGGGGCAAGGCTTCGACCCATTCCAGGCCGTCGCTGGAAGGCAGGTCCTTGAGTTGAAAATACTTTTCCAGATCATTGTTGCCGGCCAGCAGCGCCGCCGGGCTGCTGCCGATGGAAGCATCCAGCGCCCGCGTAGTGATTTGCTGCAGATCCTCGTCGTACAGCCAGAAGCGTTTGCCGTCGCCGACGATGAGCTGCCGGTAGGGCGCATGATAAGACCAGCGAAACCTGCCCGGGCGCGCGAATAGCATGACGCCGCTGGCGCTCTGGCTCACGCGCCCGTTCTTGTCGGTCACCGTCTGGGTGAAGTCGCTGCGGGCGCTGTGCACCTCGCGGAAGAAGGCCTGCAGGGCGGCGATGCCGTCGGCATGCGAGAAAGGTGCGGCCAGGGCAAAAAAAAGGAATATGAGATTTGCGTGAAAAAGGCGCTTCATGGACGGATTCCGGGGAAATTGGCCAATTGTGCTTGGAACCCCCGATTTGCGCCAGGTTTCCCGCATGCATGGAAGCCGCGCGAGTGTCGTATCATAGACCTACATCCGTCTAGGGTATCAGCGCCCGCATGCCGTCCGCTTCCCTAAAACTTATCGAGCTCGCCCTGGCCAAATCGAACGCCTTGTTCAGGCGGATTTTCAATCTTCTTCCGGCCGGCGCCATCGTCCATGCTCACGGCAGGATACTTGCCGCGAATGCCGCGGCCCTGGCGATACTCGAAACCGATGCCCGGGAACGGGTCGTGGGCCATCACGTCATGGAGTTCATCCACCCGCTCGACCAGGCGCGCGTGCGCAATCGTCTGGAAAGCATGGCGCCCGATCAACGCCCCAACGATCCGGCCGAAATTCGTGTGCTCACCTGCGGACACGAACTGCGCGTGCTGGGGATGACCACCATGCGGTTCGAGCATCGGGGAACGACCGCCTACGTCACCGTGGCCATCGACCTGAGCAAGCGCCACGCCATGGAGGCGAAACTGCGCGAAAGCGAGGAAAATTTCCGCCGCCTGTTCGAAAACATGTCCGACGTCTACTACCGCACGGACAGGAACGGCATCGTGCTCATGGTAGGACCCGGGGTGCGCAAGGTGCTGGGCTACGAGCCCGAGGAAATCGTCGGCCGGCAGGCGGAGAACTTTTATCCGCAGCCTCAGGATCGCGATGCGCTGAAGCAGGCCTTGGGGGAAAAGGGCGAGGTGGTGGATTTTCCAGGCCAGATGGTGCGCAAGGACGGGCGCATCATCGACATTTCCATCAACACCCGTGTGCTCTACAACGCCTTGGGCGAGTTTGACGGCGTGGAAGGCATCTACCGCGACATCACCGAGCGCAAGATGCTGGAGCGCGAATTGATGCGCTTGGCCACCACCGATCCGCTCACCGGCATTGCCAACCGCCGCGCCTTTCTGGGCCAGACGCGGGACGCCTTGAGCCGTTGCGAACGCTACGGCAACAAACTCGCCCTCGCGCTCCTGGACATGGACCACTTCAAAAACGTCAATGACTGCTACGGCCATGCCATGGGCGACGAAGTGCTGGTGCGCGCGGTGCAGGCCGTGCAGCAGGAGCTGCGCGAAACCGATCTGTTCGGCCGCCTGGGCGGCGAGGAATTCTGCATCGCCCTGCTGGAAGCCGACAAGGCCGATGCCATGGCCGTGGCCGGGCGCATCTGCGCGCGCGTGGAGGCGCTGCGCTTCCCGCACGAAGGGGAGAGCTTCGGCGTGAGCGTGAGCATAGGCACGACCGCCTACCGGCACGGCGACCGGCTGGAGCAACTCATGGAGCGGGCCGACCGAGCCCTGTACGCCGCCAAGGAAGCCGGGCGCAACTGCGCCATCTGGCACGAGGCCGCCTGACTCCGCGTCCTCCGTTACTCGCGCTGCGGCGCCAGCACGTCGCGGTTGCCGTTGCTCTGCATGGCGGACACCAGGCCGGCCTTTTCCATGGCCTCGATGAGGCGGGCGGCGCGGTTGTAACCGATGCGCAAATGGCGCTGCACGGCGGAGATGGAAGCGCGGCGGGTCCTGAGCACGATTTCCACGGCCTGGTCGTAGAGCGGATCGGCTTCCGCATCGCCGCTCTCGCCCTCTTCCCCCGCGCCGCCCTCTTCCGGCACCTCCAGGATGCCTTCGATGTAGTCGGGCTCGCCCAGCGCTTTCAGGTGCTCCACCACCCGGTGCACTTCCTCGTCGGCCACATAGGCGCCGTGCACGCGCTGCGGCAGGCCGCTGCCCGGCGGCAGATAGAGCATGTCGCCCTGGCCCAGGAGGGCTTCCGCACCCATCTGGTCCAGGATGGTGCGCGAATCGATCTTGCTGGACACCTGGAAGGCGATGCGCGTGGGGATATTGGCCTTGATGAGCCCGGTGATCACGTCCACCGAGGGCCGCTGGGTGGCCAGAATCAAATGGATGCCCGCCGCGCGCGCCTTCTGCGCCAGCCGGGCGATGAGCTCCTCCACCTTCTTGCCCACCACCATCATCATGTCCGCCAGCTCGTCGATGATCACGATGATGAGGGGCAGCGGCTCCAGCGGCTCGGGGTTATCCGGCGTCAGGCTGAAGGGATGGGTGAGCGGCTGGCCGGCTTTCTTGGCGTCGCGCACCTTGTGGTTGTAGCCCGCCAGATTGCGCACCCCCAGCGTGGACATGAGCTTGTAGCGCCGCTCCATTTCCGCCACGCACCAGTTGAGCGCCGCGCCGGCCTGGCGCATGTCGGTCACCACGGGGGCGAGCAGGTGGGGTATGCCCTCGTAGACCGACAGCTCCAGCATCTTGGGGTCGACGAGGATGAGCCGCACCATGTCCGGCCCGGCCTTGTAGACCAGCGAGAGGATCATGGCGTTGATGCCCACCGACTTGCCGGAGCCGGTGGTTCCCGCCACCAGCAGATGAGGCATGCGCGCCAGGTCCGTCACCACCGGGTGGCCGCCGATGTCCTTGCCGAGCGCGACGGTGAGCGGGCTCGCGGTGTCGTGGTAAGCCTTGGAGCCCAGGATTTCCGACAGCCGCACGGTCTGGCGCCGGACGTTGGGGATTTCCAGGCCCATGGTATGGCGCCCCGGGATGGCCTCCACCACACGCACGCTGACGACCGACAGGTTGCGCGCCAGATCCTTGGCCAGATTGACGATCTGGCTGCCCTTCACACCCACCGCCGGCTCGATTTCATAGCGCGTGATGACCGGCCCCGGCGATGCCGAGACGACGGCGACGTCGACGCCGAATTCGCGCAGCTTGCGCTCGATCTGGCGCGAGGTGAACTCCAGCGACTCGGCCGAGACGGGCTCGACCGCCGCATCCGGCTCATCCAGCAGGCTGAGCGGCGGCAAGGGCGAATCGGGCAGTTCGCGGAACAGCGGCGCCTGCTTTTCCACTTGGGCGCGCTCGGATTTGGGCACTTCTGTCAGCACCGGCTCGATCCGCAGCGGCGCCGCCTCCTGCAGGCGCTTGCGCTCCTGCGCCAGCGTCTGTTCGCGCATCTGCGCTGCCGCGGCACCGGCCTTCGCATCGCGGCGCCGCTGTATCCACGCCACCAGCGCAACATAACTCCATTCCAGGCCCAGTCCGAGCTTTTCGGCCAGGTTGAGCCAGGACTGCCCGGACCATAGGCTGAACCCTATGGCCATGAGCAACAGCAGCAGCAGGCTGCCGCCGGTGAAGCCGGCAAGCGCCGCGACCGCGCCGCCCAGCTGTGTGCCGATCACCCCGCCGGCGCCATAGGGCAAGCCGCTGCTCCAGTTCCACAGCCGCAGATGCTCGACCCCGCTGCTGGCGATCAGCAGCGCCGCGAACCCTGCGCCGCCAATCCAGCGCTGCCGCGCGGCGATGGGCGCGGCGTCGAGGTGGCGAAATCCGCGCCAGGCGACGGCGCCGGCCGCCGCCACCCACCACCAGGCGGAATGCCCGAACAAATAGAACAGCATGTCGGAAATCCAGGCGCCGGCGCGCCCGCCCCAGTTGGCGATGGGCGCGCCCGAGCCCGTGGTCGAGAAGCCCGGATCGGCCAGGCTGTGGCTGAACAGCACGCCGGCCAGAAAAAGTGCCAGAAAGGCCACCGCAAGGGCGCGCGCCTCGCGCAACAGGCGCTGCAAGCGGGGCGGCAAACTGGCAGGAGCGGCGGCGCGGCGCGGGCGGACGGCGGACATGGGCGTCGAAGAGTGGTTCTCGGCCATTATACCGGCGTGGCTCGCAGCGCAGGGAGGGTTGCTGCCGGGCAAAATCCCATGATGAAAGAGCCTGTCTTGCCGCCCGGAGAGCGTGCATGCGAGCCGCCAAGGTGCGGAAAGTCGCGCTGCGTCGTCCGCGGCCTGAACCGTTTTATGGCGGTATCGAACAGTTCTCCTTGCCGGCCACCGCACCATTCGGCTCGAATCAAGACAATACGGCTTATCATGGCCTCCATTGAACAAACCAAACCATCGCTTTTGCATCCGCGTCGGCCGAGTCGCAGTCCCGCGCCAGCCGTGCACAAATATGTGGATATGGCAATGTTGGATAAAATAGCCGATCCCTACAATTGTCTTGCGCACACTTACCGCCATGTCCGACAAACACAGCAAGCTCATCATCCTCGGCTCGGGGCCGGCCGGCTACACGGCCGCCGTGTACGCCGCGCGCGCCAATCTCAACCCGGTGCTCATCACCGGACTGCAACAGGGTGGGCAGCTCATGACCACGACGGACGTGGATAACTGGCCTGCCGACGTCGGCGGCGTGCAGGGGCCGGATCTCATGCAGCGCTTCCAGGCCCATGCCGAGCGCTTCAAGACGGAGATCGTCTTCGACCACATCCACACCGCCAAGCTCACCCAGCGCCCCATCACGCTGGTGGGCGACGCCGGTACTTATACCTGCGATGCCCTCATCATCGCCACGGGCGCTTCGGCCATGTACCTGGGATTGGATTCCGAGCAGAAATTCATGGGCAAGGGCGTGTCCGGCTGCGCGACCTGCGACGGCTTTTTCTACAAGGGCCAGGACGTGGCGGTGATCGGCGGCGGCAACACTGCGGTGGAAGAGGCGCTTTATCTCGCCAACATCTGCCGCCATGTGACCCTCGTGCACCGGCGCGACGCTTTCAAGGCCGAGAAGATCATGGTCGACCATCTCATGGAAAAAGTGCGCGAAGGCAAGATCAGCCTGGAACTCAATCAGGTGCTGGATGAGGTGCTGGGCGACGCCAGCGGAGTGACGGGTATGCGCCTCAAGAACGTGCAAGGCGGGGCGGCCAAGGAATTCCAACTCACGGGCATCTTCATCGCCATCGGCCACAAGCCCAACACCGACATCTTCGCGGGCCAGCTGGAAATGGAAAACGGCTATCTCGTCACCCAGGGCGGGCGCACCGGCAATGCGACGGCGACCAGCATCCCCGGCGTGTTCGCCGCCGGCGACGTACAGGATCATATCTACCGCCAGGCCGTCACCAGCGCGGGCACGGGCTGCATGGCGGCGCTCGACGCCGAGCGCTACCTGGATGCCCTGAAATAGCCATGGCCAGCGCCGCGGACGGCGGCAAGCCACCGCGTCTTCCCGACTCCGACATTGCCTTGTTCCGCGAAGCGGCCCGGGGCGTCACGCCGCTGCCTGCGGAAAACCGTGCGCCGGTGCGTCCGTCGCGCCCGCGCCCTTTGCCCCGGCAGCGCTGGAAGGACGAGGCCCAGGTGCTGCAGGATGCCCTGGCCGACCCCTGGGACGCGCTGGAGCACGGCGAGAACGGCGAGGCGCTTTTTTACGCGCGCCCCGGGCTGCCGCACGCGGCGCTGCGCAAGCTCAAGCGGGGCAGTTGGGCCATACGCGCGCAGCTCGACCTGCACGGCATGCGCTCCGAGGAGGCCAGGTTGGCGCTGGCCGAGTTCCTGCGCCGCTGCGCACGCCAGGACCACCGCTGCGTGCGCATCATCCACGGCAAGGGCCTGTCGTCGCCCAATCGCGAGCCGGTGCTCAAGCGCAAGCTGCGCCATTGGCTCATGCAAAGAGACGACGTGCTCGCATTCTGCCAGGCGCGGCCGCCCGACGGCGGCGCCGGAGCGGTGATTGTGCTCTTGAAATCCCCCACCCACTGAGCTTAGCCATGGATGCCTCCACCGATTTCCAGCTCCCCGCCACCGGCGGCCAGACCTTCAGCCTCTCCAAGCAGCGCGGCAACATCGTCGTGCTCTATTTCTATCCCAAGGACAACACCCCCGGCTGCACCACGGAAGGCCAGGAGTTCCGCGATCTTCATGCCCAATTCGAGCAAGCCGGGGCCGTGGTCGCCGGCATCTCCCGCGACAGCCTGAAGTCGCACGAAAACTTCAAGGCCAAGGAAGGCTTCCCCTTCCCGCTGCTCGCCGACGCGGACGAGAAGGTCTGCGAGCAATTCGGCGTCATGAAGCTGAAGAACATGTACGGCAAGCAGGTGCGCGGCGTGGAGCGCAGCACCTTCGTCTTCGACCGCGCCGGCAACCTGGCCAAGGAATGGCGCGCGGTGAAGGCGCCCGGCCATGCCACCGAAGTGCTGGCCTTCGTCCGTACCCTGAAATGACAACCGACCGAGCCATACTTCCCAAACGCACCATGCCCAAAAAAGCTGTTTCCACCAAGCTGTTCGTGCTCGATACCAACGTGCTCATGCACGACCCCACCTGTCTATTCCGCTTCGAGGAGCACGACGTCTTCCTGCCCATCGCCACGCTGGAAGAGCTCGATCAGCACAAGAAAGGCATGAGTGAGGTCTCGCGCAACGTGCGCCAGGCCAGCCGCTTCCTGGACGAGATCGTCGGCCGCGCGGATAACGACATCGAAGCCGGCATGCCCCTGGCGCCGCATTCCCACGATGCCGCCACCGGCCGGCTGTTTTTGCAGACGCGCGCCATCACCGCCGACATGCCGACCAGCCTGCCCACCAGCAAGGTGGACAACCAGATCCTCGGCGTGGTGCTGGCGCTCACCCGGCAGTTCCCCAAGCGCCAGGTCATTCTGGTGTCGAAAGACATCAACATGCGGATCAAGGCCCGCACCCTCAACCTGCCGGCCGAGGATTATTTCAACGACAAGGTGCTGGAAGACACCGACCTCCTGTACACCGGCGTGCGCGAACTGGAAGCCGGCTTCTGGGAAAAACACGGCCGCGGCATGGAATCCTGGCAGGCCAACGGCCATACCTATTACCGCCTCCGCGGCCCGCTGGTCGACAGCTTCCTGGTGAACGAATTCCTCTATCAGGAAGGCGAAAGCCCGCTGCATCTGCGCGTGCGCTCGGTGGCGGGAAAAAACGCCGAGCTGGAGACCATCAGGGACTACTCCCACCAGAAGAACAACGTCTGGGGCATCACGGCGCGCAACCGCGAGCAGAATTTCGCCCTCAACGTGCTCATGGATCCGGACATCGATTTCGTCTCCCTGCTGGGCCAGGCCGGCACGGGCAAGACCCTGCTGACCCTGGCCGCCGGGCTGGCCCAGGTGCTGGAGAAGAAAATTTATTCGGAGATCATCATGACCCGCGTGACCGTGCCGGTAGGCGAGGACATCGGCTTCCTGCCGGGCACGGAAGAGGAAAAGATGACGCCCTGGATGGGCGCGCTGGAAGACAACCTCGACGTGCTCAACAAGAGCGACGACGAGGCCGGCGACTGGGGGCGTGCAGCCACGCAGGATCTCATCCGCAGCCGCATCAAGATCAAGTCGCTGAACTTCATGCGCGGGCGCACTTTCATCAACAAATACCTGATCATCGACGAGGCGCAGAACCTCACGCCCAAGCAGATGAAAACCCTCATCACGCGCGCCGGCCCGGGCACCAAGGTGGTCTGCCTGGGCAATATCGCGCAGATCGACACGCCCTACCTCACCGAAGGCAGCTCGGGCCTGACCTATGTGGTGGATCATTTCAAGGGCTGGCCGCACAGCGGCCACGTCACCCTGGCCAGGGGAGAGCGTTCGCGCCTGGCGGATTTCGCCGCCGAGTCCTTGTAGCTTCGGGCGCCAGCTATTGGCTGGCCGCGGGAAGCGCAAATCTGCGGTCAGCCAGGGGAGTAGTGCCGGCGCTGCGGCGCATCCCGCACGGGCAGGGCCAGGTCCGCCCATTTGAGCAGCCCCCCGACTTCCCCGGCCGGGAGCTCCCAGGCCTGCCCCCGTTTCAGTTGCGGCGGCATAGCAACGGGCCCGAAGCGCACACGGATGAGGCGGGACACGGTAACGCCCACGGCCTCGAACAAACGCCGCACCTCGCGGTGGCGCCCTTCGCGCACTACCACGCGCCACCAGCGATTGGCCCCCTCCCCCCCCGCAGCATCGAGCTTTTCCAGGCGGGCGGGGCCGTCTTCCAACTGCACGCCGGCGAGCAGCGCCTGCTGCTCGGTTTCGCCCAGCTCCCCCAACACGCGCACGGCATATTCGCGCTCGACTTCATAGCGCGGATGCATCAACCGATTGGCCAGTTCGCCGCTGGTGGTGAAGATGAGCAGCCCCTCGGTATTGATGTCCAGACGCCCGATGGCGATCCACTTGGCGCCGTGGATCCTGGGCAGGGCATCGAACACGCTGGGGCGGCCCTGCGGATCGGCGCGCGAGACGATCTCGCCCTCGGGTTTGTGGTACAGCAGCACGCGCACGCGCTTTTCCGCCGCCGCACGCAGATACACCCGGCGTCCGCTCACTTTGATGACGTCGGCAGCGGTGACCGGCTGGCCGATGACGGCGCGCTCGCCGTTCACTTGCACGCGGCCTTCGGCGATCCAGTCCTCCATTTCGCGCCGCGACCCCAGCCCCGCATCGGCCAGCGCTTTGTGCAGGCGCACCGCCGGACCGGCGGCGGCGCGGCGGGCCGCGGCGGCCTCGGCACGCCGGTTGAGCGTTTGCGTGTCGGGCCGGAAAGGCGTGCGTTTTTTCATGTGCGAAGGGAAAGAGGCCAGGGCGGCATTGTACGTCTTATCAGCCGGCTGGCTTGCGCGCCACCACAGATGATGCCGCGGGGCAGGGGTGCCCGAGGGACTCCGCTATTCCCCGCGCCTAAACAGCTTGTCGAGTTCGGCCAGAGGCCACTCGAACCAGGTCGGGCGGCCGTGGTTGCATTGGCCGGCGCGCTCGGTGGCCTCCATGGCGCGCAACAGGGCGTTCATTTCCGCCAGGCTCAGGCGTCGGTTCGCGCGCACCGCGCCATGACAGGCCAGGGTCGCCAGCAGCTCGTTGCGCCGCTCTTCCAGCAGGCGCGAGACGCCGTATACGCCCACCTCGCGCAGTACGTCGCGCGCCAGGGCCACGGGATCGGCATCCTTGAGCAGGGCCGGCACCGTGCGCACCGCCACGGCCGTGGGCGACAGCACCGAGAGATCGAAACCGATGGCGCGCAGCTTGTCGCCCTCCTCTTCGAGCAATGCGCTTTGCGCCTCGGCTACGCTCAAGGTCACGGGGATGAGCAGCGCTTGGGTAGGCACCGTGCGCGCTTCCAGGGCGCGCTTGAGTTCTTCGTACACCACCCGCTCGTGCGCGGCGTGCATGTCCACCAGCACCAGGCCGCGCGCATTCTGCGCCAGCACGTAGATGCCGTGCAGCTGCCCCAGCGCGTAGCCCAGCGGCGGCACTTCCGCGTCCGCGGCGGGTGCGGGGGCAGCCGCGGGCGGCTGGGCCAAGGCCGCATAAAACGCCAGGCCCTGCGCCGCGTCCAGCCTCATGCTTTGCTGCGCGGCCGGATATTGCGGCGCCGGCACACGCGGCGACACACCCCCAGGCGCCGTCTCCAGGCGCGCCGCCGGCTGCTGCGCGGCCGTGCCGCCCAGCGCGCGCTCCAGGGCGTGATAGAGAAACTGGTGCACGGCGTGCGCGTCGCGGAAACGCACCTCGGTCTTGGCCGGATGCACGTTCACGTCCACCGCTTCGGCGGGAAGCTCCAGGAACAGGACATAGGCCGGCTGGCGGTCGTGATGGAGGATGTCCCGGTAAGCCTCGCGCAAGGCATGGCTCACCAGCTTGTCGCGCACATAGCGCCCGTTGACGAAGGCGTACTGGGCCTCGCGCCCGCTACGGGCATAGGCCGGCAGCGCGGCCAGGCCATGCAGGTGCAGCGCCCCAGCCCGGGCGTCCACCGCCACGGCGGCCGCGGCAAAGTCCTCGCCCAACACCTGCGCAATGCGTCCTGCAGCGTCAGCCGGCGCATGGCGCGCCTGCACCCGCTGATTGTGGCTCAGGGTCCAGCGCACCTGCGGGCTGGCCAGGGCCAGCCTGCGCCACACCTCGGCACAGTGGCCGTACTCTGTGGCCGCGCTGCGCAGGAATTTGCGCCGCGCGGGCGTGTTGAAGAAAAGCTCGGCCACGCTCACTACGCTGCCGCATTCCAGTGCGCTGGGGCGCACTTCGCCCAGTCGGCCGCCCTCGCAGGCAAGCTCCCAGGCATGCGATTCGCTCCGGGTGCGGCTCGCCAGACGCAGGCGCGCCACCGCCGCCATGCTGGCGAGCGCCTCGCCGCGAAAACCCAGGCTGGCGACGCGCTCCAGATCGTCGAGGCTGCCGATCTTGCTGGTGGCGTGGCGCGCCAGGGCCAAGGGCAGATCTTCGGGCCCCATGCCGCAGCCGTCGTCCTCGACGCGAATCAGGCCCATGCCCCCCTCCTCCAGGCGCACGTCGATGTGCCTAGCCCCGGCGTCCAGGCTGTTCTCCAGCAATTCCTTGAGCGCGGAGGCCGGACGCTCCACCACTTCGCCGGCCGCGATCTGGGAAATCAGCAGGTCGGGCAGGACGCGGATGCGCGGCGTCATGCCAGGCCGCGCCGGGCGCGCATGGCCTGCCCCAGCTCGGCTAGGTCGGCGGCCGTGAGCAGGCGCCGCGCGGCCGGCAGGATGCGGCTGTTTTCCAGGTCCAGGTGCACGCGATTGCGGGCGATGAACTCCGCCGCCAGGTCCGCGGGCAGCGCCGCGCTGCGCCCTTGTGCCAGCAGATCGAGCATGCCTTCGAAGCGCGCCCATAGGGCATCAAGGGCGCGATGCTGGCGTTCCAATAGCGCCGGCAGGTCGGCCAGCGCCGCGTGCCCGCCATCCAGGCGCGCGAGCAGGAGCGGGAACAGGTTTTCCTCCTCGTCCTGATGGTGCAGCGGCGCGGCCTGGCGGAAATATTTGAGTATGCCCGCGGCCGCCTGGCTAGCCGCCGCGTCGCCACCGTGGCGCCCGACATGCGCGATCAGCTTTTCCAGCGTGGCACATTGCTGCTCTACGCGGCCATGGCAGGCCTGCAACAGCTCCAGGGGCGCATCGAAGCCGGCTGCCGTTTCCTGCCGCAGCAGATTCATCGCCAGACGCTCCAGGGCGCGGGGCTGTGGCTGACGGCCACCATCACCAGATAGGCGAACACCGTCAGCGCCGCGAGTCCGCTCGCCGTGCGCTGCGTCTTGCTGCGCGCGCGCTTGAGGGCCAGGGTGCCGAACAGGATATAGGCCAGCAGGGCGAAGAATTTAGCGGTAAGCCAGGCGTCGACGAAAGGATACTGGCGGATCATCAAGGCCAGGCCGATGCCGCTGGCAAGCAGCAGGGTATCGTTGGCGTGCGGAATGATCTTCACCCAGCGCGCCTTGAGGCGCGGCGATTCTTGCAGCATCCAGGCGTAGCGCAGGAGAAACAAGGTCAGCGTGATGCCGACGGTGGCGATGTGTACGTCGCGGACGAGGGCGAAATCCATGGCAGGCAGACGGTGCGTTGGCAAGCCGCCATTTTATGACTTTATCGCCCGCGCCGCCGCGCCGCCGCGCCGCTCTCCTCCGCCAGGCGCGTGCGTTCCCAGGAAGGCTGGTGGTGCACATAATCGACGATGCCCGCGACGATGGCCTCGGCGAGCTTTTCCTGGTAGGCGGGGTCGATCAGCTGCTTTTCCTCCACAGGGTTGGAAATGTAGGCCGTCTCCACCAGGATGGACGGGATGTCGGGCGACTTGAGCACGGCGAAGGCGGCCTGTTCGACGTGGGAATAGTGCAGCGGATTCATCTTGGCCACGGCGTCGAGCACGTCGTGCCCCAGTTTGAGGCTGTCGTTGATGGTGGCGGTCTGCGACAGATCGAACAATGTGCGGCGCAGGTATTTGTCCCTGACGTTGACGTTGACGCCGCCCACCAGGTCGGAGGCGTTTTCGTTCTTGGCCAGCCAGCGCGCGGCCACCGAAGTGGCACCCTTTTCCGACAGGGCATACACCGAGGTGCCTTCGGCGATCACCCCGGGCGGCGCCGAATCGGCATGGATGGAGACGAACAGATCGGCATGCAGCTCCTGCGCGATTTTCACTCGCTCGCCCAGCGGAATGAAATAATCGCCGTTGCGGGTGAGATAGGCCTTTATGCCCGGCTGTTGGTCGAGCAGGGCCTTGATGCGCTTGCCGATGGCAAGCGTCACCGTCTTCTCGTGCACGCCGTCGGGCCCCGTGGCGCCTGGATCCTCGCCGCCGTGGCCGGGATCCACCACGATGACGACTTTGCGCTGCGGCGGCGCGGCCGGGCTTTGCAGCGCGCCCGGCTGGTCCTGGCCTTCGAGTATCTGCGCCGCGGAAAAGCGCTTGCCTTGAGCAGGATAGAGATCAACGACCAGGCGGTCGCCGTATCCGCCCGTGGGCGGAAGGCTGAAGATCGAAGGCCGAATGGGCGCCTTGAGCGTGAGCACGACGCGCGTGACGCCGGGGCGGTTCAAGCCCACGCGGATGGAAGAAACGAAGGGATCGTCCGCCTGCACCGCCGAGGGCAGCCCGTCGAGCACCGCGTTGGGCGCCACGTCGTGGAGATCGATCACCAAACGATCGGGGTTGGCAAGCTGGAAGTATTTGTACTCGATGGGTTGGCGGGATTCGATCGCGAGCCGGGTGTAGTCCGGCGACGGCCACAGCCTGACGGCACTGGGTTCCTGCGCGCGGGCCGGCAGGGCGAGCAGCCACAGGCAGGCGAGCCACCCGCTCCAGAAGGCTAGCGTGCGGAATTGTCGAGGCAAGCTTTCCCTTTCTCGTTCAAGGCCGCGATGCGCGCGCGGCGCGCATCGCCGGCCCATTCCAGCGAGATGCGCAAATCGGCCGGCGGCAAGCGCCCTTGACCTTTTTCGGGCCATTCCACGAGACGCAGGGTGTTGTCCCTCACGTCGTCGCGGAAGCCAGCATCCTCCCATTCTCTGGGATCATGCATTCTATACAAATCATAATGATAGACGATAAATCCAGAAAGTGTATAAGGTTCTACCAGGGTGTAGGTCGGACTTTTCACCCGCCCGGCAAAACCCAGGGCGCGCAGCAGGCCGCGCACCAGCGTCGTCTTGCCCGCGCCCAGCCCGCCTTCCAGGTACACCGTCATGCCGGGCGCCAGACAATGGGCCAGGCGCGCGCCCAGCGCCAGCGTGGCCGCCTCGTCGGGCAGGTTGAGGATCAAGCTATCATCGGGGATATGCATGGCTCAGAGGACATGGCGCGACTGGCACGGGATATCAAGGCCTGGGGCCGCGCCCTGGGCTTCGATGAGCTGGGCATCGCCGGCATCGATCTGACGGAAGCGGAAACGCGGCTGCTCGAATGGCTGGGCCAGGGCTTTCATGGCGACATGGATTATATGGCGCGCCACGGCAGCAAGCGCAGCCGCCCCGGGGATCTCGTGCCGGGCACTCTGTGCGTCATCAGCGCGCGCATGAACTACTGGCCGCGCGCGCAGCCGGCCCAGGCGGTGCTGGACGATGCGCATTTGGCCTACGTCTCGCGCTACGCCCTCGGGCGCGATTATCACAAGGTCCTGCGCAGCCGTTTGCAGATGCTTGCGCAACGCATCGGCGAAATCGCCCCGCATGGCTACCGCGTCTTCACCGACAGCGCCCCGGTCCTGGAAGTGGCGCTTGCGCACAAAGCCGGCCTGGGCTGGCGCGGCAAGCACACCCTGCTGCTCGCGCGCCGGATGGGCTCGTATTTTTTTCTCGGCGAGATCTACACCACCCTGCCGCTGCCGCCGGACGCGGCGCAGAACGCGCACTGCGGCACGTGCAGGCGCTGCCTCGACGTCTGCCCGACCGGGGCCATCATCGCGCCTTACAAGCTGGACGCGCGGCGCTGCATTTCCTATCTCACCATCGAACTGAAGGGCAGCATCCCTGTGGCCCTGCGGCCGCTCATGGGCAACCGCATCTACGGCTGCGACGACTGCCAGCTCGTGTGCCCCTGGAACCAGTTCGCCCGCCCCACGCCGCTGGAGGATTTCTCGCCGCGCCATGGCCTGGACGGCGCCCAGCTGGCAGAGCTTTTCGCCTGGAGCGAGTCCGATTTCGAGTCGCGCCTGGCCGGCTCGCCCATCCGCCGCATCGGCTGGGAGCGCTGGCTGCGCAACATTGCCGTGGCGCTGGGCAATGCACCCGCCTCGGCCGAGGTGCTCAACGCTCTGGGCCAACGCCGCGGCCATGCCTCGGCCCTGGTGCGCGAGCATGTAGAATGGGCTTTGGCCCAACACGCCAACAAGCAAGAACACGTCGAACCCAACGCCCACCCATGAACAACACCAGCCCCATTGGCGTATTCGACTCCGGCATCGGCGGCCTCACCGTGGTGCGCGCTCTCATGGAGCGCCTGCCGTTCGAAAACCTGGTCTATTTCGGCGACACCGCGCGCGTGCCCTACGGCGTGAAATCGGTGGAAACCATCGCCCACTACACCACCCAGATCGCGCAGTTTCTCCTGGAGAAGAACGTCAAGCTGCTCATCATCGCCTGCAACACCATGGCGGCCGTGGCGGCGCAGTCGGTGCGCGACCTCTCGCCCGTGCCGGTGCTGGACGTGATCGATGCCGGCGCGCTGGCGGCGCGGCCGGGGCGGCGCGTGGGCGTCATCGGCACACCCACCACCATCAACAGCAATGCCTATGCGCGAGCCATCCACGAATACGAAGCGGACATCCGCATCCACTCCCAGGCCTGCGCCCTGTTCGTGCCGCTGGTGGAGGAAGGCTGGCTGGATCATGAGGTGACGCGCCTTACCGCGCGCGAATATCTGAAGCCCCTGCTGGCGGAGAAGATCGACACCCTGGTGCTGGGCTGCACCCACTACCCCCTGCTCAAGCCGCTGCTGCAGGACGTCGCCGGCCCCGGCGTCGCCCTGGTGGATTCGGCCGAGGCCATGGCGCAGCAGGCCGCCCGCCTGCTGCACGAACGCGGCCTGGAAAACCCGGGTGCAGGGCCGCCGCGCTGCGAGTACTACGTCACCGATGTGCCCCTGCGCTTCCAGACCATAGGCGAACGCTTCCTCGGCCGCGCGCTGCATCCCGTGCACCTGGTCAAGTGGTGAGGAATGCGCGCGCGCTGAATTTTTCCACGGCTGCGGGAGGCCATACGGCGCCTGCTGCCGATACAGGATCAGTTGTGAGACACCGCCACCCTGCCCGCCGCGCCCGCGCCGCTCGAACATGCCGGCCCTGACCAATCTGCCGCCGCTCCTGCTCTCCTTTTTCGCCGCCCTGCTGGCCGCGTTCGTGCTGGGGCTGGAACTGCATAATTATCGGCGCTCGCAGCAAAACGGCCTCGGCTTCGGCACCACGCGCACCCTCACCCTCATGGCCATGGCCGGCTTCGTGCTGTTCCAGCAAGCCGGCTGGGACGGCTATTTCGCGGGCCTGGCGCTCATCGGCCTGTGGCTCACGCTCGACTACTGGCGCCAGCTCAAGGCCGGCCAAGAGAGCCTGCTGCCTTATCTCGTCGCCCTGCTGGCCACGCTGCTGGGCCCGCTCGCCCTCCTGGCGCCACCGTGGTTCATGGCGCTGTACGTGGTGGTGGTGCTGCTGATGCTGGGCGCGCAGCCCGACATCCGCCGCTTCTCCGACACCTTCCGCACGGGCGAGGCCGTCACCCTCGCCAAGTTCCTGCTCATGGCCGGGCTGGTGCTGCCGCTGCTGCCCAAGGACCGCATCGCCGCCTTCGTGCCGGTGACCTGGTACCAGGTCTGGTTTGCGGTCATCGTGGTATCCGGCATCTCCTACGCCGGCTATCTGGTGCAGACTTATTTCCTGCCGCGCGGCGGCCTGCTCATCACCGGGCTGTCCGGCGGCCTCTACTCCAGCACCGCCGCGACCGTGGTGCTGGCGCGGCGCGCACGCGAGCTGCCGGCCGATGACCGCCTCATCGGCCCCGCCATCGTGCTGGCCACGGCCATGATGTACCTGCGCCTCTGGGCCCTGGTATTCATCCTCGGCCACCATGCCGCGGCCTGGCAGCTTGCCGCACCCTTTGCCGTGCTGGTGCTGCTTACCTTGCTGTTCGCCTGGTGGCAGGCGCGCCGCCTGGGCACGCGCAGCGGTGCGGCGCCCGAGCCGCCTCCCAGCCATCCGCTGGAATTCTCCACCGCCTTGCTGTTCGCCCTGCTGTTCGTCGTCTTCGCTCTGCTCACCAGCCAGGTGGTGACGCGCTACGGCAGCGCCGGCCTGCACGCACTGGCCTTCATCGTCGGCTTCACCGATATCGACCCCTTCGTGCTCTCCCTGCTGGCCGGCAAATATCCCGTGAGTGAAAGCGCCATCGTCGGCGCCGTGCTGGTGGCAAGCGGCAGCAACAACCTGCTCAAGGCGGCCTATGCCGTAGGTTTGGCGCGGCGCCGCAACGTCGGGCCGGCGGCGCTTTGGCTGACGGCGACCTGTGCGGCTTCGCTGCTCTACGTCGGGTGGCGGGGATGAGGCCATACGCACTGGCGGCCCAGCTGCGCCGCCTGGCCCGACCCCATCTGCTGCTGGGCCTGGCGGTCACCGCCCTGGGCGCGTTCCACCTCGCGACGGGGCTGGGCAAGCTTCCGCTCGGGCTGCCCTGGGCGCATCTCGGGCAGTCGCCTGCCCAGCTGCTGGCCTCGGTGGGCAGCGGCGCGCAGACGCTGTTGGGGGCAGCCTTGCTGCTGCTGGGTCTGGGCCTGCTGACGCGCGCCCGCTCGGCCTGGGTCTTCAGCGTCTTGCTGCTGGCGGCCGCCATCGCCGCCCAGACGTGGCACCGCCATTGGCCCGACGTCGGCCTGCACGCGCTGCTGCTGGGCGCGCTGCTGCTGTGGCGGCGCGATTTCCGCCGCCTGAGCCTGCTGAGCGCCTACCTCCTCTCCCTGGGCGGCATCCTCAGCGTGCTGCTGTACGGCACCCTGGGCACCTATCTGCTGGGAAGCGGCTTCCATCCCGCCATCACCGATCTGCCCACGGCGCTGTATTTCACCTTCATCACGCTTTCCACCGTGGGCTACGGCGACATCGTGCCCGTCACGCTCGATGCGCGCCTGTTCGTCATGTCGCTAATCCTCGCGGGCTTGAGCATCTTCGCCTCGGCCATCATTTCCACCTTCGGCCCCGCGCTGGCGCGCCAGGTCGGCCGGCTTTTCGATGTGAAGGGAAATCCCATGCAGCTGCGCAACCATGTCATCCTCGTCGGCAGCGGCCCCATGGCGCGGAACATCGCGCGTGAACTCGCCGCGCGCAAGACCGATTTCGTGCAGATCGTGGCAGGCGGCACGCCCGACAACGAAGCGCCCTGGCCGGTGGTCAAGGGCGACGCCAGCGAGGACGAGGTGCTGGTCGCCGCCGGCATCCGCCACGCCCGTCTGCTCGTCGCCGCGCGCGAGGACGACGGCGAGAACGCCTTCATCTCCCTGGCGACCAAGGCGATCAACCCAGCCATCCGCGTGCTTGCCGTGGCCAGCTCCGCGCACGCCATCCACCGCCTCAAGCTCGCCCATGCGGACGTGGTGTTCGCACCGGTGGCGGTGGGCGCGCGCATCCTGGCCAATCTCGTGGAGGGCGACAGCATCCCCAAAGAGTTCCACGATCTGCTGGAGAGCTGAACGGGAAAGCGTGCTAAGTTAGCAGCGGAGCCGCCTTCCCACAGTCAAGAACCAACAAGAATGCGAGGTACGCCATGCGCTTGATTCGGTTGCTCTTTGCTCTGGCCCCCACCCTCTGCCTGTTCGCCACCCCTGCCAGCGCCCAGACCGAAGTTTCGCTGCTCATTATCAGTTCGGCTCCGCGCTGGCCGCCGGCTACCGTTTCGCCGGCGGCGGCGATCTGGCGCTGCAAGCCGAGCATGTGTCCAACGCCGGGATCGAGGAGCCCAATCCCGGCATCAGCTTCCTGCAGCTGCGCTACCAGCGCTGGTTCTGATATCCGCGCACGGCGCGCTCAGTCGAACACCACGGTCTTGTTGGCATACACCAGCACACGGTTGTCGAGGTGCCACTTCACGGCGCGCGAGAGCACGATTTTCTCCAGGTCCGCGCCCTTGTGGATGAGATCGTCCAGGGTGTCGCGATGCGAAATGCGCGCCACGTCCTGCTCGATGATGGGACCGTCGTCCAGGGTTTCCGTGACGTAGTGCGAGGTCGCGCCGATGAGCTTGACGCCGCGCTCGAAGGCGCGGTGGTAGGGCTTGGCGCCGTGGAAGGCCGGCAGGAAAGAATGGTGGATGTTGATGATGCGCTGCGGAAAGTGCGCGATGAAGCGCGGCGACAGCACCTGCATGTAGCGCGCCAGGACGACGAAATCCACCTTGCGGTCGTGCAGGATGGCAAGCTGCATCCTTTCCGCCTCTTCCTTGGCATCGCGGCTTACCGGAACATGCTGATAAGGCAGCCGATAGGTTTCCGCCAGCCAGCGCGTATCCTCGTGGTTGCTGAGGATGATGGGAATTTCGCAATGCAGCTCGCCGCTCTGGTAGCGGTACAGCAGATCCGCCAGGCAATGGTCGAATTTGGAGACGAACACCGCCATGCGCGGCTTGTGGGCCGCCTCGGCGAGGCGCCAGGTCATGCGGTACTGCGCGGCGAGGGGCGCGAAGGCCGCCGGAAAATCGGCGAGCGGCAGCGCAAAACCGTGCAGATCCCATTCCACGCGCATGAGGAAGAGCTTGAGTTCGCCGTCCTGGTGCTGGTCGGCATGCAGGATGTTTGCATTGTGCGCAAGCAGGAAATTGGCGATGGCAGCCACCAGTCCGCGCTGATCGGGACAGGACAGCAGCAGTACCGCGGTGTTTTTCATGGCTGTTTTGCTCCGTGGAACCCGAATGATAGCCGCTAACGGACATGGCGCGTCGCCGCCGCGGAGCGCGGTCTGCGGAAGGCCGGCGCCACTCGATACACAGCGCCGGGCAAATAAGAAAATCAGCGTTTACCAAAGAAACCGCACGGGCCGGCCTCGGCGCGAACTTTCCGCGCGCAGGCCGCATGAATGCGTGCCTCTGCCGAAATTTTACGCAGCGGCACGGCGCAATCGCTTGCCCCGGCTTGGCCTCGCAAAAAACGCCGCCGGGAGCACGAAATTTTTTCGCAAAAGTCAGTTGACAGTCCGGCCACCCCCACTAGAATTTGTACACGGCTACCCGCAAACCACTAGATATTGTTGGCAACCCTGTGGATAAGCCCTGAAAAATCTTTGGATCATTTCGTGCCCCTGCCAGCGCGGCCACCAAGAGGAGAGGATATGCTGCAAACCGCCACCGAGCCCACCGCCCACCCCGCCATCGCCAACGAAGGCACTCCCCCGCCCTCTTCCTCTGGCCCCTACGCCGATTACAAACTCATCCGCCGCAACGGCGCGGTGGTGGGCTTCGAGCCGGGCAAGATCGTGGTCGCCATGACCAAGGCCTTCATCGCCGTACAGGGCGGGCAGGCGGCGGCGTCGGCGCGCATCCGCGAATTGGTGGAGCAGCTCACGCAGCAGGTGGTGGGCGCGCTGGTGCGGCGCCAGCCGGGCGGCGGCACCTTCCACATCGAAGACGTGCAGGATCAGGTGGAGCTGTCCCTCATGCGTTCCGGCGAGCACGAAGTTGCGCGCGCCTATGTGCTGTACCGCGAGAAGCGCGCCCAGGAGCGCGCCGCGCAAAAGGCCGCCGGCATCGCCGCCGACACCCCCCTGCATGTGCTGGAGGACGGCCAGAAGCAGCCGCTCGACATCGCGCGCCTGAACGCCCTGCTGAGCGACGCCTGCGCCGGCCTGGACGACAACGTCAAGCCCGACCCCATTCTGCAGACCGTGCTGCGCGACCTCTACGACGGCGTGCCCATGGAGGAGGTGGAGAAAGCCCTCATCCTCGCCGCCCGCGCCGGCATCGAAAAGGACCCCGCCTATTCCCTCGTCACTGCGCGCCTGTTGCTCAACGCCATCCGCCACGAAGTGCTGGGCCATGCCGTCACCCAGGATGAGATGGCCCAAGCGTATGCGGAATACTTCCCCGCCTTCATCAAGAAAGGCGTCGATGCCGAGCTGCTCGACGAGCGCCTGGCGCAGTACGATCTCGCGCGCCTGGCCGCGGCGCTTGACGCCCGGCGCGACCTGCAGTTCGGCTACCTGGGCCTGCAGACCCTCTACGACCGCTACTTCCTGCACATCGAAGACCGCCGCATCGAGCTGCCGCAGGCCTTCTTCATGCGCGTGGCCATGGGCCTGGCCATCAACGAGATCGACCGCGAAGCGCGCGCTGTCGAGTTCTACAACGTGCTGTCTTCCTTCGACTTCATGTCGTCCACGCCCACTCTGTTCAATTCGGGTACGCGCCACAGCCAGTTGTCCTCCTGCTACCTCACCACGGTCACCGACGACCTTGACGGCATCTACCAGGCCATCAAGGAAAACGCCATGCTGCAGAAATACGCCGGCGGCCTGGGCAACGACTGGACCCCGGTGCGCGCCATGGGCGCCCGCATCAAGGGCACCAATGGCAAATCGCAGGGCGTAGTGCCCTTCCTCAAGGTGGTCAACGACACCGCCGTGGCGGTCAACCAGGGCGGCAAGAGGAAAGGCGCCGTGTGCGCCTATCTGGAAACCTGGCACATGGACATCGAGGAGTTTCTGGAGCTGCGCAAGAACACCGGCGACGACCGCCGCCGCACCCACGACATGAACACCGCCAACTGGATTCCCGACCTGTTCATGAAGCGGGTGATGGAAAACGGCGACTGGACGCTGTTTTCCCCCTCCGACGTGCCCGACCTGCACGACAAGTACGGCCGCGCCTTCGAAGCCGCCTACACACGCTACGAGGACAAGGCCGCCAACGGCGAGATCAAGCACTTCAAGAAAATGCCCGCCGTGCAGCTGTGGCGCAAGATGCTCTCCATGCTGTTCGAGACCGGCCATCCCTGGATCACCTTCAAGGACCCCTGCAACATCCGCAGCCCGCAGCAGCACGTCGGCGTCGTGCACAGCTCCAACCTGTGCACCGAGATCACGCTGAATACTTCCGACAGCGAAATCGCCGTGTGCAACCTAGGCTCGGTCAACCTGGTGAACCACCTCAAGGGCGGCGCGCTGGATCTGGACAAGCTCAAGGCCACCATCCGCACCGCCATGCGCATGCTCGACAACGTGGTGGACGTGAACTACTACGCCGTGGGCAAGGCGCGCAATTCCAACCTCAAGCACCGTCCGGTGGGCTTAGGGATCATGGGCTTCCAGGACTGCCTGCAGGAACTGCGTCTGCCCTACGCTTCCGAGCAGGCGGTGGAATTCGCCGACCGCTCCATGGAAGCCGTGGCCTACTACGCCTACTGGGCCTCCACTGAGCTGGCACAAGAGCGCGGCCGCTACTCCAGCTACGAGGGCTCGCTGTGGAGCCGCGGCGTGCTGCCGCAGGACTCGTTGCAACTGCTGACCGAGGAACGCGGCGGCTATGTAGAAGTGGACAGCTCCAGCACGCTCGATTGGGACAGCCTGCGCCAGCACATTGCCCAACATGGCATGCGCAACTCCAACTGCCTCGCCATCGCGCCCACCGCCACCATCGCCAACATCGTCGGCGTGAGCGCGAGCATCGAGCCCACCTACCAGAACATCTACGTCAAATCGAATCTGTCCGGCGAATTCACCGTCGCCAACAAGTACCTGGTGAACGATCTCAAGGTGCTCAACCTGTGGGACGAGGTGATGGTGGCCGACATCAAGTACTTCGACGGTTCCCTGGCCAAGATCGACCGCATTCCGGCCGAGCTGCGCGCGCTCTACGCCACCGCCTTCGAGATCGAGCCCAAGTGGCTGGTGGAAGCCGCCTCGCGCCGGCAGAAGTGGATCGACCAGGCGCAGAGCCTCAACATCTACATGGCCGGCGCCTCGGGCAAGAAGCTGGACGACACCTACAAGCTCGCCTGGCTGCGTGGGCTGAAAACCACCTACTACCTGCGCACGCTTGGGGCAACTTCTGCCGAGAAATCCACCGGCCGGGGGGGCGAGCTCAACGCCGTGCCGGCGCATGGCGGCATGACGGGGGCTTCCGCGGCTACCGAGGCAGCGACCGAGGTGAAGTTCTGCGCGATTGATGATCCGACGTGTGAGGCTTGCCAGTAAGGGTGGGTTTGGTGATGAAGCGCGTGTGCGTTCATTCGGGCGGGAGTTGGCCGGGGGTTGCCCGGCGGCAAGTTTCTTTCTTTGTCTCGCCAAAGAAAGAAACCAAAGAAAGGCGACCCCGCTGTGCCACCCCTGCGGGGCGGGCCTCGACGGCGCCCGCTTGCCGGGGCGTCTGCGCAACTCGCCCTGGCGGGCCGCACACAACGCGGCCCACTCCGGAGCTCGGACAGTGCTCGCCGTTTTTCCCCGTCAACCGGGCACCGTCGAGGTGGCACAGAGGGGGAGCCAACCCTCGGTGTGCCCTTCCCCCTCTGCAGCGGCCCCGATGGACGGGCCAAAAACCGGAAAAAGCGGGACGGATGTCTGAGCCCGCAGGGCGAGTTTCCGGCCCGCCCGGTTTTCGGAACGGCCAGCGGGGGAAGCCGAAGGCCCGCAAAGGCGGGGTGCCCTTCTTTTGGTTCCTTTTCTTGGGCAAGCAAGAAAAGGAACTTGCCGCCGGGCAACCCCCGGCCAATCGCCCTCAGATTACCCGAACTCCGGCCGCGAACCCCCCTGTTCCGGCCCCATCCAACAATTAGGAGGAACCCACTAAATGCTGAGCTTCGAAGACGACTACGCCGCCCCCGCCCTCCAGCCCGCCGTGCCCCCGCCCCGCCCGGCCGCCGCGCCTGCGCCCGCCAGCACATCCCAGATGCGCCGCGTGCAGGCCGCGGACAAGCGCGTCATCAACGGCGCCACCGACGTCAACCAGCTCGTGCCCTTCAAGTACAAATGGGCCTGGGAGAAATACCTGGCCGGCTGCGCCAACCACTGGATGCCGCAGGAAGTGAACATGAGCCGCGACATCAGCCAGTGGAAGGACCCCAATGCGCTCACCGAAGACGAGCGCCGCGTGGTCAAGCGCAACCTCGGTTTCTTCGTCACCGCCGATTCGCTGGCCGCCAACAACATCGTGCTGGGCACCTACCGCCACATCACGGCGCCGGAGTGCCGCCAGTACCTGCTGCGCCAGGCCTTCGAGGAAGCCATCCACACCCACGCCTACCAGTACATCGTCGAGAGCCTGGGCCTGGACGAAGGCGAAATCTTCAACGCCTACCACGAAGTGCAGTCCATCCGCGACAAGGACGAGTTCCTCATCCCCTTCATCGACACGCTCACCAACCCGGCCTTCAAGACCGGCACGCCGGAAAACGACCAGAAGCTGCTCAAGAGCCTGATCGTCTTCGCCTGCATCATGGAAGGCCTGTTCTTCTACGTCGGCTTCGTGCAGATCCTCGCCCTGGGCCGCCAGAACAAGATGACCGGCGCCGCCGAGCAATACCAGTACATCCTGCGCGACGAGTCCATGCACTGCAACTTCGGCATCGACCTCATCAACACCATCAAGCTGGAAAACCCGCACCTGTGGACCAACGAGTTCAAGGAAGAACTCAAGGCGCTGTTCCAGAAAGGGGTAGAGCTGGAATACCGCTATGCCGAGGACACCATGCCGCGCGGCGTGCTGGGGCTGAACGCCAGCATGTTCAAGGAATACCTGCGCTTCATCGCCAACCGCCGCTGCCAGCAGATCGGCCTGGACGAACTCTTCCCCGGCACCAACAACCCCTTCCCCTGGATGGCGGAGATGATCGATTTGAAGAAGGAGAAGAATTTCTTCGAGACGCGGGTGACGGAGTATCAGACGGGCGGGGCGCTGAGCTGGGATTAATTTTTAGATTTCACCGTGAATAAATTTCAGATTCAAGAAACCGCCCGCCAGCTTCAAGTGGAGCTATGGGAGCAGCGAGCTGATATTTGGCCAGCGCGTGAACCCAGCCCATTTGAGATATTAGATCCTGAATTGGCTGCAGCGCATCTTGGAATTGGTTATGCGTTGAATGAGTCACTCGGCAAGTTCGGTTCACGCGGCATGCAATTTGAAGTTGCCGGCAGCCTAGACCGGCAGAGAAGGATTATTTCTATCTCAAGGAGATTCCCTTCTGGAACCATGCGTTTTACTGCCGCGCATGAAATCGGCCACTGGCTACTTCACCCTGGCGAAATGATGCATCGTGACAAGCCGGTCAAGGGCTTGGAAACGGGGCTACAGTACAACCGCCCAGAACAGGAGAAAGAGGCAGATTACTTTGCAACCTGCTTCCTCATGCCAGAAAAATTGGTGCGGCGAACATTTGAACGTTTGTTTGGAAGAAATCTTGCCTTCGATGAAGCGGCGGCCTTTGAGCTTTCACCCACCGACTTTGGCGCATTCCTGCGCCCCCACCAAAATTCATTGTCGCGTGAATTGATCTTGGCGAATGCACAAAGATTTAATGGGGTACGGTTCAGGTCGATGGCCGAGCAATTTGGAGTTTCACCAACAACAATGGCTATCAGACTCCGTGAATTAAATTTGACGCCTTGGCCTTGATGGGCAAATGGAGGGAAAAATGCTGAAGATTACTGGCCTCGACGAACTAGCCAAGAAATTGAATGATCTCTCCAAGAAAGCCAATGCACTGGATGGAAATCATAATGTTCCAATGGGTGAGTTGCTAACCCCGTCCTTCATCTCGAAGCACACCCACTTCGCTACCGCCGATGAGATGTTTTCCGCGAGTGGCTACAAAGTCGAAACACAGGAAGACTTCGCAGCCCTCCCGGAAGACAAATGGGACGAATTCATTCGTTCAATATCTTCATTTTCTGACTGGCAAACCATGCTTGGTGCAGCAAGCAAAGAATGGGTGGCGAAGAAGCTCGGCCTCTAAGGAGGCGGCGCGTACACAAAGGGGTTAGTTCAACGTAGTGCCGCAAAAATGGGCATATCTTGCAATGACACATTCCATGTGTATGCGAAGAGAGAATGTTGCAATGCAAGACCCGACCCCGAACCGCTTTCAATTTCGAACGCCCCTCGAATTGCTAGTGTAGTGCTTCGTTTTTCTTCGAGCCAAGCTGCCGATTGGCGCGAATGGCCTTTTGGGCCTCGTCAGTAAAATCTGTGGGCGAGTTGTGGCTCGGGAAGTTTGCCAAGTGCATGATACAAGGCGAGTTCTGTGACGCGGAAGGTTCGGAAGCCGTAGGATTTTCTCATGGTGACTTTGACCTT
>JAJZRU010000027.1 GCA_021802555.1 Pseudomonadota bacterium
CTTCCCAGCCGTAGGCGTGCGAGCGGCTGGCCGGATTGCCGAACTTCTCCGTCAAGTACGGAATCATCTTCGCCGCCACCCGCGGATCCACCGGCGTCGTCGCTGAGTAGTCGAAGTAGAGGGGTTTTTTATTCATGGCTTATCCTCGAAAAGCGCACGTCATGCGGCGACCTTGCGTTCGCCCTTGAATCGGGAAGAAAGTTCCGCGGTGGCGGAAGACCGCTGGTTGTTGACCAACTCGGCCAAAGACACCGAATTGAGGTATTCGTAAATCTTGGCATTGAGATTTACCCAGAGGTCATGCGTCATGCAGCGGCCGTCGTCCTTGCAATTCTCCTTGCCGCCGCACTGGGTGGCATCGATGGGCTCGTCCACGGCACGGATGATGTCGGCCACCGACACCTCTTCCAGCGCCTTGGTCAGGCAGTAGCCGCCGCCCGGGCCGCGCACGCTCTCTACCAGATGATGGCGGCGCAGCTTGCCGAACAACTGTTCCAGGTAGGACAGGGAAATATCCTGCCGTTCGCTGATGCCGGCCAGGGTGACCGGGCCGTTGCCGCCGCGCAGCGCCAAATCGACCATGGCAGTCACGGCGAATCGACCTTTGGTTGTCAAGCGCATTGCCATCCGTCCAGGAAATTGAATCTGGCAGAAATATAAAATACCCGATTAAATCAGTCAACTATTTTATTCAGATAATCCGGATCGAAACGCTCTTTTTCCGGCGGCATGGCTTCCGGCTGCACTCCCAGCTTCTGCAGTTGGGCAGCCAGCAGGGCGAGTTGCTCATCCACTCGCGCCGCGTGGTCGATGAGGCCGTGTATAGCCTTGACCATGGGATCGTTCATGTCCGCAGATATGGCGTAGGCGGAAAACCCGAGCTTTTCGGCCTGCTCCCGGCGCCGCCGCTCGCCGTCCTGATCGAGGATACGCCCCGGGATGCCCACCACCGTGGCACCTTCGGGCACGTCCTTGACCACCACGGCATTGGAGCCGATCTTGGCGCCCTGCCCCAAGGTGATCGGCCCGAGGATCTTGGCCCCCGCCCCCAGTACCACGCCCTGCATCAGCGTGGGATGGCGCTTGCCTTTGTTCCAAGAGGTTCCGCCCAGCGTCACGCCGTGATAAAGCGTGCAATCGTCGCCGATCTCGGCGGTTTCGCCGATTACCACCCCCATGCCGTGATCGATGAAGACGCGCCGCCCTATCGTCGCCCCGGGGTGAATCTCGATGCCCGTGAACCAGCGCGCCAGATGGGCGATCACGCGCGCCAGCCATTTCAGCCGCCTGCGCCACAGCCAGTGCGCCAGGCGATGCGTGAGAATGGCATGGATTCCGGGGTAGGTGGTGAGCACCTCGAACGCGTTGCGTGCGGCGGGATCCCGCTCGAACACAACGGCGATGTCTTCTTTCAGATGCCGGAACATGGCCCCACCATGCGATATCCAGACCGCTTAGTCAATCTTGCCCGGGCCCCGAGCCGCCGCCGCGCCCAGGATGCCGCGCAGGATATTGATCTCCTCCCGCGCCAGGCGGGTGCGCGCAAACAGGCGCCGCAGCTTGGGCATGAGGCGTTTGGGCGAGGCCGGATCGAGAAAGCCGACAGCGGCAAGCCTCTCTTCCAGGTCGCGGTAGAAGCGCTCCACCTCTGCGAGATCGGCCGCCTCGACCTGCGGCTGCGGCCAGGCCGCCCCCGCCAAGGCCTGGCGGCGCAATTCGTAGCCTAGCACCTGCACGGCCGCGGCGAGGTTCAGAGAGCTGTAATCCGCGCTGGCCGGTACGGTGATGAGCGCCTGGCACGACTCCAATTCCGCATTGCTGAGGCCATAGGTTTCGTTGCCGAAAACCAGTGCCGCCTCGCGCCTCGCCCCCGCCTCCGCCAGCAACTCGGGCGCGGCCTGCTCGGGGGTAAGCCAGCGCGCGAGCAGCTCGCGCTTGCGTGTGGACGTGCCGAACGCCAATACCGCGCCGGACAAAGCCTCGGCCAGGCTGGCGCACACTCGCGCGGAAGCCAGCACGTCGGTGGCGCCGGAGGCCATGGCATCGGCCTGGGGATCGGGAAAGCGCGCCGGACTGACCAGGTAGAGATGACGCAGCCCCATGGTCTTCATGGCACGCGCGGCGGCACCGATGTTGCCCGGATGGCTGGGGCGCACCAGCACGATCCTGATGGGGGCAAGAAAACGGTCGGTGGAATCCAAGAAAGGACGGCGCTAGGTTAAAATATCGGCTCACGCTTACGTTCTTTAGCCAGACCAGCCATGCATCCCATGCTGAATACGGCCATCAAGGCCGCCCGGCAAGCCGGCGCACTCGTCAATCGGGCAAGTCTCGATCTCGGCAAACTCACGGTGCGCAGCAAAAGCGACCGCGACTACGTAAGCGAAGTAGATCAGCTGGCGGAACAGACCATCATCCACACCCTGCGCGAGGCCTATCCCGACCACGCCATTTTAGCAGAGGAAACCGGGGCCTCGGCCGGAGCATCGGATTACCAGTGGATCATCGACCCGCTCGACGGCACCACCAACTTTCTCCACGGCCTGCCGCAGTACGCCATCTCCATCGCGCTCAGGCACAAACGGCAGTTGTTCCAGGCCGTGGTGTACGACCCCGCGCGCAACGAGCTGTTCACCGCCAGCCGGGGTGGCGGCGCCTATCTCAACGATCGCCGCATCCGCGTCGCCAACCGCGCGAAGCTGGCGGAAACCCTCATCGGCACCGGCTTCCCCTTCCGCGACATGACCCATGCCGATGCCTATCTGGCGATTTTCCGCGAACTCATGGCCAAGACCTCGGGGCTGCGCCGGCCCGGCTCCGCCGCGCTCGATCTGGCCTGGGTGGCCTGCGGCCGCTACGACGGCTTCTTCGAATTCGGCCTCAACCCCTGGGACCTCGCGGCCGGCGCGCTCCTGGTGACGGAAGCGGGCGGCATGGTGGGGAACCTGCTGGGCAACGAAGGCTACCTCGAATCCGGCAACATCGTGGCCGCCAACCCCAAGATTTTTGCCCAGCTCGTGCCCATGTTCGCGCCCCACCTCACGCCGCCGCTGCGCCTTTGAAGGGGCGCGAATAATAGGCCACCGCCGCCGCGAACAGGGCGCAGCCGGCCGCCAGCGTGAAGGTCCAGTGCCCGCCCAGACCCTGCCAGGCCCATCCGGCATAGAGGCTGCCCACCGTGCCGCCGGCGCCATAGGACAGGCTGCTGTAGAGCCCCTGCCCGCGCCCCTGATGGCGGCCGCGGAAGTAGTGATGGATGAGCGCCAGCGCGCTGGCGTGGTAGACGCCGAAGGTGGCCGCATGCAGCGTCTGCGCCACGAACATGATGACGCCGCTGTCCGCCAGCCAGGCGATCATGAGGAAGCGCAGCGCGGCGACCAACAGGCTCCCGATCAGCAGACGGTACAGCAGGGTCGGATCGCGCAGACGCGGCAGCCAGAAGAACACCGCGATCTCGCAGATCACCCCCACGGCCCACAACCACCCCACCTGAGACGGGCTGTAGCCGCCGTCCACCAGATAGATGGTGTAGAAGGTGTAGTAAGGCCCATGCGCCGCGGCCATGAAGAAGCAGGCCAGCAGCAGACCCCAGACCGGCTTCTGGCGCAACACCGTGGCGACGGTATGCTGATCCGTCGCGTGCACGCCGATGTCCGCCTCCGGTATCCAGCGCGCGAACAGCGCGGTGCCGGCCAGCAGGGCGAGCACCGCCCAGGGCAGCCAGGCGATGCCCAGCAGATCCTGCGCATATCCCAAACCCAGCACGGCGAGGATGAAGCCCACCGATCCCCACAGGCGGATGCGGCCATAGCGGTGGATGTGCTCGCCGAGGTGGGACAGCGTGGTGGCTTCGACCAGCGGCAGCGAGGCGCTCCAGAAAAAGCTCATCGCCGCCATCACCGCGAACAGCCACCAGAAGGACTGATCGAGGAAGACCCCGCAAAACGCCAGCGCGCTGCCCAGCGCGGCGAGCTGGACGATGGGGATGCGCCGACCGCGCCGGTCGGCCCAATGTCCCCAGATGTTGGGTGCGAATATGCGCATGAACTGCAGCAGCGACATCAGCACGCCGATCTGGAAGGCGGCGAAACGCAGCGACTGCAGGTAAAGCCCCCAGTAGGGCGAGATGGCGCCGACGAAGGCGAAGTAGAAGAAATAGAAGCTGGACAGGCGCCAGTAAGGAAGGGTGCGCATGGAAAGGGGCCGCGGCTTGGGCGCGCGGCGCATTATCCCCCAGAACCCCGGCGCGGGATGGAAATCAGGCGGCGGCCCCGGGCACCTTTGGCACCGCGCTCACGACATCGCCGCACTGCCCGCGATGGCGCAGGGCGTGGTCCATGAGGACGATGGCCACGAGCGCCTCGACGATGGGCGTGGCGCGTATGCCCACGCAGGGATCGTGGCGGCCGTGGGTGACGACCTCGATGGGCTGCCCCGCACTGTCGATGGAGCGCCCCGGCAGGCGGATGGACGAGGTCGGCTTGATGGCGATATGGCAAACGATGTCCTGCCCGCTGGAGATGCCCCCCAGCACGCCGCCGGCATGGTTGCTCAGAAATCCGGCAGGCGTGATTTCGTCGCGGTGCTCGGTGCCCTTCTGCCGCGCCGCCGCCATGCCGTCGCCGATCTCCACGCCCTTGACGGCATTGAGCCCCATGAGGGCGTGGGCGAGATCGGCGTCCAGCTTGTCGTACAGCGGTTCGCCCAGGCCAAGCGGCACATGCTCGGCGACCACGGTGATTTTCGCGCCCACCGAGTCGCCGGACTTGCGCAGCGCATCCATGTACTGCTCAAGTTCATCGACGATGGCGGCATTAGGGGCAAAAAAGGCATTGTTGCCAACTTCGTCCCAAGACACGAAGGGAATGTCGATGGGGCCCAGCGCGCTCATGCAGCCGCGGATGGCCACGCCGTAGTTTTCCCGCAGCCATTTCTTGGCGATCGCCCCCGCGCCGACGACGGGCGCGGTGAGCCGCGCCGAGGAACGGCCGCCGCCGCGGTAGTCGCGTATGCCGTATTTCTGAGTGTAGGTATAGTCGGCATGGCCGGGGCGGAAAGTCGCCGCCAGGTTGCCGTAGTCCTTGCTGCGCTGGTCTTCATTGCGGATGAGCAGGGCGATGGGCGTGCCGGTGGTGGCGCCCTCGAACACGCCGGACAGTATCTCCACGCGGTCCGACTCGCGCCGCTGCGTGACATGGCGCGACGTGCCCGGCTTGCGCCGATCCAGCTCAAACTGGATATCATCGGCATTCAGGGCCATGCCCGGCGGACAGCCGTCCACCACGCAGCCGATCGCCGGGCCGTGCGATTCCCCAAAGGTGGTGACGACGAAAAGCTTGCCGAGGGAACTGCCGGACATGTTCTATCCCTTCTATCGACTGCGCGGACTTTACCATAGCGAGGCCCGGGCCGTGGCTGCAACGGGATCATGAAAATCCAGCAGCTCACGACCGCCGAGGCCCTCGCCAGCCTGCGCACAGCGCCGGAAGGATTGTCGAGCACCGAAGCCGCCCGGCGTCTGGCGGAATACGGGCCCAATGCAGTGGAAAAGCGCGCCCAACCCCACTGGGGACTGCTGCTCGCGCGTCAATTCACGCACTTCTTTGCGCTGCTGCTCTGGCTGGCGGCGGGCATGGCTCTGCTCGCCCACGCCTTGCACCCCGGCCAGGGCATGGTCACCATCGCCGCAGCGATCATCGGCGTCATTCTGGTCAACGGCCTGTTCTCCTTCTGGCAGGAATACCGCGCGGAAAAAACCCTGGCAGCCCTCAGCCAACTGCTGCCCCGCCGAGTCAAAACCCTGCGCGACGGCAGGCCGGCGGTGCTGCCGGCGGAGGCCGTGGTGCCTGGGGACGTGCTGCTGTTGGAGCAGGGCGACCTCATCCCGGCGGATTGCCGCCTGCTTGATGCTCATGCGGTGCGCGTCAACAACGCCACGGTCACCGGCGAGGCCTTGCCGCAGGCGCGCCATACCAATGCGGTGGCGGAAGACGAGTGGGTGCATGCCGCCAACATGCTGCTGGCCGGCACCACGCTGGTGGGCGGCAGCGCGCGGGCGCTGGTGGCCGCCACCGGCGCGCGCACCGAATTCGGACGCATCGCCCATCTCACCCAGGCGGAGCACGAGCCCGTCTCGCCCCTGCAGCGCGAAACCCTGCATCTGTCGCGCTGGATCGCGCTGCTGTCCGTGCTCATGGGAACGGTGTTTTTTGTTGTCAGCCATGCCGTGGGGCTGAGCTACTGGGACAGCTTCCTGTTCGCCATCGGCATCATCGTCGCCAACGTTCCCGAAGGTCTGCTCCCCGAAGTGACCCTTGCGCTGGCCATGGCCACCCAGCGCATGGCCAGACGCAACGCACTCATCCGCCATCTGCCGGCGGTGGAAACGCTGGGCGCCACTACCGTCATTTGCACCGACAAGACCGGCACCCTCACCCTCAACCGCATGAGCGTGCACGAGGTTTATCTCGACGGTCGGACCTATATGCCCTCGGCCCTGTCGACCCAGCCTGCGCTGTTGGACGCTCACCGGGAATTCCTGGCGGCCGCGCGCCTGTGCCATGGCGCGATCGCAGATGAATCCGGTGTACGCCTGGGTGACCCCACGGACGTGGCCTTGCTGGATATGGCTCAGGCACTTGCGCCCGGGCAGGACACTGCCTCTCTGCTGGAGGAAATTCCTTTCGACGCCACGCGCATGCGCCAGTCCACTGTCCATGCCACGGCCGCCGGCGATGTGCTTTACAGCAAAGGCGCGTTGGAAACCCTCTTGCCCCTCTGCTCCGGTGTGCACACCGGCACTGGCGCATCGCTCCTCACCCCGGAAGCGCGTACACGCCTGCTGGAGGTACAGGTGGAAATGGCCAGCCGCGGCCTGCGCGTGTTGGCGCTGGCCTACCGGCACCTGCCCCAGGGATGGCGGCGCGAAGCACTGGAAAGCGGCCTGACCCTGAGCGCCCTGGTCGGCTTGGAAGACCCGCCCCGCCCGGAGGTGGCCAGCGCCATCCGCACCTGCCGTGAGGCGGGCATCCGGGTCATCATGATCACCGGGGACCACCCGCGCACCGCCCTGGCGGTGGCGCGCGAGATTGGCCTGGTGAATTCCGCCGCCCCAGTGCTGGTCACCGGGGAACAGCTGCGCAGGCTCGGCGACACGCAGCTGCAGCTGGCGCTGGATGCGCCTGAAATCGTCTTTGCCCGCGTGTTGGCGGACCAGAAGCTGCGCATCGTCCAGGCCTTGAAGCGCAAGCGCGAGATCGTCGCGGTCACCGGCGACGGCGTCAACGACGCCCCCGCCCTGCGGGCGGCTCATATCGGCATCGCCATGGGCATGACCGGCAGCGACGTCGCCAAGGAAGCGGCCGACATGGTGCTGCTGGACGACAATTTCGCCGGCATCGTCGCGGCCGTGGAAGAGGGGCGCGCCGTCTATGCCAACTTGCGCAAATTCCTCACCTACATCCTCACGTCCAACATTCCGGAGCTGGCCGCCTATCTGGCATTTTCCCTGCTGCGCGTGCCGCTGCCGCTCACCGTGGTGCAAATGCTGTCCATCGACCTGGGCACCAACATCCTGCCGGCGCTGGGGCTAGGTGCGGAGCAGCCGGAAGCCGGCCTCATGGCGCGGCCGCCGCGCCCCCACCGCGAGCGGCTCTTTCATCTGCCGCTGCTCCTGCGCGCCTATTTGTTCCTCGGCCTGTTCGAAGCTGCCGCGGCGCTGGGAGCCTACTTCTTCGTCCTGTACGGCGGAGGCTGGCATTGGGGCGAGACGCTCCCCGCCCAGGATCCGCTGCATCTGCGCGCGGCGACCGCCTGCCTGGCCGCCATCATCGTCATGCAGGTGGTCAACGTGTTTCTCTGCCGCAGCCCCAGCCTGTCCATCCTGAGCGTCGGGCTGCGCGGCAATCGCCTTCTGCTGGCGGGCGTCGGGCTGGAAATCGCGCTGCTCGCGGCTTACGTCTATACCCCCTGGGGACAGGCACTGCTGGGAACGGCACCCTTGGGTGCCTCGGTATGGCTCAGCCTGCTGCCTTTCGCCCTCGCCATGCTGGCCGCTGAAGAACTGCGCAAACTTTGGCAACGCCGCTCCGAGCGCCGCCGGGGCCGGGCGCTCACGCCGCCTGCGTCAGCCAGGCCACGCCCCATGCCACCCCGAAGCCCGTGATGTCGGTGGCCACGGCGCCCAGGCCACCCTTGCAGTTGTGCGAAGAAAGATCCATGTGCAGCCAGGGAACATCGCCCACGAAACGCGCGAGAAAGCGCGTGGCGAGGATGTGGTCGGCCTCGCCTTCCAGGGTGCATTGCTTGACGTCGGCCACCGTCGATTCCAGGGCCTCATCGTAATCCGTCGGCTGCGGAAACACGACGATGCGCTCGCCGCTGGCGCTGCCCGCGCGCGAGGCCTGATGGGCCAGTGCGCTGCTGGTGGCAAACACGCCGGACATGCGGCTGCCCAGGGCATAGTGCATGGAACCGGTGAGGGTGGCGAAATCGCAGATCAGCTGCGGCTTTTCGCGCGCTGCCAGATGCAGCGTATCGGCCAGCACCATGCGCCCTTCCGCGTCGGTATGCACGATCTCGATGGTGCTGCCGTTGAGCGCAGTGACGACTTCGTTCTGCCTATAGGCCTGCGGGCTGATGTGATTCTCCGCCAGGGCCAGCCAGCCGGTGAGCTTGACGGGCAATTTCAGGCGCGAGGCGGCGGCCAGGATGCCGAGGACCACCGCGGAGCCGGTCATGTCTTCGTGCATGCCGTGCATGTAGCGTGCGGGCTTGAGGTTGTGCCCGCCCGTGTCGAAGCATATGCCCTTGCCCACCAGCGCGACGGCCTTGCCCTTGGCGCGGCCGTCGTAATCCACGCGCACGATGGCGGCGTCCCGCGCCGGCGAGCCCTGGGCCACGGCGCAGAATGCCCCGGCGCCCATCTTCTTGAGCGCGGCGAAATCGTATTCGCGCACCTGCCAGCCATAGGTCTTCGCCAGCGACTTGATGCGCTTGCGGTAAAGGCCGGGGGACAACTCGTTGGGCGGCAGCACGGCCAAGCTGCGCGTGAGACGGTTGCCCTCGGCCACCGCGAGCGCCTGGCTCAGCCCCGCCTTGCCGACCATGCCATGGAGCGTGACTTGCTTGAGTGGAGTATGCGCCGGGCCGCTTTTGCGGCTGGGCAGCGGCTCGCCGTTGAGCGCCGCCACATAAACGGCACCGGCACCGATGCGCTCGCGCCACGGTTCGTCCCCCACCAAGGCGATGGCGAGCTTCTCGGGAGCTTCCTCCAGCAGGGGGGCGAGCGCCTTGCGGATCGTGCTGTGGCGCTCGAACGTCGGCGCCTGTGCATCCAATGCCAGGAAGACCGTGCGGCTGCCGCCCAGGTCCAACGCCAGAGGCGTCTTGGCCAGTTCGCCTTCCGCCTTGCCTTTGCGCTTCAATGCCTGCGTGAGCGCAGCGCGAATATCCATGCGGCCGCCCCCAAGGGGCAGGTTGGCGACAGAGAGACGCTTGTCAAAAATCACCAGCGCATGCCCTGCGGAGAGCAGCGCTTCGGCCGTAATTTCCGCTTTTTTTTCAACCAGTTTCATGAGCAGTCCCAAGGTTCTCCCGGCGCCTTTTGCCTTGACCGGCAAGGGGTCGATAAGGGATGATAGCGCCTTTTATTGATCCGCAACGCACATACCAGACATCGATCCCGCGCGCCCGCGGAGCTGCAACGCCTTGCGAGCCCTGCGACGTTTCGGATCAATAACCATTAAACCTTCGGCGCGTTATCGATGGGAAAGTCGAGCATGAGTTTCCCATCGATGATTCAGCTCCATCCTCTTAACAAGGTTCGTCAATGAAACTGGAAGACAAAAAGCGGGTGCTCAGGGAGATGGTGGTACACCGCCGCTTCGAGGAGCGCTGCTACCAGGCCTACATCGAGCGCAAGATCGGCGGCTTTCTGCATCTTTATCCCGGCCAGGAGGCCTGCTGCAACGGTGTCCTGGAAGCGGCGCGGCCCGGTTACGACTATGTCATCACCGGTTACCGCGATCATGTCCACGCCATCAAATGCGGCGCCGACCCCAAGGAGGTGATGGCCGAGCTGTACGGCAAGGAAACCGGCTCGTCCAAAGGGCGCGGGGGTTCCATGCACATCTTCGATGCCAAGCACCATTTCATGGGCGGCTACGCCCTGGTGGGGGGGCCCTTTCCTCTGGCCGCCGGCATCGCCAAGGCGATCCAGATCAAGGGCGGTGACGAAATCGCCATCTGTTTTTTAGGTGATGCCGCCAACAACCAGGGCACCTTCCACGAGACCCTCAACATGGCGGCGCTGTGGAATCTGCCCGTGCTGTTCGTGTGCGAGAACAACCTCTACGGCATAGGCACGGCCATCGAGCGCTCCACCGCCGTGGTGCACCAGCATAAGAGGGTCTGCGGCTACGGCATCGAGGCGGCCGAATGCGATGGCCAGGACATCGAGAAGGTCTATGAAGCCGCCAAGGTGGCGGTGAACCACGTGCGCTCCGGCAAGGGGCCCTACTTCCTCGAACTCATGACCTACCGCTACCGCGGCCATTCCATGTCGGATTCCCGCGGCTATCGCACGCGCGAGGAAGAAGAGGAATGGAAGCAGCGCGATCCCATCTACATCCTGCGCGACCGCCTCATCGCCCAGAAGGCAATGACTATGGCGGATTACGAAGCACTGGAAAAGGAAATCGACCACTACATCGAAAACGAAGTGGTGAAATTCGCCGAGGAGTCCCCCGAACCGCGCATCGAGGAGCTGGAAAAATATGTCCTGGCGGACCGCGAAACCCAATTGCCCTGGCTCACCGGCCGCGCCGCATAAGGAAAGAACATGGCAGAAATCATGTACTGGGAGGCCATCCGGCGCGCCCATGACGAAGAAATGGCCCGCGATCCCCTGGTGATCTGCATGGGCGAAGACATCGGCGTGGCCGGCGGCACCTACAAGGCCACCAAGGGCCTGTACGAGAAATACGGCCCCTTGCGCGTGATCGACACGCCCATCTCCGAGAACAGCTACACCGGCCTGGGCATCGGCGCCTCCTTTCTGGGCCTGCGCCCGATCATCGAACTCATGAGCGTGAACTTCACCTGGCTGGCCATGGACCAGATGTTCAACTCCGCCGCCAAGGTGCGCTACATGTCCGGTGGCCAGCTCTCCGCCCCTGTGGTGTTCCGCTCCCCCGGCGGCACGGCGCACCAGCTCGGCGCCCAGCACTCGGCACGCATGGAAAAGGTTTTCATGGGCATCGCCGGCCTGCGCGTGGTCACGCCCTCCAACCCCAGGCAGGCCTACGGCCTCCTGAAATCCGCCGTGCGCTGCGACGATCCGGTGTTCATCAACGAACACGAACTCATGTACAACATGAAGGGCGAGGTGCCGGACAGCGAATATTTCCATCCGCTGGAAGGCTCGGAGATCAGCCGCTCGGGCACGGATGTCACCCTCTTCGGCTACAACATTTCGGTGCACTGGAACCTGAAGGCCGCGGAAATCCTGGACAAGCAATACGGTATTTCCGCCGAGGTGGTGGATTTGTATTCGCTGTCGCCGCTGGACCGCGCCGGCATCCGCAAATCGATCGCCAAAACCCACCGCGCGGTGGTGGTCGGCGAGGACGAGGCTCCGGTCTCCGTGGGCTCGGAAGTCATCGCCCTCATTAACGAAGAATGCTTCTTCGAGCTCGACGCGGCGCCGATGCGCGTCAACTCCGCCCACGTCCCGCAGCCTTACAACCATACCCTGGAGAAGGCCTCGATTCCCGATCACGAGGACGTAGTCAACGCCGTATTGAAGATGTTCGGCAAGGCGTAAAACCTTTTTTATCCGCGAAGGGCGCGAAGAGGATCTTGGGGAAAAACTTCGCGGACGTTCGCGCCCTGTGCGGATAAAAGTTTTTCAGGAATAAACATGTCCCAACACTACGCCATCACGATGCCACAGCTCTCGGACACCATGACCGAGGGCGTCGTCGTCACATGGGAGAAAAAACCCGGCGACCGCGTCGAGCGCGGCGACATCGTTGCCACGGTGGAGACCGACAAGGCCATCATGGACGTGGAAGTGTTCAAGGCCGGCTATCTTGCCGGGCCGCTCGCCGACGTGGGCGCCACCATCGCCGTGGGCGCCGCGCTGGGCTATATCAGCGACACGCCGGGAGATCTGGCCATTACGGCCGGCGAGCAGGTGCAGGAACAGGCGCAGACCGAAATGATTCCGCACCACGCCGGCACGCCCATCGTCATGCCCCAGCTTTCGGACACCATGACCGAAGGCGTCATGGTCACCTGGGAAAAGCAGCCGGGAGACCGGATCAAGCGCGGCGACATCGTCGCCACCGTGGAAACCGACAAGGCCATCATGGACGTGGAAGTCTTCCAGGAAGGCTTTCTCTCCGGCCCGCTGGCCGACGTGGGCAGCACGGTGCAGGTGGGCCATCCTCTGGCCTTCGTCGTCAGCGATGCCGGCAAGGTCAATGCCACCGGCGTGACGATAGGCAGCGACCATCGGGTCAAGGAAACCCACCCCCTCAAACCGAGCACAGGGGAACCGAAAGCCGCCCCCAAAGCGCCGCCGGGCAGATCCACGGTGCCCATGACGGCGCCGGCCGCAACCAGCGTGCAGGTCGCGCCCGCGCCGCGGCCCCAGGGCCGCCGCGCCAGCCCTTACGCGCGCAAGCTGGCGGCCCAGGGCGGCATCGATCTCGCCAAGCTGGCGGGCAGCGGCCCCGAAGGCGTGATCATCGCCGCCGACGTCGCGCGCGCCCGCCCCAGCATGGCGGAAGTGGCCCGCTCCCTGCCCCAGGTCGACGTGCCCGGCCAGGGGCGCGCCATGACTTCCATGGAGAAAACGGTTGCGCACGCCATGACCGCATCGCTCACCCTGCCCACCTTCAATGTGACGATGAACATCGACACGGGCAAGCTCACCGCCGCCGCCAAGGCGCGCAAGGTGTCCGTGACGGTGGCCGTCGCCAAGGCCTGCTCGGTGGCCATGCGCGGCTTCCCGCGCATGAACTGGGCCTATCAGCCGGTGGACAAGCTGGTCGAGCGCGCCAGCCATGACTTCGGCATCGCCGTGAAAAGCGACGACGGCGGCCTGGTGGTGCCCATCCTGCACGGCATCGAAGCCAAGGGGCTGGAGGACATGCAGGCCGCCTGGAGCGATCTCATGCCGCGCGCCCGTGTGCGCAAGCTGGCGCCCAGCGAATTCAGCAACCCCACTTTCACCATTTCCAACATGGGGATGTTCGGGGTGACGCATTTCACCGCCATCCCGACGCCCGGCATCGCCGCCATTCTGGCCATTGCCGCCAACGGCCCGCAGGGTACTCCCTTCACCATCACGGGCGACCACCGCGTGGTAAACGGCGCCGACGTAGCCGCCTATCTGGCCCGCTTGAAGGAAGTCATCGAGGCGCCGGAAGCCTGGCTGGAAGCCGGCGCTGCGGTCCCGGCACAGCCAATACCCGCAGGCGAGTGGGACTACCCGGTAGTAGTCATCGGCGGCGGCCCCGGCGGCGAGGACTGCGCGCGCGACCTGGCCGACCACGGCGTCAAGGTCGCCATGGTGCACAACGAGCCCTTCCCCGGCGGCGAATGCCTGTGGCGCGGCTGCATCCCCTCCAAGGCCTGGCGCGCGGCGGCGGACCGCATCCGCGATCGCGCCCACGACAGCGAAATCGGCATCGGCGGCACCCAGGCCCCGACCCTGAACTGGGCGCAGGCGGAAAAGCATCGCCGTTGGGTACTGCAGACGCGCGGCGAAATGGCGCTGAAGACCGACAAGGGCATGAAGATCAACGTCATCGAAGGCTTTGGCGAATTCGCCGACGCCCATACCCTGAAGGTCACGCCGCCCGAAGGCGAACCCTACACCCTGAGCTTCGGCGCCGCCGTCATCGCCACGGGCGCGCCGGCCTTCGTGCCGCCCATCCCTGGCGCTAGGGAAGGCCTGGCGGCTGGCGGCGTGGTCACTTCGGACACCCTCTGGAACCTGGCGGCGCCGCCGAAAAAAATCGGCATCATCGGCGCCGGCGTCATCGGCGTGGAGATGGCCCAGATCTGGCGCGACTTCGGCGCCGAAATCCTCATGTTGGAAGCCAAGGACCGGCCCCTGGCGGAAATCGAGGAAGAGATCGCCAAGACGCTCACTGCCAAGCTGCAGAGCGAGATTTCCCTGCTCACCAGTGCCAAGATCAACGAGATTTCCGGCACCCCCGGCGCCATGAAAATTGCCTACACGGACAGCCAGGGCCAGAACCACACTTACCACTGTGACATTGTGCTCATGGCCACCGGCAAACGCCCGGACACCGCCAAACTGCAACTGGACAAAGCCGGCCTCGCGCTGGACGGCGCGGCCATCCGCGTGAACAGCCGCTGCCAGACCAGCCAGTCGCACATCTATGCGGTGGGGGACGTCATCGGCGGCTACATGCTGGCCCACACCGCGGCCACTCAGGGCCGGGTGGCCGCCGACAACCTGCTGGGCCATGGTGCCGAATACAACCAGGACGTGGACTGCGGCGTGACCTTCTCGCGGCCCCAGGCCGGCTTCGTCGGCTTGTCCGTGGCGCAGGCCAAGGCCAAGGGCATCGATGCGGTGGAAGTGAAGATTCCCATGAGCATAGACGCCAAGGCCATGATCACCAGCGAGACCGAAGGCCTCGTCAAACTGGTGGCCGACAAGGCCACGCAGAGGATCATCGGCGTGCACCTGCTGGCCGACCACGTGGACACCCTCATCGGCGCCGGCGTGCTGATGGTCTCCGGCGGCATGACGCTCAAGCAGGTGGCGGCCGCCATCTTCCCGCACCCGACGCAAACCGAACTCTTTGGCGAACTGGCGCGCCGGCTGCTGGCGCGCCTGCGGCGCACGGCCAAGACACCCGCCTGAGGCGGCCGGCCCGGTAGGCAAATACCAGGCCGGCGCGCGCAAGCAGCGGTGCCATAATTAATATGGATTAATTATGGAAGCCGCCATGCCCCTCAAGCACCCCCTTGCCCTGCTCGGCCTCTTGGCCGTGAACGCCGCCAGCGCAGCAACCCTGCTGCCCATCCAAGTGCCCGCCCTGGAAGGCGCCGGAGGCGAGCAGCAGTTCGGCACCGACGCGACCCATCCCTACCGGCCCAAGGAAGCGGTCGACAGCCCGCGCGCCCCGGTCTTCGCGGTCGACGCGCAAGATCCCGACAGCAAGCCGCTGCCCTATTACCGCATCGCGCCGGACACGTATTTCTTTTTCGGCAACATCGCCGAGGTCGACGGCACCAACCGCGGCTTCAACGGCAATGCCGGCTTCATAGTGACGCGCAACGGCGTGCTGGTGGTCGATGCCTTGGGCACGCCCTATCTGGGCCGGCGCATGCTCGCCGCCATCCGTGAGGTGACCGATCAGCCGGTCAAGGTTCTCGTCATCACCCATGCCCACCCGGATCACTACTACGGCGCTTCGGCCTTCGCCGAGCTGCCCGGCGTGAAAGTCATCAGCCAGGCGGGCACGGTGGACTACGTGCGCTCCTCCACCATCCAGCACTCGGTCGCCTACCGCAAGGCCTTCCTGCCCGCCGAGATGAAGGACTTCAAGGCCGTGGTGCCCGACACCCTGCTGGGCGGCGCGCATGCCAAAGAACTCACCTTGCGGCTCGGCGGCAAGACCTTCCGCGTCTATGACAGCGGCCGGCATCATTCCCATGGCGACCTAGTGATGTATCAGCAGCCCGGCAACATCCTTTGGGTGTCCGACCTCGCCTTCAACGGCCGCGTGACCTTCATCGGCGACGGCCATCTGCGCGAAATCACCGCGCGCCAGGACTGGCTGCTGAAAACCTTCCCCCATGCCCGCCTCATGGTGCCAGGGCACGGCGCCCCGCAGACGCCGCCCTTTCCCATGGTGGCGCAGACGCGCCGCTATGTGGAACAATTGACGGCCAAGATCGGCGCCTCCCTGCGTCAGGGTGTATCCCTGCAGGACGCGGTCGATCGTGCCGACCTGCCGGAGTTCGCCAACGTGCCGCTCTATCGACTGAACCATCGCAACAACGCCAACTACGTCTATCGCGTGTTGGAAGAGGAGCAGTTCTCGCCATGAGCGCGCAGGCGGCGATCCGCGAGGACCTGGTGATGCAGGCGCTCATGGGCCTGCATCGGGCTTGGCCGCTGGAGCGCCGCATTCAACGTGAGGCCTGCGATGCCACGCGGGAAACCTATCTGGCGGTGCTGACCCGCTGGGTGCAGACGGCCGACGGCCCGCAGCCCGTCGGCTTCGACGAGGAAGGGCTGGACGAATTGGCCGCCCTGGACGCCGTCTACCTGACCGCCGACCGCCTGGCCTGCCCGCCCTTCTGCCCGGCGCGCACCGACATCGCGCTGCATTTCCCCCAGGCCACGCTGTATGCCGCTTCGGCCCTGGATACGCTGGCTTTGCCTCGCCTGCTGGACGCCCCCGCCCGGGTGGAGACGCGCTGCCCGCTCAGCGACGAAGTGCTGAGCTTCACCGTGACGCGGGACGGCAGCCTGGCCGAAGAAGATCTGGGGGCCGCATCGCTGGCCATGCGCAAAATCGCCGCCGAGGTGCGCCGCTACCCTCTGGATCTGGCGCCCGGCATCCGCTTCGTCCATCCTGCCGCGGCCGCGGGCATGAACCAGGCGCTGACCTTGCTGGAAGGTGCGGCGGTCGCCCACGCGTTCTATGCCTTCCAGCGCAAACTGCTTGCCGGGTAGCGCGCCCTGAAAAATCCCGCACCGCCCCCCGAGGCACCCGCACCGCAGGATGGCCAAGATCTCGCCGCCGTCATCGAGGCGGCCCAGTTCGCGCATCAGCGCTGGGCCGACGACCTGGTGGCCAATCTGCTCGCCGGGCGTATGGATCAGGTCGACGCCCTGGCGGCCGACGCGCATCATCTCTGCGCTTTCGGCCAGTGGTATTACAAGGCGGCCCATCCGCCGCAGATCCTGCGGCAAAGCCTGTTCGCAACCCTGGAGAGCCAGCATCGGTACATGCACGACGCGGCGCGCGCCTTGCTGCAGACCCCGCCGGGCGACAGCCGCGCGCAAGCCTATTTGCAGTTCGCCGAAGCCTCGCGCCGCCTCATCCTCAGTCTGCGCCAACTGATCCGCGCGCTGCTGGTGGATCATTTCAGCACCGATCCCCTGACCGGCATCGCCAACCGCCAGCAAATGCAGACGCAGCTGCAAAAGGCGATTTTCCACGCGCTCGAAGAAGGCCACCCCGCCTGCCTGGCGCTGACGGACATCGACCACTTCAAGCGCGTCAACGACGATCACGGCCACGAGACCGGCGACGCCGTGCTGCGCACTTTCGCCGCCCTGCTGCAAAAAAGCCTGCGCGAGAATGATCGCGTATACCGCTACGGCGGCGAGGAATTCCTGATCTTCCTCGACCATCTCGACATCAGCCGGGCGGAAGCCGTGCTGGAGCGCATGCGCGCGCAGATCGCCGAGGCGCCCATCACCCCGTCCGACCGCATGGCCTCCTTGACCATCACCGCCTCCTTCGGCGTCGCCCAAGTAGTGGAGGGCGAGCCCCTGCGCGCCCTCATACGGCGCGCCGACGAAGCCCTCTACGAAGCCAAGAAAGCCGGCCGCAACCGCGTCCGGGTATGGGGCGATCCGCCCGAACCGCAGCCGTAGCCGCGCAGACCGGTTTCAAGCCACCACCTGTGCCGCCCAGAGGTCGTGCTCGCCCGCCGCGGTCACTGTCACCGTAGCCCAGTCCCCGGGCGAGAGATCGCCGGGATGCTCGATCACCACCACGCCGTCGATTTCCGGGGCGTCCGCAGCACTGCGCGCCAGCGCGCCTTCCTCGGCCAGATCATCCACCAGCACGGTAAGCGTCTGCCCGACCTTGGCGGCCAGCCGCGCCGCGCTGATTTCCGCCTGCACCTGCATGAAGCGGCTGCGCCTTTCCTCCTTCACGGCTTCCGGCACCGCGCCGGGCAGCTCGTTGGCCGCCGCGCCTGCCACGGCCGAATAGGCAAAGCAGCCCACGCGATCCAGCTGCGCCGCGCGCAGAAAATCCAGCAACTCCTCGAATTCCGCTTCCGTCTCGCCTGGAAAGCCGACGATAAAAGTCGAACGCAGCGTGAGGTCCGGGCAGGCGGTACGCCAGGCCTGGATGCGCTCCAGGGTCTTCTCCGCCGCCGCCGGGCGCTTCATGAGCTTGAGGATGCGCGGGCTGGCGTGCTGGAAGGGCACGTCCAGATAAGGCAGAACCTTGCCCTCGGCCATGAGCGGGATGACTTCGTCCACATGCGGGTAAGGATAGACATAATGCAGCCGCACCCAGGCACCCAGTCCACCCAATGCCTCGGCAAGCTCGATCATGCGCGTCTTCACCGGCCGGCCGTTCCAGAAGCCGGTGCGGTATTTCACGTCCACGCCGTAGGCGCTGGTGTCCTGCGAAATCACCAGCAATTCCTTCACGCCGGCATTCACCAGCGCCTCCGCCTCGCGCAGCACCTCCCCCACGGGACGGCTCACCAGGTCGCCGCGCATGGAGGGAATGATGCAGAAGCTGCAGCGATGGTTGCAGCCCTCGGAAATTTTCAGGTAGGCGTAGTGGCGCGGTGTAAGCTTCACGCCGCCGGGCGGAATCAAATCACTGTAAGGGTCGTGCGGCTTGGGCAGATGCTCGTGGATCGCGGCCATGACTTCGTCCGTAGCCTGCGGCCCCGTCACCGCCAGCACCGCGGGATGGGCGCGGCGCACCACGTCGCCCTTCGCGCCCAAACAGCCAGTCACCACCACCTTGCCGTTTTCCGCGAGCGCCTCGCCGATGGCCTCCAGCGATTCCTCCACCGCCGCATCGATGAAGCCGCAAGTGTTGACCACCACCAAGTCGGCGTCGTCATAGCTGCCGCTCACCAGATAGCCTTCGGCGCGCACCTGCGTGAGGATGCGCTCGGAATCCACCGTGGCTTTGGGGCAGCCAAGGGAAATGAATCCGACGGTCGGAGTTTTTGATCTTGCTTGCATTGAGTTGCGGCAGGGGAAACGCTGGCGAAGCGACATTGTAGCAACGATCAGATATAGCTACAATGTAGCCTCATTTCACGAGGACCCGTCATGCGCACCGAAATCAAGAAATGGGGCAACAGCGCCGTCGTGCGCCTTCCGGCCACGATCCTGGCCGAGTTGCGCCTGGCCGTGGGCTCGCCGATAGAGTTGAAGCACGAAAACGGCCAGATGATCATCAGCCCCGTCCGCCCCGTCCGTCAGGGTTGGTTCGACGCGCCGCCGATCAAGGATAAAGCCGTCCTCGACACCATCCCGGTCGATGAAGGCAATGAGGAATGGCAGTGGTAAAGCGCGGCGAAGTCTACTGGGTCAACCTCGACCCGACGGTGGGCACCGAAATCCGCAAGACCCGGCCCGGCCTCGTCGTCTCCCCCGACGACATGAACGCCGCCCTGCCCCGCGTCATCATCGCGCCGCTGACCAGCCAGGGCCGGCCCCTGGGCTGTCGCCCCGAAGTGGCATTCGGCGGCAAGCAGGCGCGCATCCTGCTCGATCAGATTCGCGCCATCGACAAGAAGAGGCTCGCGGGAAAGATGGGCAGCATCGATGCTCAGGTCTGGCATCCGGTGCTGATGGAGATGCTGGCTTGATATAGTTCGTCAAACACAACCAGAAAGAAATTCATGGCCAAGGCAGAGGCTTCAGTCGAAGAGTTGGTGTCGATGATCGAGCGAGGCGAGCTTCGGCTCCCCGAGATGCAGCGCCAATATGTCTGGCGCTCAACGCGGGTGCGCGATCTGCTGGACTCGCTGTATCGCGGATACCCGTCGGGTGCCATCCTGTTGTGGGAGACCGATGAAGCTGTCCCTTTGCAGCAGTTCGCAGTCAGCCAGAGCGAAAATCCTTACCAAAGCACGAGACTGCTACTTGATGGGCAGCAGCGCCTGACATCCCTCTCAGCAGTTATTCGCGGCGAGCCCGTGTCAGTACGCGGCCGACGCCGCCCCGTTGATCTCCTCTTTAACCTGGAACACCCACATCAGCTCGCGGTGATCACCGAAGTGGAGGAAAACGGGGATGATGGTGAGGACGTCGACGATGAAGAAGATATTGTCGGCGACGAGGCGGATTCCACTGAGGACGAGCTTCAGAAGCGATTCAACAAGATGACCTTCGTGGTTGCTACCCGAAAGCTCGAACAGTTACCCCAGTGGGTCAAGGTTTCCGAGGTATTCAAGACTGACAGCGACGCACCGTTTCTGAAACGAGCCGGTGTCGCCGGATTCGATGACCCGCGCTACGAGAAGTACAGCCAGCGATTGGCTCGGCTGCGCGCCATTCGGAAATATGTGTATCGAATGGACGTGCTGGAAAGGACGCTGTCCTACGACGAGGTCACTGAAATTTTCGTACGGGTGAATTCGCTGGGTGCAAAGCTGCGCAGCTCAGACCTCGCCCTGGCACAGATTACGGCCAAGTGGCGCCACTCATTGAAAACCTTTCTTGATTTCCAGGGCGAGTGCACAAAAGGCGGATTTGACCTCGAATTGGGCTTGCATCTCAAGAACCTTATGGCATTCGCGACGGGCCAGTCGCGATTCCTGACTGTCGGCAACCTTGCGGTGGATGTGTTGCAAAAGGCCTGGAAAGAAGCTTGCGAGGGGATGCGCTTCGCGACGAACTTCCTGAAGAGCAACGTCGGCATCGAAAGCCCTGTGTTGTTGTCATCGCCTTTCTTGTTAGTGGTGCTTGCATATTTTGGGCACGTCCGCCAATACGAGATCACCACTGGCGACTCTGCTCTGCTCCGTTATTGGGCACTCGTCGCCAACGCGAAGGGGCGGTTCTCCCGTGGTTCGAGCGAAACCATTCTCGACCAAGACCTCGCGACGATACGGCAAGGCGGCTCAGTCCAAGACCTCATCGACCGCCTCCGCCTACAATTCGGCCGTCTCGATATAACTGCCAATGAGCTTGAAGGTCGCAACCAACGGAGCGCGCTGTTCAAGACGATGTTCCTGGTCTTCCGGAACGCGGCTGCGACAGATTGGCGATCAAATCTGACCATATCGCTCGATCACTCTGGCACGCAACACCGCCTACAGTTTCACCATATCTTTCCTAAAGCCCAGCTCAAGAACAGCTACACGTCAAGGGAAGCTGACGACATCGCGAACCTAGCGTTCATTGGTGGAAAAACTAACCGGGCAATCAGCGACAAACCTCCTGTTAGCTATCTTCCTTCTCTGGTCGAACAACACGGTATGGCGCCTTTTGAGGCACAAGCGATTCCCGTTAACACGGAGCTACTGGAAATATCAGCTTATAAGACGTTCCTGGCTGAAAGACGGAAATGGATTGCCGCTGCACTTAACGCCTTTCTCGGGGAACACGGAGCAAAAGAAACGTGAAAAATTGTCACCGCGGCCGTCATGAGTATGTTCAACATGTAGGCTGGCACCGTCCGGCGTGCAGTCCTACACTGTAAAGGCTGCCAGGAACCCCATGTACATCGTCTTCATCGCCCTCGCCTATCTCTGGTTCATGATGCTGATCACCGCACCCTCGGTGGGTAAGGCGCTGCTGGTGGCGATTGTGGGCGGCGGGCTGCTGGCGCTGGCGTTCTACATCCTCAACACGCCTGCCCGCCTGCGGCGCGCGCGCGAGCTCGAACGGGCACGGGATGACGTCGCACGCCCCGAGGAATAGCGCGCCCGGATCGATCGCGCCCCTGCGGCGCCGGCGGAGTCGAACGCATTCCGTATAATCCCCAGCAGTCCAACCCCGGAGTCTGACCATGCAACAGCAATTGGATATCTTCGTGGCCTCCCTCACTTCCTTCTGGACTCAGCTGGCCGCTTTCATTCCGCAACTACTCGCCGCCCTGGTGCTGCTTTTCATCGGCTGGCTGTTCGCCAATCTGCTGCGCACGGGCCTGGTGAAGCTCCTGGACGTGCTCAAGTTCGACGAGCTTTCGCTCAAGACCGGCATCGAGGCTTTTCTCAGGCAGGGCAACATCAACATCAGCCTGTCGCGGCTTCTGGCCAATCTGGTGTACTGGCTCCTGATCCTGGTGGTCATTGTCACCGTGGCCAACAGCCTGGGCCTGCATGCCGTGGCGGAGCTGTTCAACCGCGTGGTGCTGTATCTGCCCAACATCATCGTCGCCATTCTGGTGCTGGTGTTCGGCATCCTCATCGCCCGCTTCATCAACCGCCTGGTGTTCGCCTATCTCAACAATATCGGCGTGGAAGGCGCGCTCACCATCAGCACCTTTTCCGAATATGCGGTGATCGTGTTCGTGGTGTTCATGGCCCTGGAGCAGTTGCAGATCGGCACCCATCTGCTCACCGCCGCCTTCCAGATCGCCTTCGGCGCGGTGGGCTTGGCGCTTGCCATCGCCTTCGGCCTGGGCGGCCGCGACTGGGCCGCCGGCGTCATCAAGAAAGTCTCGGAAAAGGACAAAAAGCGCCCGGGGCAATGATCCGCCGCGGCGGCTATACGCCGGTCTGCACGAACTCCAGCGCATTGCCGTCGGGGTCGCGGCAGAACAGCGCGAGCCGCCCCGATTTGCTGAGCGTGTAGGACACGCCGGCCGATTCCAGGGCGCGCTCCAAAGATTCCAGGCTCGCCACAGCAAACGCCGCGTGGCGGTCGCGTCCGCCGTGTTCCGGGCGCACGAGGCCCGCTTCCGGGTTGGGCAGGCACATGAGGTGCAACTGGCGGCCGTCGGACAGTTCGTACCACTCGCCGGCATACGGCAGTGTCGGCCGCGCGGGATGGGGGACGAGACCCAGCACGCTTTCGTAAAACGCCTTGGCGCGCGCGAGATCCTCCACCAGGATGCCGAGATGGCGGAGGCCGGTGATTTCAGGCATGAGGCTGCTCCAGTTTTCCGGAAAACAGGCTGGCGGCGACGATGAGGGCAGCGCCCAGCACTTCCTGCCCGCTCATCGTCTCGCCCGCCAGGAAATAGCTCGCCACCGCCGCCACCACCAGTTCGAACAGCAAAATGATGATGGCCTGGTTGGCGGGCGTGTGGGACAAACCCCATTGCACCGCGTAAGTCATGCCGGCGATGAACGCAGCGGTGAGCAGCAGCCATCCCCAGGTAGCAGCGCCGACGGTGCCGACGAAATCCCACTGGCCGCTGCGTCCCGCCAGCGCCAGCAGGGCCAGGGCGGTGACGCCGCCCCATACCGCCACCGCCTTGGAGCCGTTGGCCACCTGCCCGATGCGGCGGGTGATGACATTGGACAGGGCGAAGGTCATGCCGGCTGAAAGCGCCAGCCACTCGGCCGGGTTTTGCGGCAGCGGCAAGCCGCCCTGCGGCGGCCACAGCATGCTCACCGCGCCCGCGAAGGACAGCGCCATCACCACGCCGCCAGCGGGCGTAAGCCTTTCCCGCAGCAGCCAGCGGGCAAACAGCACGGTCCACAACGGCGCGAGATAGAACAGCAGCAGCACGCGCATGATCTCGCCGCCCAGCACGGCGATGACATAGGAGATATTGGTCCAGCCGGCCGACAATCCCAGCGCGGCAAGCCACAGCGCCTTGTCGCGGTCGCCCCGCACCTCGCGCCGGTGCAGCCAGCCCAGCAACAGCAGCGGCAGACCATAGGAGATGAGCGAAGACACCAGGCCGGACACGCCCGCGTGCTCCAGCAGACGATAGGGATACCAGATGATGCCCCAGCCGGTGGCGCCGGCCAGCAGGCAGAGAACGGCGAAGAAACGGCTTGCGGACAAGGTTGGCATTAAGGACCGGTTATAATTTCTGCTTTTACGAGACTCGCGCACCGCCGCGGTTCATTATTCATGAATCCTCGACTGGACCTGCTGCAGCCCTATCCCTTCCAGCGTCTGAAAACCCTGTTCGAGGGGGTGCGCCCGAGTGCCGAGTATTCTGCCATCAATCTCTCCATCGGCGAGCCCAAGCATGCCACGCCGGCTTTCATCCGCGATGCCCTGTGCGTCGCGCTCGACGGTCTGAGCTCTTATCCGACGACCCAAGGGCGCGACGACCTGCGCGCTGCCATCGCCGCCTGGATCGCGCGCCGCTTCGGTATGCAGCTCGACCCCGCCACTGAAGTGCTGCCGGTGAACGGCTCGCGCGAAGCGCTCTTCGCCGTCGCCCAGGCCACCGTCGATTCCAGCCGCCACGGCCGCCGCGTGGTGCTCTCGCCCAACCCCTTCTACCAAATCTACGAAGGCGCGGCGCTGCTGGCCGGCGCGCGGCCCTATTACCTCAATACCACGGCAGACAACGGTTATGCCATGGATTTCTCGCGCGTGCCCGAAGATGTGTGGGAACAGGTCAACCTGGCCTATGTCTGCTCGCCCGGCAACCCCACCGGCAAGGTCATGACCCTCGACCAATGGCGTGAGCTGTTCGAACTGTCCGACAAGCACGGCTTCCTCATCGCCGCCGACGAGTGCTACTCGGAGATTTATTTCGACGAAGCCCTGCCCTCGCTGGGCGCGCTCACCGCCGCCCAGGAACTGGGCCGCGGCACCAGGAATCTGCTGGTGTTCAACAGCCTGTCCAAGCGCTCCAACGTGCCGGGACTGCGCTCCGGCTTCGTCGCCGGCGACGCGGCGGCGATAAAGAAATTCCTGCTTTATCGCACTTACCACGGCTCGGCCATGTCGCCCGTGGTGCAGGCCGCCAGCCTGGCCGCCTGGCAGGATGAAGCGCACGTGGCCGACAACCGCCGCCTGTATGCGGAAAAGTTCGCCGCCGTCATGCCCATCCTCATGGGCAGCCTGCAGTTCGACGTGCCCGACGCCTCTTTCTATCTGTGGGCCAAAGTGCCCGGCGAGGACGACTGCGCCTTTGCGCGCGGCCTCCATGAGCGCAAGAACGTCACCGTGCTGCCCGGCAGTTATCTGGCGCGCGATGCCTCCGGCATCAACCCCGGGCGTGGCTATGTGCGCATCGCCCTGGTGGACGCGCTGCCCGCCTGCGTCGAGGCTGCCCATCGCATCAGCGACTACGTGCGGCAAACCGCTGCCTGATCTCTTCCCATCCACCCGTTCCAGGAAACCGCCATGCACATGCAGGAACTGCAAGCCCTCATCGAAGACGCCTTCGAGCGCCGCGTCGACATCACCCCGCGCAACGCCGATGCCAAGCTCAAGGAAGCGGTCAATTCCGTCATCGACCTGCTCGATCGCGGCGAGCTGCGCGTGGCGGAAAAGATCGACGGCCAGTGGGCCACCCACCAGTGGGTGAAGAAGGCCGTGCTGCTGTCCTTCCGCCTGGAGGACAACGCCTTCATCAAGGGCGGCTACACCAACTACTACGACAAAGTGCCCAGCAAGTTCGCCGATTACAACTCCAAGGATTTCCGCGAAGGCGGCTTCCGCGTCGTGCCGCCGGCCGCCGCGCGGCGCGGCTCCTACATCGCCAAGAACGTGGTGCTCATGCCCTCTTACGTCAACATCGGCGCCTATGTCGATGACGGCACCATGGTGGACACCTGGGCCACGGTGGGCTCCTGCGCGCAGATCGGCAAGAACGTGCACCTCTCCGGCGGCGTCGGCATCGGCGGCGTGCTGGAGCCGGTGCAGGCCAACCCCACCATCATTGGCGACAACTGCTTCATCGGCGCACGCTCCGAAGTGGTGGAAGGCGTCATCGTCGAGGACAACTGCGTCATCTCCATGGGCGTGTACCTCGGCCAGAGCACCCGCATCTACAACCGCGAGACGGGCGAGATCCTTTACGGCCGCATCCCCGCCGGCTCCGTGGTGGTGAGCGGCAACCTGCCCTCCGCCGACGGCAAGTACAGCCTCTACTGCGCCGTCATCGTCAAGCAGGTGGACGCCAAGACGCGCAGCAAGGTCGGCATCAACGAACTGCTGCGCGGCATCTGACCGCGCCCAAGGTGGCGGCCGGGCGGCTCTACCTCATCCCCACTCCCCTGGCGGCGGGCGACCCTGCCCAGGTGCTGCCCCCCGCCACCCTCGCCGCCCTGCGCGGCATCGACCATTTCGTCGCCGAGCGCGCCAAGACCGCGCGCGCCGTGCTGAAGGCCGCGGCGCATCCCCTGCCACTCGCGCAGATCCAGATCAGCGAACTCAACGAGCACACTCCGGCCGCCGAGCTGCCCAATCTCCTGGCGCCACTGCTGGCCGGCCGCGACGTCGGCCTGATGTCGGAAGCCGGCTGCCCCGGCGTCGCCGACCCCGGCGCCGCGCTGGTCGCCCTCGCTCACGATCAGGGCGTCCCGGTGCTGCCGCTCGTGGGCCCCTCCTCCCTGCTGCTCGCCCTCATGGCCTCGGGCATGAACGGCCAGCAGTTCTGCTTCACCGGCTACCTGCCCGCCAAACCGGACGCACGCGAAGCCGCCATCCGCAATCTGGAAAAAACCGTCCGGCAAAAGCACGTCACCCAGCTCTTCATCGAAACGCCCTACCGCAACGCCGCCCTGCTTGCTGCGCTGCTCAAGACGCTGCAGCCTGACACGCGGCTGGCAGTGGCGGTGGATTTGACGGGTGAGGGAGAAAGCGTAATGTCGCGGCACGTGGCCGCATGGAGGAAGGCGACCGCCCCCACACTAAAGGATAGGCCGGCGATGTTTTTGATTGGGGAATGAGGTGGCGAAGCCGAACAGCTTCTCCCAAGCTGGCAGCAGCCGGTTACTGGAGAAACCGCTTTAGCTTCCGTCCGCGAGTTTTCAGGTTTCCCTAACGGACATGGCGAATCGCCGCCCCAAATCATGAAACGCTCTTATCGCCCTGTCCGTTTCCCTCACCCCAGCCCTCTCCCAGAGGGCGAGGGGGACGCGGCAACGCTGCGCGTTGTTTCACGCTAAAACGGAAAGCAGCCGGAAAACGTCATGCCTGAAAGGCGATCGAATGAGCCGCGTTGATTTAGACCACAATCCCCGATAAATTTCGTGTTGCCTAAATTACGTTGGGCCTCTGCATGAAGCTCCTTCCCACTCAAACGGACGAAAAGTCTCTTTCGGCCCTTGGTGAGGAGGCGCGCGCTTTACTACTGCGGCGAGATTTCGCCGGGCTAGCCAATCGTTTTGGGTACGCGCTTGCCTACGATCGCGCGCCGGCCGCAGCAATCGAAGCCGACTTTTTGAGTGCTGTCGCATCGCCGCTTACCGCATCGTCCAGCGCGCAGCCAATTGGGGTTAAGTATTTCGCGCCGAACGACACGGGGCTATTTGCAGTAGTCGAGTGCCCCGTCCCTGTTGCTGATGGAGCGGCTGTTCTTCTAGAGCTTATCGTCGCCGGGAAGGGAGAAGAAAAACACATCACCGTGGAGGACATTAGCGGTGCCACTGCATAGGCCCAACCCGGCAGTCGAGAGGGACGGCCCACCAGCTGCGCTGGTGGGTTCCCTCCGTGCTTCGCGCTCCGGCCGCCCCTCACTTCTACGTTGGGCGTCATAAACCGATGGTCAGTGTGAGCAAGGTTCCGTGTAAAAAATGTGGCGCGCTAATTCTTGAAAGCACCGCCACAAAGAATGGAGGCTTATGTGTTCCGTGCAAATCAGGAAAGCGTGAGTCCATCGAAGCCTCTAAGAAATGGCACAAAGAGCAACGCGAGCTTGATCGTACGGACCCACTTCGCAAGCTATGGAGTGAGCTGGTCCATCGAGCACATGAAACAGACAAAGGGTTCGCAGGTTTTACTGAGGCAGAAAAGCAGTATTTCGCCGTAGGCCTGCTCGATGGCGAAGTTTACAATGGCGGCTTCGACCAATACTTTTTCAATAGCTCCGGCAGTTACTATCAATACGCACTAGCCGGCCTCAAGGCCATAGATGCGACTCAGTCACTCATAATTCTGGAAAAGGCAAAACAAGTGCTATTTGATTTCGAGCAGATACCAGAAGACACCGAAAAAAGGAGGGCATTTCTCCGTGCCCGCGCCTCAGCTTCTCGAAGCAACCGGCTGGAAGAATTAGACAAGGAATTCTGGAAAGACCCCGACGGTCTGGCTACTCGATGGCAAGAATTTGCCAAGCGGTGGGGTCTCGTCTAAATGCCGCCCAACAACGCGTTCAACTCCGACTCATGGTCGCGCGGGGAACCTCGCTTCGTAACGCTTGGGGTTGATGCCTTCGGCAGGCATCTGGTGGTGGTCTTCACCGAACGCGGGGCCGCCATCCGTATCATTTCTGCGCGTTTGGCGACAAAGCAGGAGCGCAAATTTTATGAAAGCTGAGTACGATTTTTCAAAGGCAAAGCGAGGGGCGCGTGTCGCCGCTCCTACCGGCAAAACCCGGATCACCATCCGCCTTGATACCGACATCATCGAGTGGTTCCGTCAACAGGTTAACGAGGCGGGCTGCGGCAATTAGAGGCGTGAACGCTTTGATCCGCCATCTTCCGGTCTTGTTCTTCGCCCTGACGGCGCAGGCCGCTGCCGCCCTGACGCCCCATGACGCCCACCTGCTGGAACAGGCCGCAGAGCTTGGCCATCTCAAAGCGCGCGACGCACTGCACGCCGCCGCACAGCGACATGACGCGGAAGGTCAGCTGGCCTACGGCGTCTACTTGCTCAATCGGCATGATTACTCCCATGCCGCCCTTTGGATACGCAAGGCCGCGGAACAGGGCCTGCCGCTGGCGCAGGAATTTCTGGGCGTCATGTATCACGTGGGCGCCGGCGTGCCCAGAAACCTGGCGCGTGCGCAAGAATGGTTCGAGAAATCGGCGCAGCAGGGCAACGCCAACGCGCAATTCAACCTGGTGCTTTTCTATGCCAAGGGAGCGGGCGTGCCGCAAAACTACGCCCAAGCCGCGGCGTGGTGCCGCAAAGCGGCCGAGGAAGGCGACGCTTCGGCGCAATTCTATCTCGGCATGCTGTACGCCCGGGGCACGGGTGTGCCGCAGGACGCTGCCGCCGCGGCTGCGTGGCTCGCCAAAAGCGCGGCGCAAGGAAACGCCCAGGCGCAATACAACCTGGGGGTGCTGTACGCCCAGGGGCTGGGCGTGGCGCAAAACCCTGCGCAGGCCGCGGTTTGGTATCGCAAAGCGGCCGAGCAGGGAGTGGCCGACGCCCAAGCCAGGCTGGCTCTGCTCTACGCTGAAGGCAGAGGGGTCGCGCAGGATTATGCGCAAGCCGCCAGGTGGTATCGCGCCGCTGCCGAGCAGGACGTGGCCGTCGCCCAGATCAGCCTGGGCGTGTTCTATGCGTATGGCGTGGGGCTGGCAGCAGACAATGTCCGCGCCTACAAATGGCTTGCGCTGGGCAAGGCTGCGGTGCCTCCGAACAGCGACACCTACCGCCTGGCCGAACAGACCCTAAGCCGGGTCGCCGGGTCGATGCCTGCCGCACAACTCGCCACGGCACGGTACGAGGCCGCCGCCTGGTCTGCGGCCCGGCGCCAGGACGCTCGGTAAGCGCCTCGGCGCAGAAGCAGGAAACCGAGGCGTTCGCCGCCCCGTTCCAGGCCGGCGCTTTGACTTTTGCGCAGGAACCGGGAATATTTCCACCTGCCCCCTTCAGAGCCGCCGGCCGGGGCCGATCAAGAAAAAAAATCAGAGTTTAGACATGCTGCATTGGTTTAAGGCTTTGCTGGGGAACCGCCTGCCAGCGCCAGGGAACGGCGCGCCCCGTGACACCCTGGCCCCGCCCAAGGCGTCGGCCTCCCAGGCGCGCGCCCAGGAGGCCGGCGACCCGGTGGATATCGACGGCCTCTATTATGGCTGGCTGCTGGCCGGTAGCGCGCCCGTGCCCGACCCGCTGAGTCCGCTGGAATGGCGCCTGCTGGGCGCCCTCGATCAAGCCGTCAGCCTGCCTATCCCCGATGCCACGCTGGTGCCGCGCGCACCTGCGGTGATTCCGCGGCTGATTCGCACCTTGCGTGACGATGACGTCTCCGCCGCGGATTTGGCGCGCCAGATCGCGCAGGATCCCGTACTGGTGGCCGACCTGCTGCGCATCGCCAACAGCCCCTATTACCGCACTGCCGCGGGCATTCGCAGCCTGGAACATGCCGTCACGGTGTTGGGCCGCAACGGTCTCGGACAGCTCATCGCCGCCGCAGCGCTCAAGCCCATCCTCAACGTGCAAAGCGGGCGCTTTGCGCGCACCGCGGCGCCGCGCACCTGGAATCATTCGCAGCTGTGCGCCGCGGCCTGCGACTTCCTGGGCCGCGCCCAAGGCCTGGACGAGTTCGAGCCTTACCTCGCGGGGCTATTGCACGACATTGGCCTGGTAATGGCTTTTCGCATCATGGATCGCCATGTCGAGGGCTCCAGCAAACCTTTGTCGGCCTCTTTCTACGAGGTCTTCGGCGATCTCGCGCGCCAGTTGAGCTATCAGGTGCTGAACACCTGGGAACTGCCCACCCCCGTCGCCATCGCCATGCGCGAGCAGGCCAAGGATCTCAGCATACCCATTACCCAACTGGGCAGCGTGCTGTACGCGGGCAATCAGGTCAGCAAACTGCGCATGCTGGCCGCCGCCGGCGTGATCGAGGCCCGGCCCACCCACATTGCTTGCCGCTTTTCGGGCGAACTATCCGATCTCTGCCGACGCTGCTACACCGAGCTGTCCCACCTGGGCGAGCCCTGAGCGCCGGGGTGCATCGAGCCGACCGCTCAAACCGGCAAGTACCCGGGCAGTTTCCCCGCAGCAACAGCGCCGCCCATTCCGTCGACGACCGCAGGCGCAATTCGCCCTCCCGCTGGCGAGCCGCCGCAGAGGGAAAGCGGCGGTGCGGGGAAACAGCGGATCGGCGCACCCGTCGAAAACGCCGAACGATTTCTCGGGGCGGCCCGCGGAGCCGGGGTGGAAATCAGCCCTTTTCGCCCTTTACGGCATGCCAGAACGCCTTCCCGCCCGTCTCGGCCGCATGGCCGATGGCGAGACCGGCCTTTTTGGCGCCCTGGCCGATGGCAACGCCCGCTTTCTTGGCGCCGACGCCGATATCGTGAACGGTGGAACCTATGGCAGTCCCCGCTTTGCGGGCATCCTGAGACAAGCCCCCGCCCTGCGCCCAAGCGCTGGAGCTGGCCAGCACCAGGAGTACCGGCAATGCTGCGAGAAGCCGGGAATATCGGTTTGCTTTGATCTTCATGCGTTTGATTCCTGCACGTACCCACATATCTGAATCATAGCAAACCAACATGAGCCATCTTGCGCGACCTGCTACGCCGCCCCACAAGCTTGCGCCCCTGCCGAGACGCGCACCCGGCGCCGAGTGCGCGAAGCGAACCGCAGCCGCGGAGCTGCAGCGCCCGGGCGCCATACTGGCGTTTTCTCCGCACTGGATGGCGCGCGCGCCGAGCACAGGACGGCGGCGTGCATTACGCATTGCCGAGCCTGGGCGCCTGGGCGTTCGCTCCTCCCCCCGTCGAGGAGCGGCAGCGCCATGGCTGATCTCGTCATCGTTCGACGGAGTGGTTTCGACACGGGCCGTCAGCGGTTCACGGTGTACGGCATCTGCGAGGAAAGCCGCCCGCAACGCACCGTTGCGAAGCCCTCCAGGCCGCCGCTCCCGTCATGCCCCGTTGCAGGCGGTATTTGCTGCATGAGGCCCCCGGGCGACGACGGCGCCCACCGCCGCAGAAAATGCAGCGATGCTGTCGTTCCGTGGGGATGCGTGCGTTCCAGCAAGTCCAAGGGGCGTCATGGCCCCCATACCCACGCGATTGAAAGTGTCTTCCCTTCGGCGTGAAGGAATGGCTGTTACCGCAAGCCCCATGAGAAGCTAAAATCCAAGCGACGGAACCATCGGCAAGCCAACCGAGACTTACAGCTATTCCTATCTTCCTTCGCCCCATGGATACGCATAGCGTCGAGTCTGATGCCAGCGTCGCAGCGGCGCGAGCGGCGCTCGGGCAGTCCAGACAAATAATTTCCGGGGCAGCCGTGCTCATCGTGCTGCTTACTGCCGCCTATTTGTGGGGCAGTTGGCGGCATGCCTCGCGCGGGGCCTGGAACGAGCTGCAAGCGCTGTCCAACCTGGCGCAATCGACCGTGCAGATCCATTTACAGCAATACGCCCGCGGCATGGAGCAGCTCGCCGCCCAAGCCCTGGCGGAGGAAGCCGGAGAGGCTCACGATGATTTCCCGGGCGAATTGATATTCCCCTTTCTGCACGCCTATCCCGATCTTTCCGGCGTGTTGCTGGTGCGCCCCGACGGAAAGCTTCTGTTAAGCTCGGCGGAACTCCATGGCGAGGCTACGACGCGCTTCAATGGAAATCCGCAACTCATGACGATGCTTGCGGCCGCCCGCGGGCGTACAGGGCTGCAATTCTTCCCGCCTGTCATCAGCCCCCTAACCCGCACCGCAGTCATCCGTTTGTGCCTGCCGGTCCGTGACGCCACGGGAAAGCTGCGCTTTTTCATCGTGGCCGGCCTGAATCTGAAGCAGCAGACCGCGCGCATGCGAAGCCTGCTCACCGAAATGGAAATCAACGAGCATTTCGGCATCGGCGTCTTGACGAACGACGGCTATCTTCTGGAGAACTGGCCGATGCCGAGCTTGCCAGAGCAGGCGTTGGTCGAGTTCCTCGATCAGCCGCGCAACGGAGCTGTGCGGCAAGCGATGCTGCGCAACCCGACCGCGGCGCAGGCAGCCGTTGTCGGGCCCGTCAATGTCGGGCAGCCGGGAATCTATTGGGGCATGTTCAAGCGCCTGCAAGATTTTCCCGCGGCCGCCTTCGTCATCGCTCCGCGCGCCGTCGTGGTAGAGCGCTGGTGGCACCAGATCAGGCTTGCGCTGTTTATGGAATTGCTTGCCTTGGCGGGCTGGATTTGGCTGATGCGCCGGATGCTGCGGATACAAAAGCACGCAGTGCTCCTCAGCCGGCAGCAGGCCGCCCAGCGTCTGCGGCTGGAGCGCCTGCAGAGCCTTTATCAGTCGTTGCTCTCAGCCGGGGACGCGATCATAAAATCATCGTGCGACGTCGGCATGCTCGGCGAAATCTGCAAAAACCTGGCGCAGGGCGGGCTATTTGCCGCAGCGTGGGCGGCCCAGCCGGATGCGGAGGGGCGTTTTCGCTGCCTTGCCGCCTCCAGCCCGGAGGTCTGCGGCACCGTCGATCAGCTGGCTTTGCACTTGCGGGACGCGGCAGGCCCGGCGGCGCGGGCTTGGCTCAACGGCAGGTTGGAATACGACAACGATCACGGTCTGGATCCTTTGCTCGACGACCGGCGAGAGACTCTCTTGGGAATCGGCTGGAAATCCTGCATGGCGGTTCCTCTCAAGCGCGGAGGCTCGCCATACGCCGTACTGGTGCTGACTGCCGGCCGGGCCGGATTGTTCGATGACGAGGTGGCCACATTGGTCAATCTGATCGGACAACAGATCGGTCAGGGGCTGGACGAATTGGATCTCAAGCAAAGCCTGGAACAGGAGCGCAGCAAGCAAGGCTATCTCGCGCGCCACGACGTGCTGACCGGCCTGCCCAATCGCCTGGCCCTTATGGAACGGCTGCCGCGAGCGCTCGCGCGTGCCCGCCGCCAAAAGACCATGCTGGCGGTTGGCATCCTGGATCTGGACGACTTCAAGCCCGTCAACGACACCTGGGGCCATGCCGCCGGCGACGCGATATTGCAGGAACTGGGGCGCCGCCTTTCCGAGGCGGTACGCGAAACCGACCTCGTCGCGCGCCTGGGCGGAGACGAATTCGCCTTCGTGCTGGAAAGCCTGACCGATGTCGCGTGCCTACCGCTTGCCCTGGCGCGCATCCACGCCACCGTGGAAACCCCGTTCACGCTTTCAGGCGGACGCAGCGCGCGCGTCGGCCTGAGCCTCGGAGTCACGCTATATCCCCAGGATGGCGCGGAAGCCGACGCGCTGCTGAGCCATGCCGACACCGCTCTCTATGACATAAAAAAATGCAAGGGCAGATGCGCCGACTGGTGGCGCATGTGGGAAGCAGCGTGATTCGGCGGCGGCGCGCTACACCCCCAGCAGCAATCGCTCCGGACGCTCCAGCGCCTCCTTCACTGCCACCAGAAACTGCACTGCCTCGCGCCCGTCGATCAGTCGGTGATCGTAAGAGAGCGCCAGATACATCATGGGGCGGATCACCACCTGGCCCATTTCGGCCACCGGGCGTTCCTGGATTTTGTGCATGCCCAGGATGGCAGACTGCGGCGGGTTGAGGATAGGCGTGGACAACAGGGAACCGAACACGCCGCCATTGGTGATGGAGAACGTCCCTCCGGCCAGCTCCTCCAGGCCCAGCCGGCCGTCGCGCGCCCGCGCGGCCAGCTCGGCGATGCCTTGCTCGGTTTCGGCGAAGGACAGCCGGTCCGCGTCGCGCAGGATGGGCACCACTAGGCCGCGCGGCGTGGACACCGCGATGCCGATGTCCTTGTAGCCCGGATGGACCACCTCCGTCCCTTCGATGCGGGCATTGGCCACGGGGTAGGCGTCCAGCGCCAAGCAGGCGGCGCGCACGAAGAAGGACATGTAGCCCAGCTTGATGCCGTGCCTGGTCTGGAATTCGGCCTGGTAGCGCTGGCGCAGCTCGTTGACGGCGGCGAGGTTGACTTCGTTGAAGGTGGTGAGAATGGCGGCCTCGCGCTGCGCCGCCAGCAGGCGCTCGGCCACGCGCAGACGCAGGCGCGACAGAGGCTCGCGCCGTTCGGTGCGTTCGCCTTGGAGGGGACGCGGGATTTGCGGCGGCGCGGGCAGCGGTGCGCCCTCCCCCTCTCCCGTAAGCGGGAGAGGGCCGGGGTGAGGGAGGGATTCACCAGCAGAGGGAACATCCCCCGCTGGAACGGCGTCCGCGGCGCGGACGCCAGGTTCGACCGTCGGTGTCTCCGTCTCCGTATCCACGTAAGCCATCACTTGGCCGGCTCGTACCTCGGCGCCCTCCGCCAGCATGAAATCGGCCAGCGTCCCGGACGCCGGCGCGGAAATTTCCAGGATGACCTTGTCGGTCTCCACGTCGGCCACCGTCTCGTCGCGCACGACGCGCTCCCCGGCCTGCTTGCGCCAAGCCAGCAGCGTTCCCGTGGCCACGGACTCGGCCAGGCTGGGTGCGCGGATCTCGACCTTCATGCGTCCAGCGCCTCGCGCAGGAAGGCGGCCAGCTGCGCCTGATGCAGGGAGGCGTAGCCGGAGGCCGGCGCCGCCGAGGGCGGCCGGCCGGCATAGGCTACGTCGCCGCCGTGCGGCAGGGCATGGCGCAGGTGATGCCAGGTCTGATACCAGGCTCCCTGGTTCTGCGGCTCTTCCTGGCACCAGACGAACTGCCCCGCCTGGGCGTAAGACTCAAGCACCGCCTTGAGATCGCTTTCCGGAAAGGGATACAGTTCCTCCACCCGCACGAGGGCGACGGCCTCTTCCAGGGCGGCTTCGCGCCGGGCGCGCCGGAGGTCGTAGTAGACCCGCCCCGTGCACATGACCACCCTGCGCGCCCGCGACGGATGCAGTGGATCGTCCAATATTCGGCGCCAGCCCCCACTGGTGAATTCCGCCAGCGGCGATGCCGACTCGGGCAGGCGCAGCAAGCTCTTGGGCGTGAACAGCACCAGAGGTTTTCTTACCGGCCGCAGCATCTGGCGGCGCAGCACGTGAAACAACTGGGCCGCGGTCGAAGGCACGCAGATCTGGATATTGTCCTGCGCCGCCAGTTGCAGATAGCGCTCCGGGCGCGCCGAGGAATGCTCCGGCCCCTGGCCCTCGTAGCCATGCGGCAGCATGAGCGTCAGCCCGCACAAGCGGCCCCATTTGGCCTCGCCGCTGGTGATGAACTGGTCGATCACCACCTGGGCGCCGTTGGCGAAATCGCCGTATTGCGCTTCCCAGATGTCCAGGGTGTCGGGCTCGGCGGTGGCATAGCCGTATTCGAAGGCCAGCACCGCCTCCTCCGACAGCAGGGTATTGATGAGCGTGAACAGCCCCTGCCCCGGCGCGATGCTCTCCAGGGGCGTATGGCTGCCGGCGAGGCGGTGCTGGCGATTCTGGTCGTGCCAGACGGCGTGCCGGTGGGCAAAGGTGCCGCGCCCGCTGTCCTGCCCCGACAGGCGCACGCCGTAGCCGGCCGCAAGCAGGCTGGCATAGGCCAGGTTTTCCGCCATGCCCCAGTCCACGCCGATCTCGCCCGCCAGCATGCGCAGGCGCGCCTGGCGCACCTTCTCCACCTGCCGGTGCAGGGCAAAGCCCGCCGGCACCTCGGTCAGCCGCTCTCCCAGCCGATGCAGGGCGGCCGGGTCCAGCCTGGTGTCCGCATCCCGCGGCGGCGACGGCGCTTTGTAGCGGCCCCAATCGACGGCGAACGCCTGCTTGAAATCCGACGCGGCCGGCGGGCAGAGCGACTCGCCCCGCTCCAATTTCTCGCGGCAGTCCATCACCAGGGCCTCGGCCTGGCCGCGCTCCAGGAGCCCTTCTTCTTGCAGGCGCTGGGCGTACTTGGCGCGCGCGCCGGGATGCTGGGCGATGAGGCGGTACATGAGCGGCTGGGTGACCAGCGGCTCGTCCTGCTCGTTGTGGCCGTGGCGGCGAAAGCACACCAGATCGATGAACACGTTCTTGTGGAAAACGTAGCGGTAAGCCACTGCCAGGCGGGCGACATAGGCCATCGCCTCGGGATCGTCGCCGTTGACGTGGAAGACCGGCGCCTCGACCATCTTGGCGACATCGGTGCAATAGAGCGTCGAGCGCACGTCGCGCGGATCGGAAGTGGTGAAGCCGATCTGGTTGTTGATGACGATATGGATCGCCCCGCCGGTGCGGAAGCCGCGCGTCTGTGACATGTTGAGGCTCTCCATCACCACGCCCTGGCCGGCCAGCGCCGCATCGCCGTGCAGGATCACGGGCACCACCTCGAAGCCCTTCATGTCGCCGCGCCGGTCCTGGCGCGCGCGCACCGAGCCGCGCACCGCCGGATGAATGATTTCCAGATGCGAAGGATTGAAGGCCATCGCCACATGCACCGGTCCCGAAGGGGTGCCCACATCGGCGGAAAAGCCCTGGTGGTATTTCACGTCCCCGGTGAGCGGGCCATTGCCCTCGGCGGGCTCGGCAAACAGGCTGTCCAGGGGCCGGCCGAGAACATTGGCGAGCACATTGATGCGTCCCCGGTGCGCCATGCCCATGACGATTTCTTTCGCCCCCTGAGCCGCGCAATGCCGGATGACGTGATCCAGCAGCGGGATCAGGCTTTCGCTGCCCTCCAGGGAAAAGCGCTTCTGCCCGGGATAGCGCGTGTGCAGGAACTGCTCCAGGATCTCCGCATCGGTCAGGCGCTTGAGCAGGGCGCGCTTGTCTGCGCTCGTGAGGCCGTAGTTCCCGCGATCCGCCTCCAGGCGGCTTTGCACCCAGCGCTTGCGCGCCGGGTCGGTGATGTGCATGTATTCGACGCCGACGTGGCCGCGGTAGATCTTCTTCAGCGCGTCGAGGATATCGGCCAGCGTCATGGGCGCAGCCGCCAAGGTGCCGGGGTCGAAGCGCTGCGCCAAGTCCGCGCGTTCCAGGCCGTAGTGGGACAGGCTCAGCTCCGGCAGGCGGATATGTTCGAAGCGCTGCAGCGGGTCGAGCTCCGCCTCCCTGACACCCAGGAAGCGGTAGGCGTTGATGAGGCGCAGCACGCCGATCTGCTTCTGCACGTCGGCACGGGCCGTGCTGTCGGGCGCCGGCGGCGCGGCGTCCCCGGGGCGGGGGCTTTCCTGCGCAAGCAGGCCCTCCAGCATCTCGGGGGCCAGGCCTTCGAGATAGGCCAGGTTGCCGCTGTAGAGGGCCCCGCTGGCGGCCCGGTCGCGCGGTTCCATGCTGCGCGTGCGCGCCCGCCTGTTCAGGCGCCCCGCTTGGTCAGGGGCACGTAATCGCGCCGCGCCGGCCCGGTATATTGCTGGCGCGGGCGCCCGATGCGATGCGCCGGATCGGCCAGCATCTCGTTCCACTGCGCGACCCATCCCGCGGTGCGCGCGAGCGCGAACAGCACGGTGAACATGCTGGAAGGTACGCCCAGCGCCCGCAGCACGATGCCGGAATAGAAATCCACATTGGGATAGAGCTTCTTGGCGATGAAATAATCGTCCTGCAGGGCGATGCGCTCCAATTCCATGGCGATCCTGAATTGCGGGTCGTCCATCAGATCGAGCGCGTCCAGCACCTCGTGGCAGGTTTCGCGCATGACCTTGGCGCGCGGATCGAAGTTCTTGTAGATGCGGTGGCCGAAGCCCATGAGGCGGAAGCGGTCGCTCTTATCCTTGGCGCGCTGGATGACGGCGGGGATGTCCTTCACGTCGCCGATCTCTTCCAGCATCTTCAGCACTGCCTCGTTGGCACCGCCGTGCAGGGGCCCCCAAAGCGAAGCCATGCCGGCCGCCACGCAGGCGAAGGGCGTGGCGCCGCTGGAGCCGGCCAGACGCACCGTAGAAGTCGAGGCGTTCTGCTCGTGGTCCGCGTGCAGGATGAAGATGCGGTCCAGCGCGCGCGCCAGTACCGGCTTGACCTCATAGGGCTCGCCCGGCGTCGCGTGCAGCATGTGGAGAAAATTCTCCGCATAGCCCATGCGGTTCTGCGGGTAGATGAAGGGCTCACCTATGCTGTACTTGTAGGCCCAGGCCGCGATGCTGGGCATCTTGGCGATGAGGCGGTGTGCCGAAATCTCGCGGATGCGGGGATCGAAGACGTCGTGCGCATCGGAATAAAAGGACGACAGCGCACCGGTCACGCCTATCATCACCGCCATGGGATGGGCATCGCGACGGAAGCCGCGGAACACCGTGTTGACCTGGTCGTGCAGCATGCTGTGGCGGGTGATGGCCTGCTCGAACTGCGCCTTCTGCTGCGCCGTGGGAAGTTCGCCGTACAGCAGCAGATAGCTCACCTCCATGAAATCCGATTCGTAGGCCAGCTGCTCGATGGGATAGCCGCGGTGGTAGAGCAGGCCCGCCTCGCCGTCGATGTAGGTGATGCTGGAAGCGCAGCTCGCCGTGGCGGTGAAACCCGGATCGAAGGTGAAATAGCCGTGCTGCGCCAGTGCCCGCACGTCGATCACCGGCGTGCCGAGCGTGCCGGGCATCACGGGCAGCTCGATGGGGGGCTGGCCGTTCTTGAGATCCAGGGTGACCGTGCGGTTTTCTTTCATGAGGCGCATCCCTTGCGTAGGTTTTCGATGATGGTGCGAAACTTGGCCGGCGGCGGCATGCGCGCCTCCAGCCAGTCAAGCAACACCCGGTCCGGTTCGGCCAGAAGCTCCAGGCATAGGGGCACGTCGTCCGCGTTCAGGGCGGTATGCGCGCGCGCCAGAGGCGCCAGCCACAAGTCCAACTCCAGCAGGCCGCGCCGGCAGGCCCAGGGAATGCGGCGGTGCTCTTGCCCTGCCGTGATCATATCCGGCGCTTCACCAGCATTTCCCGGATTTTCCCGATGGCGGCCGTCGGATTCAAGCCTTTGGGGCAAACCGCCACACAATTCATGATGCCGTGGCAGCGGTACAGGCGATAGGGGTCTTCCAGGTTGTCCAAGCGCTCGGCCAAGGCCTCGTCGCGGCTGTCGGCGATGAAGCGCCAGGCTTGCAAGAGCCCCGCCGGGCCGACGAAGCGCTCCGGATTCCACCACCAGGACGGGCAGGCGGTGGTGCAGCAGGCGCACAGGATGCATTCGTACAGGCCATCCAGCTGCGCGCGTTCCCCCGGGCTTTGCAGGCGCTCGATCTCCGGTTCGGGCTCGCGGTTCACCAGCCAGGGCTTGACCGACTTGTACTGGCGATAAAACGGTTCCATGTCCACCACCAGATCGCGCACCACCGGCAGGCCGGGCAAGGGACGCACCTCGATGGGCTCCTTGAGCTCGGACAAAGGCGTGATGCAGGCGAGGCAGTTCTTGCCGTTCACATTAACCGCATCCGAGCCGCACACACCTTCCTTGCAGGAGCGGCGCAGGCTCAGGGTTTCGTCCTGCGCCTTGATGGCAATCAACGCGTCGAGCAGCATGCGGCCGGCCGGCTCGATATCCAGCACCACGTCTTCCATGCGCGGTTCCGTATCCGTCTCCGGATTGTAGCGGTAGATACGAAAGCGCATCAGTAAGCCCGCTCCTGCGGCAGAAAGGATTCCACCGTGAGCGGCTTGAGCCGCACGGGCTTGTAGTCCAGTTGGTCGCCCTCGCGCCAGTAGAGCGTATGCCTGAGCCAATGGTCGTCGTCGCGCGCCGGAAAATCCTCGCGCGCATGCGCGCCGCGCGACTCCGCGCGCGCCAGCGCGGATGCCAGGGTGGCGCGGGCGATAAGCACGAGATTCTCCAATTCCAGGGCCTCCACGCGGGCGGTGTTGAACACGCGGCTCTGATCAGCGAGGCCCACCTCCTGCAGGCGCGCCTCCAATTCGTCCAGATGCGCGAGTCCTTCCGCCAACACTGCCTGCGTGCGATACACGCCGCAATAGCGCTGCATGGTGCGGCGCAGCTCATCGCAAAGCGCAGCGACGCGCTCGCTGCCGGCGGGCCGCTCCCAGCGTGCCAGGCGTGCCTGGGCCGCCTCCGCGGCATCTGCCGGCAGCGGCCGGGCATAAGGCACCTCGCGCAGCGTTTCCATCATATGGCGGCCGGCGGCGCGGCCGAACACCACCAAGTCCAGCAGCGAGTTGCCGCCCAACCGGTTGGCGCCGTGCACCGACACGCAGGCGCACTCGCCCACCGCATAGAGGCCGGGCACTGGCTCCTCGGGGCCGAAGCGCACCGGCGCCACCACCTGGCCGTGCAGATTGGTGGGAATGCCACCCATCATGTAGTGCACAGTGGGCGCCACCGGGATGGGCGCGCGCGCGGGGTCCACCCCGGCGAAGCGGATGGCCAGCTCGCGGATGCCGGGCAGCTTCTCGGCGATGAGCTTTTCTCCCAGGTGGTCGAGCTTGGCGAGCACGTAATCGCCCTGCGGCCCGCAACCGCGGCCCCCGTGGATTTCGGTGGCAATGGCGCGCGCCACGACGTCGCGGCTGGCGAGGTCCTTGGCGTGCGGGGCATAGCGCTCCATGAAGCGCTCTCCGGCGCTGTTCAGGAGATAACCGCCCTCGCCCCGGACGCCCTCGGTGATGAGGCAGCCCACGCCCGCAATCCCGGTGGGATGGAACTGCCAGAATTCCATGTCCTGCAGCGGCAACCCGGCGCGCAGCACCATGCCCAGGCCATCGCCGGTGTTGATGAGGGCGTTGCTGGTGTTCCAATAAATGCGCCCCGCTCCGCCCGTGGCCAGCAGCGTGGTGCGCGCCTCGAACAGCCACGGTTCCCCCGTGGCGATGCACAGCGCCAGCACGCCCAGCACATAGCCCTCGGCGTCGCGCAGCAGATCGAGGGCGAAGTATTCGTCGAAGAACTGGGTGCGCGCCGCCAGGTTGCGCTGGTACAGGGTATGCAGCAGCGCATGGCCGGTGCGGTCGGCGGCTGCGCAGGTGCGGATGGCCTGATCGCCGCCGAAGTTCTTCGACTGGCCGCCGAAGGCACGCTGGTAGATCTTGCCGTTGGGCAGGCGCGAGAACGGCAGACCCATGTGCTCCAGTTCGTACACCGCCGAAGGCGCCTCGCGGCACATGAACTCGATGGCATCCTGGTCGCCCAGCCAGTCCGAGCCTTTCACCGTGTCGTACATATGCCAGTGCCAGTCGTCTTCGTCGACGTTGGCCAGCGCCGCGGTGATGCCGCCCTGGGCCGACACCGTGTGCGAGCGCGTGGGGAACACCTTGGAGATCACCGCCACCTTGAAATCCGACTGTGCCAGCTCCAGGGCGGCGCGCAGCCCGGCCCCGCCGCCGCCGATGATGAGGGCGTCGAAGCGGCGGCGGTTCACGACACGCCCCAGAGGATAAAGGCCACCCAGAAAAAACAGCCTGTGAGCCCGGCCGCGGCCAAGGCATGGCCCAGCAGCTTGCCGCCATAGGGATGGACGTAATCCAGGATGACGTGATTGAGCCCCACCCAGGCGTGCGCCAGCAGCGCCGCGAGATAGGCCAGCCACAGGGCCTTGGCCCAGGGGGCGACGAACAACGCCCGCCAGGCGGCGTAGCCGGCATGGAACGCCGTCAGGCCCAGCACCAGAGGCGTCCCCACCGCCAGCACCACCGCCGTGAAGCGCTGCACCAGCCACAGGCCGGTGCCGGCGCCGCTCGCACCCAGCAACTTCATGCGAGCCAAAACCCCAGAAGCGCCGCACTCAAAACCCCGGCGGCCGCCATCACGCCCAAGCTTGCGCGCCGCGCGTCCGCCAGGGGCAATCCCAGGTGGGCATCCAGGCCCAAATGGCGCAGGCCGGCGAGGAAATGGTGGCACAAGGCCCAGATCCAGGGCAGGCAAAGCAGCTTCACGGCCGGAGCCGAAAGCTGTGCGGCCACCGCGCCGTAGCCCGCCGGGCCGGACAGGCTCCGCTGCAAGAGCCACAGCGCATAAGGGATGGCCAGAATGAGCAGCAGCCCGCTGGCGCGGTGCAGCAACGACAGCCAGCCCATGGGGGCAAGATACAGACGCAGAGGGTTGAGATAAACGGGCGCGCTCTTGGGCATAGGCGCAAGTTTACAGGGCCGCGGCTAAACCGTCCCAGGCGAGCTTGGCGCCGATGACCAGTGTGATGACCTCGAACGAGCGCTTGATCCAGACATTGCCCTTGACGATGGCCCAATGGCTGCCGGCATAGCCGCCCAAGAGCGAGCCCAGCAGCAGGGCCGGCATCCAGCTCCAGGCGATATGGCCGAGATAACCCAGCACCAGCGCCCCCGCGCCATTCCACGCCAGCCCGCACAGCACCAGCGTATAGGCCACCGCGCGCTTGTAATCGAGGCCGAAATGGCGCACCAGCCACAGCGTGAGGAACAAGCCGGTGCCGGAGGCGATGGAGCCATTGAGCAAGCCGATGACGAACAGGCCCGCCATGCCTTTGGCCAGGCCTCTGCCTTCCCAGTTGCGCGGCGCGTGGGCCATGCCCAAAGCCGGGCGAAACACCGAGTACAGCCCCAGGCCCAGGGTCAGGATGCCCAGCACGAACTCCGCCGCCTGCGCCGGCACGTGCAGGATCACGGCGGCCCCCAGCGCCACCCCCGGCAGCCCGGCCCCCAGAATGACCAGCGACTCGCGCCGCGCCAAGTGCGATTCCTTCAAATGGCGCAGCGTGGCGCCCAGCCCCAGGGCGACCGTGGCCACTTTGTGGGTCGCCAGCGCCACGCCGAAGGGCAGCCCCAGGAAGATGAGCAGAGGGAACTGGATCAGCCCCGCGCCGCCGCCGGACAGGGCGGAAAACCAGTTGGCAGCGAACGAGGCGAGGAACAGGACGACCTGTTCCGTCGCGCTCATGACCCCGTGACGCCGGTCTCCGCAGCGATGCGGGCGTAGAAGAGGTCGAGCTTCTCCTCATGCACGCGGGCGACGAACTGGTCGGCCTTCTCGGCCGGCAGAAAAAATTCCACCATCACCGGCAAATCCCCCGCCAGTTCGAAGAAGCCCGCGTCGTGGCGCGCGTGATGCCGCCCATAGCCGGCCAGGGCGCGGAACACCGTGCCCCCCGCCACGCCCAGCTTCTTGGCTTCGTCGAGCAGCCATTCATACGCCGGCTTGCCATGATGGCGCTGGCCTTCGCTCACGTAGAGGCGCAGATAGATCCGATTCATTTGTATCCCCGCAAAGTCGCCAGCCCCGCCACGGTGCCCAACAGCGAACCGGCCAGGTGCAGACCGATCTGCGTCACGCCCCAACCCCACAGGCCGCGCGAGAAATTGGTCACCACTTCGGCGGAAAAGGTTGAGAAAGTCGTGAAGCCGCCGAGAAACCCGGTGATGGCGAACAGCCGATATTCAGGAGCAATCCCCGGATGGGCGGCAAAATAGGCAATGGCCAGACCTATGCCGTAGCCGCCCAGCACGTTCACCGCCAGCGTGCCCAGAGGCAGCACCGGGAACACCGGGTTGAGCAGCATGCCCAGCCACCAGCGCAGCAAGGCCCCCAGGGCCGCCCCCGCGGCCACGGCCAGAGCGCCCATCATTGCGCGGCTTCCGGGGAAATTGCGGGGGCAAGGTGCAAGCTTGCGCGTGCGCCGGTCGTCGTCTTGGCCATCGGGGGGATCAGAATTCTACGGTTTCCTTGATGATACCCGCCAAAAGCCGGTTCACGCGCTCCAGCGCCTTGGCCAGCTTGGGGTTGGCGGTCGGCCCCGGCTTGCGGTAAGCGAGATAAACGACCCCGGGGTCTTGCGGCAGCGTATAGACGGCGATGCTGTACGGACACATGACGATGGCATGCGGATCGGCCTCCATCATGGCGCGGGAGATGTCCGCGCTGCAGAACTCCAGCTGTTCGGCCTGGCCATAGATTCGCGTAGTGCGCCCCACCGCCGGCCCGGTGCGCTCCAGCATGTCGCCGATGAAATTGCTGTGGTTGATCTTCAGCCCCTTGCCCTCGATGCTGGCCACCAGCACATTGCGCACATCGGCGAAGCTGCCCCGCGTCTGGTAGACGACGCCGAACTCGTCGGCCTGCGCCGCGAGGGAAAGCAAGCCCAGCAGCATCCCCAGAAGAAATTTGGCGTGGCGCATGGCAACCTCCCGACGTGATCTGAACCAAGCCTGAAACTTAGCAACAAGGCCGCGCCCCGGCAATGATTTGCTAGACTGCCGCCATGCCCCAACTCCATTTGCACGGCCGCCTGTGGGCCACCCTGGACGGCCGAAATTTCCTCGGCCGCGGCCGCGTCGAGCTGCTGGAACGCATACGCGCCACCGGCTCGATCTCGCAGGCCGCCCGCGCCATGAAAATGAGCTACAAGGCCGCCTGGGATGCCGTCGATGCCATGAGCAAGGCGTGGGGCCGCCCCCTGACGGCCAGCGCCGCCGGCGGCCGAGGCGGCGGCGGCACCCGGCTCACCGAAGATGCCGAAACCCTCATCGCCGCCTTCCGCCGCTGGGAGAAGGAACACCGCCGCTTTCTCGAAAGCCTGGCCCGCACCGGCCCGCTGCCCGCCGCGAGCGATAAAAGCGCCTCTCTCTCTTGACCCGTCCGCCGCACCTGCCTAGAATTGCGCCTTCTCAACGCAGCCCTTGACAGTCTCCGGGTTGCGCCCATTCCCCGATAGCTCAGTCGGTAGAGCGACGGACTGTTAATCCGCAGGTCCCTGGTTCGAGCCCAGGTCGGGGAGCCA
>JAJZRU010000043.1 GCA_021802555.1 Pseudomonadota bacterium
GAATGGCCTGATGCCGCGTTGTTCCGCTTCCGGCCATGAAGACCCCAGCGCACCCGTCAATATGTCTGATGCCCGTGGCCTGACTCTTCATGCAAACCGACCCACAGATTCTGCCGACGATCCAGGAAGAATTTTGTGAATTCCGCCATATTTTCTTCGCTCAGGTTTCCCTTGCCATCCAGGTCGTTGCGTCGTGGAAGGTCACAGGCAGCAAGATGGCGTTTGTATGCATCGACATTGCGGGCAAGTCCTCGCGCGATTGACCAGACAGCGCCCGTGTCAAGCGTTTCCAACAGGGTTGCATGGGACACCAGTCTGGCGACACGGCCGTTGCCATCGAGAAATGGGTGAATCCACGCAAGACGGTGATGAGCAGCGGCAACTGAAAGGATGGTGTCGGTCTTGCCGAGCTTGCCGTAGACCGCTTCATAGCGTTCCAGGAAACGCGGCACGGCGGGAGCGCTAACAGGGGTGTGCCGGCCGACCGCCACGTTGCGATGGCGCAGCTCGCCGGGAACGACTTTAACTTTTTCCTTTGTCGCAGGGTCTTCAATCCACAGGAGTTCGTCTGGTAGCTTCTCACAAAAACGACGATGGATCTCTTTAATAGACTCCGCAGCAACAGGGCGATATTTCAGGCCGCCATTATCGATCCATTGCTGGACCGCAATATGTGCTTGGGCTTCCAACTGGAGATTGCGCGTTTTCGTGTCGTTGCTGTAATCACCGTTCAGCGCCCGTTCGATATCGATCGGATGGGTATCGTGCCCCTCGATGAGGTTGCTGTAATAGCAATTCATTGCGCGCACAAGATCGGCAAGCGAGCGCATAAGGTTCTCGGGCAGGGAACGCCGGAAGCCGGCGCTCTTTTGTGCCAGCTCCAGCGCGAGATCCGTCAGGTTCGATCGATGTATTGAGCCTTCCGGGAACAGCAGCGGCTCCATCATCGAGACCGTTTCGCCGCGATCCTTGACCACTATTATGTCCGGTTTTAAATTACTAATAGTTTATTTATATCATTATATTATGCTTGTTCAAAAAACATTTAAGTCCGCTTGAAAGTCCACTTGTGGCATCCTATGCATGCCCGTTTTCCGCCGCCGCCAGCTTTCGCAGGGATCACTTAAACCGCTGGTTGGCCGCAATCCCCTTCGTGCAGCCCATCCGGCTCGGCCAGCACACGGATCTCCGCCAGCAGGGCGGCGTTTTCCAGTTCCAGGCGTTGTGCCTTGGCGTGCATGGTGTCGGCGTCGCCGGCATCGAGTGCGGCTTTGGCTTCGCGCGCCAGTTGGTGCAGGCGGCCGTGGCGCGCCTGGATGAGGGGGTAGGCCGGGTCGTTGCCGAAGCGCGCCTGGCCCTCGGCCTGCAGCCACACGCCCAGGTGGCATTTGTGCTCGGCATCCGCTTCCAGCACGTTGTCGGGAAAGGACTCGCCGCCCTTGAGCGCGGCGATGAACTGCTGCACGCGGTGATAATGGCCGGCCAGAACCTGGGATTTCTCGTCCAGGGCCGCCGCCGGCGGCGCAGGCCGGTGCTGGCGGTACTGGGCGATCCAGGGAGCGATCTCCGCCGCGGGCATGGGTTTGGCGATGAGATAGCCTTGCAGGGCGTGGCAGGACAGCGCTTCCAGCAGTTGGGCGTGGCGCGGCGTTTCCACGCCTTCGGCGATGACTTCCAGGCCCAGCATGCGCGCCGTCGTGATGATGCCGGAGACGATGGCGAGGTCGTGCGGGTCGTTGACGATGTCGCGCACGAAGCTCTGGTCGACCTTGATGGTGTGGGCGGGGAGCTTTTGCAGATAGGTGAGCGAGGCGTTGCCGGTGCCGAAATCGTCCAGCGCCGTGCGCACGCCCAGGTGCTGGCAGTGCATCAGGGTCAGGCGCGCGGTCTCGAAATCGGCCAGCGGCGCGCTTTCGGTCACTTCGATTTCCACATGGTCCGGGCCGATGCCGGGGTGGCGCAGCAGCGCCTCTTCCAGGTCGGCGACGAAGCGCAGATCCAGCAGATGGCGCGCGCTCACGTTGACCGCTACGCGCAGGGGCAAACCCTGGGCGTGCCAGCGCTCGCCCTGCGCCAGCGCGGTTTCCAGTACGTGGCGGCCGATGGAGCGCGCCAGGCGCGGATGATCCAGGCTGTCGGCAAACGCCCCCGGCGGCAGCATGCCGCCTTGCCCGTCGTCCAGGCGCAGCAGCGCTTCCACCCCGATGACGGGGCAGGCCGTGGCGTTCTGGGCGGTTGCGACGATGGGCTGGTAGTGCACCAGCAGGCGCCCCTCCTCAAATGCCTGCGCGAGCTCTTCGCGCTGCGCGATCTGGCGGCTTACGCGCGCGTCCATCGCCCGCGTGTGCGTCTGGTATTGATCCTTGCCGCCTTCCTTGGCGGCGTAGAGCGCGAGGTCGGCGTGGTGCAGCAGGTCTTCGGCGTCGCCGTCGTCGAGCGGGTAGATGGTGAGGCCCAGGCTGCCGGATACGTGCGCGATTTCGCTGTCGAGCTGGAAGGGCCGGCGCAATTCGTCCAGCACGCGTTCGCAGACGGCTTCCAGATCGTCCAGCCTTTCCAAGTCGGAAAGCAGCAGGCCGAATTCGTCCCCGCCCAGGCGCGCGAGCGTGTCGCCCATGCGCAGCAGGTTTTTGATGCGTTTGGAGGCCTCCTGCAGGAGCAGGTCGCCGGCGCCGTGCCCCAGCCGGTCGTTGACCTGCTTGAAGCCGTCCAGATCCAGGATGCCCACGCCCAGCAGACGCTCGCGGCGCAGGCTCTGGGCGCGGTCGTGCTGCAGCCGCTCGAAGAAGAGCTGGCGGTTGGGCAGGCCGGTGAGCGGGTCGCGCAGGGCCTGGGTGCGGATGCGCAGCACCAGGTCGCCGATATGCGCGAAGGCGAGGAAATACACGGCGCCGACGCGCTGGAAGTAGCCGATCTGGCGCGCGCCGATGAGGCCCACGGCGGGCATGTCCGCGCTGCCGAAGGGGATGCAGGCGATTTCCTTGACCGAGCCGCGCAGGGCGCGCATCCACGCAGGTGCGTCGTCCGCATCCGTCCTCATGATGAGCGGCGTTCCGCTTTCGATGGCGCGCCAGCAGGGGTCGTTGGCGCCGCGGACGACGTGGTCCAGCGGCGGGGCATCGCCGGCCAGGCAGCGCGGCGTGAGGGCTTCGTCGAAGCCGTTGCGCGCCAGATAGCCCGTCCACTGCACCACGCGGCTTTTTGCCACCAGCCCGCTGCAGATGCCGCGCAGGATACGCTCGCCGCTCGCATCTTCGGTGGTTTCGCGATTGGAGAGCGCCTGCAGCAGCACGTCGAAGATGGCCAGGCGTTCGCCGTCGGTCTCGTGTGAGGCGTTGGCGTAGCCGTCGAGCTGGGCCATGAGGTCGCCGACGATGAGGCGGAACACGACGCAGCGCAGGTTTTGCCGGTCTGCTTCGGCGATGCCGGGCGAGGCCAGGACGCGCTCCCAGTGATCGCGGTAGAGGATGTAGGCGCCGGCGACCCAGGCCGATTCCACGCCCAGCCGATAGTGCAGGGCGCCGATCTCGGCCATGCCCGCAAGCCATTCTTCGCTCAGGCGGCTCGTCAGCAGCTCGCGCGCGTGCCGGGCCTGCTTGAGCGTCAGTTCGGCGAGCTGCGCCGGCGAGAAGTCTCTGAACACCGCCGCGGTGGCAGGGTGGCTCAGCAGGTAGGCGTAAAAATCCTCTGCCAGGGATTCGGCGTCGCCGGCGAGGACGTCGCGATAACGATCCAGGGTGGCGAAGTCGTCCTCCGTCAGATCGAGCAGCTCGGCATAGGGTTTGGCGTAGGGCATTGCTCGGCGGCGCGGCGATCCTTCGGCGGGGCGCCAGAAAGGTGGCGCCACTTATTTAATCTGTTGAAGCGACAAGGCCCGCGAATTTGCGGGCCTTGTCGCTTTCTCTGCTTTCTCTGTCTTGTTTTCGCGTGAAACAACGCGCAGCGTTGCCGCGTCCCCCTCGCCCTCTGGGAGAGGGCTGGGGTGAGGGAAACGGACAGGGCGATAAGAGCGTTTCATGATTTGGGGCGGCGATTCGCCATGTCCGTTCGCTTGAGGCGGGGATCAACGATCGAAGCCCTTTGAGCCCCGCTGGCTTCCGCTGGCATCGGCTAAGAGGCTCAAAGCCTTGGGCCAGAACGACTCGTCTCGAACATCGTTGATCGAGAAGGGGCATTCGTCAGGGATCGTCGGGGTCTCGTTGTGAGCGGCCATCTCCGCGATAGCTAGTTTTCTGGCGTCTTCCCAAGCCTCTTGATGGAGGGCTTCCATCTTCGACTGGAGGCCAGGATTGCGGCGTATCCTTTTCTCGATCCCCACCCGTTGCTTCACGACGGAAGCCTTCCATCCCCTCCTGGGGTCGGAAGACGGTGGGAAGGCCAATTTCGCCAAATGGAGCAAGGCTTGTTCTATTGCCGACTCTAGGGCCGCCTCCTCACTTCTCCCCATATCCTCGATCTCCTCAATGAGATTTCTTATGTCCAGGTTTTCTGTTTGCCCGGTTCTGAGAATTCGAGCCTGCTCGGCAAGCCAGGCGTGGAAATCCCGCTCATATAGAGAGTTTTTTTGGCTTTCGGATGGCTTTTCCAGAACGGTTCCCATGGCGATCCCCTGACGATGCCTGATTTTTAACTATATGAGGTTGACCTTATTGAGGCAACCGCCGGGCGTCGGAAGGCCTATCCAGAAGATTTTTTCCGCAAGACTCAAGCAGAAAAGCCAAGGATACAAGGCAATGGCCGTCCGATAGCCGCCTCATTTCAATAGATTAAGTAAACGGCTGGTACGCCGACCCATAAGTTTGCGTTCATGCCGAGAGGCGCTCCGGGCGCCGAGTGCGCGAAGCGAACCGCAACCATAGCCATAGCCATAGCCATGGCGAGGATGAGCGACAAAGCAATCGGTGATGCGGAGCGCGTCGAACATAGCGAAACTTATGGGTCGGCGTATTAGTGCTACGTTACCATTTTTTTACGCCTGCGCGGCAGCCGCCCGCGCCGCAGCGGCGCTTCCCGCCCTAACGGACATGGCGAATCACCGCCCCAAATCATGAAACGCTCTTATCGCCCTGTCCGTTTCCCTCACCCCAGCCCTCTCCCAGAGGGCGAGGGGAATGCGGCAACGCTGCGCGTTGTTTCACGCTAATAGGCCCGGCTGTCCTTCAGCACCAGCTTGACGGTGCGCAGGATGATGGCGAAATCCAGCCCCAGCGACCAGTTCTTGAGGTAGTCGATGTCGTAGAGCACGCGCCCTTCCATCTTGTCCAGGGAATCGGTTTCGCCGCGGTAGCCGTTCACCTGGGCCCAGCCGGTGATGCCGGGCTTGACCTTGTGGCGCCACATGTAGCCGGTGATGAGCTTGCGGTACATCTCGTTGTGGGCCACGGCGTGGGGGCGCGGGCCGACGATGCTCATGCGCCCCTGCAGCACGTTGATGAACTGGGGCAGTTCGTCCAGCGAGGTCTGGCGCAGGAAAGCGCCCAGGGGCGTGATGCGCTGATCGTTCTTGACGGCCTGGGCGATGTGCGCGCCGTCCTCGCACACCGTCATGCTGCGGAATTTGTACACGAGGATCTGCTCGCCGTCCATGCCGTAGCGGCGCTGCTTGAAGATGACGGGGCCGCGGGAAGTCAGCTTCACGGCGAGGGCGATGACGAGCAGCAGCGGGCTGATGAGAAGGAGAATGAAGCCGCCCACCACGATGTCGAAGAGGCGCTTCTGCACGGCGTTGATGCCGGTGAGCGGCGATTCGAAGATGGCAATGACGGGCATGCCGTTGACGTCGTCCATGCGCGCCTGCACGAGGTCGAAGATGAACACGTCGGGCACGAAGTACAGCGAGGCGGTGGAGTCGCGCAGCGCCTCGATCATGCTGACGATGCGCGGCTGGTTGACCAGGGGCAGGGCGACGTAGACCAGATCGATGGAGTGCTTCTTGGCGTAGTCGGCGACGTCGGCCATCTTGCCCAGGCAGGCCTTGCCCGGGGGCAGGGACAGGCGCTCCGGCGCGCGGTCGTCGAAATAGCCTTCCAGCGTGATCATCAGGTGCGGCGCCTCCTCGATGTGGCGCGCCAGGCGCAGCCCCAGTTCGCCCACCCCCACCAAGACCGCGCGTCGCGTCTTGCCCTTGCGGTACAGGTGGCGCAGCTGCGCGCGCGCGGCCATGTGGGCGAAGAACAGCAGCACGGGCGTGACGATGACCCAGGTGCCCATCACGTCTTCGGGGAAGGCCGACCCCAGGCCGGAGGCATAGCCCAGGAACATGAGCACGCCCACCACGATGGCCCAGGCCACCAGCAGGTTGCGGCTGTGCGAGAGCACGCGCGCCTGGCGCAGGTTGGCGCTGCCGATGAGGTCGAATTCGTCGAACACCTGGGCGGAGATGAGAAAGGCCACCACTCCCAGAATCAGGTACAGGCCGTTGAACTGGCGGTCGTACAGCGCCACGCTCAGCATCAGCGAACCCAGGATCACCACCGGGTCCAGCAGACGCCGCATGAGGGAGAGGATGGGGGGTTCGTTGGTGGCGATCATGATCTCTGGGGGCGGGCACCTCGTTAAAAGACGACCTGGACGTTCAGGTTGACGGAGTTGTAGCGGAAGCTCTGGTTGGGCAGATTGGAGCTGCGGCTGCCGGTCTGGAGCATCGCGCCGACGGTGGTGCTGATGAAGGGCTGCCAGGTGAGGGTGAGGCTCAGGCCGCTGAGGGTGTAGCGCGGCTGGGTCGGGATGGTTAAGGAAGACCCATACGCGTTGCCGCGGAAGTCTTGCCGTTCCACGAAGCCCTGCGCGGCCAGCGAGGTCTTGGGCGTGGGTTGCCACACCGGGCCCAGCTTGGCGCCCTGGTAGATGACGTAAGTGCCGTAGGTGCTCAGCCCCTGCACCGGGCCCAGATAGCGGTAAATCTGGCCGCTCAGGCCCGTGATGCCGGTCATCTGCCAGTTGACGTTGAGCATGCCGGTGACGCCGGTGAAGTTGCGCGTCAGCGCCGTGCCGAGCAATGCGGAATGGTCGTAGGTGCGCCGGGTCAGGCCCACATAGCCGTACAGTTTGGTCTTGCCCGAGAAATTCCAGGAGACGTCAGTGCGCAAATCCTGCTGGCGGAAGTTGTTGCCCACCAGGCATGTGAACGGAAACGGGCAGGCGTTCGTTTCGGGCACCGTGCCGCGCGTGTAACCATAGCTCAGGCCGATGCGGCTGTTGTCGCGCGCCAGATAATCCATGCCGCCTTCCACCTTGTCGAGCTTCTGGTTGCTGCCCACCAGTTGGGGCGCGGCATAGCTCACCTGGCGCTGGCTCGCTCCGGCATTGAGCCGCCAGTAGGGCGCCAGCAGGAAGTGCAGCTTGAAGCCGGCGTTGCGGTTGCTGACATTGGTGTTGGTGATCTGCGAGTTGATGTTGGTGAAGGGCACCTGGCTCAGCTGGTTGCCGTAGGTGAGCGTTCCGGACCACTGCCTGCCGGACTGCCAGTTCCATTGCAGTTGCACGTTGTGGCCCTGGGTGTCGAGGAAAGTGAAACGGTTGTAGCGCACCTTGTTGGCGCTCAACTGGCCGGTGACTTCCTGGCGGCCGTATTTCCAGTCCAGCAAGGCGCCGGCGGAAAAAATCTGATACGTGTCGGCCTGGGGGTTGAAATTGGAGGGCAGGCGAAACAGGTTGGAATCGTGCGTGATGCTGTAGGCGACGAAGGGCTGCAGCGTGTCGCCGGGCATCCCATGGGCGAGCGGGGACAGGGAAGCGCAGCATATTCCAAGCAGTGTCTGTGTGGCGTAGCGCATGTTTTTCCCTTCGTTTCCTACCAGAACTGCCAGTTGCCCGTGGCCAGCACCCACAGGCCCAGGGAGCCGTTGGTCAAGGCGTGGGCGATGACGGGGAACCACAGGTTCTTGGTTTTCATGTAAAGCCAGCCGTAAGCCAGGCCCGCGAGCAGGCCGGCCAGCCACAGCGTATGCTCCACCGCGAACAGCGCGCTGGAAATCGCCAGGGCCTTGATTCCCGCCCGCGCAGGGTCAACGGCCAGAAATTCGGCGCGCTTGAGCCAGCGCAGGATGAAGGAGCGCCAGAACAGCTCCTCCATCAACGGCACCACGAGCGCCGCGCCGCCCAGGCGGAACAGGGCCAGGGCCCAGTTCATGCGGCTGCCGGCATCGCGGGGGTCGAAGCCGGCTTCGGGCTTGCCGAGCGTGGCCCACGGTTGGGTCAGGTGTATCCAGAGCCAGAACACTCCCAGCCCCGCCGCCAGTGTCCAGCCCCAGTTGGCGATGCCGGTGGGGCGGCTTTTCAGTTCCGTGTAGGCCGGCCACAGCAGCGCCAGCAATGCCGCCGTCGCCAAGGTCTTGGCGGCATAGAGCCAGCGCTCGTCCCAGCCCGCCAGGAAAGGAAGATGGCCCCGCAGGGTTGCAAAATTATTTTCCGCCGCCAAAAACGCAAGAAACACCGCGAACGGCAGGCTGCGGGCCCAGCCGGGCCGGGCGGACAAAAACGTTCCGGCGGCGTGCGTGTTCACCTTGCCCTCGTTTCGTCAGGCGCTGCGGCTGGCCGGGATGCCTGCATCCCGGCCGGGGCGAGGTCATTTCAATCCGGCGGCGCCTTTTTGCAGCACGCTGTCGGGCGCGCTGACGTCGTTGGCCGGCTGCTGGCCGCTGCTTTGGGCGGGGCTCACGTCGGACGGCGAGGGCGCGGCGGCGGGGGCCGGGGCCGCGCCCTGGTCGACGGCAGGCGCGCCCTGGGCTGCCTTGCCGGCGTTGGCGAATTCGCCCAGGTATTCGACCTTGCCGCTGTCCTTGAGCTGTTTGACCAGGTCGGCAACGGCCTTCTGGCGCGCCTGCGCGGCGAGTACGGCGCCGATCTGCGCCTTGGCCTGGTCCAGCGTCACGGGCTGGGGCTGGGTGGCGGCCACCACGATCACGAGCAGCGTGCCGTTGTTGTTGACCAGGGCGGCCTGGCCGGGGTTGAGCTTGGCCAGGCGGTCGAGCAGGGGCAGGGGAATCTGCTCGGCGGGCTGCACGGTCTCGCCGCCTTGGAAAGGAATGTTCTGACTCTTGAGCCAATTGACGAAATCGCCCATGTTGCCGCTGGAGGTGAGGTGCTGCCTGATGGTGTCGATCTGCGCCGGCTTGGCCTGGATTTGCAGTTCCTGCAGCTTGTAGATCTTGCGCTGTGCGAACAGGTCGGGGTGGTCGTTGTAATACTTGGCGATGTCCGCCTCGGTGGGCTTGGCGACGTTGGCGGTCTGCTTCTCCGCATAGGCCTGCGCCAGGATTTGCAGCTTGGCCGCTTCGATGGTCTGCAGCACCTGCGGGTCGCGGTCCAGCTTGTCCTTGACGGCGGCCTGCTCCAGCAGGGTCTGGTCGATGATGGAGTTGAGCGCCTGGTCGCTGACCTGCTTGAGCTTGTCCTGGGGAATCTGCTGGCCCAGGCGCGAGAGGGCGAAGTTCACCTGGCTCACGGTGATTTCCTTGCCGTTGACCTTGGCGGCGACTTGCGTGTCCTTGGCTTCCTTGTGGCCGCAGCCGCCCAGGAGCACCAGGGAAAGCAGCAACGGCAGCAGGGCGGCTTGGGCGTAGGGGGGTCTCTTCATCATCTTATCCTTTATTGAATTGGCTGTTGGAATGCGCGACTGCGCAATGGTAGCGCAAAAGTACCGGTGCCCGGCAGCCCGTCCGGCGGCATTTGCGGCGAAAATTACGGCATGTGCGCGTGCGTGCGCCCGTTGAAAGAATGGATCGTCGGCAGAATCTGTGGGTCGGTTTGCATGAAGAGTCAGGCCACGGGCATCAGACATATTGACGGGTGCGCTGGGGTCTTCATGGCCGGAAGCGGAACAACGCGGCATCAGGCCATTCAGG
>JAJZRU010000044.1 GCA_021802555.1 Pseudomonadota bacterium
GTCAAAGTCACCATGAGAAAATCCTACGGCTTCCGAACCTTCCGCGTCACAGAACTCGCCTTGTATCATGCACTTGGCAAACTTCCCGAGCCACAACTCGCCCACAGATTTTACTGACGAGGCGAAAGAATTAATTCTTCGTAAAGGAGCAAGATGCCCACCCCCGGCCGGCCGGCTGCCTGGTATGTCGATCTCATGCGCCACGGCGAACCCGTCGGCGGCAGCCGTTATCGCGGGCGGCTGGACGATCCGCTGTCGGAAAAAGGCTGGCGCCAGATGCGCGAGAAGGTGGCCAAGGGGGCTCCCTGGGACAGGCTGGTAAGTTCGCCGCTGTCCCGCTGCCGCCATTTTGCCGAGGAGCTGGCGGCCGCCCGCAGGCTGCCGCTGGAAGTGGCGCCCGATCTGCGCGAAGTCGGCTTCGGCGTGTGGGAGGGCTTGGCGCGCGAGGAAGTGAAGGCGCGCTACGCCGAAATCTACGCCGCGTTCGCGGAGGATCCGGTGGGCGCGCGGCCCGCCGGTGCCGAAGCCCTGGAGGCATTCTATGAGCGCGTCGCGCGCACGCTGGAATCTCTGGCGCACCGCCATGCCGGCGAGCATTTGCTGGTGGTCTGCCACGCCGGCGTGATCCGCATGGCGCTTGCCTGGGCGCTGGGCATGTCCCTGGGCAGCGCCTACCGCGTCCAGGTGCCCAACGCTTCGATCACGCGCCTGCAAATGGAAATGACGGCGCGCGGCCCGCGCGCGCGTCTGGTGTTTCACGGCGCCGAGGCGTAGCGGCGCGCCGTCGCCAGCAGCGGCTCTCATCCGGCGCTGCGCGCCGCAACCCAGGCGCATCGCGAATGCCAGGAATTCTGGACGCTCAAGCCGCCGTTGCAGGATGCTTTTGTCCACTTCCTCGACTCGGACGCCGTTGCATGCGGTACATTCCGCGCTACAATCCACTGCTATAGTCGAATGTAAAGACGGTCTTGTAACTTATTAATAAATTAACATTATTTAGGAGACTCCGGGGATGCCCATATTGCGTGTTTTCTTGTTGCTGGCGATTCTCGCCTGCCCCGGCGCAGCGTTCGCCCGCGACTATGGCGTCGGCTACGCACCGCATCCGCGGCTGCACCTGAATTCCCGCTCCGTGCTGGTGTACGAGCAGGGCACCGGGCGGATACTCTATGCCAAGAACCCCGACCTGGAGACGCCCATCGCCTCCATCACCAAGCTCATGACGGCGATGGTGTTTCTCGATCAGCATCCCGACATGAACAAGCGCATCGAGGTCACCACGGCCGATGTCGACATGCTCAAGCACAGCGCTTCGCACCTGCCCGTGGGCACGGTGCTGACGCGCAGGCAGATGCTCAACATGGCGCTGGTGGCATCGGAAAACCGCGCCGCTTCGGCGCTCGGCCGCACGACGTTCAAGGGGGGTACCGCCGCCTTCGTGGCCGCCATGAATCGCAAGGCGCACGCCATCGGCCTGCGCCACACGCACTATGTGGAGCCGACGGGGCTCGATCCCGGCAACGAGTCCACGGCGGCCGATTTGGCGAGGCTCGTGAACTACGCCTACGGCCATTATCCCCTGATCCGCAAAATCACCTCGCAGGGCTACTATGCGCTGGGCTTGCGCCGCGTCGTGGAACGGGAGCGCGACCACGTGGAGCGCGTCGTCTACGAACCGGTGGACTACCACAACACCAACCGCTTCACGCGCGAGCGAAGCTGGCATGTCGGTCTGTCGAAAACCGGTTTCATCAACGAGTCCGGCCACTGCCTGGTGATGCAGACGCGCATCGACCGCCGCAATCTGGTGATGGTGCTGCTGGATGCGCCCACGACCTGGGCGCGCATCGTGGACACCGAGCGGCTGCGCGATTGGCTGGAGGCGCATTGGGGCAAGCGCACTTGAGTCGGCGCGATTGCGCGCTCCGCCCCCGGTCGCTATAGTATCAACATTGTTGATATATTAAGGGTGGAGGCAATGCGCGTGACCGTAAAAAAATGGGGCAACAGCGCTTCGATCCGCATCCCCGCAGCCATCATGCAAGCGGCGAACTTGAAATTGGAAGAAACCGTGGACCTGCGCGAAGAGGATGGGCGCATCGTCATCGAGCCCATTCGTCCGGCGGAGCAGGATCTCAATTCGCTGCTGGCGGGCATCACCCCGGAGAATCTTCACGCCGAGGTGGATTTAGCGTGAAACAACGCGCAGCGTTGCCGCGTCCCCCTCGCCCTCTGGGAGAGGGCTGGGGTGAGGGAAACGGACAGGGCGATAAGAGCGTTTCATGATTTGGGGCGGCGATTCGCCATGTCCGTTAGGTGCTCCGCTGGGGCGGGAAATGTTTTGATGACTCGTCGCTACGTTCCGGAAGCCGGTGATCTGGTCTGGCTGCATTTCAATTTGCAGGCGGGCCACGAACAGGCCGGGCATAGGCCGGCGCTGGTCCTCAGTCCGGCCGCATACAACGGGAAGACCGGCTTGATGCTTTGCTGTCCGATGACCACGCAAATCAAAGGGTACCCATTTGAAGTGGAGATCAAGGCCAATCGCCCAAGTGCTGTCCTGGCCGATCAGGTGAAAAGCCTCGATTGGGGCGTGCGCAAAGCCAGCCGCAAGGGCAAGGTGACGGCGGAAGAACTCAATCGAGTGCGTTCGCTGGTTGTTGCGTTGATCGGCAAACCGTGAGCCCGAAGGATGCACCACGACCTGGGCGTGCAGTGAGGCGGGCACGAAGCACCTGCTGATGCTGCTTGTTGAAGCCCTGCCCGGGGAAACCGGGAAATCTTGAATAAAAAGGGCTCCTGCCGGACTAGGCGTTAAGTTAAAGCGTTGAAAAACGTCTGAGCAATTGAGGCCGCATATCCTATGCAAGTAGGATTAATTTCGCATTCAGCAGGCAAAGACTGTTTAATCCTTCCATGGCAGGATTTATATTGACTTTTAAGGTGAAGGCAAATATAATCCTACCAAGATAGGATTTAATTATGCGCAAACTCATCGCCACCCGATTCCCTGACCACCCAACTGTCGACAGCCCTGAAGACGTTGGCGCGCTGGTGCGAGCAGTTCGTACGGCTGCTGGCCTGACGCTGGAGGAAGCAGCCCTTACTGTCCAGGTGGCCAAGCAAACTTTGCAAAATCTGGAAACCGGCAAGGGCACCGTATCCTTAGCTCTGGTGTTCAAGGTATTGGCTGGGTTGGGTATCCGACTGCGGTGGCAGGCTCTTGAGGGGGCAAGCCATGCGACTGCGCAGAAGGGGAACTCGAATGCACCTTGAGGTTTGGCTAGACCGCGACTTGGCGGGCGAGCTGTCTTATGACTCGGGAAGCAACCGGTTTGCCTTTGTTTACGCCCCTGCGTGGTTGAGCCGGACACAGGCCTATGCACTAGGCCCGACGCTCCCCCTCTCGCCAGCGCCGGCGACGCCTGATGAGCACAGCGCACTGGTGCGGCAGTTTTTTGAAAACCTTCTCCCCGAAGGCCGGGCCTTGGATGACGCCGCGAGTGTATACCGCGTATCCAAGGCCAATCTGACCGGGCTGCTCATCGCCTTGGGGCGTGAGACCGCGGGGGCGGTACGCTTGGTGATGCCCGAAGCGGAGGGGCGCGACAACGAGCGGAGACGGCTGCTGACCCGCGAAGAACTTTCAGAGCGGATACGCGCACGCCCGCAAATGCCGTTCACGGTATGGGATGGCAAGGTGCGCCTGTCCATCGCCGGCTTCCAGGACAAGTTGGCTGTCCTGGACGACGCAGGAGCCTGGTACTTGGTAGAGGGTCCCGACTTGGCGTCCACTCACATCTTGAAGCCGGACCCGGTCAATCCGACACTAGCCGGCCTCACTTCCAATGAATTCTTCTGCATGAGGTTGGCGAATGCCTGTGGCCTGGAGACGGCTCCCGTAGCACTGCACCATGTGCCTGAGCCCGTTCTCGGCGTCACACGTTTCGACCGGTATCGGCAGGGCGCCGCAGTGCGCCGTCGTCACGTAATTGACGGTTGTCAACTGCTGGGGTTGCAAAGCGGCTTCAAATACGAGCGACCCTACGGGGACAACCCAGATGTTAAGGATATTCGGGATGGCGCCTCGCTCGCCCGCTTCTTCGCTGCAACTGACGCGAGCGCGCAGCCCGCAAAGGCGAGGTTGCAGTTACTGCGCTGGCTGGTGTTTCAGGTTCTTCTTGGCAACACCGACGCCCACGCAAAGAACCTTTCGTTCTACATGACCGCCGCGGGGCCGGTGCAGGCGCCGGCCTACGACCTGGTTTGCGGCGCGCTCTACAAGGCGGACAACGTGAGCCAGACCTACGCCATGGCCATTGGGGACGCCTTCAGCACGGAGGAACTGTCGGCCTACGAGTGGGCCCAGTTCTGTGTCGCTACGGAAATCAACCCGACACTGGTGCGGAGAGAAATCGAGCGCGGCGTCAAGGCTATCCGAACTCATTTGCCGCGAGTATCTCAGGAAGTTCTTCATGACGGCGCAGTGAGCGAAGTGGCCAACCGAATCGCTGAAGTGGTGGAAACCGAATGCGCTCGTCAACTCACTCTGGCCCCACTCATCAAAGCCATGTTGGACTCCGCTCGATAGCTAGTACGCCGACCCATAAATTTCGCTATGTTCGACACGCCCCGCATCGCCGATTGCTTTGTCGCTCATCCTCGCCATAGCTACGGCTACGGCTATGGCTATGGCTGCGGTTCGCTTCGCGCACTCGGCGCGCGGATGCGCGTCTCGGCATGTACGCAAACTTATGGGTCGGCGTACTAGCCAGCAAAATCGCAGTCAAAACAAATCCCCCGACGGCCCAAGACCTGCGGGGGATTCAAGGAATTGCTCAGCAGGCGCTTTTCGGTTTAACTCATAAGCCTGCCGGAGCCCGAGTTTTGCTGCCCGCTTGGCTTGTTGCCTCTCGTCACGGCATCCAATGCCGGCGAGCGGCTCGCCAGGGCGCTTGCGGCAGCGTTCCGGCTTAGTAGCTTGCTTTTTTGTGGGCCATGGGTTTGTGGGCCTTCATTTTTTCGTGCGCTTTCGTCTTGGCGTGGGTTTGCGGATGCACGAGCTTCTCGGCCGAAGCGTATCCTGCGGTAAGGGCCAGCGCACCGGCGAGGGCGGAAACAACGAGGGTCTTTTTGTTCATGGCAAACTCCTGAGGAAATTAAACAATTGCGGCCAATCTACGATAATTGTGCGTAAGTTCAGCCGGGTTTCACCGTAACACATGATTGCCCGTCGGAGGGCTTGCATTACCGAATGGTAAATGCGGGGGCGCGGCATTCGACGAGCGTCATCGTTTTCGACAACGGGATCCGGGGATGGCAAAACTCCCAAGGCGTAAAGCAGGCCGGCCCGATGGCGGTGCGGGGGCCAGGGCGGAATTGAGCCTTGCGTTCCGCCATCATCGCGCGGGCGATCTGGCGGCTGCCGAAGCGGCCTACCTGCGAGTGCTGCAACTCGTACCCGAGCAATTCGACGCCCTGCACCTGTTGGGCGTGATCGAGCTGGAGAAGGGCGCCGCGCAGCGCGCCGTGCGGTGGCTGGAGCGTGCGTTGGCGGTGCGTCCGAGCGTGGCGGCCGCGCACATGAATTTGGCCAATGCCTTGCGCGCTGCGGGGCGTCGCGGCGAGGCGCTGGAAGAATATCGGCGCGCCCTCGCTTTGCAGCCGGAGGACGCGCAGGCGCACTTGAATTTCGCCAAGGCGCTGCTGGAAGCCGGCGTCCTTGCCGCTGCTCTGGAGCATGCCGAGCGCGCTGCCGAGCTGCATGCCGATAGCGCGGATGCCCAGAACGTGCGCGGCAATGCCGCTTTGGGCCTGGGCCGCGTCGAGATCGCCGAGGGGGCATTCCGCCGTGCCTGCGGCCTCGATCCCGAGTTTGCGCCGGCACTGGTCAATCTCGGCAATACGCTGCTGCAGCAGGGCAAGATCGACGAGGCCGTGGCGTGCCAGCGCCGCGCGTGCGCCGTCGCGCCGGCATCCGCCGCCGCCTACTACGGCTGCGGCGCGGCGCTGCTCAGGAAGGGCGATGCGGAGGCCGCCGTTTTGGCGCTGCGCCGGGCGGTGGAACTGGCGCCGCAGCTGGCCGACGCCTGGAATGCGCTGGGGGTGGCGCGCCGTGCGCTGGGGGATTTCGAACTGGCGTCGGGTGATTTCGAGCGCGCGATCGAGCTGCGCCCGAATTTTGCCGAGGCGTACCGGCACAAGATCGGTTGCCGGCAAGCCGGAGCGGCTCAGGCCGACCTCGCGTGCCTGGAAGAAATGCTGGGAGACGCGCATCTGCCGCGCGATGGGCGCATTGCCGCGCACTTTTCCCTGGGTAAGCTGCATGACGAGGCGGGCAGATATGCGCAGGCTTTCGCGCACTTTCGGCAGGGCAACGAGCTGATAGCGGCTGACCTCGCGGCGGCCGGGCAGGCATTCGATGGCGAGGTCCTGCGCAGGCGGGTCGAGCGCCTCGTTTCGCAGGGCGAATCTGCCGCAACCCCGGGCGAAATCGCGCATGGCATGCTGCCGGTATTCATCGTCGGCGCGCCGCGTTCGGGAACCAGCCTGGTGGAGCAGATCATCGCCAGCCATCCGCAAGCCTACGGAGCCGGCGAGCTGCCGGACATCGGAGAGATCTCGGCACGCGGAGCGGCGGCCGGGGATGCCAGAGGCCTGCGCGATGCGGCGCAGCGCTATCTGGAGCGGCTGCATGCGCTGGCTCCCGGCGCGCAGGTGGCCACCGACAAGATGCCGGACAATATCTTCAGCCTGGACGCCATTGCGGCCATGTTTCCCGGCGCCCGCGTCATCCTGTGCCGCCGCGATCTGCGGGACATCGCGTTGTCCTGCTACATGACGCGGTTTTCCTCGGCGCGTTACGCTTTTTCCTGCAACCTGGGGCATTGCGGCGAACGTCTTTACGAAACCGACCGGTTGGCGCGTCATTGGCTGGCACACCCGCCGCTGCGCCTGATGGAGGTGACCTACGAATCCCTGGTGGCCGATTTCGAGCACGAGGCGCGGCGCCTGATCGCCTTCGTCGGGCTGGACTGGGATCCGGCCTGTCTGGCTTTCGACCGCACGCGCCGCTCCGTTATGACGGCGAGCGCCTGGCAGGTGCGCCAGCCCATATATCACCATGCGGTCGGCCGCTGGCGCCGCTACGCAGGCGAACTGGGCCCGCTGTTCGCGGCCCTGCGCATGGGCGGCCCGTCATAAATAAAAAACCGCGGCAGATTGCGCCGCGGTGGAGCAGGAAAGGATGCCGGGAAATTTTAGTTCTTGCGGCGGCGGATATAGCCCATGCCCGCCAGACCCAGCCCCAGCAGGGCCAGGGTAGCCGGCTCGGGAACGGTGTTGCCCACGGTGCCGCCCAAGGGGGTGCCGGCCTGCGTCAAATCGCTTTCCAGACTGAAGTAGGTCGACTGGCCGGGGGCCAGGCCGCCGATGAAATTGGCGGTGCCGCTGTCGAAGTTCGCGGAGATTTTGGTGAAATAGGTGTCCGGCCCGCCGTAGCCCGTCGTGTCCTGGGAATTGCCCGGCGCATTGTAGAAGCTGTTGGAAATGCCGTCGCCCTCAAAACCGAAAATATAGTTTCCGGTCAGGTTGACGCTGTTGATCGTGCCGGTGGAATTGTTGATGATGCCGATCAGGGTGTCATCCGAGCTGTCGTAGGCGCCTTGCCCGGTGGACGCGATGCCCAAGGTCTGGTTGGGATTAACGGTGATGATGAAGCCGCAATTGGTGTCGGCACCGATGTTGGGGCAGATGTTGGGCGTGGCGGAAGCCGTTTCCATGGCCACGGACGCCACCAGGGCAAGCATCAATGCGCTGATATTTCTCATGTCGATCTCCCGATAGTGTTGATCTGGTTGAGGGCCTGGGCCCGGGAATTTGTTGCTTTGCCTCCCAATAAGCCAAAACCATGCCATGCTTAACTATATGATTGATAAGAGAAAGTATTAATGTTAATTTAATTTTACGCCCGGCGCAGATATGTAAAGAAATTCGACAGTTTCGAGCATGGTCGCAGGCATACCGTCGCCCGCCAAGGCGAGGCCCGGCCATTTTGGACCGCGATCATGGTTCCAACGGTACGAAGCCTTGCCCGGCCGGAGAGCAGGCGGCTTGAGGGAATTAGGCGATGCCGGGCTTGTCGCGCTTTTGCCAGTAGACGTCCTGGTGTCCCGCCGCGCGGTTGAGCACGCGGCAGAGCACGAACAGCAGGTCGGACAGGCGGTTGACGTAGTGCAGCAGGCTGGGGGCGAGCGGCTCGTCGCGGTTCAGGTTCACCAGGCGGCGTTCGGCGCGCCGGCAGACCGTACGGGCCACGTGGCACAGAGCCGCGGCGCGGCTGCCGCCGGGCAGGATGAATTCCTTGAGCGGCGCGAGCGTGCCGTTGTAGCGGTCGATGGCTTCTTCCAGCGCGGTGACCTGGGCGGCCTGGATGGCCTGGTAGTCGGGCATCGCCAGTTCGCCGCCCAGATCGAACAGGCGATGCTGGAGTTCGCCCAGCAGTGCGGCGACGTCCTCCGGCAGAGGCTCGGCGAGCAGCACCCCCAACTGGGCATTGAGCTCGTCCACCGCGCCGATGGCCTCGATGCGCGCGGCATCCTTGGACAGGCGCGTGGCGCCGGGCAGCCCGGTGGTGCCGTCATCGCCCGTGCGGGTGTAGATGCGCGTGAGGCGGTCAGCCACGGGGCTCTCCGTTGGGCAGGCGCTCCTGGCATTCGCGGAAGATGCGTGCCTGGCAGGTGCGGCAGACGTCCGGGTCCAGGCGGGGATAGATTTTTTCCAGGGCCTCGCCTTTGGTGGCGTAGATGTTCCCGCGCCCGACGTTCTCGACATGGCCGCCGTGCGCGAGCATGTCGCGGAAGCCGTGCTCCATGCCCACGACGTACAGTCCGCCGCCCAGCTTGCGTCGCCGCTGGGCCTCCTTGGCGAGCATTTCCGCGCCGGCCAGGTCGATGAAGTTGATGCCGCGGGCGAACAGCATGACATGCTTCTTGGCCGGGTCGCCCTCGTCGATGGCGCGCAGGGTCTGCTGCACGTGCTCCACCGCGCCGAAGAAGATGGAACCGGCCACGCGCACCATTTCCATTTGCGGGCAGCCGGGGGAGCCGCCGCCGGCGTCGACGAATTTGCGCTTGGGGTTGGCCATGTCGGCGCGGTTGGGCACCAGGGCGCGTATCTGCGGGCGCGAGGTGCGGTACAGATAGAAGATGAGGGAGACGATGATCCCCATGAAGATGCCCTGTTCCAGCTCGATCAGGGTGCCGATGAAGGTGACGCCCAGGACGATGGATTCCTTGCGGTGGTATTTGAGGATTTCGCCGATGTGGTGGAAATCGATCAATCCCCAGGCCACCAGGAAGAGTATTCCCGCCATGGAGGGTACGGGCAGATAGGCGGCGAGGGGCGCCACCATAAGCACGATCAAAAGCAGGAAGACCGCGGACAGCATGGCCGCGAGCGGCGTCTTGGCGCCGGCGGCGTAGTTCACGCCGCTGCGGTTGAAGGAGCCGCTGCTGGCATAGCCGGAAAAGAAGCTGCCGAGGATGTTGGAAAGCCCCTGGCCGACGAATTCCTGGTTGCTGTCTATGCTCTGGTCGGATTTGATGGCCACGGAGCGGGCGATGGCCACGGCTTCGGTCAAGGCGAGCACGGCGACGATGAGCGCGCTGA
>JAJZRU010000045.1 GCA_021802555.1 Pseudomonadota bacterium
GACAACGGCGGGCTGGAAAACGGCGCATGCCTTGATATGAAGAACATCGGAAAGCCGTGTGCGGGAGAACCGCACGCACGGTTTGATGAGGGAGGGCAGGTGCGAGCCTGTTCTCTACTCTACCCGTCAACGCCGGGGCTGCCTCGGTTGGCTCGGACAAGCCGCCAGGCATGGCTGAGGATGTCTGCCCGGAGTAGCTTGTCGTAGAGCGCGTAAAAGCGATAGGCAGGCTCTTGCCTGGCCTTGGTGTAGAGCTTCCTCTGTAGCGTCCTGATCGTATCCGGGGTGACTAGCGACATGGCAATCCCCTGATCCTCCGCTCTTCGGTTGCACGAACAAAGCAGGGTTCCTTCCCTCGGCCTGGGTTATGTTGTCCCTCGGCTTCAAACGGTACTATGAACCCCTCCGACTCCCGCTCCGGGCCGTTGCGTTTTCGTTGCCTTATACGCATCAGTCGGTGGTCTCCCCACCCCCGAAACGGGTCTCCAGCACTGGGCAATAAATCATCGAGAACATGCCGTCCTTGCTACCCCGGGAGATGACGCGCACCACTTCCGTTATTCCAGTGCGCGTCCGGCGGCCTTCGCCTTCTGACCACAGGCTCGGCTTCTCCAATTCGTTTACGAGGCTACTCATGGGTTCACTTGCGTTACGGCCTGCTATCTTGCTGTTTGGAAACTCACGACCCCGCGTTGCCACGACGCCGCTTCCTCATGCTACCAAGGTGTACGGACAACTCCTTGGGCGGGACTCTAACCCGCTGGATTTACTGCTGTTACTGCGAACAATCAAGTCTCGCAGCAGGAGCACGTCCCCGCTCCACCGATATTCTTCTTCCGTTGCGCCAGGCGGGCGCCGAACCAGGCACCGCTCGATTCCCTCCAATGATTGTTCCAGTGATTGTTCCAGGCGGGCCAGCGGCGCATCGTACTCGCGCGCCGTCAGCGGCAGCCGCAGCAGGGAAACGCGCCGCAGCCGCTGGAAAGCAACGCTGCCGACCCACAGCGGAACCCCGCCGGGATCCAGCAGCGCGCCGCTGTCCCAGAGGCGCAGCACGAGCTGCGGTTCCGCTTGCGCGCCCATCGCATCCCCGGGCACGGACAAAACCATGAGCAGCGATTCATGCCTGCCGTCATGCACCTGCGGCAGCAGCGGCAGCTCGGCCGGCGCGGGATCGGGCAGCAGCCAGCGCAGCGCGGAAGCCGCGCTCAACGGCACCGGTTCGCGCCAGCCGCGCGCGGCGAGCTGTTCGCGCACATTGCCAAGCGCGCCGGCCCATTGCACGTCGAGGGGCTGCTCCGGCTCGCCTTCGAGGTCCTGGCGATAGGCCGGCAGCGACCGCCATGCCTCCCGCCACCAGCTCGCCGCATCCCGATGTTGCACCGTGGCCTGCGGCGCATAGCGCTGCAGGTCCGCGGAGTAGCGCAGCGCCACCTGCCCGCCGCCTCCCAACAGGAGCGCGAGCAGCACCGCCTGCGGCAGGCCGCGCGGCAGCGCGGCCCCCGCGTGGCGGGTGTAGGCGATGGCCAGCAGGCACACCCAGGCGAGGCCGAGGCTCAGCCCGCCGAGCACGTCCGACAGCCAATGCGCGCCCAGATACAGGCGCGACAGGGCGATGGCGCCGATCAGCAGCGCGGCCAGGGCGTAGGGCGGCCAGCGGCGCGGCGGGGTCAGGCCGCGCGCGACGAGCACGGCCAGGAAGCCGTACACCACCATACTCATGGTGGCGTGACCGCTGGGGAAGGCATGGGCGGAAAGCCCGTCGTAGCCGACGCCGATCGGTCGTGGTCGCTGCAACACCAGCTTGAGTCCCGTGGCGGCGATCTGGCCGAAGCCCACCGCCGCCACCCAGTAGGCGGCCGCGCGCCAGCTCCGCCGCCACGACAGCCAGGCCAGCACCGTGGCCGCGATCAGCGCGATGACCACGCCATCGCCCAGTTCCGTCACCCCCACCATGAGCCGGTCGCCCCAGGGCGTGCGCAGGCCCTGCATGATCCGGTACAGGCCGTGGTCCGCGCGCACCAGGGGATCGCCGGTGACGACATCCTCCAGCACGCCCAGGGACAGCCAGGCGGAGCCCATGAGCAGGGCTCCCAATGCCAGCAGCGATTTCGACTCCGGCCGGGCCGGGTCCAGCACGCCGCCGATGAGCCGGTTCCATCCGGGATGGCGCACCAGGCCTTGCGCCATACTTTGCGCCAGCCGGGCCGCCTGCGAGGGCAGCACCTGGAACAGCCAGCGCACGCTCCACCAGCCGAGCCAGCCCATCAGCGCGAGCAGCACCAGCAGCACGGCCAGCCGCGCCGCGACCTCGCCCGCCACGGCCAGCGAGGCGCCCAGGGCCATGCCCGGCAACAGGTAGGCCGGCGCCCAGGCCAGGGTCGACAGGACGTTCACCGCGGTGAAGGCGGCGGGCCGCATCCCCAGCATGCCGGCCACCACGGGAATGATCGGGCGCAGCGGGCCGACGAAGCGGCCGAAGAAAATACTCTTGCTCCCATGGCGCTGAAAAAACTCCTCGCCGCGACTCAGCCAGCGGGGACGGCGGCGAAACAGCCAAGCGCCGCGCAGACGGTCGCGATAACGGCGGCCGAGCCAGAAGCTGATGCCGTCGCCGACGATCGCCCCCGCCACCGCCAGCAGCAGGGTCGGCCAGAAGGCGAGCGCGCCCAGGGCCACCAGCGCCCCGGCCGCGATCATCAGCGCCGCGCCCGGCACGGCCAGGCCGACCACGGCCAGCGATTCGGCCAGGGCGACGAAGAAAACCGCCGACGCCGCCCAGGCGGGGTGGTGGGCGAGCCAGGCCAGGAGCGGATGCGCGTCAATCATCCTAAATTCGGCAGCCCGGAGCGGCGAATCGGCGGCAGTACCCTGCTGCAAGCGCCGGCAGCCTGGCATGCCCGCTCGATCCGACGGCTAGTCGGCCGGATAGGCCAAAGCACAATGCCACGATTGTGGATTTCATCCTGTTCTCGTTCGTTCTTGTTAAGTGCCTTTTCATGTTCCTGCGCCGTGCTCGATAAATCTTGTCGAACAAGGGTGCAGGGGAAATCCGGCCCCCGCAAGTGCCGGGAAGCTAAAGACCACTTGGCGTCGCGCGGGTGCAGATGTTGCCTTTTCCTTGCCTCCGGGCGCGTTGCCTCTACAGAATCACTGCTAGGATGCCTTCGCCGTCGAACAGCAATCCTTCGCATTGGATACCATTGCGGATGAGAATAATTCTTGTTAGCATATAGCCATGCAGAATCCCCGCCCTGACCAAATCACATCAAAGCCCGGCCAAAGCCGAGCGGTCAAGCTGCCCGATGCACTCTCTTCGGAGATGCTGTTCCGCGGCGCCCGCGTTTTGCTGATTGAGCATGACGGCGACCGCTACGTGCTGCGAATCACGCGTAACGGCAAGTTGATTCTGACGAAATAACCCAATCTATCAGCCAGCAACCGGGCTTCTCCGCCCCAGTAGCCAGCCAATGGTCACTGAAGCCTCAGAAAGGAGAAGTCTATGTATTTTCGTAGTCTCATCACCCCCGTCGCGGTCGCCGCGTTGACGGCAAGCCTTGCCACACCGGCCTTGGCCGTGGAATACCCGATTGGCGCGCCGCAACAACGCAACGGCATGGAGATCGCCGCCGTCTATCTGCAACCGGTGGAAATGGAACCCGACGGCATGATGCGTCCGGCCAAGGATTCCGATGTGCATCTGGAGGCCGACATCCATGCCCTGGCCAGCAATCCAAACGGGTTTGACGAAGGCGCCTGGATACCCTATCTGGGCATCAAGTATGAGATCACCAGAATCGGCGGCACCGACAAGATCAGCGGCGACTTCATGCCGATGGTCGCCAACGACGGCCCGCATTATGGCGACAACGTCAAGCTCGATGGGCCGGGGAAATACCGCGTCAAATACACCATTTCGCCGCCGTCTGCCGATCCCCACACCCACTTCGGCCGTCACACCGACCGCCTGACGGGCGTGCGGCCCTGGTTCAGGCCGTTCGAGGTGGAATATGAGTTCACCTACGTCGGCATCGGGAAGAAGGGGGGTTATTAAGATGCGGAAATCCAATGCGGCACGCAGCGGCCTGCTAGCAGCGGCCATCGCCGCCGCCTTTCCTGCCCTGGCGGCGGCGGATGCAGAAACCAGCCGCCTGATTCAGCGCCTGATGGGGCGGGTGGAAAAACTCGAGCAGCGCAACGCCGAGCTCGAAAAGGCTTTGCAGCCCCGCGGAACGGGCGCAAGCAGGCAGGTCGATGAGCGTTTGAAGGCGCTGGAAGAGCGCAACACACGCCTCGATTCCGCCCTGTCCACCGAGGAAGTGAGCGAGAAGGAACCGGAACTGGCCTCACGCCTGAAGGCGGTGGAATACCAGGCGCTGGATATCCAGAAGCAGGCCAAGGTCATCGACTCCATCGAAGGATTTTCCGCCGGGGCGAACTTCACCACCGTCGCCCAGCGCGCTAGCGGCATCGATAACAGCGGCGCCCAGCTCAATTACCGCGCTGACATCACGGTGACCACGCCGACCATCAAGACCGGCGATATCGAAAGCAAGGTGCTCGGTCATTTCCGCGTAGGTCAAGGTAAAGGACTGAGCGACAAGTTCATCTCCTTCGTTGGACCCAACGCCACCTCGTTCCAACTCGGTTCGGTGGTAGAGCCGGAATCCAGCGCGATGATGCTGGCGCAAGCCTGGTACCAGGCGGACATCCCGCTGCCGTATGGCGGCTTCAAGCCCCATTCGCGGGAAACCCTCACCGTCAATTTCGGCAAGATGGATCCCTTCGCCTTCTTCGACCAGAATGCGGCCGCCAACGACGAGACCCGCCAATTCTTGGCGAGCATGTTCGTGCATAACGCATTGCTGGACAACCCGCTGGCGGCCAACATCGGCGCCGACGGTTTCGGCTTCTCGCCCGGTATGCGCTTCTCCTACTTCAACTGGGGCGCAAAACCCGAGACCTACCGCCTTTCCCTCGGGGTATTCGGCGCGGGGCGCAGCGCCAATTTCAGCGACTCCTTCAAGTCGCCGTTCGTCATCCTGCAAGCGGAAACCAGCCAGCGCTTCTTCGCCGGTCTCCAGGGCAACTACCGGGTTTACTTCTGGCGCAACGGCCAGGCGCCGACCTTCGTCAAGGATGAAACCGCTTCCCATGGCGGCATCGGATTTAATTTCGACCAGCGCCTCGGCGATGGCGTGACGCTATTCGGGCGCTTGGGCACGGGCAGCGGCGAGCGCTTGCCCTTCGACCTTACCGCCAGTTTCGGCGCCGAATTCAACGGCAGCTACTGGAACCGGGGAGCCGACGCCATCGGGCTTGCCATCGGAGGCAATCGCGCCAGCAAGGATTTCCGCGCGCAGTCCGCAACCCTCGATGCGGACGGTGACGGTATACCCGACTACGGCTTTGCCGCCACGGGCTGGGAACAGGTCATGGAGGCCTATTACCGTTTCCGCGTGCATGAACGCTTCGAACTGACACCCGATTTCCAATACATCCGCAATCCGGCGGGCAATCCGGACGCACGGCCGGTGATGATTCTCGGCGTGCGGGCCAATTTGGCTTTCTGACGAGGAACCGCCATGAACGGAACGAAAACCACCCAACGGGTTCGCAATGTTCTGTCCCGGCGGTTATGCCGCCATATGGCTGGCGGCTTTGCTGTCAGCGCCCTCATGGCAGGCTTTCTGCTCGCGCCTGCGAAAGCCGGCGCCGCCGATTTGCTCACCCATACCGTGGTGGCCAAGGAAGGACGGTTCATCCCCGACATGCTGAACGTGCCTGCCGGGGTGCGTTTCAAGATCGTGGTGCGCAATCAGGGGCGTGACGCAATCGAGTTCGAAAGCCTGCAACTGAGAAAGGAAAAAGTGCTGGCGCCGGGCGCGGAGTCCTTCGTGGTGATCGCCCCGCTCAAGCCCGGCGAGTATGAGTTCTTCGACGAATTCCATCCAAACACCGGGCGCACTCGCATCGTCGTGAAATAAGGGAGTGGCACATGGGTAATGCACTTTTCATCGTCTGGCGGGAAACCATCGAAGCGATGCTTGTGATCGGCATTCTGCACGGCTGGCTCAGCGCCCGCCCCGAAGCACGCGCCGGATTTCCCTGGCTGTGGGGCGGCATCGCGGCGGGCCTGGGGCTGGCCGTGTTCCTGGCCGTGACGATCATGGATATCCAGTCATGGGTGTCGGCGAGTGCGCTGGAATGGTTTCAGGGAATCATGCCGCTGGCGGCCTGTGGCTTGATCTTCCAGATGGTCTGGTGGATGCGCCGCCACGGCGCCGGGTTGAAAACGGAACTGGAAGCCGGGATGGCCAGCGCCGCCGATCGGGCCAACTGGCTGGGCATCGCCGTCCTGGCGGCGGTGGCGGTGGGGCGCGAGGGCGCAGAGACGGTGGTGTTCCTCTATGGCGCGGTCAAGGGCAGCGCGAATGCCGACATCGCCCTGGGTGGCGCGATGGGTTTCCTGCTTGCCCTCGCCGCCTACTGGCTGCTTTCCCGCGGCAGCCGGTTTGTTTCGTGGCGCGCCTTTTTCCGCGTCACGGAAGTGCTGCTCCTGCTGCTGGGCGGGGCGCTGCTGGTGGACGGCACGGAAAAACTCGTCGGCCTAGAGGCGCTGCCACCCTTGGCCGATCCATTGTGGAACACGGCTTTACTGCTGGATGACGGCACGCAGGCAGGCGGGCTCGCGGCGGCCTTCACCGGTTACCGCGCAGCGCCATCGGGTATGGCCTATGCGCTACTGGCAGTCTATTGGGCGCTTGCGCTTGGGGTGCTGCTCAAGCTCAAGCCAAGAGCGCGAAAAGCATGAACGCAGTGGCAGAGCAAATCGCGGACATCGGCCCCGGCGCAGGCCGCCTCGCCCGTCTTGGCCTGGCCATGCGGCGTTACCGGAACGCCATCATCGCGGCGCAATGGCTGGTGGTGCTGGCTTATCTCGCGCTGGTGGCCGTACCGGCTTTTCTGCCCCTGCCGCCGGATCAGACCCACATCTGGAACAACCTCACCCGCTTCGCCCAGTTCATGTTCTGGGGTGTCTGGTGGCCCTTCGTCATTTTGTCGATCATGGCGCTCGGCCGCGTCTGGTGCGGGGTGCTGTGCCCGGAGGGCGCGCTCAGCGAATGGGTTTCCCGCTACGGCTTGGGGCGCGGCATCCCGCGCTGGATGAAGTGGGGCGGGTGGCCGTTCGTGGCCTTCGTCATGACCACCGTATTCGGGCAGATGACCAGCGTGTACGAATATCCGAAACCCGCCCTGCTTATTTTGGGCGGCTCGACCCTCGCGGCCATTGCCGTCGGCCTCATTTGGGGCCGGGAGAAACGGGTCTGGTGCCGACACCTTTGCCCCGTTTCCGGCGTATTCGGCCTGCTGGCGAAGATCGCGCCCGTCCACTTCAAGGTCGATCAATCCGCGTGGGGCGCGGCACCCGCCGGCCATCGCACCAGCCGCCAGCATGTCGTCAACTGCGCACCGTTGATCAACATCCGGCGCATGGAAAGCGCCTCGGCCTGCCATATGTGCGGCCGTTGCGCCGGAGAGCGGGATGCGGTGCAACTCGCGCTGCGCTCGCCCAATACCGAAATCGTCGGCGCGGGAAGCCACGCCAGGGAAACGGATCGCTGGCCCGCCCGCCTGCTGGTCTTTGGCATGCTCGGGGTGGCGCTCGGCGCCTTCCAGTGGAGCGCTTCTCCCTGGTTCGTGGCCGCAAAGCAGGCTACGGCAGGGTGGCTGGTGGATCGCGAGCTCTGGTGGCCGCTCAACGAGGCGGGGCACTGGTGGCTGCTCACTTATTACCCGGAGGCGAACGACGTCTTCACCTGGCTGGACGGCGGCATGCTGCTCGCCTACATCGCCACGGAAACGCTCGTCGTCGGCGGCTGGATGTGGGGCTGGCTCAGGCTGGCCGCTATGTTGACGGGATTACCCTGGCAGCGGCTTGCCCTTACGCTCATCCCCTTCGCCGGGAGCAGCGTATTCGTGGGCCTGAGTCTGCTCACCACCTCACAGTTGGCTGGAGAGGGGATCGTGCTGCCTTGGGCACATGGCGTACGCATAGGCTTGCTGGCGCTCGCCACGCTGTGGAGCGCGAGCCTCGCCTGGCTGCTGGCGAAACGTAACCGCGCCGTGGCGGCGTTGGGAATATCGATGGCGGCAGCTCTGCCATTCGCTGCATGGGGCACGCAGTTTTTGGCCTGGTGAACTTCACATGAACTTCTCGTCCGTTCATTTTTCCGGGTCCGTTCTGTCGCCTATGTCGGCGACTGCCGAGTAATTGCGCCTTGCCACCCGCAAACCGTTCGCCACCGCCAGCAGTTCGCTCGCCTCGTGCACCAGCACGGTGAAGGCGATGCTCAATAGCCCGGCCAGCGCGAGCGGAATCATCACGGCCAGCACCGCCACGGAAAACACGATGTTCTGCGCGCTCACGCGCCGCGCTTTGCGGCCTAGGCGCAACGCCTCCCCTACCTTGGCCAGATCATCGGCCATCAGCGCCACATCGGCCGCTTCGATGGCGGCATCGCTGCCCGCCACGCCCATCGCCACGCCGCAAGTGGCGGCGGCCAGCGCCGGGGCGTCGTTGACGCCGTCGCCCACCACCAACACGTGGCCGTACTTGCGCTCCAGTTCGCGTACGGCTGCCACTTTTTCATGCGGCTTGAGCCCCGCGCGTACCTCGTCGATGCCCAGCGCTTGCGCGACTGCCACAGCCACACGGTTATTGTCGCCGGTCAACATAATGGGGAACGGGGTCAGACCCCAATGGCACTAACTTAAGCCTCGACCCGGCTCGCCATAAGGGTTTGCCGGGCGATTTGACGTAGTTGGCGTAGCAGTGCTTGAGGCTTTGGCCTTCGCTTGATGGCGC
>JAJZRU010000028.1 GCA_021802555.1 Pseudomonadota bacterium
AGGTCAAAGTCACCATGAGAAAATCCTACGGCTTCCGAACCTTCCGCGTCACAGAACTCGCCTTGTATCATGCACTTGGCAAACTTCCCGAGCCACAACTCGCCCACAGATTTTACTGACGAGGCATATTTACAGAGGGCGAAAGCGGCGGGGATAATGTCGCTTTTCTTCCGTCTCCTGCATATGCCCTCGCAGCGCGTCATCAGCGCGGATTCCGCCAAGTTTGCGGCGCGCGTTTTCAATATCGGCACGGTGGTGTCCATCCTGATCCCCTTTCTGCTCATGCTCTGGATCGGCGCCTCCATATTCGTCTATGCCTCGGTGGCGCACCACCCCAATCCGCGCACGGTGCATTACAACCGCTGGGCGGGCTACCGATTCTACGGCGCCGTGGGCGCTCTGGTGGTGATCGGCCCGGCGCTGTACGAAATGGGCAAAGACCTTTTCGTGACCGGCGACCTGAGCCATGGCGGCAACGTCATGTCCATCGCGCTGATCTGGACGATCCTCATCCTGGCCGTGGTTCCCTGGGCGCTGTGGGACATCTGGCGCGCGGGACGGGAAGCGTGGCAAGACGTGATCATCGAGGAGTCCGAACATGCATGAATCCCCGCGCTCCGCCGCTGCCGTGGCGGCGCTTTTCGAGCTGCCTTTCGCCGATCTGCTCTATCAGGCGCAGATGGTCCATCGCGCGCACTTCGATCCCAACCGGGTGCAGTTGTCCACCCTGTTGTCGATCAAAACCGGCGGCTGTCCCGAGGATTGCGGCTACTGCCCGCAGTCGCGCCGCCATGGCACGGCCATGGCGGACGAGCCCATCATGGATCTGCCCTCCGTATTGGAGGCGGCGCGTCGGGCGCGCGCGGCGGGAGCCACGCGCTTCTGCATGGGAGCGGCTTGGCGCGGCCCCAAGCAGAAAGACCTGGAGCCGGTGCTGGCCATGGTGCGCGAGGTCAAGGCCTTGGGGCTGGAAACCTGCGCGACGCTGGGGCTGCTGCGGGACGGCCAGGCCGAGCAGCTCAAGGACGCGGGGCTGGATTACTACAACCACAACCTGGACAGCGCGCCGGAGTTTTATGGCGAGGTCATCACCACGCGCGATTACCAGGACCGCCTGGACACCTTGGGCCGCGTACGCAGCGCGGGCCTGAACGTGTGCTGCGGCGGCATCGTCGGCATGGGCGAAGCGCGCAGCCAGCGCGTCGGCCTGATCGCCCAACTGGCGGCGCTGGAGCCGCAGCCCGAGTCGGTGCCCATCAACCTGCTGGTGCGGGTCGAGGGCACGCCCTTGGCAGACGTGCAGGCGCTGGATCCGCTGGAATTCGTGCGTACCGTCGCCGTGGCGCGCATCTGCTTGCCCAAAAGCCATGTGCGCCTGTCGGCGGGCCGTGAGGCCATGAGCGATGAACTTCAGGCGCTCTGTTTCCTGGCCGGCGCAAATTCCATCTTTTACGGCGACAGGCTGCTCACCACGGGCAACCCCGAGGCTGACCGCGATCGCGCCCTGTTCGAACGGCTGGGCATCACGCCCGCGCAGGCAGTCGCTCCTTGAGTGGAGATTGGCACGCGCTGCGCCGTTTGCGGCGCGATCTGGCCGCGCGCCGCGAGGCCGGCCTGGAGCGCAAACGGCGCGCGGTGGACGGCCCATGCGGGCCGCGTCCCCTGATAGACGGCCGGCTGCTGCTCGCTTTCGCCAGCAACGATTACCTGGGCCTGGCCGGCCACCCCCAAGTGGCGCGGGCGGCGAGCGAGGCCGCGCTGCTTTATGGGGTCGGCGCCGGGGCTTCGCATCTCATCAGCGGCCATCATGTATTGCATGACGCGCTGGAACAACGGCTGGCGCGGTGGGCCGGCCTGCCGCGCGCGCTCACTTTTTCCGCCGGCTACATGGCCAATGCCGCGGCGCTTTCGGTCCTGGCGCAGCGCCACGGAGAAATTTTCGCCGATCGCCTCAACCACGCCTCCCTGAACGACGGCGCGCGGCTCGCACGCGCGCGGCTCAGGCGCTATGCCCACGGCGATGTGGCGCAGCTTGAGCGACTGCTTGCCGACAGCCGGGCAGCGTGCAAGATCGTCGCCACCGACGCGGTGTTCAGCATGGACGGCGACATCGCGCCGCTGCCCGACCTGCTGGCGCTGTGCGAACGCTACGATGCCTGGCTGTACGTGGACGACGCTCATGGTTTTGGCGTATTGGGCGAAGGCCGCGGCACGCTTGCGCATTTCGGCCTGGCTTCGCCGCGCATCATCTACATGGCCACCCTGGGCAAGGCGGCCGGGGTGGCGGGGGCCTTCGTCGCCGGCACGGAAGAAGTGATCGAAACCCTGCTGCAGCAGGCCCATAGCTATGTCTACACCACGGCGCCGCCGCCGCTGCTGGCGGCCGCGCTGCTGGCCGCGCTCGACGTGATGGCGACAGAGCCGCAGCGGCGTGCCGCGCTCATGCGTAGGATAGACTTGTTGCGCAGTACGGTGCGGCCGCGCCGCGGCAAGCTTCTGGAGAGTTCGACGCCCATTCAGCCCGTCGTGCTGGGCGATGCCGCGGCGGCCGTCGAAGTCGCGGAGCAGCTAGCGTGCAGAGGCATCTGGGTGCCTGCCATACGACCGCCCACCGTGCCATCGGGCACGGCGCGCCTGCGCATCTCGCTGTCCGCGGCCCATGAAGAGGCCGACGTGCTGGCCTTGTGCGAGGCGCTCAATGAGCTCGCCTGAGCTGCACGTCACGCGCCAGGGCAGCGGACGCCCGCTGGTGATGCTGCACGGCTGGGCCATGCATGGCGGGCTGTTCCGTGATATCGCTGATGCGCTGGCCGAAGAGGCCGAGATCTGGCGCGTCGACCTGCCCGGCCATGGCTTGAGCCACGTCGAGCATCTGGCGCAGGCGGAAGAACTGCTGAGCGCCCTGCTGCCGGAAAACTGCGTGCTGCTGGGATGGTCGCTGGGCGGGCAGGTCGCCTTGCGCCTGGCGCATGAGCTTGGGCCGCGCGTGGGCACGCTGATTTTGCTCTCCAGCACGCCGCGTTTCGTCAATGCGCCGGATTGGGCGGACGGAGTGGAAGATGCCGTGCTGGAGCAATTCGGCGCCGATTTGTTGCGCGATCCCGTCGCCACGTTGCAGCGCTTTCTCGCCTTGCAGGTACGCGGCGCGGCCGACATGCGCCCGGCGCTCACGCGCTTGCGCGCCGAACTCACGGCGCGTCCTGCCGCGCGCGCCGAGGCCCTGGCGGAAGGCCTGGCGCGCCTGCGTGACACCGACCTGCGTTCGCTGGTGCCGCAGATCACACAGCCGGCCCTCGTATTGCATGGCGCGGCGGACCGGCTGACGCCCGTGACGGCGGCGCGCTGGCTGGCTGCACATCTGCCGCAAGCGCGTCTGGAGGAAATCGAGCAGGCGGCGCATGCGCCCTTCCTTTCCCATACGGCGCAAACGCTGGCCGCGCTGCGCGCCTTTTTGGCGGAGGCGGCGTGAACTGGCTGGACCGCTCGGCGATGCGCCGCGCCTTCGAGCGCGCCGCGCCCGGTTACGACGCGCATGCGGTGCTGCAGCGCGAGGTGGGCGCAAGACTTCTGGAGCGCCTGGACTACCTCAAGGTCGCGCCGCAATGCGTGCTCGACGCGGGCTGCGGCACGGGCCATGGCCTCAGGCTGCTCAGAGCCCGCTACCCCGGGGCGCGGCTCATCGGCCTGGACGTCGTTCCCGCCATGCTGGCGCAAAGCCAAAGGGCCGATCCCCGGCCGGCGCCCTGGCGCCGCCTGTGGTCCGCTGCGGCGGGGCAGATCAGTTACGTCTGCGGCGATGCGCAGCGCCTGCCGGTCGCCGCCGGCAGCCTCGATTTCGTCCATTCCAATTTGGTGTTGCAGTGGTGCGATTCCCCCGCGGCTGCGTTCCGCGACTGGCATCGTGCCCTGCGGCCCGGCGGGCTGGCGCTTTTCTCCACTTTCGGCCCGGACACGCTCAAGGAGCTGCGCGCCGCGTTTGCCGGCATCGACGGTCTGCCCCACGTCAGCCCTTTCGTCGACATGCATGACCTGGGCGACATGCTGGTGCACGCCGGTTTCGAGACGCCGGTCGTGGAAATGGAGATGCTGGTGCTCACTTATGCCGATCTGCGCGCGCTGCTTGAAGATATCCGCGGCGTGGGGGGACACAACGCCCTGCGAGGGCGCGCACCGGGCCTCATGGGTCGGGCGCGCTGGAGTCTGCTGGAGGAGCGTTACGAAGCCTATCGCCAGGCCGGCCGGCTGCCGGCGAGCTACGAGGTGATCTACGGCCATGCCTGGGCCGGCCCGGTGCGTGAGCTGGCGGACGGCCGTGCGGTGATCCAGTGGCAGATCGAAACGCGCCGGCGGAGACACGCATGACGCAGGGCGTGTTCATCGTCGGCACCGACACCGGGGTGGGCAAGACGCGCGTGGCCACGGCACTGCTGCGCGCCTGGGTGAGGCGCGGGCTGCGTGTGGCGGGCATGAAACCGGTGGCTGCGGGCGCCGTGCTGCGCGGTGGCGTATTGCGAAGCGAGGATGCGGAGGCGCTGGTCGCCGCGGCCAATGTCGAGGCGCCCTGGGATTGGATCAATCCTTATTGTTTCGCGCCGCCCGTTGCTCCGCACATTGCCGCGATGCGAGCGGGGGTAAGCATCGACATGACGGTGATCCGCGACGCTTACCACCGGCTGGCCGAACGCGCCGAGCGCGTCGTGGTGGAAGGCGCGGGCGGACTTCTGGTGCCGTTGAGCGGCCGCGCGGATATGGCCAGTATTGCGCAGGAGCTTGAGATTCCTGTGATTTTGGTGGTGGGAATGCGCCTGGGCTGCCTGAATCATGCGCTGCTGACGGCGCAGGCGATCGCGGCGCGCGGGCTGGCGCTGGTCGGCTGGGTAGCCAACAGCATCGATCCCGCCATGGAGGAGCGCCGCGCCAATCTGGCGTGGCTGCAAGGGCAGCTTGCCGCGCCGTGCCTCGGGTGTTTGCCATACGCTGACACGGCGCAGAATTGGGCGATGGATTGGTCTGCGCTGGATGCGGTCTTCCGAGCTTGAAAAAATAGGATAAAAAGGTATAGAATGAATCCAATTTATGCTTCCAGGCGGATCAGCGCATGATCCTTTCACGCACCAGCCAATATGCCGTTCAGGCCATGATTTATATGGCCACCCAGGAACCCGGGCAGCCGATTCTGAACAAGGACGTGGCCGCTCGCCTCAACGTGCCCGCGCCGTATCTGGCCAAGATACTGCAGTCCCTCGCCAAGGGCAATCTGCTGGAATCCTTTCGCGGTCGGCTGGGGGGGTTCTGCCTGCGTCCCGAGGGGCTGCGCACCAGCCTCATGGATATCCTGGTATTGACGGAGGGGCCGACATTCACCAAAAACTGCCTGCTGGGCCTCAAGCAATGCTCCAAAGAAACTGCCTGCCCGCTGCATTTTCGCTGGGTGCCGGTGAAGGAGCGCATCATCGAACTGCTCAACGAAACCACGCTGGATAAATTGTCCGAGGCTGTGAAATCCGGCAAATACCGCTTGGCCGACGTGCCCCTCAGACTGTTTCCGGAACTCGACGCCGTGGCGTGACTCCTGCCCGCCAATAATAATTAATATTTAATCATTAATTATTCGCCTCGCTCGCGGGACGCGTATTGATTTATCGGGGGGCGGCCGATAAAATTTCATGACTGCGTCATCGTCGCGTCCGGCCGGGAGGGTCGGGCGCTAGCCAGGGAGTCGCCATGTCCTCAGTTGCAGCAGCCAGCCCGTACGCTCTTGGCGCAGATCGCGCCGCCGCTGGCGTCGAAGAATATAATTTCGATATCGTTAAGAAATTCACCATCATGACCCTGGTGTGGGCGGTGGTGGGGATGTCGGTAGGCGTCTATATCGCTTCCGAGCTGGCTTGGCCCTTCCTTAATTTCGACATCCCCTACATCGAGTTCGGCCGCTTCCGGCCGGTGCACACCACCTCGGTCATCCTCGGCTTCGGCGGCAGCGCGCTCTTCGCCACCTCCTATTACATCGTCCAGCGCACCTGTCAGGCGCGCTTGATTTCCGACTTTGCCGCGAGTTTCACCTTCTGGGGCTGGCAGGCCTGCGTCGTCCTGGCGGACGCCTCTTACATGATGGGGCATACGACCTCGCGCGAATACGCGGAGATGGAGTGGCCCCTCGCGCTCCTGATCCTGGTGGTGTGGGTGGTGTACATGAATCTCTTCATCGGCACCATCATGCGCCGCAAGCAGCCGCACATCTATGTGGCCAACTGGTTTTACCTCGCCTTCATTCTGGCAGTGGCCATCCTGCATGTCTTCAATCACTTGGCCATCCCGGTGAGCATGTTCTCGATGAAGTCCTACTCCCTGTTCTCCGGGGTGCAGGATGCCATGACCCAATGGTGGTACGGCCACAACATGGTGGGCTTCTATCTCACCGCGGCCTTCCTCGGCATGATGTATTACTTCGTGCCCAAGCAGGCCGGCCGGCCGATTTATTCCTACCGTCTGTCCATCGTCCACTTCTGGGCGCTGAGCTTCATGTACATGTGGGTGGGCGCGCACCATCTGCACTGGACGGCGCTGCCCGACTGGACCTCGACGCTGGCCGCGACCTTCTCCATCCTGCTGCTCATGCCTTCCTGGGGCGGCATGATCAACGGCATCATGACCCTGTCGGGCGCCTGGGACAAGCTGCGCACCGACCCGGTGATGCGCTTCATGATCGTGGCGCTGTCCTTCTACGGCATGTCCACCTTCGAAGGCCCGATGATGGCGCTCAAGGAAGTGAACGCGCTGTCGCACTACACCAATTGGACGGTGGGGCACGTGCATTCCGGCGCGCTGGGCTGGGTGGCGATGATCACTTTCGGTTCGCTCTATCACCTCATTCCCAAGCTCTGGAATACGCGCTTGTACAGCGTGCGTCTGGCCGCCATCCATTTCTGGCTGGCCACCATAGGCATCTTGCTCTACATCGTCGCCATGTGGATTTCCGGCATCACCCAGGGCCTCATGTGGCGCGCTTATGACCAGTTCGGCAACCTGCAGTATTCCTTCATCGAGTCCGTGGCGGCCATCCATCCCTTCTATGTGATGCGCATGATCGGCGGGGTGTTCTTCCTCAGCGGCGTGCTGGTGATGGTCTTCAATGTCACCATGACCATACTGCAGGGCAAGCGCGAGGAGAGGCAGGCCCTGGCCGCGGGCGGCCTCGCCGGGGCCAACGTTTGATTCCGAGTGGGTAAGAAAAGATGAAACTGGGCTTCAAGCACGAGTGGATCGAAACCAACATCGGCCTCATGGTGGTGATCACCATGCTGGCCATCAGCGTGGCGGGCATGGTGGAAATCATTCCTCTGTTCTTCATCAAGGGCACGGTGGAGAACGTGGCCGGCCCGCGCCCCTATACCCCGCTGGAATTGCGCGGCCGCGACATCTACCAGGATAACGGCTGCTTCTACTGCCACTCGCAGATGATCCGCCCCTTCCGCGACGAGGAGCTGCGCTACGGCCACTATTCGTTGGCCGCGGAGTCGCAGTACGACCATCCTTTTCTGTGGGGTTCGGAGCGCACCGGTCCCGACCTGGCGCGCATCGGCGGCAAATATTCCAACGCCTGGCATGTGCAGCACCTGATCGATCCGCGCTCGGTGGTGTCCCAGTCCATCATGCCGGGCTTCCCCTGGCTGGCGACCACGCCGCTGAACATGTCCGACATCGAGGCGCGCATGAAGGCCTTGCGCGACGTCGGCGTGCCCTATGCGCTGACCAAGCAGGAATACGAGGCCGATGTGAAGAAGTTCGGCCCTGAACTGGCCAAGCAGTACTACATCCCCAATGCCCAGCAGAACATCATCGAGCAGGCCAACGCCAACGATTATGACGGACGCAAGAACGGCCCCATCACGGAGATGGATGCCGTCATCGCCTATCTGCAGAGCCTGGGCAACCAGGTCGACTGGAGCAAGGTGAACGAGAACCAGCTCGTGAAGGATCGCTGAGCGGAGCGGGGAAGCGCCATGGAATGGTTCATGTGGTTCACCAAGTTCGAGCATACCCAGCCGCTGGTGCTGGTCATACTGGTGGTGCTGTTCGTGGGCATCAGCTATTACGTCTATGGCAGCAGCGCGCGCGGCAAGCGCATCGAATCGCACAAGAACATGATTTTTTCTGACGACGATGACAAGCGATAGGAAGCGTCTTAGATGAGCCAAAATCCTAGCCAACAGGGCCAACAGGCGGTGCAGACCACGGGACACGTGTGGGATGGCGATCTGCAGGAGTTCAACAACCCCTTGCCGACCTGGTGGGTGTACACGTTTTTCGCGACCATTGTCTTTTCCATCGGCTATTGGCTCATCTACCCCGCCTGGCCTATCGGCAACACCTATACCAGGGGCTTCGATACCATCACTTACGTGGACAAGGCCGGCCAGAAGGTCACCAGCCACTGGAACACGCGCGCGCTCCTGATGGAGGACATGAACAAGGCGGCGGCCTTCCAGAAGCCCTTCTTCGACAAGGTCTTGGCCACCCCCTACGAACAGATCGCCAAGGATCCCGAGCTGGAAAACTTCGTCATGGCCACGGGCCACTCCCTGTTCGAGAACAACTGCGCCTCCTGTCACCAGACCGGAGCGCAGGGGCTGGTCGGCCACTACCCCAACCTAACCGATGACGATTGGCTCTATGGCGGCCGCTACGCACAGATCAATTACACCATCACCGACGGCCGCCATGGCTATATGCCCACTTTCGGCGAGGTGCTGGAGCCGGCGCAGATCGACGATCTGGCCAACTATGTCGCGAGCCTCTCGGGCATTCACGCGGATCCGGCCAAGGTGGCCGCGGGCAGGCAGCTGTTTCATTCCGATACCGCAGGGTGCTTCTACTGCCATGGCGAGCAGGCCACCGGCCGCCATGTGATCGGCGCGCCCAATCTGACCGACCAAATTTGGCTGTGGGCCGACGTTCCTGCACACCACACCGCACAAGGCAAGATCGAGGCCATCCGCAAGGTCATCTACAATGGCGTGAACAAGGGTGTCATGCCGGCGTGGGGCGACCGGCTCTCGCCGGTGGATATCAAGGTGCTGACTTTCTACGTCCATAATCTGGGCGGCGGTCAGTAGCATTGCGCTCGTTGTTGCATGGGGCCCCCGCGCAACGGGGGCCCTTGTCTTGGAGTAAATCGTGCAGGCAGGTATGAACGGGGAAGCGGTGGCGGCGCCGCAAAAGCGCATGCTGATCTTCACCCGCTCGGTGAAAGGCAAGTTCAGGCGCTTCAAATGGAGCATGCTGGTGCTGGCCTACGCGGTTTATTTTCTGCTGCCCTGGCTGCCCTGGACGCGCCAGAGCGGGCCGTCGCAGCCCATTCTTTTCGACATTCCCGGCCGGCGCTTCTATGTCTTCGATCTGGTCATGTACCCGCAGGACGTGCTGTGGCTGGCCATGCTGCTGTTCATCGCCGCCATCTTCCTGTTCTTCGTCACTGGGTTGGTAGGGCGCGCGTTCTGCGGCTATTACTGCTTCCAGACCCTGTGGACCGATTTTTTCATCTGGATCGAGGGCAAGATCCAGGGCGAGCGCCCCGCCCGCATCCGCCTGCACAAGCAGCCCTGGAATGCGGAAAAGGCGCTCAAGCTGGGAGCCACCCACTTCGCCTGGCTGCTGGTTTCCTTCTGGACGGCGTTCACCTTCGTTGCCTATTACGCCCCTGCCGGCCAATTGCTGCGCGAATTCTTTGTCGGCGCGGCGCCTGCCGCGGCCTACACGACCACGGGTATCCTCACGTTCACGACCTATCTGGCCGCGGGTTTCATGCGCGAGCAGATCTGTGCCTTCGTGTGCCCCTACGGACGCTTCCAGAGCGTGATGTACGCGCCGCAGACGCTCGCGGTGCATTATGACGCGCGGCGCGGCGAGGGCGAGAAGGGCCGCCTGGCGCCCAGGCAGGGGCTCAAGACGCTTGAAGAACGGCATGCCCAAGGGCACGGCGATTGCGTCGATTGCGGCTATTGCGTGCAGGTCTGCCCGGCCGGCATCGACATCCGCGACGGCCTGCAGTATCGCTGCATCTCCTGCGGCCTGTGCATAGACGCCTGCAACCAGATCATGGATTCGGCGGGCTTCCCGCGCGGGCTGATCCGCTACGATTCGGAGGAGAATCTGGCCCGGCCGGTGCCGGCCAAGCCGCACATCGAGCTGCGCAACTTCCGGGTCATCGGCTATGGCATCGCGCTTGCGCTCATGGTCGGTTTCCTGGTCTACAACATTGCCACCCACCAGCCCATGGCGGTGGTGGTGAACCAGGTTCGCCAGCCTTTGTACACCACCCTGGCGAACGGCGACGTGCGCGATGCCTACCACATACGCATCACCAACAGTTCGCGGCGCGACGAGGTCTATGCCATCTCCGCAAAGGGCCTGCCGGCCGGGGCGCTGCAACTGGCCTTCCACGACGTCCCCATCAAGACCGGCCGCAGCGTAGAGGTCTATGCCTGGGTGAGGCTGGGCCCCCAGCATGCCGCGGAGATTTCCCGGTTCCATTTCGTCGTTACGCCGCGCTCGGAGCCGGACAAGGCATGGACGGGAGTGGCGCGCTTCTTCAGCGCGGCGGGCGAGGCGGACGGCGACAACGAGTGAACATTTTCCTGACCCTGTTCGGCGGCCTGTTCACGGTCATCCTGCTGTTCGTGGCCGGCGCCCGGCTGGGCATTCCGCCGGTCTTGCGCGGCATCGTCGCGGCAGGCTTCCCGCTGATCGCCTACGCCGTCGCCTCGGTGCGCTACTGGCCGGGGCTGGACGTGCTGAGCCTGCATATCGCCACCTTCGCGGTGGCGGGCTTCGTCATGGTGGTGATGGCCAAGCAGCAGGCCAAGAGCGGCGCGAAAAAAATGCATTGGGCGCCCAAGGCCTTCGTGGTCTATGTCTTCATCCTGGTGCTGCTCAATGCCGGCTTTCTCTATGTCGCCACGCAGGGCATCCCTACGGCCTGGGTGCATTATTTCCTGCCCGATCCCGGCGACAAGACCATACGCACCGGTTTTTCCGGGGTGGTCGAGCACGGCCAGGATGCGGCCAGCCCGGTGGCCTCCGAGCTGAGCGAAAGCAACCGCGAGCAGGCGCTGGGCTGGCAGGCGCAGGTGCAAGGGTTGGCCTTGCCGCGCCGCGGCGCCAACACGGTGTACATCAAGGTCATGGACAGTGATAGCCTATGGGTACACGGCCTGGATGCCGTCATGACGGTGAGCAGACCGGGAGGCGGCGCAGGCAGTACAGTGGCGTTCAAGGAGCAGGGCAATGCCTATGAAGGAACCCTGGATTTCGACAGCCCCGGCCGCTGGATCGTCGACATGCGCATAAGCAAGGGGCAGGCCCAGCTGCACCGTTCCTGGGCCATACAAGTGCCATGAGCGGGGTACTCTGGCTGCTGCTTTCCCTCTCCGGCCTGTTCGTCATCAAGGCGCTGGTCGCCATGTTCTGGGCGATAAAGAACGGCCAGTTCGATGATATGGAAGGCCCGGCGGTGCGTATCCTCATGGACGAGGACGACCCCCTGCTGCCGCAGAATAGCCGCGTATTGAAGAAGGACGACGGCTCGGATAAGATTTCTCAAGATTGATAAGGATGCGCCATGGACAAGTTTTTCCTCACCCAGAAACTCCCCCTCATCCTCGTTACCGGCCTCGTCGTCTGGGCCTGGTTCAGCATCCTTTCGGTTCTGGCCTACGAGTTCTTCACCCGCCTGCTGTGACGGCCGGCCAGCTTGGCTGGATGAAACCCAAGCTCCGCCCGGCGGGGCTTTTTGTCGGCCGGGGCCGGGCACCCGTTCTCCTGCGCGGACTCACAGGAACAACTGTAGAAGATCGTTGAGAAAGCGCGCCCCCAAGGCCGTGGCCTGCAGGCGCGTGTCGTCATCCCGCATCAGCCCCTGCGCACGGGCGCGTGCCAGCGCCGCTGACAGCGAGAAAGGCGGCAGCCCGGTGCGCGCGGCGTACAAATCCATCTCGGCGCCCTCGCTCAGCCGCAGGGCATTCATCATGAATTCGAAAGGCAGTTCGGCTGCGCCGACGCGGCGGCGCTCGGCGATGTGGCCCGCGGGGGCCGCGCCCGGCAGCGCCTCCAGATACTGGCGCGGATGGCGCACGCGCGCCTCGCGCACGATGCCCCCGGGGAGGCTCAGCTTGCTGTGGGCGCCCGCGCCTATGCCCAGGTAGTCGCCGAAGCGCCAGTAATTGAGGTTGTGGCGGCAGCGCTGGCCCGCACGCGCGTAGGCCGAGGTTTCGTAGTGCTCGTAGCCGGCCTGCGCCGCGCGCGCCTCGATGAGCGCCTGCATGTCCGCCGCCACATCGTCGTCCGGGAGATGTGCTGGCGGCGTGCGGCCGAAAGGGGTATTGGGCTCCAGCGTCAGATGGTAGTAGGACAGATGCGGCGGCGCGTAGCCCAGCGCTGCGTCCAGATCGCGGCGCAGATCCGCCAGGCTTTGGCCGGGCAGGGCGTACATGAGATCGAGGTTGTAGGTCTCGAAATGGCGCGCCGCCAGCTCCGCCGCGCGCCGCGCCTGCGCGGCGTCATGGATGCGCCCGAGTGCGGCGAGCTTGTCTGCGTCGAAACTCTGGATGCCCAATGACAGCCGCGTGATGCCAGCGGCGCGAAAGGCGCCGAAGCGATCGGCTTCCAGCGTGCCGGGGTTGGCCTCCAGGGTGATTTCCGCCAGCGGCGCCAGGCGCGCGCGCGCGCGGATCTCGCTCAGCAGACGGTCCATGCCGTCGGGCGAGAACAGGCTGGGCGTGCCGCCGCCGAAGAACACCGTCTCGACCCTGCGTCCCCAGATCTGCGGCAGCGCACCTTCCAGGTCGCACAGCAAGGCGGCGATGTAGGCATCCTCGGGCAGTTCGTCGCGCAGGGCATGGGAATTGAAATCGCAATAAGGGCACTTCTGCACGCACCACGGCAGATGGATGTAGAGCGACAGGGGCGGCGGCGCCGCGAGCTGCCCCGGACCGCGCAGGGTATGTTCAGCCATGTTCCAGGATGGCCTTGACGATGGCCCCAGCCAGCATGAGGCCGAACAGCGGCGGCAGATAGCTGATGGTGCCGTTGACCGCGCGCGGGCGGCCATGCCCCTGGACGGGCTCGGGCGGCCGCGGCGGGCGGCCGGGTTCGTCCGAGTACACCGTCAGCACGCCGCGGCTGATGCCGCGCCGGCGCTTGCGCATGGGCGCGGCGAACGGGTCCCGGCTGCTGCGTTCGAACTGCGGCTGGGGGCTCATGCGTCGGCGGGCAAGCGTGCGCCGTAACGGCGGTAGAAGGCTTTCATCAGGAAAGGCGGCAGCGCCGTGGTGAGGGCGATGACGAGGAGCAGTGCGGCATAGAGCTGGCTGTCGAGGATGCCGTTGTTCAGGCCGAGCTGGGCGAAAATCAGCCCGACCTCGCCGCGCGGCACCATGGCCAGCCCGATGGCGGATTGCGTGAGGCGGGGCTCGCGCGCGCAGAAGCCCGCCAGCCATTTGCCGACGAAAGCCACCAGCAGCAGGTTCAGGCCCAGCGCCCAGATGAAACCCGAGCCCCAGTCCACTTCGCTCAGGTTGAGCGAGACCCCGACCATGACGAAGAACAGCGGCGTGAAGGTGTGGATCAGGGGGCGGATCTGTTCTTCCAGGCGGTGCGTGAGCGCCGGGTTTTCCCGCAGCAGGTGGTTTAAGAACGACGTGTAGGGCAGTTTCAGGCGCTGTGCGATGCTGGCGCGGAAGCCCTGGCCCAGCGCCAGGCCGGCGGCAAAGCCGCCCAGGATTTCGGGCGCGCCCACGGCATGTGCCAGCCAGCTCATGAAGAGGATGAGCGCCAACACCAGGGTGACGAGCAGGCCGGGGCTGGCGGCGCGCCGGTCGAAGTGGTCGATGAGGCTCGCCACCAGCTTGGCCAGAAAGGGCCCCAGCACCAGAAAAAGCAGGATGTACAGACCGACGTTGACGGTATTGGCGATGCTGGTCTCGCCCTTGATGGAAAAATCATAGAGAAAGGCCAGCAGCAGCACACCCAGGATGTCGTCCAGCACTGCGGCGCCCAGCACGATCTGGGCCTCGCGGCTGTGGCGGCGTTTGAGATCGGAGAGCACGCGCACGGTGATGCCTATGCTGGTGGCGGTGAGCGTGCCGGCGATGAACAGCGCGGCGGCCAGGCTCAGATCGAAGCCATAGCGCGCCACGGCAAAGCCGCCTGCGGCCGGCAGCAGCACGCCGCCTACCGCTACCAGAATGGGCTTGGCGCCCGTTTGCGCCAGGCGGAACACGTCCGTATCCATGCCCACTTCGAACAGCAGCAGGGTCACGCCAATTTCGGCCAACAGCTTCATGGTGGCGTCTGGGCTCACCCAGCCGAGCAGCGAGGGCCCCAGCACCAATCCCGCCGCCAGTTCGCCGATCACGCCCGGTACGCCCAGGCGTGTGCCAACCTCCGAGAACAGGCGCGCCGTGAGCAGCAGCACGGCCAGCATGAGAAAGAATTCGTGGATTTGCAAAAATGCCTCCGTCGCAGGACAGGGATTCTAAAATACGGGCATGGGCAAATGGCTCGTCACTCTCGGTCTTATCCTTGTCGCCGCCGGGCTGCTGTGGCCCTGGCTGGCGAAGCTGGGGCTGGGCAGCCTGCCGGGCGACATCCGCATCGAGCGCGGCAACAAGGTATTTTACTTCCCGCTGACCAGCAGCATCCTGGTGTCGCTGGTCTTGAGCCTGATTTTGTGGCTGCTCAGAAAATGAACAAAGCCTTCGTCAAGGAAAACGACGCGCCGGAAAGCATCGAGGACGACGAGGAAGGTCTGCCGATGCTGCCCCCCGGCAGCAAGAATTACATGACTCCGGCGGGGCACGCCCGCATGGTCGCGGAGTTCGACCAGCTCTGGAAGGTCGAGCGCCCCAAGCTGGTGGAAACCATCGCCTGGGCGGCTTCCAACGGCGACCGCTCGGAGAACGGCGATTACATCTACGGCAAGAAGCGTTTGCGCGAAATCGACCGGCGCATCCGCTATCTGGCCAAGCGTCTGGAGGCGGCGGAAGTGGTGGATCCCGCTGCGCGCGAGGCCACCGACCAGATCTTCTTCGGCGCCACCGTCACGGTCGAGGATGCGGAAGGCGGCCACACCTACAGCATCGTCGGCCTGGACGAAGCCGATGCCGGACGCGGCCGCATCGCCTGGACTTCGCCCATGGCGCGCGCCCTGCTGAAAGCGCGCGAGGGCGACACGGTGATGGTGCAGACGCCTGGCGGGCGGCGCGAGCTGTACATTGCCGAAGTGGTTTACTTGGCGATCGAATAATCAGCCCAGCAGCCCGGGGAACAACTGGGCCAGCCCGCGCGCGATCATTTCCACGGAAATGGCGGCGATGATGAGGCCCATGAGGCGGGTGACCACGTGGATGCCCGTGGTGCCCAAGCGCCGGGCGATGACGGGCGACAGCCGGAACGACAGCCACACGGTGAAGGCCACCAGCAGGATGGAGGGTAGCAGACTCACATGATGCAGCCATTGATGGGGGCCGCTGCCGCTGCTGCTGACGATGACATGGGTAATAGCGCCCGGCCCGGCCAGCAGCGGCACGCCCAGGGGCACGGCGCCCACGGCTTCCTTCTCCAAGGCCTCTTCGGCCTCCTCCGGCGTCTGGCGTATGGGGCTCACGCGCGCCTGCGCCATGGAAATGGCCAGCAGCAGCAGAAGAAAGCCGCCGCCCACCGCAAACGAAGCCAAACGCACCCCGAAGAAATCCAGCAGCGCCGTACCCGCCAGCGCGAACAGGCTCAATACTCCGAACACCGTGATGGAAGCGACCCAGGCGGCGGCGCGGCGCTGAGTTTCGTTGAAGCCGTCGGTGGAAGCGAGAAACACCGGGATGATGCCCACCGGGTCGACGATGGCGAACAGGCTCAGGGTGAACTTGGCGAGTTCCTGGAAATCCATGTTACCCCGGGCGCCGGAACAGCAGATCCCACACGCCGTGGCCCAGCTTGAGCCCGCGCGCCTCGAATTTGGTCTGCGGGCGCCAGGCCGGGCGGGGCGCAAAATCCTTGGCGGTATTGACCAGCGCCGGCTCGGCATCCAGCACTGCCAGCATCTGCTCGGCATAGTCCTGCCAGTCGGTGGCGCAATGCAGATAGCCGCCGTGCGCGAGCTTGCGCGCCGCCAACGCGGCGAATGCGGGCTGCACCAGGCGCCGCTTGTGGTGGCGTTTCTTGTGCCAGGGGTCGGGGAAGTAGACATGCATGCCGGCCAGTGCGCCATCGGCGATCATGTGCTCCAGCACTTCGTTGCCGTCGTGCTGGCAGACCCGCAGATTGGCGAGAGACAATTCCTCGATGCGCTTGAGCAGGGCGCCCACGCCGGGCGTATGCACTTCCACGGCGAGAAAATCCATCTCGGGATGAGCCTGCGCAATGGCGGCGGTGCTCTCCCCCATGCCGGAGCCGATTTCCAGTACCTTGGGCGCGCTGCGCCCGAACAGCGCATCCAGGTCCAGCGCGTCGGGCTGGTAAGCCACGCCCCACCGGCGCAGCAGCGTTTCGTAAGCGCGCGTTTGCGCCGGCGACATGCGTCCCTGGCGCAGCACGAAGCTGCGCACGGCGCGGCTGGAAAAGCGCGCGTGGGTCACGTTGCCGGCGGAAGCGGTGTCGATGACGGACTCCGGGCGTTGTCGCCGCGCTCAGCGGCCGATGAGCCCGCCGGTGGGCGAACTGGGGCTGGCCGTATAAATTTTCTTCGCCATGCGGCCCGCCAAGTAGGCGCGGCGGCCGGCGTCTACCGCCAGCTTCATCGCCTCGGCCATCAGCACGGGATTCTGTGCGCCGGCGATGGCCGTGTTCATGAGCACACCGTCGCAGCCCAGTTCCATGGCGATGGCCGCATCCGATGCGGTGCCCACGCCAGCGTCCACGATCAGCGGCACCTGGATGCGGTCGCGCATGATCCGCAGGTTCCAGGGATTGAGGATGCCCATGCCCGAGCCGATGAGCGAGGCCAGCGGCATGATGGCGACGCAGCCGAGGTCTTGCAGGCGCTGGGCGATGATGGGGTCGTCCGAGGTATAGACCATCACCTGGAAGCCGTCCCTGATCAGCACTTCGGCAGCCTTGAGCGTTTCCACCACGTTGGGGTAGAGGGTGTGCGCATCGCCTAACACCTCCAGCTTCACCAGCGCATGGCCGTCCAGCAGCTCGCGCGCCAGCCGCAGGGTGCGGATGGCTTCCTCCGCCGTGTAGCAGCCGGCCGTGTTGGGCAGATAGGTGTAGCGCGCGGGCGGCAGGGCGTCCAGCAGGGAGGGCTGGCCGGCATCCTGGCCGATGTTGGTGCGGCGGATGGCCACGGTGACGATGTCCGCCCCAGAGGCCTCCACGGCGCGGCGGGTTTCGTCGAAATCCTTGTATTTGCCCGTGCCTACCAGGAGGCGGGAAGCATAGGACTTGCCGGCGATGACCAAGGGTTCCATGTCTTACTCAAGCGAAGATGCAATAGAGGTTGATGGGCGTGCCTGTGACGGCGGGAAACGGACCACTCAGCCGCCGCCCACGGCGGCGACGACTTCCAGCTTGTCGCCGTCGGCAAGCGCGATGTCGGCATAAGTGCTGCGCGGCACGATCTCCCCGTTGCGCTCGATGGCGACGCGCTTGCCGGCAAGCTCCAGGGCATCCACCAGCCCCGCCATCGTCAAGGGCGCGGGAAAAGACCGGGGCTCGCCGTTGATGGTCAGGCTCAATGACTTCATGGGAGCGGGGAATTCCAGTAAGATGCCTGCCTTGCAGAGCGCAAGGCTTGCGCAAAGTCTACCATGCGGGTGTAGTTCAATGGTAGAACGGAAGCTTCCCAAGCTTCATACGAGGGTTCGATTCCCTTCACCCGCTCCATCTCCCACACAGCCGCGTCCGGCGGCGGGCCGCTCCTCAATGGGCGGCCGGTTTTTCGCTCGCCGGGGGCGCTTCCGGCTGCTCGGGGCCGAGCTGCTCCATCAGTTCGCGCGAGCTCAGGGCCCGTCCGCGGATCAGGTACTCCTGGTGCTGAAGCCAGGCGCTGCGCGCGAAGTAATAGGGAAACACGGCTTCCTTCACCATACGCACTGCGCCGCGCTCGGTGTAGCCCTCGTTCACCACGCCCAAGGTGGTGATGCTCCACTGGGCCGGGGTGCTGCTCACGTAATAAAACGGGCTGGCGAGTATGGCCGCCGGAATGCCGGGCAGGCTGCGCAGGGAGGACGGACCGAAGAAGGGCAGCACCAGATAAGGGCCCTGCGGCACGCCCCATACGCCCAAGGTCACCCCCAGGTTGTTCTCATGCGGCGGCAGGTCGAAACGGTTCGCGAAATCGAACAGGCCGCCGACGCCGAATAGGGTGTTGCCCACGAAGCGGCTCACGTCGGACAGCCCCTGATGCACCCGCAGTTGCAGGAAGTCGTTGAGTATGATGTAAGGGTAGCCGGCGTTGGCGAAAAAATTGGCGACCCGTGTGCGCACGAACATCGGCGTGACTTGTTCGTAGCCTTTGGCTACGGGCTCGATCACATGATCGTAGAGCCCCATGTTGAAATCGAAGACCTTCCGGTTCATGGGCTCCAGGGGGTCGGAGATCTCGGCGTCGGCGGCGTGCAGGCCGGGCTTGGTGCCGCCGCCGGTCGTCGCGCAACCCTGCAGGGAAGCCAGCGCCGCCGCCAGCAACAGGCCCATCGGCCACCTCTTGAACGCCGTCGGCATCATTCTTTTCCTTGCGCCATGCGCGCGATGTAGCCCTTGAGGCCGGCGATCAGGCCGGGGAAGCCTCGCTGCTCAAGCAGGTGGGTGAATTCCGCCTGCTTGAGCGCGAGGTCACTCACGCCGTCGGCGACGACGTTGATGACGCGCCACTGGCCGGCCACCGGCTGCATGAGGTAGTCGAGGCTGTGCACCTTGCCGCCGCTTTCGGTGAGCGTACTGGAGACCACCATGCGGTTGGGCGGCAGCGGCTGGATGGACTTGATGGCGAAGCGCTCGCCGGCGTAGCCGTCGAAACGCGCCGCGTAGGTCGCTATGGTGTAGTCGCGCAGGGCGGCGACGAATTCCCGCTGCTGGGCGGGGCTGAGCCTGCTCCACTGGCCGCCCAGCACTAGGGCCGCCACGGCGGGGAAATCGTAGGTGCGCTCGATGACCGGCGCCAGGCTGCGGTAGCGCCCGGTGTAGCCGAGCTTGTGCGCCTGCTTCATGGCGGCGAGCAAGGCGTCGTCGAGCTGCTCGACGACCAGGCGGGGCGCACCTGCCGCGGCAGCGTGCGGCGGCGCGGAGGCCGGCTCGGCCAGCGCGGCGGACGGGGCGGCGAGGGACAATCCGCCCAGCAGCAGAAAAACGAACGGCAGTTTTTTCATGGTCGTCAGCTCCTTGCGCGCGCGCGCCAGCGGCGATGCAGATTATGCCCTTCGGCTCCCTGCCACGCCAACAGGAAGGGGAGGCCGAAAGCCACTTCGCGGAATCTGCGCGCGAGCGAAAAAGCCAGCGCCACATCCGGCGCGATGCCCACGCCTGCGCCGAACAGCATGAAGCCGCCTTCCTGTACGCCCAAGCCGGCCGGCACGACGAAGGTGGCGCTGCGCAGCGCCTGGCCCAGGCTTTCCAGCATCAGCGCCATGGCCAGGGAAATGGGATGGTGCAGCAGTTGGAAAGTGAACCACACTTCCACGGCTCCCATGAGCAGGCCGGCCAGTTGCCAGAACAGGGCGACGGCCAGGGTCGATCGCCGCCGGTAAATCTGGCGCACGGTTTCGTCCAGGCGCGCCATGGTGCCGGCCCACGGGCTGTGGCGCCCCAGGATCGCCTTGAGCGCGCGCTCAAGGAACTGGAACAAGCCCCAATGGTGCTGCAGCATGACGAACGCCGCGATCACCGGCAGCGTGACGAGCAGGCCCACCAGGATGTCGGCGATGAGCGCATGGTCGCGCACGTAATGCGCCAGGATGGCGATGCCGATGAGGGTGAAAATCACCTGGCCCACCAGGGTCAGCGTGACCTCGACCACGATGCTGGCCGCCGCCATGTCGCCGGCGATGCCGCGCCGCGCGAGCAGGCGCACGCCCACCAGCTCGCCGCCCACGCGGGCGACGGGCAAGAGGCCGTTGACGGATTCGCGCACGCCGGCGACCCACAGCAGGAAGGGGAAGCCGGCGCGCGGCTCGTCGCGCAGCAGCCTGCGCCAGCCCATGGCGTCCAGGCCGATGGGCAGGAGATGGAAGGGCACCAGCCAGAGCAGGCTCCACCCCGCCGTCAGGAGCATGCCGAAAATGTCGCCTGCGCCCTCCCGCACCACCAGCACGGTGGCCAGGGCCACGCCGAGCAGCGCAGCGGAATACATCCCGAGATGGACGATGCGCTTCACCCGTCTTCCTTGGGCGAGGGCGTGACCAACAGCAGCAGGGCGGGCAGCACGACGAGGATGCTCAGCAGCACCATGACCAGGGCCAGCGACAGCGTCCTGCCCAGGCTGGCCATGCCTGGGTCGTTGGAGATGGCCATGCTGCCGAAGGAGCTCAGGGTGGTGAGGCCGCTGAACAGCACCGCCGCCGGCGTGCTGGTCTGCAGCAGGTGGGAGATGCTCACGCCCTGGCGCCAGCGCGCTACCACATAAATGGCGAAGGCCACGCCCAGGCCGATGAGCAGGGGCAGGACGATGATGTTGCCGAGATTGAAGGGCAGGCCCAGCAGGGTCATGGCCGCCACGGTGTAGGCCGCCGCCAGCAGCAGCGGCAGCAGCACCAGCAGCACGTCCAGCCAGCGGCGCAGCACCAGCAGCAGCAGGCAGACGATGCCCGCCAGGGCGATGGCGCTGGCTTCCCGGAACGCGCCCGCCACGGCCTTGCCGCCGTCCACCAGCATGACCGGCGCGCCCACTGCCTGCGGCGCCACCGTGCGCACGGCGGCGACGAAGCGTTCCATGGCGACGGCCTGGCCGAGGTTGTGCTGCGGGAACACTTCCACGCGCGCCCGCCCGTCGGGCGCCAGGTAACGGCTGCGCAGATTTGCCGGCAGGTCGTCCAGGGTGACGGGGGCCGCACCGAGCGTGAGCGCCAGCCGGTTCAGTTCGGCGGGAAGCCCGCCCATGACGCGCCGCTGCAGTTGCGCCAGGTCGGCGCGGCCGGCGCCGAAGCGGGCGTGGAAAGCCTGCAAGGCGGCCAGCAGCGAGGCCGCGCTGCGGCGCACGGCGGCGTCGGCATCGTGCGCCGCCAGCGCGGCCAGGCTGTCCTGAAAGCGCGCCAGGGCGGCCGGCAGGCCGGGGCCGGGCAGCGCCGGCACGGCCCCGGCGTGCAGCGAGAAGGGCGGCACCAGCAGTTGCAGATTCTGCAGCACGGCCAGTTTCTCGCCCTGCTGCGCGGGGACGTAGCTCGCCAGGGTAAGCGCCTGGGAGACCTCGGGCAGCCGTTGCAGGCGCGCCGCGAGCCGCTCGGCCGCGGCCAGGTCGGGCGCGACGATTTCGATGCGATAAGGCGACGTGGCGCGATCCTGCAGCAGTTGGCGGAACACGCGCACGCCTTCCGACTTCTGGTTGATCATGTTGAGGGGGTCGAAGTCGAAGCGCACCTGGGCGATCAGCGGAATGGCGCCCAGGCTCAGCAGGAGCGCGCCCCCCACGATCCAGCGGCCGTAGCGGTGTATGGGATGGCGCGCCATCGCCACGCCTCCATGCACGCTCATGACCGGCTGCGCCGCGCCCGCCTTGCGCGGCGGCCAGAGCGTCAGCAGCGCCGGCAGGAGCGTGAGGGTGGCCAGCAGGGCGACGAACATGCTGATGCCCGAGATTAGTCCCAGGTCCACCATGCCGGCGTAGTGCGTCGGGACGAAGGAAAAAAAGCTGATGGCGGCGGCCGCCGCGGCCAGGCTCAGTGCGCTGCCCAGCCCTGCCGCAACGCGCCGCAGGGCCACCGGGTGCGGGGCGGCGTTGTGGACTTCTTCCTTGTAGCGCAGGCAGAACTGGATGCCGAAATCCACACCCAGGCCGATGAAGAGCACGGCAAAGGCCACCGACAAGAGATTGAACGGCCCGATGAAGGCGAGCGCCAAGGCGGCGGTCAGGATCATGCCGGTGATGAGGCTCGCCAGCACCGCGGCCACCAGGCGCGCCGAACGCAGGGCGACGGCCAGGAGCAGCAGCTCCAGGCCCAGGGTAAGCCCCAGGGCCAGGCCGGCGCTTTCCGCGACGGTCTTGATTTGCTCGGTGTCCAGCAGCGCGTCGCCGGTCAGCCCGATGCGCACGCCGTGGGCGGCATCCAGGCCGAGCGGGCCGAGCGCGGCGCGCAGGGCGCGGATGGGCCGCGCCGCAGGCTGCAGCGAGTGGTGATCGAGCACGGGGTTGAGGATGAGGAAGCGCTGCCGCGCGGCAGCCGCGCCGTCGCCGCCGGCCATCAGAGCGCCCCATCTCACGGCGTAAAAACGCCCGTCGGTCTGCGCCCGCACGGCCTGGTCCATCTGCTCCAGGAGCGGCGCCAGGCCCTGCACCTGCTGGCCCCCGTCGAGCCGCTGCTGCACGGCCGCGTGCAGGAGATCGACCAGGCCCTGCAGGCTGGCATCGCGCGCCAGGCTGGCGATCAGCGGCTGGGCGGCGACGATGCGGGCGGCGATCTGCCGCACCTGCGGCGGGTCGAGGTACAACAGGCCGTTGCGCTGGAAGAATTCGCCTCCGCCCGGCGCATAGACGCCGGTGAACTCGGCCGGATGCGCGCGCGCCCAGGTTTCCAGCCGCTCCAGCGCGCTCGCCGCCAAGGCCGATGTGTCGCCGTCGATGACCACCACGAGGGTGTTGCCGGTCTGCGGAAACGCCTGGCGGTAGGCGTGCTCCAGGCGCTGGAACGGCAGGTCGCGCGACAGGATGCCGCTCGTGTCGGTGTCCATGCTGAAGTGCGTGGCGCTGTAGTACGCGGCTGCCAGCAGCATGGCCAGCGCGAGCGCCAGCACGCTGCGCGCCCGGCTGTGCGAGCGCTCCACCAGCCACAGCAGGCCTTTCATGTAGCGGTGTCCGAGCGATCGCAGGCGCAGGTCAAGCGTGGACCAGATGGAGTTCACCGAAACTCGTCCTCCGGTAGCGCGGATCGTCCAGGACTCTCCTGACGGCCGGACTCAAAAGCGCGGCCAGTTCGTCCTCATGGCGATAGCCGGGCATGCGCCGCTTGAGCTCGGCGGTGCGCGCCGCCGCGGGATGGAAATAAAGCTCGCTTACGCCGTCGGGCAGACAGCGCAGCAGTTGCAAGAGCCTTGCCTCATCCCAGGCGCCGCTGTGGGCGAGCCCGAAGAGGTAATCGTTGTGGCCGATGTCGGCACGGCGCAGGCGCCGGCGCAGCAGGGCCAGCCAGGGCAGCAGGAACGCCGACCAGGCCAGGCGCCCGGCGACGTCTTCTTTCAGGCAGCGCGCGGTCTGCCACGGCTCGTAGGGCAGGCGCACGCAGCGCAGGCCGTAGGCACGGCCGATGTCCAGGATCAAGGCCAGAACGGTGGGATGCACGTGCATGTGCTTGTGGGCGTTCACGTGATCCAGGACCAGGCCCGTGGCGCGGAAGGCGTCGAACTGGGCGCGGATTTCCGCCGCCAGTTGGCGGCGCACGCGCGGCAGAAAGAAGAAGCGCACGCCCGGGCCGAATTGGCCGGCGCGGAATTCTCCCTCGGGGGTCGCCAGGTCGGGGATGGCGCGCGGCGGGAGCACGCAGCGGCCGTCCACCAGGGTGATGTGCAGGCCCACGCGCAGGCCCGGCAGGCGCCGGGCGCGCGCCACCGCGTCGGCGGCGGCCGGGGCGCCGACCATGAGGCTGGCGCCGGTCAGTATGCCGTCGCGGCAAGCGCGTTCCACCGCCTCGTTGACTGCCTCGTCCAGGCCGAAATCGTCGGCGGTGACGATCAGGCGCTTCGCGGCTCCGTGCTTTCCTGAGTTCCCGCTCAATTGTGGCGCTGGCGCAGGAAGCGCATGAATTCGACGCCTTCGCGCAGGCGCCGCTTCATCATCTGCGTGCTGCGCAGCATTTCGCCGGTGATCTCGGCGATCTTGCCGGCGCGGAAATAAAAGCGCTTGTAGAAGGTTTCCACGGAATCGAAGATTTCGGTCGCACCCAGATGCGGATAGCTCAGCGGGCTGATCTGTATGCCGCGGTCGTTGACCAGATGATCCTGGCTCTCCGTGCTCAGCCAACCCTCTTTTTTGGCCTGTTCGTAGAGATAGGTGCCGGGATAAGGCGCGGCGATGGAGACCTGTATGGTGTGGGGGTTGATCTCCTTGGCGAAGCGTATGGTTTCCTCGATGGTTTCCTTGGTCTCGCCCGGCAGGCCGAGGATGAAGGTGCCGTGGATGGCGATGCCCAGCTTGTGGCAGTTGCGCGTGAACTCGCGCGCCTTCTCCACCTTCAGCCCTTTCTTGATGTTGTTGAGGATCTGCTGGTTGCCCGCCTCGTAGCCCACCAGCAGCAGGCGCAGGCCGTTGTCCTTCAGCACCTTGAGGGTGTCGTAGGGGACGTTGGCCTTGGCGTTGCACGACCAGGTCACGCCCAGCGCGCCCAGTCCGCGCGCAATGGCTTCGGCGCGCGGACGGTTGTCGGTGAAAGTGTCGTCGTCGAAAAAGATCTCCTGCACCTGCGGAAAGGTCTGTTGGATGTATTTCACTTCCTCCAGCACGTGCTCCGGGCTGCGCACGCGGTAGCGATGCCCGCCCACGGTCTGCGGCCACAGGCAGAAGGTGCAGCGCGAATGGCAGCCGCGCCCCGTGTAGAGGGACACATAGGGGTGCTTGAGATAGCCGATGAAATAGTCCTCCACGCGCAGATCGCGCTGATAGACCTTGGAGACGAAGGGCAGGCTGTCCATGTCCTCGATCATGGCGCGCGGCGGCGTGTGCACGATGCGGCCGTCCCCATCGCGGAAGCACAGGCCGTCCACTTCCGCCAGAGGCCGCCCCTCGGCCACCTCCTTGAGGGTGAAGTCGAACTCCTCGCGCGCCACGAAATCGATGGCCGGCGAGGCCTGCAAAGACGCCTCGGGCTCCACCGCGACCTTGGCGCCCACCATGCCTATCATCAGCCCCGGACAGGCTGCCTTGAGGGCCTCAGCCACGCGCACGTCGGAAGGAAAGGACGGCGTGCTGGTGTGGATCACGCACAGCTCGTAGTCGCGCGCGATGCGCAGCGTTTCCGCCAGGTCGATGCCGGAGGCGGGGGCGTCCACCAGGCGGCTGTCCGGCACCAGCGCCGCCGGCTGAGCGAGCCAGGTGGGGTACCAGAAAGAACGAATTTCGCGCTTGGCCTGATAACGCGCGCCGGCCCCGCCGTCAAAGCCATCGAAGGACGGCGCCTGCAAAAAGAGGGTTTTCATCGCAATGCTCCATGTGTTTTTTCCATCCGCCCATCGGCGCGGACGGAGAAATGCTCCTGCCGCCAATGCACCCGCCTGCCCAAAAGCGCATGCAGCCAGATGGCCAGGCCGAGGAAATCCGCCGCCAGGAAGGTCCAGTCCCCGGTGCGCGTGGCGCCCCCCCAGGCGCGCTGCGCCGCCAGATGCAGCGCGATCCGCAGGATCAGTGCCAGGCCGAGGGTGGCCAGGCCCAGGCCGCCCAGCGGCGCTGCCAGCAGAGCCAGGGGCAGGGGGTAAGTCAAAAATGAGAAAGCGTGCCCCAGCGGCTGCACCGTGCGGATGGTGCGGGACCAGCGCAGGGCGTGGCGGTAGCAGCTCGCCAGGCTGTCCTCGTGCACCCGCGTGTCCACCAGGGGGTGCGACAGCACGGTGCGCAACCCGAGCGCGCGGACGCGCGCGCCCAGCAGGTAGTCGTCCGCCAGGTGATCGGCCAGGGCGGCAAAACCGCCTATGGCGTCGAGCGTGGCGCGCCGCAGCGCCAGGGTCGCACCGCCGCAGAAGGTGTTCGGCCCGAGCCATTGCGCCACCAGGACCGACGGCGCGAAGCCCTCGTTGATGTGCTGGGCCAGCAGGCGCGAGCCTATACCGCGATCGGGCACGCCGCGGTACAAACAGGTCACCACGCCCACGGCAGGGTCTGCCAGCGGCGCCACCACGTCGCGCAGATAATCCGGCGCCACGCGCACGTCGGCATCGCTCAACACCAGGATGTCATGCCGGGCGCTGCTCAGCATGTTGTGCAGATTGCCCACCTTGCGGTTCGCGCCCAGGGTGCGTTCGTCGATCACCAGCTCCAGGTCATGCTCCGGGAATTCTTCCTGCAGGCGGCGCACCACCGCCACGGCGGGATCGCCCGCATGGTGCACGCCAAAGACGATCTGCAAGACGGGATAGCGCTGGCACACGAAGCTGCGCAGGTTTTCGTAGAGTTCTGGCTCCTCGCCGTGCAGGGGCTTGAGGAGAGTGACCGGGGGCGTGTAGGGCATCGTGGTCGCCGGGCGCCGCGGCCAGCGCAAGAGCGCCGCGATGGCCGCACCTTCATACGCCAGCGCCGGCCAAGCCAGCAGCGGCAACAGCTCGGCGGCGGCCATCACGCCCTTCCTTCCAATGCGCTGCCCAGTGAGATGTCGCGCCGAAACCAGCGCACCGCGTCAACGAAGGCCTCCTGCGCCGGACGGTGGACGTAGCCCAGTTCGCGCTCCGCCTTGGCGGAGCTGAAATACATTTTCCCGGCGCTCATGCGCAGCTCGTCCAGGGTCACCCGCGGCAGCCCGCCGCGCAGACGCGCCCAGGCCTCGGCGCCCGCCGCCAGGGGATAGAGCGCGCGACGCGGCAGGCGCAGGCGCGGCGGAGCGCAACCCGCGATTTGCGCGATGCGCCCGAGGATCTGCTTGAGCGGCAGATTCTCGCCGCCCAGGATGTAGCGCTCGCCGATCCTGCCGCGCTGGAAGGCCAGCCAGTGGCCTTGGGCCACGTCGTCCACGTGCACGATGTTCAGGCCGGTATCCACATAGGCCGGCATGCGGCCCGCGGCGGCGTCGCGCACCATGCGCCCGGTGGGCGTCGGCTTGACGTCTCCCGGGCCTATGGGCGTGGAAGGATTGACGATGACCGCCGGCAGCCCCGCTTCGCGGCACAGCGCGCGCACCGCTTCCTCGGCCAGGAACTTGGAACGTTTGTAATGCCCCACCATGTCCGCCAGGCTGGACGGTATTTCCTCGTCGGCCGGCTGGCCGTCGGAGCGCTTCCCCAGCACCGCCACGCTGCTGGTGTAGACGATGCGCTCCAGTCCCGCGTCCAAGGCCGCACGCATGAGCGCCGCCGTGCCGTCCACGTTGCTGGCATACATGGCCGCGGCATCGGGCACCCACAGGCGGTAGTCCGCTGCCACATGGAAAAGAGTCTGGCAGCCGGACACGGCCAGCCGCAGGCTGGATGCATCCCTGAGATCGCCCGTCACGACTTCGATATCCGTCTGCCGCCAGGCGCTCGTGTCGCTGCCCGGGCGCACCAGGACGCGCAGCTCGATGCCCTGGGCGAGCAGCCGCCGCTGCACCGCCGCGCCCACGAATCCCGAGGCTCCGGTGAGCAAGGCCTTCACGTCGCCAGCCCTTCCGCGCCCAGTTGCGCCCAGGCGCGCCTGAGGCTGTTCAGCGCCAGCCGCAGATCGCCGCCCAGGCGCAGCAAGTCCACGATTTCCCGGGGCCGGTGCAGCAAAGCGCGCAGCAGGGGGGCGGCACGCGGCCGGCCGTAGGCATCGACGCCGGCTACGGCCGCCTGCGGCAGGGAGGTCGCGGCACCGTCCACCACCGCGCGCAGCACCAGGCCGGGCACGCCCGCCGCAGCGGCCACTTCCAGTACCGCGCCGCTCTCCATATCGACGGCGTCGGCCCCCGTTTCACGGTGCATCCGCGCCTTGTCCGCGGCCGTGGCGAGCGGCTGGGGCAGGGTCAGCAGCAGTCCCCCCGAGGGGCGGGGCGAGAGGCGTCGCTCGATGCGCTGTCTCCAGGACAAGTCCACGGCACGATACTCTCCCCGGAAGGCAACGCGCTCGGGCAGCAGCAGGGTGCCCGGTGCCAGCTCGGGTGCCAGCGCGCCCGCCAGGCCGTAGCTCACCAAGGCGGTGGCTCCGTCCGCCAGCAGGGCACGCGCCGCTGCGGCCGCCTTTTCCGGCCCCATGCCGCAAAGGCGCAGGGCGAGGGAAGTACCGATTGCCAGGGTTGCGCTCCGGAGCAAGTCACCGCGCGGCAGCAAGGTCCGGGCTTCGTTTTGCAGGGCCACTACCATACCCACTCTCACGCGCCGGCCGTTTCCATCATGCGCCGGTAGCGCGCCAGCGCCCAGAGCGGGAAATAGCTGCGATAACCGTGGTAGATGAGATAGAACACGCGCGGAAAGCCCGGGGCGTTGAAATAGGGATCGCGCCAGCAGCCGTCCTCCTGATGTTCCATCAGCCAGCTTATGCCGCGCCGCACCGCCGGATTATGTCCCTGGCCGGCGGCCATCAGGCCCAGGCAGGCCCAGGCCGTGTGCGCGGCGGCGGAAGGCTGGCCGCGGCCGGCGAGGCCGGGATCGAGATAGCTGTCGTTGGTTTCGCCCCAGCCGCCGTCGGCCTGCTGCACGGACATCAGCCAGGCCGCGGCGCGCTCCATCGCCTCCCGCGGCCGGGCGTCGCCCAGCAATTCGAGGGCCGTGAGCACCGACCAGGTGCCATAGATGTAATTGGTGCCCCAGCGCCCGAACCAGGCGCCGCTGCTTTCCTGCTCGCGCAGGAGGAACTGCACGCCGCGCTCCAGCGCCGGGCGATCCTGCGGGCGGCCCAGATGGGCCAGGAAGGCGACCACGCGCGCGGTCACGTCGGCGCTCGGCGGGTCCAGCAGGGCCTTGTGGTCCGCGAATGGTATCTCGTTGAGGTAATGATGGGTGTTGTCGGCATCGTAGGCGGCGAAGCCGCCGTTTTTGGACTGCATGGCCACCAGCCAGTCCGCAGCGCGTTCCAGGGCGGCGCGCTGCCGGGGCCCGGCCACGCGCGCGATGGCCCAGGCCACCGCGGCCGTGTCGTCCAGGTCGGGGTAATAATCGTTGTGGTATTGGAAGGCCCAGCCGCCGCCGCGCACGCCGCGATGGTTGGCCTGCCAGTCGCCCGCCGCCTCGGTGATCTGGCGCTGCATGAGCCAGTCCACTGCGCCGTGCATCTGCGGGCCGGGCGTTTCGCTTTCGTGCAGGGCGTGGAGGGCCAGCGCCGTGTCCCAGGTGGGCGAGACGCAGGGCTGGCAATAGGCGTCCTCGGAGCGTTCTATGACCAGGCGCCGCAGCGCCGCGCCGGCTTGGCGTCGATAGGGGTGGTCCGGCGCGTAGCCCAGCAGCGCCAGTGCCTGGTAGGCGTTGACCATGGCCGGGAAGATGCCGTTGATGCCGTCTTCGCCGTTCAGGCGCGCGGTGAACCATTGCTCCGCCGCACGGATGGCGCGCCGGCGCAGGGCAGCGGGAATCAGCGGCTCGATGCCGCGGCCCAGGCCGTCCAGGAGCAGGAATATCCGGCCCCAAAGTGTCGCGCCGCTGGCGCGCATGTAGTCCTTGATCTGCTGCGGATCCCCATGGAACAGTTCGCGGATGCCTATGCCGCCGGGATTGGCCGCACGGGCCTTGAGCGTGCACAGCACGAACAGGGGCACCATCACCGTGCGCGCCCAGGAAGACACCTTGTAGATGTGGAAGAAGAACCAGCGCGGCAGCAGCATGATTTCCGCGGGTATGAAAGGCACCGCGCGCCAGGGCAGTTGGCCGAAGTAGGCGAGCGTGATGCGCGTGAACACATTGCAGCGTTCCGCGCCGCCGCATGCCAGGATCGCCTGGCGGGCGCGGCGCATGTGCGGCGCCTCCGGGTCGTCGCCCGCCAGCTTGAGCGCGTAGTAGACCTTCACCGCGCAGCTGACGTCGGTCTGCCCGCCCCAGTACAGGGGCCAGCCGCCGTCGGCGTTCTGGCGCGCGCGGAGGTAGCGCGCCAGCTTGGCCTGCAGCGCGCCGTCGATCTCATCCATGAAATGCATCATCAGGATGTATTCGGCCGGGATGGTGCAATCGGCCTCGAATTCGAAGCACCAGTGCCCATCGGCACGCTGGCGGCTCAGCAAGGCGGCGCGCGCCTGCGCGATGGCCGCATCCAGCGGCGCATCCTTGGTTAGCGGCATGCTCAGCGGCCGCTCGGGCATGGCTTCAGGCATCCGGCGCCGCCGCCCGCGCACAGGCCGCGCGCCGCGCGCCGCGCGGCAGGCCGATGCCCAGGGCGAAGAACAACTGGCGCAGCAGCCAGTCGCGCTGCGCCGCGAAACGGCTCACGCGTATGGTCGCCGCGACGCTGCGGCGGGTGATCTTGACCTGCCGGCCTTCGCTGAAATCGAGATGGCGGTGCAGTTTGCGCAAGGTGAGCATGGCCATGCCCGCGGCCCACAGGCAGAAATTGCGTATGCCTTCTTCCTCGCGCGGAATCAGCAGGGTGTAGTCCAGGGCGTCTTTCAGGCAGGTGCGGGCTTCTGCGATCAGCTTGTCCATGCCCTGGGCGAAGCCCGGGTTGTCGCGCCCCGGTTCCAGCCGGCTCAGATCACAGCCCTGGGCCAGGAAGACGTCGCGCGGCAGCCAGCAGGCGCCCCGGCGCCGGTCTTCCCAGACGTCCTTGAGGATGTTGGTCATCTGCAGGCCCTGGCCGAAGGACACGGCGCGGGCCATGAGGGCGTCGCGATTGCGCGCGACGGCCGGGGAATAATCGCAGAACAATCGGGTGAGCATCTCGCCCACCACGCCGGCCACATAATAGCAGTAGTGCGCATGTTCGGCCAGATCGGCGAGGCCGTCCAGGCTCTTGCGCTGCTGGAAATCCGCCATGCCGCCCGCCATGATGCGCACGCATTCCGTGATGGCCGCGCGCTGCGCGGGCGCGAAGCCGTGCATGATAGCGATGACCCTGGGCATGGCGCGCACCAGCGTGTGCTCGTAGGCGGAGGCCGTCGGCGCCAGCGCAGGGATCAGGCTGTCCACCCAGAGCTGGGCATCTTCCGCACCCTCCACCGCGCGCACGAAGCGCGCATAGAACTCGCGCTTGCCGGCCACCGGCAGCGCAGTCTCGTCCTCTATGGTGTCGACGATGCGGCACAGCAGGTAGGCGTTGCCCACCACGCGCACCAGAGAGGCGGGCAGTTGCGGAATGGTGAGCGCGAAGGTGCGCGAAACTCCTTCCAGCAGCACTTCCTGGAAGTGGTCGTCGTCGGCGGGCTGCATGAGCTCCGGGTTCGCGTCTTCAGCGGCCAAGGGGTTTTCCCTCCACCGCGATGTACGTCGCCTTGCCAGCTTGTACCATGTCAGCGCTGTTCCGCGCTTTCGCCGCCGGAGGCGATGGGTATGGCTTCGATGCCGCGGTAGCGCATGGTGGGTTCGGCGACCATGGCGCCCGCCGTGCGCGGCCCGCGCCAGTGGACCCACAAGGCCTTGAGTGGGTGGGCGACGGCGTCGTCCACGGCGCTGCCCTCGTAGCCGCAATGCGCCAGGCAGTTGTTGCAGGCCGGGTGCCGGCCGGTACCGTAGCGCTCCCAGGCGGTCTCTTCCATGAGGGCGTTAAAGCTCGCGGCATAGCCGCCCTCGGCCATGAGATAGCAGGGGCGCTGCCAGCCGAAGATGTTGCGCGTGGGGTTGCTCCAGGGCGTGCAGTGGTAGTCCTGGTTGCCGGCGAGAAAGTCCAGGAACAGGCTCGAATGGTTGAGCGGCCAGCGGCGCGGGCGCTGCGCGCCTCTTTTGAATATCTCGCGGAACAGGCGCTTGCTCTGGCGCCGCTGCAGGAACACGTCCTGGCGCGGCGCGCGTTCGTAATCGTAACCCGGCGACACGGTGATGCCTTCCACGTCCAGCCCGCTGCAAAAATCGAAGAACTCGGCGACCTCGTCGGGGTCTTCGCCCTGGAACAGGGTGCAGTTGACGTTGACCCGGAAGCCGCGGCGGCGCGCCTCGCGGATGGCGTCGATGGCGGTGTCGAACACGCCTTCGCGGCAGACGGAGGCGTCATGGCGCTCGCGCAGGCCGTCGAGATGGATGGAGAAAGTGAGATAGGGCGAGGGCCGGTAGTCGGCGAGCTTTTTCTTGAGCAGTATGGCATTGCTGCACAGATAGACGAATTTCTTGCGCGCCACGATGCCGGCGACGATCGCAGGCATGTCCTTGTGTATGAGTGGCTCGCCGCCGGGGATGGACACCACGGGTGCATCGCATTCGTCCACCGCGGCCAGGCATTCCTCGATGCTCAGGCGCCGACTCAGGATGTCCTGGGGGTAGTCGATCTTGCCGCAGCCGGCGCAGGCGAGGTTGCACTGGAACAGCGGCTCCAGCATCAGCACCAGGGGATAGCGCCGCCGGCCGCGCAGCTTCTGCTGCACGATATAGCGGGCGATGCGGTATTGCTGTTTCAGGGGAATGCTCATGGGGGTCAAGATCCTTGGCCGGCGGCTTTGCGCTGTCTTTGCAGCAGGGCGGCCGGCAGGTTGAAGCTTACGTGCTCCGGCTCGGCGGCCAGCTGCCGCACCTCGATGTTCTCGATGCGCGCCAGCCTGTCCAACACTTCCTGCACCAGGCGCTCGGGCGTGGAGGCGCCGGCGGTTACGCCTACGCGCATGCCGGGGGCGAGCCAGGCCGGATCGATCTCCCCGGCATCCTGCACCAGATAGGCCGGCACGCCGGCCTGGGCGCCCACCTCCCGCAGCCGGTTGGAGTTGGAACTGTTCCGGGCGCCGACCACGAGCAGGAACTGTGCTTCCTGCGCCAGCGCGCGTACTGCATTCTGCCGGTTTTGGGTAGCATAGCAAATGCCGTCCAGTTCGCGCCCACGGATGGCCGGGAAGCGCGCGCGCAGGGCCGTGAGCACTTCGCGCGTGTCGTCCACGCTGAGCGTGGTCTGGGTCACGTAGGCCAGGCGCCGGGGGTCGCCCACGGCCAGGCCGGCCACGTCCTGCGGGGTGGACACGACATGCACCGGACCCGGAATGCGCCCGCGCGTGCCCTCGACTTCGGGATGGCCGGGATGCCCCACGATGACCACTTCCAGGCCGTCGCGGCTGTATTTCTGCGCCTGCATGTGCACCTTGGCCACCAGAGGGCAGGTGGCGTCTATCACTTCCAGCCGGCGGGCGCGCGCTTCTTCGACCCGCGCCTCGGACACGCCGTGGGCGCTGAAAATGGTGACCGCTCCGGCGGGCACGCTGGCGAGATCTTCGGTGAAGATTGCCCCGCGTGCGCGCAGGTCGGCGACCACGTGCTGGTTGTGTACGATCTCGTGCAGCACGTAGATGGGCGGGCCGTAGACTGCGAGCGCCTGTTCGACGATTTCGATGGCGCGCACCACGCCGGCGCAGAAGCCCCTGGGCTGGGCAAGCACGATTTCCATGTTCTCCTCCTTATCGCAGGGGCGGCGGGCGACGCCCGGCTGGCTTGAATCGCCGCTCAGACAGCGCGCCCGGGGCAATGTTCAACCGCTGCTCAATTCTGAACAGCCGGGAGGCGGAGGGGGGATTATATGCGGCCCGCGCGGTGTATTCACGCAAGGCCCGCCAGCAGGGTTCGCACCGGCTTGGGGAGCGGTGCCTGTGCGATGTCCGCCAGATCGAGCCAGAGCCAGCGCGCCTCTCCCAACGGAGCGGGCCGCTGCGGGTAGCTCAGCTCGACGGGAATAGCCTTGAGGCGGAAATGGGTAAAGCCGTGCATCAGCGGCGCCAGCTCGCGCATCTGCCCGGGCGGGCTGCCCAGCAGCGCAAGCGCCGCCTGCTCCGGCGCCGCCATGCTTTCGGGCAGAGCCCACAAGCCTCCCCACAGGCCGCTGGCGGGGCGCCTTTCCAACAGCACTTCGCGTTCGTGGCGGCATATCAGCCAGGTCACGGTTTTTTGCGGCAGGGCGCGGGCCGGGCGTGGCGCCGGCAATTCGGCCACGCGCCCCTGGGCGCGGGCGGCGCAGCTGGCCGCCACGGGGCAATCCGCGCAGCGCGGCCGGCTGCGCAGGCACACGGTGGCGCCCATGTCCATGAGCGCCTGGGTGTAAGTGGCCGCTTCCTCATCGGGCAGTTCCGCTTCCGCCCGCTGCCAGAGCGCGTGTTCCACGTCGGGAGCGCCGGGCCAGCCGGAGATGGCGAAATGGCGCGCGAACACGCGCTTGGCGTTGCCGTCGAGGACGGCGCAGGGCTGCCCATAGGCCAGCGCGCAAATGGCCCCGGCGGTGGAGCGCCCTATGCCTGGCAGCGCCAGGATGCCGGCGTAGTCCTGCGGGAGCGCGCCGCCGTGCCGCTCGGCGATGATGCGCGCGGCGCGCTGCAGGTTGCGCGCGCGGCCGTAGTAGCCCAGCCCGCTCCACAGTCCCAGCACTTCGTCCGGCGCGGCCGCGGCCAGCGCGCCCACGTCGGGGAAACGCGCCATGAAGCGCCGGTAATAGGGAATGACGGTGGCCACCTGGGTTTGCTGGAGCATGACCTCCGAAATCCAGGCGGCATAGGCGCCGCGTCCCTGCCAGGGCAGGTCGTGGCGGCCGTGGCTTTTCTGCCAGGCGATGAGTAGTCGGGCGAAGCTGCCGGCGCGCATGCCGGCATGCTATCAGGCCGGTGCGGTTTTTTGCCGGAAAAATCCCAGGAGCTTGCCGAAGGCGCTTTCCGTGATGGGCTTGCGCTGGACGATCTGGGCCTCGCCGCTGCGCAGCTTTTCCGCCAGGCGGTGCACGTTGATGGAGAAGGTGTTGAGGCCGTCCTGGTCGGTGAAGAGGTAAATCCCTTTCATGCTGCCGGTCCATCCCAGCCGTGCCCAGCGGAAGGTGCCGTCGTCATAATGGAATTCGACCCAGTCGCCCTTGTTGAGATTGCGCGCCGCCTGGGTGTGCTGGTCTTCCATTTCCTCCTCTGCGGCATCCTCCGCGGGCGGCGGGGGCGGCGGTTCGGCGGCGGCCTGCTGCTCGGTTTCCGGCAGCGGCAGGGGGTGGTTCATGGAGCGCACGGCATTGGCGTGGAAGATCACCAGGTCGGCGAAGAAGCGCTCCATCTCGGCCTGCGGCATGTCGGTGTCGGCCAGCCCTTCGCGCAGGCGCTTGAGCAGGCCGGGCAGGATGCGCACCAGCATCAGGCGCGCGTCCATGTCGGTCTTGGTCTGCACGCTCCAGACCACCTCGCGCATGGTTTCCATGCGCGAAATGTAGGCCGGGCTGGTTTCGCCGTGATGCGTGTAGCTGTAGCCCAGCGCCGCCGACCAATAGCTGTAGAGGAACTGGCTCAGCGCAAAGGGCACTTGCTGATCCACCAGCGCGCGCGAGATTTGGTCGTGCACCACATGGGGCGCGAGTTCCGCACGTTCTTCGCGTTCCAGTTCCTTGACCTGGGGTGCGATTTCCGCTTCGACGCGGGCTTCGCGCTGGCCCGCCAGCAGATCGAGCTGGGCGCAGGCGTCCTCGAACACCGCGAAATCCGCGTCGAAATCGCGCAGCACGCGGTTGATGACGGTCTCGATCTCGACGATCAGCGGGTGCTTGCCTTCGAGCACCGGCGGCAGATCGGAGGCGAGCTGGGAAATTTTGTCCAGGAGCTGGCGCGCAGGGTGCTGCTTCCTGCCGAAGAAGCTGCGATCCAGCAGCGCGACCTTGAGCATGGGTACCTGCAGGCGCGCCACCAGGGTCTTGAGGCCGTCAGGGATGCCGGGGTCGTCGAAAATGAAATCGAACAGCATGGCGACGGCGTCGATGATCACCGCATCCAGCTGCGATGCCGCCTGCATCACCGGGCTTTGCTGCAAGTCGCGCAGGACGTTGCCGTAGCCCTCCGCAGGCAGGGCAAGCTCAAAGGAGCCGCCGCCGGGCAGCGCCAGGCCGCCGGCCTGCAGGCGGCCGAGGGCTTCCACCATGCTCACGCCCAGGCCGCCCCCGCCGGCGGCGGGGTAGCCCCAGCCGATGGCGCCGCCGCGGCTGCCCGCCACCGGCAGGGCGCCGGCCAGCGGCATGCCGCCGCCGGCTGCAGCATGTTCGAACAGCTTGACGAATTCGTCGGCCTCGCTGCCGCCGGAATGCTCGGAGGCGCCGGCCTTGCGGCTGGGCTGGCCGGCGCGGATGTCGGTGAGCACTCCCTTGTCCGCCAGGTAATGGTTGATGTCGCGGTAGATGCCCGCCAGTTCCTGGTTCAGCGCCAGGTCGAACTGGTTGAGCAGAATGAGCCGCACCCTCATGTCGAGATCCAGGCTGCCCAGGCCGTCCAGCCAGGATTGGCACAGGGCCTTGGTGCCGAGGGGGTTTTCCTCCTCGGCGAGCTGCGGGCGGTTGAGCAGCTGGCCTACGCGCAAATCCAGGGCCACCAATTCTTCGGCGCTGTTGTAGCGCAAGCGCGTGGCGGCTTTGTTGACGGCGAGCGCGGCCTCGAAATCCGTGTCGTCCAGGAGAGAGAGCTCGGCCTCGCCTTTAGGCGCGCGGGCGTGCTCGGTGCTCAGGACGGCGCTGTCGAAAGCCTGCAGATAACTCTGCTTGCAGGCGATGAAGGCTTCGTTGGCGCGGCGGTTGAGGGTGTTTTGGGCGGCGTAATAGAGATTGCGGGTTTCCAGCAGCGGCGAGCGCTCGGCCATGCTGAGCAGGACATTCTCCATGGCCTCGGCCTGGCGCGTGAGCAGGCGGCTGACGCCCTCCACCAGGCGGTTGCGGCATTCGTTAAGCAGGACGACGGCTTCCGCGCGCGAGCGCCGGCGTCCGCTGCCGAATTCGTTCAGATTGACTACGTTGGGTTCAGACATGTCGCGCTCCATAGCCACAACCTCCTGAAAGGCATGGAACAGGGCGCAAATCGATGCTCCGGCGATCCCGCTGTCTCGGCACAAAGTAGGCGCCGAGACCGGTGATTTTGCGTCCCCGCCTCGCGACGGGTTTGCCCTGATCGGATGCCCGCAGCGGGAGCAGCCTCCAATCCGGTCGGCTGCGGGCCCACTACGACTCAACCCTTATTGCGGAGCGCCGGAACAGAAACTTTAGGGCTGGCGCGAAAAAAATTTCCCGCGGGAGATTTTCTTTTAAAACATTGGTTTGCCACGCTTGTACTGGGCCGGCCAGGGGATTTCCGCATGCAGCTGGGCGGCCGCGCGCAACGGCCAGTGCGGGTCGCGCAGCGAGGCGCGGGCGATGGCGACGGCGTCCGCGTCGCCGCAGGCCAGGATTTGTTCCGCCTGCGCCGCCTCGGTGATCAGGCCCACGGCGGCGGTGGGGATTGCCGCGGCGCGCCGGATGGCGGCGGCGAAGGGCACTTGGTAGCCGGGCCGGGCAGGTATTTCGGCGTCGGCCGCCAGTCCGCCGCTGGAGCAGTCGATCAGGTCTGCGCCGGCTTCCCTGAGCCAGCGCGCCAGCTCGATCGACTGCTCCAGATCCCAGCCGCCGTCTTTCCAGTCCGTCGCCGAGATGCGCACCAGTAACGGCAGCTTTTCGGGCCATAGCGCGCGTACCGCGCGCGTCACTTCGAGCGGCAGGCGCGCGCGGTTTTCCAGGCTGCCGCCATACTCGTCGCTGCGCCGGTTGGAAAGCGGCGAGAGGAAATTGTGCAGCAGATAGCCGTGGGCCATGTGGATTTCCGCCACTTCGAAGCCGGCGTCCAGGGCGCGCCGCGCCGCGGCGCGAAAAGCCTCTACCAGCGCCGGCAGCTCCTCCCGCGCCAGGGCGCGCGGCGCGGGAAAATTACCGAAGGACAGGGCGCTGGGCGCCAGCGTGGTCCAGGCGCCCTGTTCCGGCGCCAGGGCCTGGCCGCCGTTCCAGGGCGCGGCGCAGGAAGCCTTGCGGCCCGCATGTGCGAGTTGAATCGCCGGCACTGCGCCCTGGGCACGGATGAAGGCGGCCACGGGGCGCAGCGCCTCGGCATGGGCGTCGCTCCACAGGCCCAGATCCGCCGGACTGATGCGCCCTTCCGGCGCCACGGCGGTGGCTTCCGCCATCACCAGGCCGGCGCCGCCCACGGCGCGCGCGCCCAGATGCACCAGATGCCAGTCGTTCGCCAGTCCGTCCCGGCAGGAGTATTGGCACATGGGGGAAACGAACACGCGGTTGCGGATTTCCAGGCCGCGCAGCTTGAGCGGGGTAAAAAGCAAAGGGATCATGATCGGCAGGGTCAGGAGAGGTGGGTGCGCAGGTGCTCCAGCGCCAAAGTCCAGGCGCGCGCCGCGGCTGCGGCAGCATAACTCTTGCACTGGTCGCAGAAGAAGCGGTGGCCCGCGTCGGGAAACACGCTCAGAGTATAGGTCTTGTTGGCGGGTGTTTGGCGGTGTTTGGTGTTTGGGTGTTTTTGGGTGTTTGGGGTCACGCGGGTGTTTGTGGGTGTTCGCGGGTGTTTGGGGTGTTTGTTTGGGGTGTTTGGGGGTGTTTGGGGTCAGGTCTTGTCTTTTGCCTTTCCTTGTTTTGTCTGATATTCTTTGAGCATGTCTCGGCCGCTCCGCATTGAGTTTGCTCACGGTCTCTACCACGTCACTTCGCGCGGCGACGGGCGCGAGGATATTTTTCTCGATGATGGAGACCGCGAGCTGTTTTTGGAAGTGTTGTCGGAAACCGTTGGGCGCTTCAACTGGGTGATCCATGCGTATTGCCTGATGAGTAATCACTACCACCTCTTGATCGAGACGCCCGACGGCAACCTATCGAAAGGCATGCGGCAATTAAACGGCGTATATACCCAACGATTCAACCGCAAGCACAGGCGGGTAGGCCACGTGTTCCAGGGCCGCTACAAGGCTGTCATCGTGCAAAAAGAAAGCTACCTGCTGGAGTTGGCGCGCTATATCGTACTTAATCCCGTGCGGGCGCAGATGGTGCGCAACCCCCGAGACTGGCAGTGGAGCAGCTATCGGGCCACGGCCGACATGATGCCTGGCCCGGAATGGTTGGCGATCGACCCGATTCTTTCCGCCTTCGGGCAGCGCAGAGCGCAAGCAGTGGAGGCGTATCGTTCCTTTGTGGCGGCCGGTAAGAACCAGCCATCGCCCTGGACGAGTCTAAAGAACCAGATTTATCTCGGATCGGATGCATTTGTCGCCAAAATGCAGCGCAAGGTGGAAGCGGCGCAGGATCTAAGCGAAGTGCCCGCTGCCCAGCGCCGGCAAATGCCCAAGCCGCTTGATTACTACGCACGAAAGTATGTCGAACGGGACGAGGCAATCGAACAGGCCTACGCCAGCGGTGGATATGGCATGAAGGAAATAGGGGATCACTTCGGATTGCACTATTCTCGGGTAAGCCGCATCCTGGCCGGGCGGGGGGTGGCAAAAGGCAAGACCTGACCCAATACTGTTCGTTTAGATAAATGTGTCCTATATTCCATCCATCCCGTGACGGGAGGGTGGTATGGCACGTACCAAGGCAACTCTGGGCCTCGGCGCCCGACTGAGCGACTATCTGAGCGCGAGCCT
>JAJZRU010000029.1 GCA_021802555.1 Pseudomonadota bacterium
CATCGTCGATTACCTGCACTCGCTGCCCTACCACCCCAAGCCCAACTGCGCGCCCGGCACGTATTACCTGCTGAACAACTACAATCCGGGCTACAACGGCGACGGCAGCGTCAACACCAGTGCGTTCACCATTCCGCCCTCTCCGGTCAAGACCATCGGCGATTCGCTCCTCGCCAAGGATATTTCCTGGAAGTACTACGGGGAAGGCTGGCACAGCTTCGTGCAGAACTCGCCGCAAAGCGTTTACTGCAACATCTGCGACCCCTTCCTGTATGAAACCTCGATCATGACGCATCCCAGCGTCGTGGCGGAGCACCTGCAAGGCGTCAGCGATCTGTATGCCGACATCGCCAAGGACGACCTGCCCGCGGTTTCCTTCGTCAAGCCGGGTTGGCTGCTCGACGGCCATCCGGCCTCCTCGAAGCTCGACTTGTTCGAGGGCTTCGTGAAGAAGCTGATCAACGCCGTGCAGAACCATCCCGAGCTGTGGAAGAGCACCGCCATCGTCATCACCTTCGACGAAGGCGGCGGCTATTATGATTCCGGCTACATCCAGCCCGTGGACTTCTTCGGCGACGGCCCGCGCGTTCCCTTGATCGTGGTGTCGCCCTACTCCCTGGGCGGGCGTGTGGTCCACGAATATGACGACCACGCCTCCATCGCCAAATTCATCGAGCGCAACTGGGGCCTCAAGCCGATCACGCAGCGCAGCCGCGACAACCTGCCCGACCCCGTGCAGACCGGCCGCAATCCCTACGTGCCGGTAAACGCGCCTGCCATCGGCGACCTGTTCGGCATGTTCGACTTCCACGCGAAACAGGATCGCGGGCAAGACGACTAAAAAGTCGGCAAACCGTCGTCAAGGTTTTTGACGGCCAACGGATTCCGGGGCTCCATGGGAGCCCTTTTTTTTCAGGGCGCGCGAGACGGATCATCCATGCCGACGATGCCCAAACCGGCATACTCGGTATCATTGCTCCAACTGCGCAATCCCGATCTGCGATTCCCCGGCCGGGAACAAAATGGGGGGGTGACGCGGTCTGAGCGTCGTCCCGCGGCAAACCGCGATTACAACCGAAGGACTTCGAGGCATCCATGCGTTATCTCAAACAGCTTTTCCTCCTGCTCGCCCTGATGGCGGCTGCTCCCGTGTGGGCGGCCGGCAGCGTGCCCAGCGTCGATCAGGTCTATCAGGCGGCCCGTTCCGGCAACCTCGGCCAGGCCCAGGCCATGATGCAGCAGGTGCTGGCCGCGCATCCCGGGTCGGCCAAGGCACATTACGTCGAGGCCCGTCTGCTGGCCGATCAAGGCGCATGGGCCAAGGCCGGGGCCGAATTCGTGCAGGCGCAGGGGCTCGCGCCCGGCCTGCCCTTCCTCAAGCCCGGCGAGGCCAGCCAGTTCAGCCGCCTCCTCGCCGCCCATGGCGCCGCGCCCAGCAACCCGGCTGCGCGGGGCCATCTCGTCAACCAATTGTGGATCGGCCTGGCGATCGTCGCCCTGCTGGCATTCCTCATGCTGTTCTGGCTCAAGCGCCGCCAGGCGCGGCAGGTCCATATCCCTTCGCCCGCCATGCCGCCGCTGCAAACTCCGGGCGCGTGGCCCAACAGTCCGTATCCGGGTCAGCCCGCGGCCGGGGGCGGCATCGGTTCGGCGCTGCTCACCGGCCTGGGCGTGGGTGCCGGCATCGCCGCGGGCGAGGCCCTGGCCAATAGGCTGTTCCAAGGCGGTAGCCAAATCGCGCCTGGTGACTCCTCCGGCTTCATGCCCGGCCAGGATCTGGGCGGCAGCGACTTCGGCATCCAGGGCAACGACGGCGGCGCCGATTCCTGGGACAGCGGCGGCGACGGCGGCGGCTGGTAGTCAGCCGAGATAATCGCTCTCCCGCGTGGCATCCTGCGTACCGGCCCGGCCCAAGGCGCGCAGGGCCAGGGTGGCGGCGGCCGCAACCGCGAAGTTCAGCACCAGGGCGTACAGGCCGATGTAGCCCGGAATGGCCGTACCGCCCAGGTGCAGCGGATACGCCGATTTCTGGAAACCTGTGAGGCTCGCGGCCCAGATGCCCCAGCCCAATCCCGCCGCCCAGCCCAGGAGCAGCGCCTTGGGATCGAACCAGCGGGTATAAAGCCCGGCAAGGACGGCCGGCAGCGTCTGCAGGATCAGGATGCCGCCCAGCAGTTGCAGTTGGATGGCATAGGTGAGCGGCAAAAAGGCAACAAACAGCAGCGCGCCGAATTTCACGATCAGCGACACCAGCTTGGCCATGTGGGTCTCCTGCTCGGGCGTGCAATCCGGGCGCAGGAACTCGCGATAAACGTTGCGGGTGAACAGGTTGGCGGCGGCGATGGACATGATGGCGGCCGGCACCAGCGCGCCGATGGCCACGGCCGAAAAACCCACGCCCACGAACCAGCTAGGAAAGAAATGAAGCATCAGTCCCGGCAAGGCGAATTGCGCCTTGTAATCGGCAAAATAGGGCGCGAGTTCGGGCAGCTTGGCGATGCCCGAAGCGTAGGCCACGTAGCCGAGCACGGCGATGAGACCGAGAACGAAAGAATAGGCCGGCAAAAAGACGCAGTTGCGCCGCAGCGTGTCGGAGCCGCTCGCGCTCAGCACCGCCGTCGTGGCATGGGGATAGAGCATGAGCGCCAGGGCGGAGCCGAAGGCGAGCGTGATGTAGAAAGACATCGTGCCCCAGCTCTCGGCCGTGGGCGGCGGCAGCAGCAGCTTGTCCGGCGGAATGGCGGCAAAGATGTGGCCGAAGCCGCCCATCTTGATGGGCACGACCACGACCAGGGCGATGACGGTGATATAGACCAGCAGGTCCTTGACCACCGCGATCATGGCCGGCGCCCGCAATCCGCTGGTGTAGGTGTAGGCCGCCAGAATGACGAAGGCAATCAACAGGGGCAGATCGCCGAGCAGGCCTTTGGTGGGAAAGCCCAGGCCGCCGATGACCACTTGTATGCCTACCAGCTGCAGCGCGATGTAAGGCATGGTGGCGACGATGCCGGTGATGGCCAGTGCCAGGCCCAGCACGGGGCTGCCGTAGCGGCCGCGCACAAAATCGGCGACGGTGACATAGTTGTGCTTGTGCGCCACGCTCCACAGGCGCGGCAGCACGGCGAACACCAGGGGATAGACCAGCACGGTGTAAGGCAGCGCGAAAAAGCCCAGTGCGCCGGCACCGAACACCAGGGCCGGCACCGCCACGAAGGTATAGGCGGTGTAGAGATCGCCGCCGATCAGAAACCAGGTGATCCAGGCGCCGAAACGCCGCCCGCCCAGGCCCCATTCGTGCAGATGCTTGAGATCCCCGGCCTTCCAACGCGCCGAGATGAAGCCCAGCGCGGTGATGAACACGAACAGCGTGACAAAAACCGCCGTGGCGACGGCATTCATTGTTGGCCCTCGCCGCGCTTGCCCGCTACCATTTTGTATACGACGCCGATGAATGCTCCGCTCAGCGGCACCCACAGAAGCTGCCACCAGTAAAAGAACGGGATGCCCCAGAGTTCCGGTTCGACGCGATTGAAAAAGGGCACGATCAGCACGGCCACGCAGGGCACGGCCAGCAGCAGCACCTGCAGCCAGCCCAGGGGGCGGGCAGACGTTTTGGACATGGCGGACTTTCCTCCTGGTTTGGGTTGTTCTTGCCGGCGGCGGCGATGGCACTCCGGCTTGCAGAGCGCTTTCCTGGCGCCACCAGTACGGCGCTCGGCCGCAGGCGGGATTATGAATGCGCCGGCCCCGGACGCAAAGGTTGGCATTCCGCCATGCAACCCTTATCGTTACGGGATCGTCAGAAGGGAGCGTAAACGTGCCCCCGGACTCCCGCACCTCAGCCCTCGTGCTCGCCGTCAATACCGGCAGCTCTTCGCTCAAGGCCCGCTTGTACGCAGGTGATACAGCGCTGGCGGGCGCCCGCATCGAACGCATAGGCGAGGCCGAGGGCCGCCTGGCGCTGGAAGACGCGCACGGCAATGCGCAGACGCGCACGGTGAGCCATCCCCACCACGGCGCGGCCCTGCGCGCCCTGCTCGATCTTTGGCGCAATGAAGGCGTGCTTGCGGAGGATGGACTTGCGGGCGTGGGGCATCGAGTGGTGCATGGCGGCGCGCGCTTCACGGCGCCGACCCAGATCGATGCCGAAGTCATCGATGCGCTGCGATCGCTCTTTCCCCTCGCGCCGCTGCACAATCCTCTGGCATTGGCCGGCATCGAGGCGGTGGCTGCGGCCTATCCTGCTCTGCCCCAGGTGGCAGTGTTCGACACGGCTTTCCACCACACCCTGCCCGCGGCGGCCTATCGCTACGGGCTGCCGGCGCGGCTGCTGCATGAGCAGGGCGTGCGGCGCTACGGCTTCCACGGCATCTCCGTGCAGTACGTGGCGAGACAGCTGGCGCGTGTGCTGGGGCGGCCGCTGGCGTCGCTCAATCTCATCGTGCTGCATCTGGGCAACGGCGCCAGTGCCAGCGCGTTGCAAAACGGCGTGAGCGTCGACACCTCCATGGGCATGACGCCGCTGGAGGGGCTGCTCATGGGCAGCCGCTGCGGCGATCTCGATCCGGCCGTGCCGCTTTACCTGCAACGCGAGGCGGGCCTGACTCTGCAGCAGGTGGAAGACCTGCTGGAACGGGGCAGCGGACTCTCTGGCCTCACCGGCCACACGGATTTGCGCGACATCCATGCCTTGGTGCAGCAAGGAGACGAAGAAGCGGCCCTGGCGCTGGACATCTACTGCCGCCGCATCCGCAAATATGTGGGCGCCTACCTGGCCTTGCTGGGTCGGGTGGATGCCTTGGTGTTCACCGGCGGTGTGGGCGAGCACGATGCCGTGGTGCGCGAACGCGCGCTCAGCGGCTTGGCCGGCCTGGGCGTGCAGTTGGACGCGGTAGCCAATGCGGCTGACCAGACGGGGCCGCGTGCGCTGCACGCCGCCGACAGCCGCATTGCCGTATGGGTGATACCCACTGACGAAGAACGCGAAATCGCGCGCCAAACCCGCGCCTGCCTGAATCTGGCATGAGTCTGGGAACCTCGCTTGCGGCTAACGTAGAGGTCACCGGCGCTGCGCGGCTTTATCGCGCAGCGTCCGGTGGACCGCCATGTTATGCCACGCTATATACTGCAGGCGACTCAAGCAACATGTATTGGACTTGGTTTTCTTCGCGCCGTTGGATTGAAGTTGCCGTGAAGTTGGTAACCAGCGCCTCAATGACTGGATTTCTATTCTCTTCTTTTCCGCCGACATGATAAAAATGCTCTCGCGTAAGAACGTGATGTTCCGACCATAGGCATTTCACATATTCATTTTCTCGGTAATCATTGTGATGCCATGTGGACAGAATGAATTTGCCTCGAAAACCGGAAAGCTCTCTAAAAAGCTCTCGTTCGTGAACATCATCCCACCCATTGTAGTAATCGACATGCCGATCAATGTAGGGCGGATCGCAATAAATTATGTCGTTCGGTGAAGCGTCCTGTATCGTCTTCTTGAAATCTTGGCATTTGAAAGTAAATTCTTTTGCCTTAATGATTTTTCCAGCCCACGCAACCTGATTAACAATTTTAGTTACATAAGCCTGCGCAAATCGTTGAGGTTTTCTGCAAAACGGGATATTGAACCCACCTTTTCTATTGAAGCGGATCATCCCATTGAATCCAGCACGATTAACGAATAGAAAATCGAGGGGAGAGTGTTCTGCATTAAATCTGTCTCTGACGAAGTAATAATGATCTTCGCCTTTGGACAACAGCGTTTCCCCTTCGCGTGTGAGAAATTCCTTGACCAATTCCGGCGTTATTTCGCCTGACCCTATGCTGGCGTAGAAACTAACAAGGTGAGGGTTTGTATCGCACAAGATGGCGCGTCGTGGCGCAACATTGAATGCCACGGCTCCAGTACCCATGAATGGTTCAATCCAGGCGCCGTTGAAGTCACTCGGAACTATGCTCTGTATCCAAGGGACGAGTTTTGTCTTTATGCCCTGAGACTTAATCGGTGGCACACCAACTTTAATAGTCATTCCTCGCCGTTCCTTTTATCAACTACCAGAGAAACGTCACCGTTTTTATACTCAACAAATTCTCGAAGCGTAGATATTTTTTTTGTCCCGCCTTTTCCGTCTTGGACAGTTATCTTTTTGTAATTCATCCAATATTCGTCAAACCAATCCTCTCCGAGCTTTGAGAACATCCCTTTACCGGCGATGATGTCGGCTATATTATTTATGCTGCCGATGTTGGCTGTATTACCGCTGCCACCTCTATCGCTTGCAATTTTCCATTTCTCTGTGACAAAGAAATGGAAGTTTCGTGCCACGGAAGTAATTGCATGCAACTCATCAATTCCATGAGCCTTCGTTTCGTCTATTGTCGCCCCCTCCGCCCTGTCGTAAATGATGCCAAGACAGAAATGGCCCGAATAGCTCCCGTAAGGAAACTGAATGTTCTTGGTGCTGGTTCTATTCTCGAAATATTCGCCATGTGACCCAAGCGTAAAGCCGTTGCATAAATGCGGCTTTTTGGGGTTTCTGTATGTGGTCTTGAAATCAACGGCAAACCTTACGGACTCATCGTTTGCTTTGACGAATGAAATGTCCGGGTAGTAATTCTGATGCTCAGCGAGAACAACTTTGTACCCGTTGGCCTGAGCAAATGCGAGAATTTTCGGAAAGAGGTGTATCTCAAGAATCTTCGACACGATCTTTGTGTCCGACGAGATCGTGTAAACGTTCTTGAAGATGTCGATAAATCCTTTGACTGTCCATTGACCATCGCCACTGCTGACGTGATCCCGTAGTTCGGTGACGAACAGTTCCAGTTTTCGTGCGAATTTTGCTTTTTCAGTCATCTGATTACAGCCGCAGTGAGAGCCAAGCGGTCATGCTACAGGTTACGCCACCAGACATCGGAGGCAGACATGTCATCACCGAGAGGATCCTCATCTCGAGATACTTTTTCCTGACCTCCAAAAAAAGAACCATCACAAACAGGGCAACCGTGTTGCGCAATAGGGCCGCCCCTAACAAATGCATACTTCCCACACCATTTGCAAAACATATGTCCACAATCGTCACACTGATATACGTCAGGGCAATCTGCATGACAACTGGGGCATTCTTTAGACATAATGACGAGCCCCTATGCGGCATGTTCAGTCATTTGGTGCTGCCTTGCGACGCCCAACGTCCAAGTTCAGGGGCGCGCCGCCGATAGGCGGAGCGTCCTCTGGAACGCCGAGTTAGCCCTGCTTTTGGACCAAGCGAGGTCGCGCTTTGACATACGCAGCAAACAGAGAATCGTGGAAGCGGTAGTATCGATCACGCAATTTCTCGATCTCATTGCCGTACTCCTCTGAAGCAAGATGACCTACATACTGGCTTGCATTGTCGACACCTTGGTCGAGTGCGAGCTTGTAGGCGTTGGTGGTCCATATTTCACCGTCAGCGGCCTGTGTCTCAGCAAGTGCTTTAAGTACGATTTCCCGCTGCTCTGATGATGCTACGGCTTTCTTGTAGCGCCCTTCGAGAACTGGGTCAGCACCGCGCTCGGCGATTGAGCGAACGGTGGCATCAATGTCCTCTGGCTCGATAATTTTTTTGTTTGCCTGAAAGGCTAGCCGAAATGCGTACTTCCCGACGAGATGCACCATGTACGGGTGGCCTTGGGCCAACGCTGCCAGTCGGTCGGCGGCACTGGAGCTGAATTTGATATGCCCACCAACTGCGCTCTCAGCAATGGTCATGATCTCCTTGAGTTCGTCAAAATTCATAGTCGGCAACGCTATGATGGACCCTGCAAACAGCCTGTCCGAGGATAGATGCTCCTTCATCAGGTGCTGAATATCCTGAGCAACGCCGACTAAGCAGAATTTCACTTTCGGAACATTGGTTGAAAGTGCCTTCAGAAAGGACGCGAAACCAGAGGGGTCTGCGATTTGATCGAACTCATCAACAACGATCAGAATTCCGTCCGTCGAAATATTCTGTTCGATAATGGCTGCGACCGCGTTAGTAAACACCGTATCGATCGCATGCGCTGTTACCGCTGGCTCTGTGGTGGTTTCAGTCTTCTTTTCCCCGCCTAGCCCCACCTCGGCCCCGAGAACGTTGACGCCAAATTTAGGGCTATAGCCGCGAACAATCTTTGAGGCTTTCGGAATGTCGTAGATCCAGTCGCCTAAGCATCCTGCCGATGTGAGCAGCCTTTCGAGAAGATCAGTCGTGTTTTGCGTGGTCTTCCCACATGCGAAATAGATCGACAGGAAATCGAGTTTCCTGTCGTGTTGCAGATGGAGTCTTTCGAGAAGATCGTTATTTCCCGTCGCCATGTTCGCCACTTGGCGTGAAAGTGATGTCTTTCCAATCCCTCGGTTTCCTACGATCGCAATGTGTGATCCTGCGGCGATCAGGCCGTAGTAGGCATCGCCAACGGCGTCCCCCCGACCAGCAAACCGAGCAGCGCTGTCGATTTCCCTAGCAGGCTGAAATGCGTTCTCGACTTCGGTTATGGTGGGTTTTGTCATATCAGATTTCCCAAAGAGTACCGATACTGAGAGGTTGAGTAGGGCTAACGTAGAAGTCACCGGCGCTGCGCGGCTTTATCGCGCAGCGTCCGTGTGGACTGCCGGGTTAGCCCCATATGCGCCAAACACACGCGATGAGAATCAAACCGAAAAGCAGAATGGCAAACCACAGCGGAACGAAATTTTCTGTTGCGGTAAACGACTTGTACTTTTGAGGACGCTGCCCCTTTCCCAAAGCCGCCCATTCGGCAGAAAATATCTGTGCCGATAACGATTCCTCTAACTTCAAAATAACCCGAAACTTTGCCGAATTGAGCTTCCCATAGTTATCAATCAGGTTTCGCCACGAGTTACACAGTAGAAGTCCAATCATGCCAAAACCAGTCATGACGAGGAACGATATCAATGGTGACTTAACAGTTCCAAATTGTGCCAGTGCGCCAGCGATTGCTAACAAGCTACCGATTGCAGTGATGAAGAAGGCGTTCATCCTTTGTCGCCTTTGGATCAACTGTTCTGACGAATCGACCATCATCTTGTACAGGGTCTCAGTATCCTTACCGTCCTTTTGAAAAAACGAATCGAACTCGTCGTTATGATGGTATATGGCATACAGTTTCTTGAGCTCATCGCTATTCATGCCATTCGGACTCAGCATAACCAGCGGTTTGTTTAGCTCCCGTGCTTGAGCTATCTCCCAAGCTGCATTCTCTGACTCCATGCATGCCGCCAAATCGAAGATGGCAACTGCTTCACTCTGTTTCATTCCTGTCAGAGCATGTGATTTCCACGCCTCACCATGAGAACTATCCAGCACGAGAGGCCGAAGAACTACATTGCCCTCAGTAGCAATGCTCTTCAATAGACAAAGAGCTTTGCCTCGCGCCGCGAATCTATGTATGAGGAATACTTGCATGTCTAGGTGGCCGGCAAATGGCGTCTAACGGCTTCCGCCGATTAACGATTTAAGGTTGGGCCATGTCCATTTGTAAACTTTGTCTCCTGATGCCGCCGACGTTGGCTTAGTGCAATTCTTATCGGCATAAGCAGCCAAAAGGAAGTATGGAGTTTTTGTGTCTTTGGCGATTGTGAGTTCCGCCGATACGCCGCTTGCTGTATGCGTCTTTTCGCCGCACAGAACAATCACAACATCGACATTTTCCATACGCCGCTTCACTTTCTCCTTCCAGTCGCCCGTAAGGTGCTCTTTCACAGATGCATCCTTAAATTCAAATGGGCTGTCTGGCAGATCGGCTTGTCCGGCAAGCATTTCTTTGGTGCCTTTGTCGTGGTCTACGTCAAAACTGATAAAGACTCTTTTCTTGGTTGCCATTGCGACCTCCTTAAATTGACATGGGGCTAACGGCTAACGAATGAAATGGACTCCCCCGCCCCCGACGGCATCGTATGTGCCAGATTGAAGGGCGTGGTACCGATCAATCGAAAGAGAAGGAGAGTCCGTCATGGATATTACGACCGTAGGGATCGACCTGGCAAAGAACGTATTCAGTGTGCATGGCGTCGATGCGCATGGCAAGGTCGTGCTCAGGAAGACCGTCTCGCGCGGCAAGCTGCTCGAACTATTTGCCAACCTGCCGCCCGCCATTATCGGCATGGAAGCGTGCTCGGGCGCCCATCACTGGGCCCGGCAACTGCGTTCACTGGGGCACGACGCCCGCATCATCGCCCCGCGCTTCGTCATTCCTTACCGCAAAAGTGGCAAGAATGACGGCAACGACGCCGAAGCCATCTGCGAAGCCGTCAGCCGTCCCGCCATGCGCTTCGTCCCCGTCAAATCCGTCGAACAGCAAGCCGTCCTCAACCAGCAGATCCTCGCCTACGACCGCGAGATCGAGCACCTGGCGCGCCACAGCGAAGGGCGACAATTATCTGCGCATGTTGCTGATTCATGGCACCCGCGCCGTCCTCGCCACAATCAAGGACAAGGAGGATCGCACCAGCTGCTGGCTGCGCGAACTGATTGCACGGCGCGGCTACAAACGCGCGGCAGTCGCGCTGGCGGCGAAGAACGCCCGCATCGTCTGGGCAATGCTGGTACGAGGCGAGGCCTACCGAATCACGCCGGCTGGCCAGCCAGCCTGACCACAGGCGGCAACATGATCAACCCAAAGCAGACTGAGCCGTCTGCCTGGCATAAGGAGCAAACCCGCCGAATCACTGCACAGGCAATGGATGACGAGGGGTCAGACCGGGGTGCAAAAGTCTGTTTAGTTCCATGGCCACAAAGGCCGACTAACGAATGAGACCCGCACCCAAGCGCATTTCATCAAGGCCAGGGCAATGCCCGCAAACAGGCCGTATGTAGAGCCGCAGTCTTACACCGAATCAGCGTCCGGATGCTTTGCGTGATAGGGGGAGTCCATGTAGCCCCAAAGCAAATGCGTTACGGTCGCGGCCTCAGTGTGCCGCTCTGGCGGAGGCACCCCATCGGCGCAATGCCTCCAGCCCCAACCCCATCGCCAGACCAAGCGCCACGATGCCCAAGCCCCCGGCGAGGCCGGGCGACGCAAAATCGAGCACGCCGCGCAGCCAGGGGACGAAGGCGACCAGCGCCAGCATGGCAAGGATGGCGACGAACATACGGACGACGAGGGGATTGCGGCCGGCCATCAGGTTGTCGAGCGCGCGCCGTGCCGGGTTGCGGTTGGCGAGTATCAGCAGGAACAGGCCCAGCACCAGGGCGACGAACAGGCTGAGGCGGCTGGCATCGGCTTCCCAGCCGAGCCGCTGCATGAGAAAGTAGCCGGCCAGCAGGACCAGCGTCAGCCACACGCCTTGGGCCAGCGCCGGACCGAGATTGCGCAGATCGAAAGGGCTCAGGCCGGGCGGTCGCGGCGGCCGCGCCATGAGATCGCCGGCGGCGGGCTCGGCTTCGAACACCACCGAGCAGGCGGGGTCGATGAGCAGTTCCAGCAGGACGATGTGGGCCGGCAACAGCAGCACCGGCCAGCGCAGCAGTTCCGGCAGCAGCGTGAGGCCGATGATGGGCACGTGCACGGCGAACACGAAGCGCACCGCCTTGCCGATGTTGTCGAAGATATGCCGCCCCTGGCGCAGCGCGGCGACGATGCTGGCAAAGCTGTCGTCCAGCAGCACCAGCGCGGCGGCCTCGCGTGCCACGTCGGTGCCGCGTTCACCCATGGCGATGCCGACATGGGCGGCCTTGAGGGCGGGCGCGTCGTTGACGCCGTCGCCGGTCATGGCCACGATCTCGCCGTCGCGCTTGAGAGCCTGTACCAGGCGCAGCTTGTGCTCGGGCCGCAGGCGCGCGCAGATGGATGCGCTCTTCAGGCGGAAGGCGAGCTCAGCATCGTCCAACGCGTCGATATCCGCGCCGCTGATCACCGCATCCGTCTCGGCCAAACCCACCTGACGGGCAATGTTGAGCGCGGTGGCCGGATGGTCGCCGGTCATCATGACGACGCGCACGCCGGCAGCGCGGCATTCGGCGATGGCCGCCGGTACTTCCGGCCGCGGCGGATCGACGAAGCCCACCAGGCCGAGAAAGCTGAAATCGAAATCGTGTTGGCTGACGGGCTTTTCCATGCCGGTCCACGCGCCCATCGCCACCCCCAGCACGCGCAAGCCGCGGCCTGCCATGTCCGCCGTGCGCGCGGCGATGGCCTGCCGCATGTCCGGCGGCAGGTGGCACAGATCGGCGACCGCTTCCGGCGCACCCTTGCAGGCCAGCAGCCGCCGCGCCGGCGCGGCGGTGGCAAAAACCTGGGTCATGGCAAGAATCTCCGGCCCCAGGTCATATTTCCACTCCGGCGCCCAGTCGGCGTGGATGTGCTCTGTGCCGGACAAATACGCGCGGCCGAAGGCCTGGATCGCCTTTTCCATGGGATCGAAGGGATCGGCCGGCGTGGCAAGCATGGCGAACTCGACCAGCCGGTGGAATGGCTCCGCCAGGAGCTGCTCGCCATCGGCCTGGAAGCGCGCATCGAGCGTGTCCAGCTCAGAAAGCTGCATGCGGTTCTGCGTCAGCGTGCCGGTCTTGTCCACCGCCAGCACGGTGATGGCGCCGAGCGTCTCCACCGCCGGGATGCGGCGCGTGAGCACCTGCCGGCCCGACAGCCGCCAGGCGCCCAGGGCCAGAAAGACGGTGAGTATGACGGGAATTTCTTCGGGCAGGATGGCCATGGCCAGCGCAATGCCGCCCAGCAGGCTGGGCAGGAAGCCGCCGCCATCCCACAGCCAGCCAATGAACACATAGGCCGCCGCCAGACCCAGGCCCACACCGCTCAGGTTGCGCACCAGGCGGCGCGAGCCGGCCTGCAGGGGAGAGATTTCCTCGACCGTGGCGGCAAGCGTGAGGCCGATCTTGCCCACGGCAGTCGCCCGGCCGGTGGCGCGCACCTCGGCCAGGCCCACGCCCTGCACCACCACCGTGCTGGCAAACAGCAGCGGCGTGCCTTCGTCGCCCGGCTCTCCCCGCACCATCTCCCCGGCAGCGGCCGGCAGCCGCGCGACCGGCACGGCCTCGCCGGTGAGCAGCGATTCGTCCACGACCAGCCGCCCTTCCTGCAGTTGGGCATCGGCCGGCACCCGGTCTCCCTCGTGCAGCACGAGGAGATCGCCCACCACCAGATCGCGCCCGGCAATGCGCTGTTCGCGTCCGTCGCGGATCACCAGGGCACGCGGCGAGGACAGATCGCGCAACGCTTCGAGCGCATGCTGGGTGCGGCGCTGCTGGACGAAAGTAATGGCTATGATGAAAAAAACGAAGGACAGCAGGAACAGCGCTTCGGCGCGGTCCCCCAGCAGCAGATAGATGCCGCCCGCCACCAGCAGCATGAGAAACATCGGTTCCGCCAACACGCCCAGCACGATCGCCCAGGCGCTTTTCGGCTCGGCGCCCGGCAGCAGGTTGGGGCCTTGCGCCTGCAGCCGGCGGGCGGCCTCGGCGCTGCTCAGGCCATGGGGTTGAGGCGCGGGCCGCGCCGGGATGCTCATGGAGGTATCGAACTCCTTGTGGGCGGGAGGTGGGGCGCCCCCTTCCCTGCTCCCCCAGGCAGGGAAAAGAAGCGCGATGCATGTTCTATGCGGCTTTTAAACATATCATCGATCATGGGCCTGCGGCCAAATGCCGCGCCTTTGCACCCATTGCGTGCCCTGCTGTCTGTATGTCTTTGCGAGGAGCCTCAACCATGAGCGTAGGACCCCTGAGCCGGAACGAACTCGAAGCACTGCATGCCTGGTGGCGCGCCGCCAACTACCTCTCCGTGGGGCAGATCTACCTCATGGACAATCCGCTGCTCAAGGCGCCGCTCGCGCCCGAGCACGTGAAGCCGCGCCTGCTGGGCCACTGGGGCACGACGCCGGGGCTCAATTTCCTGTACGCCCACATGAACCGCGCCATCTGCCGGCGCGACCTCAATGCCATCTTCATCACCGGCCCCGGCCACGGCGGCCCGGCCCTGGTGGCGAGCGCCTGGCTGGACGGCACCTACAGCGAGATTTATCCCGAAGTGTCGCGCGACGAGGAAGGCATGCAGCGGTTGTTCCGCCAGTTCTCCTTTCCTGGCGGCATCCCCAGCCACGTCGCGCCGGAAACGCCCGGCTCCATCCACGAGGGCGGCGAGCTGGGCTATGCGCTGTCGCACGCCTATGGCGCGGTGCTGGACAATCCCGACCTGCTGGCGCTGTGCGTGGTAGGTGACGGCGAGGCGGAAACGGGGCCGCTGGCGACCTCGTGGCATTCCAACAAATTTCTCAACCCGAGAACCGACGGCGCGGTGCTGCCGGTGCTGCACCTGAACGGCTACAAGATCGCCAACCCGACGGTGCTGGCGCGCATCGGCCGCGACGAGCTGAGCGCGCTGCTCACCGGCTATGGCTACGCGCCGCATTTCGTCGAGGGCGAGGAGCCCATGGCCATGCACCAGGCCATGGCCGCGACGCTGGACCAGGCGCTGGATGAGATTCGCGCCATCCAGAGCGCGGCGCGCGAGCAAGGTGTTACGCAACGCCCGCGCTGGCCCATGATCGTGCTGGTCACGCCCAAAGGCTGGACCGGCCCCAAGGAGGTGGACGGCAAGAAGACCGAAGGCTCCTGGCGCTCGCATCAGGTGCCCATGGCCCAGATGCGCGAGCGCCCCGAGCATTTGCGCCAGCTGCAGGAATGGATGCAAAGCTACCGTCCGCAAGAGCTGTTCAACGAAGATGGCAGCCCCAAGGCGGAGATCGCCGCCCTCGCGCCCGTCGGACAACAGCGCATGTCGGCCAACCCCCACGCCAACGGCGGCGAACTGCTGCATCCGCTGCGCCTGCCGGATTTCCGCGCATACGCCGTAGCGGTGGAAAAACCGGGAGTGGGCTCGGCCGAATCCACTCGCGTGCTGGGCGCCTATCTGCGCGACGTCATGAGCATGAACCGCGCGGCGCGCAATTTCCGCGTCTTCGGCCCGGACGAGACCGCCTCCAACCGCCTGGGCGCGTTGTTCGAAACCACCGGCCGCGCCTGGGATGCCGAGGCGCGGCCCGACGACGACGCCGACCTGACGCCGGACGGGCGCGTCATGGAAATTCTCTCCGAACACACCTGCCAGGGCTGGCTGGAAGGCTATCTGCTGACCGGGCGGCACGGATTCTTTTCCTGCTACGAGGCCTTCATCCACATCGTCGATTCGATGTTCAACCAGCATGCCAAGTGGCTCAAGGTGACGCGCGGCATCCCGTGGCGGCGGCCCATCGCCTCGCTCAACTATCTGCTCACCTCGCACGTCTGGCGCCAGGACCACAACGGCTTTTCGCACCAGGATCCGGGCTTCATCGACCATGTGGTGAACAAGAAGGCGGACATCATCCGCGTCTACCTGCCGCCCGATGCCAACACGCTTTTGTCAGTGGCCGACCATTGCCTGAAAAGCCGCCACTACATCAATGTCATCGTCGCCGGCAAGCAGCCGCAGTTGCAGTATCTCGACATGGACGCGGCGGTGAAGCACTGCAGCGCGGGGCTGGGCATCTGGGAATGGGCCGGCAACGACCGGGGCGGCGAGCCCGACGTGGTCATGGCCTGTGCCGGCGACGTGCCCACCCTGGAAACCCTGGCGGCCGTGGACCTCCTGCGGCGGCTGGCGCCGCAACTGAAAGTGCGCGTGGTGAACGTAGTCGATCTGATGGCCTTGCAGCCCAAGAGCGAACATCCGCATGGGCTGGACGACCGAGATTTCGACGCCCTCTTCACCACCGGCAAGCCCATCATCTTCGCCTATCACGGCTACCCTTGGCTGATCCACCGCCTCACCTACCGGCGCACCAACCACAAGAACCTGCACGTGCGCGGCTACAAGGAGGAAGGCACCACCACCACCCCTTTCGACATGGCGGTGCTGAACGAACTGGATCGCTTCCACCTGGTGATGGACGTAGTGGACCGCGTGCCCGGCCTGGCCGCAGCGGCCCCGCACATCAAACAGCGGCTGCACGAAAAGCTGGTCGACCACGCGGAATACATCCGCCGTTACGGCGAGGACATGCCGGAAATCCTCGGCTGGCGTTGGCCAGGCTAGCGGCGGGATCAATGGCGGCCCAAGTGGGCCGACAGGACAGCGCTTGCGTCAGGCCGCAGCGGGACCCAACCCGGGCGCGCTTTTCTCCCTGCCCTGACGAAAAATGCCGCCGCGCCTATCAAGTTTTATCTGCTTGCGCCGTAATTAAGATATATCAAGCTTTTTATACACATAATATTCACATCCAGGCCGCCCCACTCTCGCAAGCCCAGCACTGCATGGCCGGCCGCTTCCATTTCACCGCACCCGCTCCGACACATGAACCACGCTCTCTTGCACACTCTGGCGCAGATCTTGGACCCCCTGGACACCATGGAAATGGTCGCCGAAGCCGATGCCCAGCTCGAAAACCGCATCGTCTACATGAACCCTACCGCCGAGGCGACCCTGGAGTTTTATCATCGCCAGATCAATCCGCTGCTGCGCGGGGCGGATGTACGCACCGCGCTCAATCAACCCATACATCAATTTCACCGCGACCCCGAAAAAGTGCGCGACATTTTCCGTCGCATGATCGCCGAACCCGGCATGGTGCACAAAACCCATCTGGATCTCGGTGAAGTTACTTTCGTGCTCAATTTCAGCGCCATACGCGACGAAGCGGGAGAGGTCGTCGCCTTTCATGCCTCCTGGCGGGACGATACCGCCAAGGTATTCTCCGAGCACGTCACCCAGTCCATGGCCGAACAAAGCAATCAGCTCGCCCACGATCTCAACCAGATACGCGGGCAGATGCAGAAAGCGATCAAATCGGTGGGCGGCTCGGTGCAGGATTTGAGCGGCGTCGTCGGCAGCAACCGCCAATCGGCCGAGCAATTGAAGCTCCAGGTGAACGCCATCGGCCAGATCGCCAAGATCATCCGCGAAATTGCCAACCAGACCAATCTTCTGGCCCTCAATGCCGCCATAGAAGCGGCCCGCGCCGGCGAATACGGCCGCGGCTTTGCGGTCGTGGCGGACGAGGTGCGCAGCCTCTCGAAGCGCGTCCAGGACGCAACCGAGCAGGTACAGAACAACATCGCCACCATCCAGGCGACCGCCGATTCCATAGACCAAACCAGTGCCCAGGCAACCGAAAAGGCGGAAAACGCGCTTGCCGAATTGGGCGGCATCGAAAAGCATTCCACGAAACTGGGGCGTTTCGCCATCGAGACCACCATCGTGTCGGCGCGCAGCAGCCACGAAGTCTTCGTGTCACAGTTGACTCATCAGTTGACGGAAACCATTCCGAGTATGGCATCGGCGGAGATCCCCGATCACCACTCCTGCGCCTTCGGGCGCTGGTACGACGGCATCGGCAAGCAAACGCTGGGCAGCCTGCCAGAATTCCGCGCTATCGAAGCCGTACACGCCCGGCTGCACGCCCAGGGCAAGACCATGCTCGCCGCGCTGCGCGAGGGTGACAGAAAAGCGGCCCGGCAATTGGCGCAGACCCTGGAAGAAGCCGCCGAGGATACTTTCGCCAGCCTCGACCGCCTTTACGCGGCAGCCAGCCGCCAAGCCCAATGAGCCGGCCTCCCGGATGACGGCGAAGCATACCTGTGCGACGATAACCCTGTGCATGCCGGGCGACGCTGCGCCTGGCTGGACCTTTCCGGAGCGGGATGCTCAAGCGCCTTTTCTCCAAAGCCATGCTTAGGACGCTCAACGCCCAACTGCGGCAGTTTTTCTTCCTTGGCCCGGGAGATTTGGCCGATCTTGTCTCCAGCCGCCATCACTCGCTGCTTTTTTCCCGCTACCGGGCGCGTTTCATCCTTTCGCGCGTGCGCATGATGGCGGCGATATTTGCCCTGCTCACGCCGCTTTGGATCTTCATCGATTTCGCCGTATTCCCCTCCCATCTGGCGATGCCCCTGGCCACGGCTCGCCTGCTCACCAGCACCGCCTTCGCTCTGCTGGCCATCTATTGCCGCTGTACCCCCAGCATGGGCCATGGCCGTGCGGCGGTGGCCTTGATACTGTCCATCCCAACGGCGTTTTTCGTGTTCAGCCGCATCCTGTTGGCAGGCGCGCACCTGAATGCGATAGGCACCGCCATGTCGGCAGGCTATGCTTTTTTGCCTTTCGTCCTGCTCGCCACCCTGGCCCTGTTTCCTCTCGTGGCTTTGGAAACGCTGATGTTCAGCCTTCCCATGCTGTCGATATTCCTGATTTCCGACAGCATACGCAGCCAAAGCCTACTCCCCGGCTTCAACGATCTCGCCGTATTCTGGCTGCTGCTGCTCATCGCCGTGGTCGTCAGCATGGCCTCCCTAAGCCAACTGCAGCTGATGAAAGGCCTGTTTCACCAATCCAGCCTCGACCCCCTGACGCATTTGTTCAACCGGCGCAGCGGCGAGCAATTCCTGCAGCTGCAAATGGCGCAGGCCAAGCGCCATGACTTCCCGCTGTCGATCGCCTTTCTCGATCTCGACGATTTCAAGCAGATTAACGATCAATACGGCCATGAAGTCGGCGACAGGATGCTGCAGCACACCGCAGAGACCATGAAAGCGGCCTTGCGCGAAAGCGATGCCCTCATCCGCTGGGGCGGCGAGGAGTTCCTGGTCATCATGCCTTTCGCCACCGCCTGGCAGGCCGCCGCGCGCTTGGGAAAAATTGCCGACAGCCGGGTCATGCAGCGCCCCGACGGCAGGGCGCTGACCTGGAGCTCCGGCATCGCGCAATGGCCGTTGGATGCCGCCGCCAATTCCTGGCAGGAAATGGTCACGCTCGCCGACGCACGCATGTACCGGGCAAAGACTCAGGGCAAGGGACGGGTGGTGACCCAGTAACACCTCCCCACGGAGGCCCGGCTTCGGTAAAGGGATCAGCGCACTTTATACCTGGATCAGCTCGTCGCCCGCGTCGTCCATGACATGCACGGCGCAGGCAATGCAGGGATCGAAGCTGTGGATGGTGCGCAGGATTTCCAGCGGCTGCTTGGTATCGATGAGCGCTTGGCCGCGCAGCGCCGCCTCATAGGGGCCGTCCTGGCCCAGACTGTCGCGCGGGCCGGCGTTCCAGGTGCTGGGCACCACGGCCTGGTAGTTGTCGATGGCGCCGTCCTTGATCACCACCCAATGGGCCAGCGCACCGCGCGGCGCCTCCGTGAAGCCGGCCCCTTTCGCTTGGCGCGGCCAGCCGGACTGCTCCCACTTGGCGGCGTTGAAGGTCTGCACGTCGCCACGGCCGATATTGGTCATCAACTGGTCGTACCAGCTCGGCACGGCGTCGGCGATTGAGCAACCGCGGCACCGCAGTGATGCTGGCGCGCAATTCGGCCCGCGCGGCGAGTTGCATTCCGACTGCGCCAGCGTGCTTCCGCTCGCGCGCGCCCTGTTGCAATTCTCCGGGCTGCGCTTAATGCGCGACCCGACGCGCGGCGGCCTTGCCACCGTCTGCCATGAAATCAGCATCACCACGAGTTTAGGCGTGCAGTTGCAGCAGGCGGCCAACCAGTGCGCGACCCGGTGCAGTCGGTATGCGACATGCTGGGCTACGACCCCTACTATCTCGCCTGCGAAGGACGCGTGGTGGCGGTGATCGCCGCCGACCAGGCAGATGCCGCATCGGCCAAATCACCGCAGGCGCGAGGCATGTCATCCTGCAGACCGTCCTGGGCGGCAGCCGCATACTGGAAGAACTGGGAGACGATCCGTTGCCGCGGATTTGCTGAGAGCCGGCCGCCCGTTCCCCGGCACATCCGCCCGGAAGCCTCAGGAGCGCGCCGCCAGCAATTCCCGATCGCGCTGCTGGACGTAGTTCATCAACGCCTTTTCCGCCGCCGCCGGAGGCGCGACAAAGCTCAGGCCCAAGGGAATGAGGGTCACGCCGCCCCGCGTCTGCAGCGGCGCGCCGAGATGCTGCACCTCCGCTGCCAGGATGACGGATTGCCCCTTGAGGCAAAAATCGACGCTTTCCAGGACTTCCTCTTCGTGCAGGTCGAAATCCCTGGGCTCCGGCACCAGCACCCGCATGCCGCCGGCGCTGATGTCATGCGCCATCCCCTGCAGCGCCGCCGCCCCTTTTCGCTGCAGCGTCACCGGGCCGATGTCGCGCGGATCGGTGGGCACGCGATAGAACTGCCGCCTCTGCAGGTAATAGGTCGAGCCCGGGAAGGCCACCCGGTAGGCCAGACCGTCCCGCCAGTCCACCGTTTGCAGCCTATCCACCTGGAAGCCGACATAGATGCCGCGAAAGCGCGCAACACACAGGAAGGGCTCGTCTTCCTGCAGCTCCGCCACGGCGCGCCGAGGGGAAAACACGTCCAGAATCAGATGGCCGCCCTCGGCGTCGACCTCCAACACCATGGAGCTGTATTCCTCGCTCTGCCCATTGGGCATGACCGCAAGCAGTTCATGCTGCTCGCATAGGCTGCGCAGGACCTGGACGGCGCGCTCGCGGGTGGTCAGGCGGTGTTCGCCTTGGAACACCTGTTCTGCAATGTCTTTCATGGTTCGTCAGTGCTGGTAGTGGATATGGGCGGCGCGCCGACAGGGCCAGCGGCGCCGCATCAGGGCTCCCCGTGCCGCGATTGCATGTCGAGGGCGGTTTCGAAAGCGGGGGAGTCGCGCAACAGGCTGGCCAGGCCGAAAGCCGCGGTCGGCTGCATGTGGATGCAGACCATGCGCACGTTGATCGCGCCGCAGGCGCGCGCAAGCGCTTCCAGCCAGGCGAAGTAAGCAGCGTCAATGACCGCCAGCTCCGCCAGGTCGTAATACAGGCGGAGGGATCTTTCCCGCTGCAGGCATGCCAGGATGCTGTCGAGCAACGCGCCGGCATCGCTGATGTCCAGGGCGCGCGTAGGCTCCAGCAGCATGTCGCCGCTGCCGATGCGCGTGAGATGGACGCCGCCGATATTCATGCTTTCGTGACGGCGATGCCGAGCAGGCGGAATGCCTCTTTGAGGCCATCTGACAGCGTGGCGCGGGTGGTGACGTTGCCCAGGTCGATGTTCAGGCTGGTCATGGCGCGGGCGATTTCCGGACGGATGCCCGTCAGTATCGCGGTAGCGCCCATGAGCTGTATGGCCCGCACCATCTGGATCATGTGGTGGGATACCTGCGAATCCACCGTGTGCACCCCGGTGACATCCATCACGACGGCATGGGCGCGCTCCGAGGAAATGCGGTTGAGCAGCGATTCCATGATCAAAAGCGTGCGGCTGGAATCCAGCGTGCCGATGATGGGCAGGGTCAGCACGCCGTCCCAGATTTCGGTGATGGGCGTGGACGTCTCGCGCAATTCGCGCTGCTGCGCGTCGATGGTGCGCTCCTTTTCCTCCAGGTAGGTCTGGAACACGGCCAGCATCAGTTCGTTGAACACGCTGGACAGCAGCAGCAGGATGGCGCGCATGTCTTCCGGAGACACCTGCTCGTCCGCCCCCAGGGACTCGATGAAGCAGCGCTGCAGGAACTGCATGTAGCGGACAAAATCCTCCATGCGTCCACCGCGCACCAGGATCTGCTTGGAGATGTTGCCGAAGAAGGTCTGCAGGGCGCGGAAGGCGGGGCGATGATGGTCCAGCGGGTCGTCGGAATCCAGCAGGGTGACCATGAGTTCGAGAAATTCGATGCTGAAATCGGTGATTTCATCCGTGCTCATGACATTGCTGTCGCCGAACACGTTGCGCCCCTGCGCCTCGATGCGCGTGGAGATGTTGCCGACCTGCAGCTTGAGCTGCTCGATCAGGGTCTGGTTGGCCGGAGCCTTGCTCTTGGGCATGCGATGCCTCCTTCGTGCGCTGGGCGCAATTCGTTCAATTCAGTTTCAATACGCAGACCGACTGGTCGTCGGTCATGCGCGCCATGACATTGCCGATGACGTAGGCCATCAGTTGGGGGTGCTGGTTGCACAGGCCAGGAAAGGCATCCTCGCCCCAGCCGCGGCGGATGCCGTCGCTGGTGGACACCAGACTCGCGCCCCGAACCAGGACGGCGCCGGCTTCCTGGGGGTTTTTGTGCTCGCGCCCGAGCACTCCGGGAGCAAAGGCGTAGTGCTGCACCTGGCCGTTGCGGCAAAGGTGGGCCGCCATGTCGCCTACCCCGAGCATGCGCAGCTCGCGCGTGGCGGCATCGATTTCGCAGGCGACGGCCACGGCGCCGCGCGCATTGCTGCGCAAATGGCGATCCACGATTTCCAGAAGGTGCCCGAGACTGTCCGCCTGGGTGAAATACCTGTCGAGGCGGGCGGTGGCCAGCTCGGCGCTCTCGCCGTGGCCCAGGCCGTCCAGATGCAGCAGGCGCAGCCGCTCGGGCCGGATGTCGACATAGACATGATCCCCGTTGTAGCGGTCGTTGGACAGGGAGCGCACGAACAGGCCCAGCTGGCAGAAATCTGCCTCGCCCGCCCCGCGTTTCGCCCCTCCCGCATGGGCGCGGAATCTGCACCACACCACCGTGCCGTGCCAACGCTCGCCGGCACCGGCCATTTGCGAGAATATGCCGAAGTCGTCCGCCAGGCGCTGCATGCTTCCCAGGCCCTTGCCGAGCGTGCCCTTGGTGGAATAGCCGTCCTCCTGCGCCAGGTGCGGATTGCCCATGCCCGGGCCGTAGTCGAAGGAAACCACGTCGAGCATGCCGCCGGGCTGCTCCCATATCTGCAGCATGCCGCGCCCCCCCGCATGCTTGATCAGGTTGCTGGCCATCTCGGAAGCGACCAGCGCCATGTTCTCCCGCCGCGACTCCGCAAGCCCCAGGCGGCGTGCCGCCGAAAGCAGGCGAGAGCGCAGCAGGATGGCCGCGCTCTCGCTTTGGATGGGATCGCTGAAAAGCAGTTTGCACGCGGCGCTGTCAAGGATCAACGTGGGCTCCCGCGAAAGGGTGTACGTCATAGGTGATGGTGCCGTCGGTGTGGCAGGTATCCACTACCACGCGCCCGCGGCCGCGCCCCTTGGCCTCGTACAAGGCCTTGTCCGCGCGGCCGATGAACTGGCCGAGATCCCCCCCGCACGGCTCCTGCGGCGACACGCCGGCAATGCCCATGCTGATGCGCCCGTTCATGATCTCCAGCAGCCGGAGCGCGCGCTTGAGCGCGATGTCCTTGCCGCACATATACAGGATGGCGAACTCGTCGCCGCCGAAGCGGAAGGCCGCATCGCCCTGGCGGCGCGTGACCGAGAGCATGGCCTGCGCCATCCGGCACAAATAGGTGTCGCCGTACTGGTGGCCGTGCTCGTCGTTGATCTGCTTGAAATAGTCCAGATCGCACAGCACCAGGGTAAGCGCGCCGCCCTGCCCCGCCGCGATGCGGAAAGCGTCGGCAATGCGGGCATCGTAGGCGCGGCGGTTGTACAGGCCGGTCAACGCGTCGGTCTCCGCCTGGCGCATGGAATCCTGCAGTTCGGCCTGGCGCTTGGCCAGCGCCGCCTGCATGTCGGCCAGCGCCTGCTCGGCGCGGACGCGGCTCTCTTCCAGAAAACGCTCCATTTCCGCATTGCGGCGCAGCAGGACGGCCGGATCCTCGCTCTCGGTGGAACGCTGCAAGCGGCTGCGCAGGGCGGCCACGGCCTCGGCGACGGGGGGCGCGCCGAGATGCGCGATGGCCTGCGGCTCGGCGCCGTTCCAGCCCACCCGCAATTCCGCCCCGGACAGTTCCAGCGTGACGGGCAACGGGTAGCCCGAGCCCGCCCCTGCGGCACGCAGCTTCTCCGTCAGATCGATCAGGCCCAGCGCAGCGGCAAAGGCATTGCCGCCGAGGTCGGTCACCGCGGCATGCACGAAGCCGATGAAGCTTTGCACATCCGGCTCTATGGCCAGATTCTGCTTTAACAATCCGATTTCCACGCTGTGTCCTGGCTCCTTTCCCCGCCGAAACCGCACGCGATCCTTCCAGCTTCGAACGCACGCAGGCGTGCGGACGACCGCAGGGGGAGTCGATCACTCCTGTCCCAGAGTTCATTGCTTGCAATTTCGGCCTAAATGGCGCGGAAATTTAGCGCGCCGGTCTGCCCGCGGCCTTAAGGATGGGATGGAACGAGGGGCACCCCGCCGGCGGAGCCTCTTTCTTTCGAAGTCGGATGCGGCTCGGGGCCTCGGCCTCGGACGGGTTCGGGCTCAGTCCGACAATGATGAGTATATTTCCGCAAACCTGCCCGAAATCTTGGCGAATGCGTCCAGTATTTCGGGGTCGAAGTGGCCCGGCACCGTCCGGCCGTCCCCTTCCGTGATGATGCTCATCGCCCGCTCATGGGGGAATGAGGGTTTATAGGGCCGGGTACTGCGCAGCGCGTCATAGACGTCGCATATGCCCATGATCCGTGCCGCCAGAGGAATGGCTTCCCCCGCCAAGCCGCCGGGGTAGCCGCTGCCGTCCCAGCGCTCATGGTGATTCAAAGCGATCTCGGCCCCCATCCTGGTGAATGGGGAGGGGCTCGTGCCCGCCCCCAGGATTTTGGCGCCGAGCACCGCGTGGGTTTTCATGATCTCCCATTCTTCCGGCGTATGTTTTGCCGGCTTGAGAAGAATGTTGTCCGGGATGCCTATCTTCCCGACGTCGTGCAGGGGGCTGGCGTAGTAGATCGTATCGGTGAACTCCGGGTCCATGCCCAGGAACTGGGACAGCTCCTTGCAATAGACCGCAATGCGCTTGACGTGTGCGCCGGTTTCCTCGTCCCGGAACTCGGCGGCGCGCACGATCGTGAAGATCGTATCAAAATGGCTCTCCAGCAACTGCTGGGTGCGGTGTTCGACCTGGCGCTCCAGGGTGCGGCTGTATGCGGACAAAAAGTCGCCGTATTCCTTGAGGCGAAGGAGATTACGCACGCGCACCCAAAGCTCGCTGCGGTCCACCGGCTTGGTCAGGAACTCCTCGACGCCGCTTCGCAATGCTTTCAGCCTGGATCCGCGATCATCGAGGGAGGTCACCATGATGATGGGGATGGCCTTGGTCTCCGCGGCTGCCTTAAGCCGCGCTGCTACCTGAAACCCGTCGAGACCGGGCATCATGGCATCCAAAAGAATCAGATCGGGCTTGCGGCGGCTCACCAAATCCATCGCCGCTTCCCCGGAAGCAGCTTCCAGGGTCGCATAGCCTTCAGCCTCGAGCACCGTTTCGAGATAGCTGCGATTTTTCGTGTCGTCATCGACGATCAGGATGGTCTTTCTCGCCGCGGCAGCGTCCATGGGCTACTCCGACTGTTGGCTCGTTGGTGCACCATCGCCCGAAGACAATGCCGCCGCCACCGTCTGTAAAAACTCCCGATAGCGGATGGGCTTGGCGATGTACCCGTCGCAGCCTGCGGCACGGATGTTTTCTTCGTCCCCTTTCATGGCGAGCGCCGTCAATGCATAGACTTTGCTATTGCTTAGGAACGGATCGCTTTTCAGCGTCCGTGCCGCAGAAAGTCCATCCGTGCCAGCCAGTTGGATATCCATCAGAACCAGCGGCGGGCGATAGCGGCGCGCCAACTCGATTCCGGCACGGGCATCTGCCGCTTCCAGGACTTCATGCCCTTCCTTGCGCAGAAGGAAGGCCGCCAGCTTCAGGTTCCTTGGGTTGTCTTCGACAACCAGTATCGTCGCCATGGCAAACGCTCATTTCCCGGCGGGGGCTTTCTTCCACTTGCTGCCCAGCGCGCGCCGGACTTCGCTGATAAAGCCGCCATGGCTGAACTCGGATTTCTCCATGATCAACCGCACGTGCCCGTTCAATTGACGGCGATCTTCGCGCGTCAGCGCCTTCGCTGTCAGGATCAGGATGGGAATGTCGGCGGTTTCGGGCCTCAACTTGAGCGCCTCCACCACCTCGAATCCGCTCAGTTCGGGCATCATCAGATCCAGGATGATGAGATCCGGGATATGCTCCTGCGCCAGGCGGATGCCGTCCGCGCCGCCGTAGGCACTCAAGGCGTCGATATCGGCTTTCCTCAGATGCGACGAGATGATTTCCACGACGTTGCGGTCATCGTCGATCACCAGGGCGGCGGCCCGTTGACCTGTGGCGCCCCGCCGATCCACGCCCATTCTTTTCAGCGCGTTGTTCAGATCTTCCGAAAGGACGGGCTTTTGCAAAACCTCGGCGGCCCCCAGGGACAATCCCTTCCCGCTGTCGGCAAGGATGGAAATGATCACCACGGGGATATCGCTGCTGCGCCGGTCTTCCTTGATCCTCGCGAGAAGCTCCCATCCATCCATCCCCGGCAAGAGAATGTCCAGGCTGATCAGGTCCGGCAGCGGCCCTTCGTCTAGCATGGACAGGGCCGCTTCCGCACTGGCGGCGCGCATCACCCGACAGTCGTCGGCCTCGAGTTGCAGCCGGATCAGATCGGCAGCAAGATCGTTGTCTTCCACCACCAGCACGTGCGGCGACCTGCCGTCGGGCCATGACGGAGCCTTGGCACCAAGACCGATCGAGGAGAAATTTTCCTCATCGCCCATGGTAGTACGATAGGGCAGCCAGACGGTGAATCGGCTTCCCCTGCCTATCTGGCTGGCGACGGCGACCGAGCCGCCGTGCAGTTCGGCAAGCTTTCTCACCAATGCCAGCCCCAGCCCGGTTCCCTCGAATTGACGCGAGAGCCTGCTGTCGATTTGCACGAAGGGTTGAAACAATCTCGCCATGTCCTCGGGGGAAATGCCGATGCCGGTGTCGCTTACCGAGATTTGCAAAAACCGATCGGCGCCTCCGGGCCATGGCATCCGCACCTCGGGCAGGTTCGCGGACGGAGCCATGGCCTGCCGATGATCCACGACGCTGGCGCGCAGCGTCACCTCACCGCCTTCCGGGGTGAATTTCACGGCGTTGGAAAGAAGGTTGTAGACGATTTGCTTGACTTTGCGGGGATCCAGCCAGCTCATGCCCAACGACTCCGGTATCTCGCTGTGCAGCGCGATATGATGGGCCAGCGATTTTTCCTTGACGATGGTGAGGCTGCTGGAAAGCAGGTGGCCGACGTCTGTTTCCTCGGCCTCCAAAACCATTTTGCCGGCCTCGATCTTGGACAAATCAAGCACGTCGTTGATGAGGGAGAGCAGGTGCTGGCCGCTGTCGAAGATGTCGCAGATATATTCATGCTGCTTGTCGTCCAGTTCGCCTACCAAGCCATCGCGCATGACCTCGGAGAAGCCGATGATGGCATTGAGAGGGGTCCGCAGCTCATGACTCATGCTGGCGAGGAATTCGCTTTTGAAACGGGTTGATTCCTCGGCCGCCAGCTTCATTTCGGTAAGCAGGCTTTCCCTCTCCTTGGCGACGCTGATGTCGTCCACCATCCATATTTCGCTCCCGGGGGAGGCCTCTGCCTCCAGCGTCTTGGCCACCAGGTGCGCCCAGAATTTGGACTGATCCCGCCGGAGCAGCCTGACTTCCGCGTCGAAAACCTTGCCTGCGGAAAAGCTGGATTGTGCATCCCGCAAAATCGCCGATGAGCCGTCTTCGACCCAAAAAAGTTGACCGCGGGAACGTCCGAGAAGCACGTTCGATGAATCGAGGCCGAATATCTCGGCCGCTTTCCGATTGGCACGCACGGCGTGCCCATCCCTGACGAAAACGATGCCGACCTGGACGTTGTCCAGGATGGCGGACACTTCGGAGGTGCGTTCGCGTACCCGCTGCTCCAGCTCCTCGTAAATTCGGACATTCTCCATGGCCACCGCAGTGGTGTCGGCGAGCGCCTGAAGCAATTTGACTTGTTGTGCCGTGGGATTATGCGGCTGAGCCCAGTAATTGCCGATCGCGCCGATAGGGTCCATAGTTCGAATCGGCACCATTGCGAGGCTGCGCACGAAGGTGGGGCGATAGGCATCGGCCGGGATGCGCGGGTCCGCATAGATATCCTCGATCACGGCGGGCGCCCGGTTGAGCATCACCCAGCCGCTGATACAAATATTCATCGGGAAGCGCTGCCCCTTCCAGAGCGGGCTGATGGCGTCCTCCTCGGCGTAGAAGCATTTATTCCCGTCGCGGAGCACGAACGTCGCCCCATCCGCGCCCGTCAGATTGCGCGCCGCCTTGCGCACGATGTCCATGACCGTAGCAAGGTCACGGGCCATGGACAACCGCTGGACGACCTCGACGAGCTGCTCCATGGCTTGCGGATACCAGAGTGAGGCGGCGGCGGGATCGAGTTCCTTTTCTGCGGGAAGGGCGGTTTGTTTCATGACCGAGTCAATATCCACTCAAGTGGCAGGGGCGCAGCCGAAAGTCATGCAAAGCCACGGCCAGAAAACACCGCGGGGCAATGCCGGGAGCGGCGGATGGCGTGCAACCGATCCGGGCGGAGGCGCGAATGATCGGAAAGCGGCGTTTTTGCGTATGCTCCTTGCCGCTTGCGTGATCCATGTCGTCCTTGGGGGCCCATGCCAAAAAAATAAAATTGATCCATTCACATAAGCGTAGTCAATAATGCCGCAGGCGCGGGCCTTTATTGCCCTTGAATTTTATTCATCGTAAATTAATTTACCTGCGCTTGCTTGAGCAGCGCTGCACCGAAGAGCGGGATGCCGCGAACGCACCCCGCGCCGGAAAAGAAGTCTAGAACGGATCTGGGGCGGCGCTTCCCGGCGCGCGCCGGCGCCAGACAAAGACCATCAGCCGCTCCTTGGTATTGTGCTCCACGATCTGGAGCTGCTTGATCAGCGCGACATCAAGGATGTAATCCCTGGCCAGCAGCAGTGCGCCGTCATCGGTGAGCACGTCGCGGGCCAGCACCATGCCCGGCGCCAAGTCCGAGGTCGTGACGCACCATACCGGCTCGTCAAGCAAGCGCCTGGTCGACGCCTGCACCACTTCGAGGAAGGCGTCCACCATCGCCGGGTCGTAGCGGCTGCGGCGGTTGCGGCGCAGAAAGTCGCCGGCTTCCTCCGGGGTATGGTGACGGCCATCCACGCTGCCGCGCTGGTAGGCGTGGTATCCCTTCGCAACCGAGAGAATTCTGGCGCCGAGCGGAATGGCCTCGCCGACCAGCCGGTCCGGCTGCCCATGGCCGTCGAAGCATTCGTTCTGGTGGCGGATGTAGAGCGCCGCCGAAACCAACGGCTCGATGCCGGCCAGCAGCTTGGCGCCGATCACGGGATAGCGGCCGACCTCGATGCGCTCCGCCGGCGTCAGCCGTTCGAAGGGTTTATTGAGCAGGGCGTCGGGCAGCGCCAGCTTGCCCATATGATGCAGCAGGCCAGCAAACATGACATCCTGCGCAGAGGCGGCATCCATCCCCAGCTTCGAGGCCAGCGCATGAGCATGCTCGGCAACCGTACGCGCCAGGCTTGCCAAAGAGGCATCGCGCAGTCCGATGAGGTTGGCGCACAGCTTGAGGGTTGCGGCATAGGCGCGACGGCGGCCCTCTTCCAGGGAAGAGTCGGCCGGCTGACCCTGCTCGGCGAAAGACGCAGCTGTCGCCCCCGTATGTTCCGAAGGTGCTTGTGGGTTGCTCGTCACCACCGGATGGCCCCTCAATCGCTCGTATCAAAACCACTGTAGCTGATTTTACGAGGGGCCAACGAAACATGCATCCCCAAGGCAAGACCTGATCTTTACGCCATGTGCTGCCTGCGGGAACGGCAACGCCCGCCCCTCCTGCCGCACCGGCGAGGGCGCCGCGCAGGCGCGGTTCCGCGCGGTGGGCTATGATTGCCGCCAGGCGGAGCGGGAACTGCATCGCGTGTTTTGCGAGACCTTCCGCAGGCCGCCGCCGTGCAAGCGCACGAACCCTTAAGAAAGCGGACCGGCCGCCGATATATTTCCGCAGCCGCCCAACCTGGCGGTTCCGGCGAAGCGCCGGTGCGCGACCGGCGGCCATGCATGAAAACAGGAATGGAAATCCCGCAGACAGAAAAACCGGACTCGGGGCGTCCGATCGCCGGGCCTTTGCTTATCGTTGCCGCCATTGCGATCATTGAGGTCCTGTCGCACGCCGCTTTCAAGATACCCAATCCGCCCGCGATCATCCTTCTGATCGTCGTCTTCTCCACCTTCTACGGCGGGCTCATCTCCGGTGCGGCCAGTGCAGCGCTGGCGTGGCTCTACTTCGCCGTCTTTTTTTCCATTTCCGGCGAGCCGTTCCATTATGCCGAAGGGGACCTCACGCGGGTCATCGTCTGGGGCATCACCATGCCGGTCATGGTGGCCTTGGTGGGCAGCCTGAAGCGGCGCAGCGAGCGTGCGGCCAGCCTGGCGGCAGCCAATGCCAGGCTTAAAGAGATCAAGAGGCACACCGAAAATATCATCGCGAGCCTGCCCGCGGGGCTGGTGGTGCTCGACAGGACTTTGAAGGTGCAAGGAGTCAACCGCTCCTTCTGCGAGCTGTTCGACCTGAGAAACGGCGATGCCGTCGGCGGGCAGGACATCGAGGCGCTGCTGCCGCTGCCCGGCCTGCGCGAACAGGCGCTGGGCGTGCTCGCCAGCGGCACCGCGGTGCACGGCATCGAGGCCGGCCGGGACGGAAAACAGCTCCACCTTACCATCACTGGCATCCGCCTTGCGGAAGAAGAAGCAGAAGAAGAAGACCGTCTGCTCGTGGTGGTCGAGGACATCACCGAACGCAAGGCGGCCGAGGCGCGCATCGAGCAGCTCGTCTTCTACGACCCTCTGACGGGGCTGCCCAACCGGGTGCTGGGCCTGGACCGGCTGCAGCAAGGAATCTCCGCCGCCTCGCGGCATGGCCATACCTTGGCGGTGATGGTCGTCGACCTGGATTTGCTCAAGCACATCAACGACAGCCTGGGGCACGCCGCGGGGGACCGGCTGCTGCAGGAGGCGGCCTGCCGGCTTTCCGGCTGCGTGCGGGAGAACGACACGGTGGCGCGCATAGGGGGCGACGAATTCGTGGTGATCCTGAACGATGTGATGGAAGACGCCATGGGCACGCTGGCGCAGAAATTCCTCGGGGCCATGCGCGAGCCCTTTGCCCTCGACGGACATGCATTGCATGTCAGATGCAGCATCGGTGTGGCCCTCCATCCCCGCGACGGAAACGATGCCCAGACCCTGCTGCGCAACGCCGACGCGGCCATGTACCGTGCCAAAGAACAGGGGCGCGACACGGCGCGGTTCTACACAGATGAGATGAACCGCAAGGCGCTGGAACGGCTGGCGCTCGAAGAAGATCTGCACCAAGCGCTTGCCCGGGGCGAATTCGTGCTCCATTACCAGCCGCGCGTGGACCTCCGCAACGGGGAGATCACCGGCCTGGAAGCGCTGGTGCGCTGGCAGCACCCCGAAAAGGGACTGATCCCGCCCGACCGCTTCATCCCTGTGGCGGAGGAGACAGGGCTCATCCTTCCCCTGGGCGAGTGGGTGCTGCACGAAGCCTGCACCCAAGCCGCGGCCTGGGCGCGCGAGGGGCTCGACCCGGGAAGCATGGCGGTCAATCTCTCGGCGCGCCAGTTCCGGCAGGCGGATCTGCTGGAGAAAGTCGCCGCCACCCTCCGGGAAACCGCGCTCTCCCCCGGCAGCCTGGAGCTGGAAATCACCGAAAGCATGATCGCAAGCCAGGTCGAAAGCGCCGTCGCCACCCTGGATCGGCTCAACGCCCTGGGTGTGCGGCTGGCCATCGACGACTTCGGCACGGGCTATTCGAGTCTGAATCAGCTCAAGCGTTTTTCGGTGCAGGTGCTCAAGATCGACAAATCCTTCGTCGACGGCATTCCTTCCGACCCGGACGACACCACGATCGTCACCACCATCGTTTCCATGGCCCACGACATGCAGCTCCGGGTGGTGGCCGAAGGGGTGGAAACCGAGGCGCAGCTCGCCTTCCTGCGACGGCGCGGCTGCGACGAAATGCAGGGCTATTTCTTCAGCGAGCCGGTGCCGGCGCTGGCAGCGGAATCCCTGCTGCGGGAGGGCCGCCGCCTCGCCTCGAACGGAGTCGACGGGCTTGCCGACCAGCGCACCCTGCTCCTCGTAAACGACGAGGAGCCTATATTGTCTGCCCTCGCCCGCGCGCTGAGCCGCGAGGGTTACCGTATCCTCAAGGCCGCCTCGGCCGAGGCGGCCTTCGACCTGCTGGCGCGGCACCCGGTCGGAGTAATCGTCTCCGACCAGCGCATGCCCGAGATGAGCGGCAGCGAATTCGTGCGCCGGGTCAGGCAGACCCATCCGGAGACGATGCGCATCGTGCTCTCGGACCACACGGAGCCGAAAAGCGTGGCCGATGCGATCAGCGAGGGCGCGATATACAAGCTTCTCACCAGTCCCTGGGATGATGATCTGCTGCGCGCCAGCATCCGCGAGGCGTTCCGGCACTACGAACTGGCCCGGGACAACCGGCGCCTGGTCGAGGAGCTGGCCCGCGCCAGAGAGCAGATGGGTGTGCGCGGGGCATGAGTCCCCGGCGCAGATCAAGTATCGATTATCAGGCAGGGGGATTGCGCAAACCGGAGGAGCTTCCCCCGCCAGCAGGTTCAAGGGCCGTCGCAGCTATGTCTGCGGGTTTGCTCGTCGCCGACCTTGCCGGATAGATCCCCACGCCGGGCCAAAATCCGATAGTCAAGCTCGCTCGACATCTCCAAATCATATTGCGATATGTCGCCCAACCTCCAGCGCGTCAGACACGGGCCGACGCCAATAGGCGCTGGCAAGCGGCCTTCGCGCACCCAGCGCCAAGCCGATGCGCTTGAAATTCCGAAAAGCCGCGCGACATCGCGGTCGCTGATTAGCGCCTCGTTGGGCAGATTTCGCAAGTCAATCTTGTGCACCTTGTTCGTTACGGTGCACAAGATTGAATACCGCGTTTTTGCGGTCACAAACTAGAAGGATTTCTCGGCGAGAGTGACCGGGATCAGTAATAGTTTTTGTCGCCGCGCCGCTGCTTTTCCCAGCGCTTGAGGGCTTGGGTCAACCGTTTCCGTTTTCCGGGTTTGGGGATGGCGGCGCTGCCGGACGCCTCGCGGCGACCTAACGCCAGCGCTTCCATCACTTGGGCATCGGTCATGATATGCCCGTTGCGCCGGGCAATCGCTTGCAGGGCGCGGAGGTTGCCTCATCCGGCGGCCCTCTGCGCCATGGGGGGGCGTGCTCTTTCCGATTTTAGTAGCTTGCGGCAGGCGCACCAGCCCGTCCATGAGGTCTTTGTAGAACGCGGCCAGGTCGCGGGTGGCCGCAAGCTCGCGCTCAAGTGCCTCAACGTACTGCGATAGGCTGGCGTTTTCGACCTCAAGCTCCGCGATGCGCTGCCGCAGTTCTTCTTCGTTCATGACGCCCTCGCGTCCACCCTACGGTCAGGCGGCCAAAGGCGTTACTTCCTGCTCGATGCGGTCATGTAACGCCCGCTCGGCGGTCTCCAAGTCATATTGCGCTTGCAGGTTCATCCAGAATTGCGCATCGATGCCGAACAGTCGCCCCAGCCGTAGCGCAGTGTCCGCCGTGACGCTACGCTCGCCCGCGCAGATTTCGTCGATGCGGCGCTGCTGAATGCCGATATGCTTCGCCACGCGATAGCGGGTAATGCCCATCGGTTCGATGAAGTCATGCAGCAGAACGGCCCCCGGATGCACGGCGGAAAGCCTCCGCCCGGTGGATACGTCCCGGAAACTCAGGCTTTTCAGTTCCTCGCGTTTGATCGTCATGGTGCGCCTCGCTAGTGATAGTCAACGATCTCGACCTCGAAGGCATGCCCGGCCCGCCAGACAAAGCAGATACGCCATTGGTCATTGACGCGGATGCTCCACTGCCCCGCCCGCTCGCCTTTCAGGCGTTCCAGGCGGTTGCCCGGTGGTATTCGCAGGCTTTCGACCGTGACGGCGCTATCCAGCATCTTGAGCTTGCGCCGAGCGGTTTCCTGTACCTCCCGTGCCAGGCGCTTGACTTGGTAGCCATGGAAGATCGCGGCGGCCTGCTTGTCTGCGAAGGTCTCGATCACGCGCTAATAATAGTGCCTATCGATAGTACCAGCAAGTATTATTACGTATCAGGCCGTGCCGGGGAATTGCAGGACTTCGGCACCGGCCTTCAACTTATCGAGATAATCCGCCCAGGGTATCGGGCACGCGGTGGGCTAGCTGGTGCTCGATCACTTCGGGCGCGTAGTGCAACTGCTCATGCCGCAGGGTTCGGGCGCTGGCGCGGAAGCCGTGGCCGGTGACTTCCCGCCCTGGTGTCGTAACCCAGCCGCCAATACTTCCCGGTGGCGCTCACCAGCAGGTAAAGACCCTCGCCGTCCGCCAGTTTGTAGGGCTTTTCGGCAGGGCTGGCCTTGCGGATTGCAACGTCAGTAAGCGGCATAGTGGGGCACCTTTGCGGGGCTATTTGATGGTATCAGCCCTGCTGGTATCTCCGCCTACCATCAGAAATACCATCACGCCGGGGGTATTTCGATGCTACGCGGTGCTACTGGATAAGACAAGAAAAAGCCCCGAGAGCTAGGCTTTACGGGGCTTTGAGGCACGCCATGCAACGGCGTGAAACAGCATACTGGTGGGTCGGGCGAGATTCGAACTCGCGACCAACGGATTAAAAGGCGCTTTTTTTGTGCCTTGCTTGGGCCGTGTTCACCGTAAAATCAATTGGATAGCTTACCCGTCGTTCCTGTAGTTTACCGCTATTTCCCGTATCGAGTGCGGCAAAATTGCGGCAAGACATGTCACACCTTGCCCACCTTCCGGTAGCCCCTGGTAAAACTGCCTGATTGCAGAACAGGCCGGGATATCGGAACAATGTATCTACAATAGTCCAAAATAAACTGGGTTATTATTTAGTCAGATGAAAGCAACTCTACGGAAAGCTTTGCGCTCCCGATTTTTGGGTGCTTGCATTGGGTACCTAGGCTATATTGCGTCGGTATTTCCTGCGAGCCAAGTGCACGCAGGCGGTGGCTGGTATCTGATGGCCCCTCCAGTCGTCAATTTAGGCACGAAAACGCAATCCTTGGACGACTTAAAAGCTCAGGTTGGGCTGCCTCTGTCGAAATGGACGCAGCGAGGCTCTTACAGCTCAGCCGCGCAATGCGAGAACGACAAATTGGCTCTGACGAGAGGGGCTGAAATGGCTTGGTTAGGTTCAAAGAGACTTTATTGGAAGTCCCTTCGAACTGGGGAAACGCAGCGAAGCATCTTGTCGTTTGAACGAGACACCGCGCAAGACTGGTATGCCGATGAAGTTTCCCTCATATCGTCCCTCTGCATCGCTTCGGATGACCCGAGGTTATCCCGCTGAACCTTCTCCCAGCCCTTGAATAGATCAGGAAAATAGATGCAATTGAGAGATATGCTAAAGCGTGACTTCGATCTCGATCTTGCCATCTCGGGGGGATTCGGACAGTCGCGAGGTGATCCGATAATCGTCCTCGATTGTCATGGCAATGCAGCTAGTCAGACGATATTCAATGTGCTTCGCGGGCTGGGTCGTGGGCGCCAAATCCTCTGGACGATGCTTGCCGACTCAAGGATTGATCCTCAGGACAAATTTATCCATCAGGTGAAAATACTCACCAAGTTTGCCTCCAAAGAGGAAATCATTACCCAACGGGAAAACTATTACTTCGATTTGACTGCATCCGCGGCTAAGCATTTAGCTACGCCCATAATCTATTCGGACACTGCTTCTGGCATCCGCCTACCATACGAAATCAGGTGGTGGCACTTCGACAACATCATTGACAACGAAAAGCAACACCCAGGTCTCGGCCAAACGATTGCCTATGGTGGCCCAGGCATGAAGGTGACGGTGTATGTCTATGGTCAAGCAGGCCAAGGGATTCCTTCAGATCTAGGATCGACGCTTGCAGTGCAGATGTTTGATGATGCATTGTCCGACATAGCCAAAGCCCATCCTTCGGCTAAGTCCGTGGGTAAAGCAGCCCGATATGCCGGTTTCCTAGTTCAACAATTTACAAGTGACCAGGAGATGAGCCTCCTAGCGCTTACCGCAGTTAACGGAAAGACCGTTAAGATCAGAGTCACTTATGTGAAGGACCCACTTCTTCAAGAAATTGTTTTCGAGTCATTGACAGAGCTACATCAGATATTGGCGGCCCCATTCTCGGCCGACGTGTTTGGCAGTGCCCGCGCTATCAGGAGAGAGCATAGACATGCCAGGTAGAAGTCAATTCAGTCGGGATGAAGCCGATAGGATCAGGGATTTGTTGCGACAGAAGATTAAATCCGGAGACGGGAAACACTTACGTGCCAAACTCCGCGGAATGGGTTTTTACATCTCAAACTATCCCCCCAGAATCCGGGGCGGATTCTCGGAGAACGATTTTAACAAGTTGGTGGACGACAAGAAAATCAGGATCGTCGGCAGAATCTGTGGGTCGGTTTGCATGAAGAGTCAGGCCACGGGCATCAGACATATTGACGGGTGCGCTGGGGTCTTCATGGCCGGAAGCGGAACAACGCGGCATCAGGCCATTCAGG
>JAJZRU010000004.1 GCA_021802555.1 Pseudomonadota bacterium
GGTCAAAGTCACCATGAGAAAATCCTACGGCTTCCGAACCTTCCGCGTCACAGAACTCGCCTTGTATCATGCACTTGGCAAACTTCCCGAGCCACAACTCGCCCACAGATTTTACTGACGAGGCTTATTTTTGTGTGAACGTCGCACAGCGACACTGTGCCCCCTCTCCCGCTCGCGGGAGAGGGGGTGAGGGATCGGCTCACACCCAGTAGGCCGTACGCTTCATGGCCTGGGCGGCCAGTTTCATGGCCGCCCTGACTGGCGCGGGCAAAGCTGCGCCGCCATGATCCAGCGCCGTCTGCGCATGGCGGGCTTCGTCTTCCTTCATCTGCGCAAGTATCGCCCGGCTGCGCCCGTCCTCGGCCGGCAATCTGTCGAGGTGCTCGTCCAGATGGGCCTCCACCTGGCGCTCCGTTTCGGCCAGAAAACCGAGATTCCATCTATCTCCGAGGGCACCGGCGGCCGCGCCCAAGGCGAAGGCGCCGCTATACCAGAATGGATTGAGCAGGCTTTTGCGCCCGCCCAGTTCGTTGATGCGGACCTCGCACCAGGCCAGGTGGTCCGTCTCCTCGCGCGCCGCCTGTTCCAGCGCGGTCTTCACCTCGACGTTGCGGGCCGTGAGGGCCTGTCCTTCATACAGCGCCTGCGCACAGATCTCCCCCACATGATTGACGCGCATGAGGCCGGCGGCATCTTTTTTCTGCGCCGTCGTCAGCGCCGCCTCCGGCCGGCCCGCGGCAGGGCTGGGCCGCGCCGCCGCGGCCGGGGCGAACACCGTACGCAGACCGGCGTTGAACAGGGTGATGAGCTTGTCCAAGGGGGTAGTGGCCACGCGGTTTCCTTTGCCGGAGAGCAATGCCAGACATTGTAAGCCGCGGCGGAAATCGGCGCTGCACCTGCCCAAGGGCCTGCTGCTCCTTTACAATCGCGCGATGAAGCTGCGCATCGTCGCCGTGGGCAACCGCCTGCCGGACTGGGCCAACGCCGGGTTTGCGGAATATGCGCGCCGTTTCCCGCCGGAACTGCCTTTGCAGCTCACGGAAATCCGCGCCGAAAAGCGCGCCCCCGGCGTGGATGCCGCCAGCGTCGTGAAACGGGAGGGCGAACGCATCCTGGCTGCGCTCGGCGCGCGCGAAACGGTGATCGCGCTGGACGAGCGGGGCGCGCAGATCGGCACGCGGGAATTGGCCGAACGCCTGGCGCGCTGGCGCGAGGCGGGCGCGGACACGGCTTTGTTGATCGGCGGCGCGGACGGCCTGGACGGCGCGGTGAAGGCGCGCGCGGCCGAAACGATCGCGTTGTCGCGCCTGACCCTGCCGCATGGCCTGGCGCGCGTGCTGCTGGCGGAACAGCTTTACCGCGCGCTGAGCGTGTTGATGCATCATCCCTACCATCGAGACTGAAGCCACGCCCATGAGCCATCTGCCCTTGCGCCTGTACCTCGCCTCCCAGTCGCCGCGCCGGCGCGAGCTGCTCAAGCAGCTCGGCGTCAACTTCGACATGCTGCCGCTGCGCGCCGCGCCCGGACGCGCCGACGTCGAGGAAATCCCTTTGCCGGAGGAAACCGCCCGCGCCTTTGTCGAGCGCATGGCCACGGAAAAAGCCCGTTGCGGCTGGAAGCGCGTGCAGGAGCGCAGCCTGCCGCGCCAGCCGGTGCTGGGCGCGGACACCGACGTGGAGCTGGACGGCGCCATCCTGGGCAAGCCCGCGAGCCGCCGGCAGGCGGCAGAAATCCTTGGCCGTTTGTCCGGGCGCGATCACTGGGTGCACACCGCGGTGGCGGTCATGTTTAACGAGCGCCTGGAGTTTCGCCTGGCATCCAGCAAGGTGGTCTTCGCCCGCTTGAGCGCCGCCGACATTCGCGCTTATCTGGACAGCGGTGAGGCGCTCGACAAGGCCGGCGCCTATGCCATACAGGGACGCGCCGGGCGCTTCGTGCAGCGCATAGAGGGCAGTTACAGCGGCATCATGGGGCTGCCTCTGTACGAAACCGGGGAGCTGCTCAGGCTGTTCGGTTTTCCGTCCTGACGCCGGCACCGGGTGCGCAGCGGCGGATGCGCTACACTGCGCGCCTGAACTAAAGCAACAGGCAAGGCCAATTGAGCGAAGAGATCCTGGTCAACGTCACCCCGCAGGAGACACGGGTGGCGGTGCTTTACTTGGGCGCGGTGCAGGAACTGCACGTGGAACGCACTTCCAGCCTGGGGCTGGTGAGCAACATCTATCTGGGCCGGGTGGCGCGCGTGCTGCCGGGCATGCAGTCGGCTTTCATCGACATCGGCCTGGAGCGCGCCGCCTTCCTGCACGTCGGCGACATCTGGATGGAGCGCAGCAGCGCGAGCGCGGACAAACCCATCGAACGCCTGTTGCATGAGGGCCAGTCGCTCGTGGTGCAGGTGGTGAAAGATCCCATCGGCACCAAGGGCGCGCGCCTCACCACCCAGATCAGCCTGGCGGGGCGTTATCTGGTCTATCTGCCGCAGGAATCCCACATCGGCATTTCGCAAAAGATCGAGGGCGAGGAAGAGCGCGAGCTGCTGCGCCAGAAGCTCGCCAGCCTGCTGCCCAAGGACAGCGAAGGCGGCTTCATCGTGCGCACCATGGCGGAAACCGCGGGCGAAGCCGATCTGGCCGCCGACGTGGCCTATTTGCGCAAGCTGTGGCAAAGCATCCGCGAACGCGCCGCGCTGGGCGGCGCGCCCGCGCCGCTGTACCAGGACCTGACCCTTGCCCTGCGCGTGCTGCGCGACTTCGTCAATCCGGAAACCGCCCGCATCCTGGTGGATTCGCGCGAAACCTTCCAGAAGATGCAGGAATTCGCCCTGCTCTACGCCGACGGCATCGGCAGCCGCCTGCAGCACTACGGCGCCGAGCGGCCGTTGTTCGACCTGCACGCCATCGACGACGAGATCGAGCGCGCCCTGGCACGGCGCGTCGACCTGAAGTCCGGCGGCTATCTCATCATCGACCAGACCGAGGCGCTGACCACCATAGACGTCAACACCGGCGGCTTCGTCGGCGCGCGCAATTTCGACGACACCATCTTCAAGACCAACCTGGAAGCCGCCCAGGCCATCGCCCGCCAGCTGCGCCTGCGCAACCTGGGGGGCATCATCATCATCGATTTCATCGACATGCACAGCCATGAGCACCGCGACCTGGTGCTCGCCGAGCTGAAGAAGGCGCTCACCCGCGATCCCACGCGCTCCAGCGTCAGCGGCTTCTCGCCCCTGGGGCTGGTGGAAATGACCCGCAAGCGCACGCGCGAATCCCTGGCCCACGTGCTGTGCGAGCCCTGCCCCACCTGCCAGGGGCGCGGCCAGATCAAGACGGCGCAGACCGCCTGCTACGAAATCCTGCGCGAGATCGTGCGCGAAGCGCGCCAGTTCTCGGCGCGCGAATTCCGCATCCTGGCCGCCCAGGCGGTGGTGGATCTATTTCTCGACGAACAGTCGCAAAGCCTCGCCCAACTGTCGGACTTCATCGGCCGCCCCATCTCCCTGCAGGTCGAGACCAGCTACACCCAGGAGCAGTACGACATCATCCTGCTGTAGCCGCACGCGCCGCGTGGATATTTTGTTTTGCATGCGCCGATTCGTCGATATAATCGGCGATGTTAATCATTTTTTAAGTATCCATATGGAGCGCATCCTGCTTTATCTGCTGACCAACCTCGCCATCGTCCTGGTGCTTTCGATCACCATGCGCATCCTGGGCGTGGAACCCTATCTCACCCAGCAAGGCATCAATTTCAACGCCCTGCTGGTGTTCGCCGCCCTGATGGGCTTCGGCGGCTCCTTCATTTCCCTGCTCATTTCCAAATGGACCGCCCGGATGGCGGTCGGGGCGCAGGTCGTCGAAACGCCGGGCAACGAAGCCGAGCGCTGGTTGCTGCAAACCGTGGCGCGCCAAGCCCAAGCGGCCGGCATCAAGATGCCCCAGGTGGCCATTTACGACGCCCCCGAGATCAATGCCTTCGCCACCGGCCCCACCCGCAACAGCGCCCTGGTCGCCGTATCCACCGGCCTGCTGCGCAACATGAGCGAGGCGGAAGCGGAGGCCGTGCTGGGCCACGAGGTGAGCCATATCGCCAATGGCGACATGGTCACCCTGGCGCTCATCCAGGGTGTGGTGAACACCTTCGTGATTTTCTTCGCCCGCGTCATCGGCCACACCATAGACCGCGTCGTGTTCAAGAACCAGGAGAGCACGGGCCCGGCTTTTTTCGTCACCACCTTGATCGCCGAGCTGGTGCTGGGCGTGCTCGCCTCGCTGATCGTCATGTGGTTCTCGCGCCAGCGTGAATTCCGCGCCGATGCCGGCGGCGCCCGCTTGGCCGGCCGCGCCAAGATGATCGCCGCCCTGGAGCGCCTGCAAGCGCTGCACGAGCCCTCCCAGCTGCCGGAAAAAATGGCGGCCTTCGGCATCAACGGCGGTAAGAACGGCGGGCTGAAAAGCCTGTTCATGACTCATCCGCCGCTGGAAGAACGCATCGCCGCTCTGCGTGGCGGCGCTTGAAATCCGCACCTGTGGGCAGCCGTTGCGCGGCGCCCTGCTCGGTATCCTGGGGCCCCCGCGCCGAGGATTACCTGTATGCGGCCGGCGCGACCACGCGCGCAGCCGTCTACGGCTGGGCCGGCGAGGAGGCGGATCTCCGCCATCGGGCTGATCACGTCTCCCGTACATAAGGGTTGCTCAGGCGCTCCGCGCCAAAGGTGGACATGGGCCCATGCCCCGGCACGAAGCGGGTGGCATCGCCAAGCGGCCAGAGCTTGCTGCGGATGCTGTCGAGCAGCAGCTTATGGTTGCCGCGCGGGAAGTCGCTGCGGCCGATCGAGCCGTGAAACAGCACGTCGCCGACGAAAGCGATGCCGTCGGCCGCCTGGTAAAACACGACATGGCCGGGGGTATGCCCCGGGCAATGGAGGACGTCGAGGCGCAAGCCGCCCACCTGCACCATGTCCCCGTCCTCCAGCCAGCGATCGGGAACCAAGACCTGGGCATCGGCAAGGCCGAACAGCTTGGCCTGTTCCGGAAGGGCTTCGAGCCAGAAGCCATCCTCGCGCTGCGGCCCTATGATGGGAACGCCCAGACGATCCCGCAACTCCGCCGCGGCGCCGACATGATCGAGATGCCCATGGGTGAGCAACAGTTTTTCCACGCGCAGATGCCGTCTGGCGGCCTCCGCCAGCAGCCGATCGGCTTCGCCGCCCGGATCGATGAAGGCGGCCCGTCCGGTACCGTCCCAAATGAGTGAGCAATTCTGCTCGAACGGGGTAACGGGAACGATCTCGAACTGCATGGCGGCATCATCCCTGATCATGCGGCTCGCACGCCCCGGCGAACTCCGCCGGCACCTGGGGCGGGCAGGCGCCGCACAGGCCGTTGGCCGGAACGGCGAAATCCATTTTGCGCGGATAGGGCAGCTTCAGATCCGCCATGATGCGCACGAACGCCTCTTCGCCTTGCGCCAGCGCCAGGCGGGCATTGGCGCGTTTTTCTTCGCCGATGGTGGAAAACGTGCGCCCCTTGTAGTCGTGCGCGGGATACACATAGCTCGTCTCCGGCAAGGGGTAGAGCTTGTCGCGCACGCTTCTGAACAGGGCGCGGCTGTCGCCACCCTGGAAATCCGTGCGGCCGCAGCCGTCGATGAGCAGCGCATCGCCGGTAAAAACCGCCGGCGTGCCGTCGGCCTCGATGAAATAAGCGTGATGCGTCACGGTGTGGCCGGGCGTGTGCAGCGGGTGCAAAGCGATGCTGCCCAGCCTGATGGGCCTGCCCTCATGCACTGCGATGTCCACGCAGGCCAGGCCGTCCAGCCCGGGGGCGGCGATCTTGCTGCCGGCCAGATGCTTGAGCCTCAGAGCGCCGGTCACATGATCGGCATGGATGTGCGTCTCCAGGGTGAAGGCGAGCGTCAGCCCCAGGCGTCCGAGCACCTGCAAGTCGCGCTCGGCGGTTTCCGCCACCGGGTCGATGAGCAGCGCCCGGCGGCTTTCTTCGCAACCCAGGAGATAGGTGTAAGTGCACGACACCGGCTCGAACAATTGGCGGAAGATCATCGGGCAAACGCGGGAAGGGGCTCAACTCATGATGGCGCCGGCCGGGCGCAAGTCAAGCGTTTTACAGTTCCAATTCAGCCACCACCGGCGCATGGTCGGACGGGCGCTCCAGGCGGCGCGGCGCCTTGTCGATGTAGCACGCGCGGCAGGCGGGCGCGAGCGCGCCGGACAACAGCACGTGGTCGATGCGCAAGCCCAGATTGCGGCGAAAGGCGCCCTGGCGATAATCCCACCAGGAGTAGCTGCCCTCTCCCTGTTCGAAAAGGCGGAAGGCGTCTTGCAGGCCGAGTTCCCGCAAGGCCCGGAATCTGTCCCGCTCGGGCTCGGATACCAGTACGGCGCCTTGCCAAGCGGCCGGGTCGTGCACGTCGCGATCCTCCGGGGCGATGTTGTAATCGCCCAGCAGTACCAGCCGGGGGTGGCGTGGCAGTTCGTCGCGCAGCCAGGCGGTCAAAGCATCGAACCATGCCAGCTTGTACTGGTACTTATCCGACTCCAGGCTCTGGCCGTTGGGGCAATAAACGCACACCAGGCGCACGCCCTGCAAGCTCCCGGCGATGACGCGCTTTTGCGCATCGGCAAAGCCGGGGAGCTCCGTCTGTACGTTCTCCAGCGGGGCCTGGCTGAGTATGGCCACGCCGTTGTAGGTCTTTTGGCCCGCGAACGCCGCCTGCCAGCCCACCTCGTTGAGTTGAGCCAAAGGGAAATTGGTATCCTCCAGCTTGGTCTCCTGCAGGCACAGAGCGTCCACTGGATTGGCGACCAGCCAATCGAGCACCTGCGGCAGGCGCACCTTGAGCGAATTCACGTTCCAGGTGGCGATCCGCATGAGCGTCAGGGCTTGGGGCAGTTGCCCACGCAACGCGTCTCGATTTCACGCGTGCCGCCGCAGGCCAGGAAACAGGCATCGTAGTTCGCCGCGCAGCCGCAGCCGGCCGGGCAGCGCTCCTTGATCATCTGGTTTTCCAGAGCCTGACGACTCGGCCGGGGCGGAGCTGTTGGGGGCGGGAAGGGTGTCGGCCCCCATGGATAACCCCACCAACCGCCATAGGGCCAGGGGCTGTACCAGTAGCCTGGCGAATTCAGCCACAGTTCATTGCGATATTGGTCCAGCGCGCGCGCATAACCCTGCAATTCGGCGCCGTAGCGTTCCACGGCGGCGTGATAGCGTTTGCCCACCTCGGGCTGCAACGCGGCCACGCAGGCCCGTTGCCGGACGGTACACGCCTGCTCGCACTGGCTGCGCTCGCCGGCGCAGCGCGACGCGCAGGCGCGTCCCGCTTCGCTCGTCGGAGGAAAATAGTGGTAGGCCGTAATGTATTGCGGCTGGCTGGCACACCCGCCCAAAAGCCCCAGACCCAGCAGCAGCAACACGCGCCGCATCGTGCAACCCTTAGAGCAGGCCCGCCGCCTGGCGGTCGGCGTGGTAACTGCTGCGCACCATGGGCCCGCAGGCCGCCTGGCCGAAGCCCATTTCGAGGGCCTTTTCCTCGAAGGCGCGAAACGCCTGCGGGCTGACGAAGCGCTGCACGGGAAGATGATCCTTGGAGGGCTGCAGATATTGTCCGAGGGTGAGCATATCGATACCGTGGGCACGCATGTCGGTCATCACCGCAAGAATTTCCTCATCGTCTTCGCCCAAGCCGAGCATGAGGCCGGACTTGGTCGGTGTGACCGGATAGCGGCGTTTGAATTCCCTGAGCAGATTCAGGGAATGCGCATAATCGGCCCCCGGACGGCAAGCCTTGTAGAGCCGCGGCACGGTTTCCAGATTGTGGTTCATGACGTCGGGCAGCGCCTGGCCGAAAACGTCCAGGGCGACCTCGAGACGGCCGCGAAAGTCGGGCGTAAGTATCTCGATGCGCGTCTGCGGAGAGGCGGCGCGCACCGCGCGTATGCAATCGACGAAGTGCCGGGCCCCGCCGTCGCGCAAATCGTCGCGGTCCACGCTGGTGATGACCACATATTTGAGTTGCAAGCCCCGCACCGTCTCCGCCAGATGACGCGGCTCGTCGGCGTCGGGGGGCTCGGGCTTGCCGTGGCCGACGTCGCAGAAGGGGCAACGGCGCGTGCACAGATCGCCCAGGATCATGAAGGTCGCGGTGCCGTGGCCGAAACATTCCGGCAGATTGGGGCAGGCCGCTTCCTCGCACACGGTGTGCAGTTTCTGTGCCCTCAAGAGCGCCTTCATCTTCACCACCTCCGGGCTGGGCGACTTCACCCGGATCCAGGGCGGCAGGCGCAGGCGCTCCTTGGGAACGATCTTGACGGGGATGCGTGCGGTCTTTGCCGCGCCTTTGTGCAGAAGAGGGTCGGCCATGGCGGCTCCTGATATAGCTGTGGTATTTTAATCCCCTTTGCAGCCGTGCTCACCGCGCTACCATGAGGGGCATGAAACTCATCCTCCCCGCAGCCCTGCTCGTTTGCCTCGTCGCCAACCCTGCCGCGGCGGGCACCCTGAAAAGCACCAATGCCGTCGGCCTGTCCAACTGGCAATCGCAGAACACCCCCTTCAGCCTGCAACTGCTGCAGCTCATGCCAGACAACGTCCGGGCGGTGTATGACAACAAGGGCTTCCCGCCCGCCCTGGTGGCGCAGATGGCGAGCTATTGCGTGTTCGGCACCGTGGCGCGCAATCTCTCCGATGCGCCCTTGAGCTACGACGTCGCCAACTGGCGCGCCGTGACCGCCGACGGCGTGCGCCACAAGCTGCGGACGAAAACCCAGTGGCTGAAAATATGGCGGCGCCACGGCGTGGATTTCGGCTGGTCCATCCTGCCGGCCGCACAGACATTTCAGCCGGGTGATTGGGGCCAGGGCTTCACGACGGTAAAGCTGCCGCGCGATACCCGCTTCGATCTGGATTATTCCTGGAGTCAAAATGGCAAAACCCATCATGCCGTCCTCAAAGGGGTGCAGTGCGCCCCCGCCCACCTTCCCGTCAAACCCGGCCAGCCCTGAGCGGCGCCAAGCCCTGGCCACGCTGGGCGGGTTTGCCCTGGGCCTGCTCACCGCAGGCGTGGCACGCGCCAGTTTGCCCGAACCGCCCCTCACCCATGTACTGGCCGCGCTCAAGCCGCGCCCGCCGGCCCCCGATTTCACCCTGCCGGATCTGGACGGCAAGCTCCACAAACTGTCCGACTACCGGGGCAAGGTGGTATTGGTGAATTTCTGGGCATCCTGGTGCCCGCCCTGCCGGCACGAAATGCCCTCCATGGAAAAGCTTTATCTCAAGCTGAAGGGCCAGCCTTTCCAAGTGCTTGCCTGCGACCAGCAGGAGGGCTTCGACACGGTCTTTGCCTTCACCGGGCAGCTCGACCCCGCGCCCACCTTCCCGTTGCTGCTTGATCGCAAGAGCGCGGTCGCCAAGGCTTTCGGCGTGCCGGGGCTGCCGACGAGCTTTCTCATCGACAAGCGGGGGCGCATCGCCTATCGCGCCGTGGGCGGCCGCGACTTCGATCACCCCGAAGTCATCGCGCTGGTGGAGAAGCTCATCGCCGCGTGACTCCCCAGTCCTCTCCGTCGCACGGGTGCCTGATGTATATTGAAATCATTGCCGTTGCGATGGGGTCTGCCCATGGGACGACTGACCGAACTGCTTGACCTGGCCGAGAAGCGTGGGCGAGATGCCAATCTTGGTTACCGCGGCCAGGTCTACCCTCTGGAAGCCGCGGAAATTCTTGCGCTGGGTCCCGGCGCCCGGCTGATCGACGTGCGTTCGCGCGCCGAGCTTGAACTCGTCGGCAGCATTCCCGGCGCCTTGCACGTAGAGTGGCAAATCTATCCCGGCTGGGCCGCGAATCATTATTTTCTCGCGCAATTGAATCAGCAGGCAAGCCACGAAGCGCTGCTGCTATTCATATGCCGCAGCGGCCACCGCTCCGCCCACGCCGCTCTGGCCGCGCAGCAAAACGGCTTTCTGCAATGCTACAACGTGTTCGGCGGCTTCGAGGGCAGCATCGACAAAGCCACCGGGCGGCGCACCGTGGACGGCTGGAAGAACGCCGGCCTGCCCTGGCGTCATGGCTGAACCCGTCGAATAGACCGTCGCCCTGCCCGCCATCCGATGCCTCACCCATGGGAGCGCCGCCCTCTCCTTCGCCGCCATGCGCCCTTGCTTGCGGCACTGCTCCTGTCTCTGCTGCTGCACCTGTCTCTGTTCGCGCCGCGCTGGACGCTGGCCCCCGCGCCGCCGGCAGAGCCTCCCGTGCTGCAAGCGCGCCTGGAAAAGCTTGCGCCAGCCACGGTACCCCCTGTCGCTTCCAACCCCACCCCGCGGGCAACGAAGATAACGCCTTCGGCCCCCAAGAAAAAACCGCCAGCGCACGTCGGCGAAGCGAAGCCCGCAGCAGCCGCGCCCGCGCCTGCAACCACCCCGGTGCCACAGTCCGAAGTAAAGCCTGCCCAACCCAGCGCCCCGACGGAGAGCGCGAAAACGCAGCCGCCCGCACCGTCCCTGAATGCCGTGCCTGCGCGCCTGCATATCGTCTACCGTATCCGCTACGGCCCGTTGAGCGGCCGACAAGTGCTGGAATGGGCGGTGGACGAGGAGCACTACACCCTGTCCACGGTCGTTCGCGCCACCGGCCTGGCCGGGCTCTTCTACCGGGGCCGCATCGTGCAAATCAGCCGCGGCGTCATCGGCCCGCAAGGTTTGGTGCCGCATGAATTCTGGGACGAGCGCGGGGATTACTTCGCGCAGGCGCGCTTCGATTACGCTGCAGGCGAAGTCATGCTGCAATCCAACCGCGGCATCCGGCGCTACCCCATCTCAGCAAATATCCAGGACGCGCTGAGCCTGCTGCTGCAGATCGCCCTCACCGCCCCGCCGCCGGCGAGCGCGCAGGTGGAATTGTTCAACAGCAAAAAGGTGCGCCATTACCTGATCCGCACGCTGGACGAGGAAATCCTGGATACCCCGCTGGGCAAGCTGACCACCCTGCATCTGGCCAAGGTGAACGACAAACCGGGAGAAGAAACCTTCGATGTGTGGCTGGCGCCGGCCTACCATTACCTGCCGGTGAAGATCGTGCGCGGCGACCCCCATGGTCTGGACATATCGCTCATGGTGGAAAGCATTTCCGCCGGTGCGGTTGCAGCGCAGCCCCAGGCCGGCCCCGAACCCGCCGCGCCGGCTATGCCACCAGCAGCTTCTGCAGCTCGCCCTTCTGATACAGCTCGGTGAGAATGTCCGAACCGCCAATGAACTGGCCGTTCACGTAAAGCTGGGGAATGGTGGGCCAGTTGGAAAATTCCTTGATGCCCTGGCGAATTTCCGGATCGGCCAGGACATTGACCGAAAAGAAATCCGTCACGCCGCAGGCGCGCAGGATGTTGGCCGCGTTGGCGGAAAACCCACATTGCGGAAATTGCGGCGTGCCTTTCATGTAAAGCACCACCTTATGCTGGCTGACCTGGTCGCGTATGGTGTCCTGTATGCTCATTGCTGCTCCGAAAAGTGCTCACATTATTGAATATTATTATAACCTCGCCGCTCCGGCGCCTGTCCTGCCTCAAAGACTGGCTGCTTCGTCCCTGCGCCAAGGCGCGATCACGCCCTTGTAGATCAGATGATAGAGCAAAAGCCCGGCCGGCATCCTCAGCCAATGCGCGTGGATGAGCGCGCCCTGGCGCGCCCAGGCCCGGCCTGCACTTGGACGGGCCGGCGCGGCCGGCCGAAACAGTTTGCCGTGCATGGCGCGCATGAGCGCTTCGACGCCCCGGGAAGGGCGGTAACGCTCCACGTGCTCGATCACTTCGCACGGAATCGGCGTGGCAAAGCATGCGCTGAGCTGGGTCACGGCGTAATACAGCGGCCGCCCCAGGCCCAAGGCGTCGGCGCGCGCGGTGAGATCCAGCCAGAACGAGGCGCTATCGAACTCCCGCAGCAGATTATCGAGATCGGCCAGATCCCGCAATCCATGCTCGAATTCGCCGCTGAACAAATGCACGGCGCTGTGCAGCACCATGTCGGCCGGCGCCAGTACCTGCACGCCCTCCCAGGCAGGCAGCGGCTGCGCCGCCGCGAACAGGGGCATGGCCGAAAACCCGAGGCGCGACGTCTCCGGCAGAATGGCGTGGTGCACGTCCAGCACCGACTCCCGCAGGACGTGCTTGAGCGGCGGCAATTCATGCATCCAGCGCCGGTAGTAGCGCTGGTCGTAGGCGTTGTGATGGCTCATGGTCCAGCCATCCAGCATGAGGTCGTTTTCAGCCCGTTCCAGCAGGCTCCTGGGCAGCAGGATGTCCACGTCGGCAAACAACCGCCCGCGTCCCGCGCGCAGTCCGGCCAGCAGATAGGCTGCGCCCTTGAGCAGGATCAGGGGCGCCGGCAAACCCTGCAAGGCGCGGCGGACGCATTTCACCTCCCAGCACACGGACTGGGCCTGCTTCTCCGCGAGCGCGCGCGCGGCGCGCAGGTGCCCCGTCACCATAGCCGGCAGGGTCGCCGCGACGCCGGCCTCGTCGGCCAGCAAAGCTAGGCGGGGCAGCAGCAGCGCCGCGCGCGCCTGGCGCAGGAGCGTGTCCCACTGGCCTAGGTCATAGGCCGCCAGGCGCTCGGGAGCGCGCAGAACAGGCGTGAGCAAGTCGGCGTTCATGGCGCGAGCGCAGCGAACAGCGCCACGGCTTCCTCCAGGTCGCCGTAGGAAAACCGATAGCAGTCGCAGCCGTCCACCAGGCGAGCCAGGGCGCCGAATCCGGCCTCTCCCAGCAGGCTGTAGTTGAAGGCGTTCTGCGCCAGTTCCATGAAGGCGCGCGCGCGCGGCAGCGGCGAAAGCCGCGCCGGAGCATCCGCCTCGTAGCGCGGCAGCACGATCCAGCGCGGTGCGGCCCGGGCGTCGGCCGCCGCCACGCTGGCGGCAGGAGGGCGCAGATGCGCCACCGTGCCCTTGATCGTGTCCCGCACGGCATCGCTCAGCACCGCATCGCCGGCAAAGCCGCGGATGACGTCGATGGAGGCGTTCTTGAGGCTGACGGGACGAGCCACGGCCGCCATGTCGAGATTACCCGGATCGAGCAGGGTCAATTCATCGGACAGCAGCCGCCAGCCGCGAAAACACAGCGCCGCCGCCAGAGTGCTTTTGCCCGCGCCCGGCGGCGCCGGCATGATGAGCCCCGACCCGTCACGCGCCAGGCTGGCGGCATGCAGGATGAGATATTGATGGGCATGGGCGGTGATGCACCAGTTCATGCCCCATTCGAGCATGGCGGCCGCTTGCGCCCTGGGGAGCGGCTTGAAAGGGGTCTGCCCGTCCAGATAGAACTGGGCTTGGGGCCGCAGAAATTTCCGTCCAGGCGGCGCTTCCACGCGCACATGGAAATCGGCAAACCCTCCTTGCGCCGCCACGCCATGCTCCTCGTACAGGCGCCGTAAAGCCTGTGCCACTTCGGAGAAAGAAGAGCGGACGGCAAAGCGGAACACCCCGGTCTGCAGGTAAAGCCCCGGCCCGCGCAACAGGCCGCCGATTTCCGCCTGCGAAAGGTCGCCCAGTTTCAGCAGACCCGGCACACGATCAATCCGCTGGCCGCGAGTTGCCCGAGCATGTCCGTGAAATCGGTGCCGGTCTGCACGCCCAAGCGGGCGGCCAGGTCTGCTTCGTCAAGCTCGCCCTCCCGGAGGCACAGGAGGATGCGGGCGACGAGCCCATCGACCAGATGCGTATCGCCGGATTCGCGCTGGAAGACCACGGTTTCGTCCGCCCAAGTATGCATGAGCACGGGCGCGCTTTGCCAAACGGGCATGCAACTACAGCGGGCAACCCCGATTGTTCAGCATGTCGAAGGTGTCCTTGAGCTTTGCGCCATTGGTCAGATAGTTGTTCTTGAACATGCCGATGATCTGGCCCGCCGTATAACCGTAATTGACGGCGGGATTGGCGGCGCTGAGCAAGGCGGCCACGGCCTGGAAGCCCAGATTGGTGGACACGGGATCGCTGCCCAGGCTACCGGAATAGGAACCATGGGATTGCGCGCTGCAAAACTGGTTGGCGGTCGTGGCCGGTTGGTTGCCGGGGCAGGATTTGATGCCATTGCCGTTCAGATTCAACACGTCCAGCAGGGTATAGGGATTCCCCGAGCAATCAACATACTCGGTGACATCGAACACGCCATTGAAGGGATCGGTCGGCTGGTAGCCGACCCAGGAATCCAAATGCTGACAGGCCCCCCAATAGCCCGGCGTACAGCCCTGGCAGGGCGTGCCTTTGGGTGCCGACAGATTGCCGGACATCATGCCCGACACCGTGCATTGATTGGCCCATACCGGCTTTCCTGCCAGCGTCAGGATGACGGCGCCGCCGCCCAAGGCCGCGGTGAACCGCCGCCGCGAGCCGTCGGTCTCGGGGCGTGAAGCGGCGTCCGGCTGTCGGGCGTCGTCCCGGGTGGATTCAGGAAGCTCCGGCATCATTGTTGTTGCTCCTGGCGAAATTGGCCTTCGATATGAAATTTGATTTTCGACATATGCGCAGCAAGAAACATTCCAGACCTTAAGATCTTCGGCGAAACAAGCCTCCGCGGGGTGTTGGCATGGACAGGCCGGATGCGGCTGCGCCAAACTGTAAATTATTCCGACATCCTTTGACCCCCGCTGATCCGCTCCAGCCCGGCGCCATCCGGGCGTGTCGAGACGCGGCCAAAACCCGCGCGTACCAGCATTTCTCTGCACCAAAGCCCCTGTTCCCAACCGTGCTCCAGCCATAGCCAGCCGCCGGGCGCCAAATGCGCCGGGGCGCCGGCGATGATCGCCGCAAGTGCGGCACGGCCTGCATCGGGTGCCACCAGCGCCATGCGCGGCTCGTGCGCCAGCGCCGCGAGATGGGGATCGTCTTCGGCCACATAGGGCGGATTGGACAACACCATGTCGAAAAACTTTACACCGGCGACGGCCTGCCACCAGTCGCCCGCCCAAAATCGCACGCGCGCGGCGCCCAGCCGGCGCGCGTTGCGTCGCGCAGTGGCGAGCGCCGCCGCGCTGGCGTCGCTGGCGTGAATTTCCCAGCCGGGGCGCTCCAGGGCCAAAGTCAGGGCCAGGGCGCCGCTGCCCGTGCCCAAATCGAGCACGCGCGCCGCACGCCCTGCCGGCAGCGCTGCCAAGGCTGTCTCCACCAGCAGTTCCGTTTCCGGACGCGGGATGAGCACGGCAGAGTCGACTTGGAAAGACCGGCCGAAAAACTCCTGCTCGCCCCGCAGATATGCCACCGGCTCGCCCGCCAGGCGCCTGCCCAGCAGATCGGCAAACCCAGTCCCGGCGCGAGATGAAACGGGCTCCGGCTCATGAGCGATCAGCCAGGCGGCGTCGCGTCCCAGCGCTAGGCCGGCCAGCACGCGCGCTTCCAATCGGGCCGCGCGGGCATCGAGGCCCAGGCCTGCGCTAAGGCGCCGAGCGGCATCTTGCAGCAGAGCGGAAAGGCTCACGGCGACGGCCGGCACATTCACTCCGCCAGGGCCGCAAGCTGCTCGGCCTGGTGCTCCGCCGCCAAGGCGTCCAGCAACTCGGTCAAATCGCCGTCCATGATGGCGTCGATCTTATAGAGAGTGAGATTGATGCGATGGTCCGTCACCCGCCCCTGGGGAAAATTGTAGGTGCGTATGCGCTCGGAGCGGTCGCCGCTGCCGATGAGGGATTTGCGCGCGGAAGCAATTTCGGATTGCTGCTCGCGCAACTGCCGATCCTTGATGCGCGCCGCCAGCACGCTCATGGCCTGGGCGCGGTTGCGGTGCTGAGAACGGTCGTCCTGGCATTCCACCACGATGCCCGTGGGCAGATGCGTGATGCGCACGGCGGAATCCGTCTTGTTGATGTGCTGGCCGCCCGCGCCGCTGGCGCGGAAGGTGTCGATGCGCAGCTCGGCCGGGTTGAGTTCGACTTCCCCGACCTCGTCGGCTTCCGGCAACACCGCCACGGTGCAGGCCGAGGTATGGATGCGGCCCTGCGATTCGGTGGCCGGCACGCGCTGCACGCGATGCCCGCCCGATTCGAACTTGAGGCGCGAATAGGCGCCCTGGCCGACGACGCGGGCGATGATTTCCTTGTAGCCGCCGGCCTCGCCCTCGGAGGCCGACACCACTTCCACCTTCCAGTGCTGGCGCTCCGCATAACGCGCGTACATGCGGAACAGATCGCCCGCGAACAGCGCCGATTCGTCCCCACCCGTGCCGGCGCGGATTTCCAGGAAAATGTTGCGCTCGTCGTTGGGGTCGCGCGGCAGCAGGGCTTTCTGCAGCTCCTGCTCCAGGGTTTGCATCTGCCCCTGCGCCGCCGCCAGCTCGGCCTCAGCCAGCTCTTTCATCTCGGCATCGTTCAGCAACAGCCGGGCGCTCTCCATGTCCGCCGCAAGCGTGCGATAACGCCGGAACAAATCCACCACGGGAACGATTTCGGCATGCTCGCGCGCCAGCCTGCGGAAGCGCTCCAGGTCGGCGGCGATGTCCTCGGCCGCCAACGCCGCGTCGAGTTCAGCGAGATGCTCGGACAACTGGGTGAGTTTTTGAAACAGGCTGGGTTTCATGGCTGCCGGCGGAGGCGCCGCCAAAGCGCGATTTCAGTCGGGCTTGAGGTCATACAACCTGCGCACCACCTGGGCCAATTCCTGTTTATCCTCGCCTGCCCCCTGGTTCAAGGCCACGGTAGGGCCGTGCAGCAGCTTGTTGGTCAGTCCACGCGAAAATTGCTCCAGCACGTGGGCCGGGTCTTCCCCTCGGCCCAGCGCCTTGATCGCCTTGTCCAGTTCGTGCCGGCGCTGGCGCTCGGCCTGATCGCGCAGGCTGCGCAGCACCGGCAGGACCTCGCGGCCTTCCAGCCAGATCATGAAGTCGCGCACATTGCTGGAGATGATGGCTTCGGCCTGCGCCACCTGCGCCTGACGCGCGTCCATGCCTTCCTTCACCACCGTGCCCAAATCGTCCACGGTGTACAGGAATACGTCCTCCAGCTCGCCCGCCTCTTCCTCGACGTCGCGCGGCACGGCCAGATCGACGATGAAAAAAGGCTTGTGCTTGCGCGCCTTGAGCGCTCGCTCCAGCAAACCCTTGCCGAGCAGGGGCAGGGGGCTGGCGGTGCTGGTGACGATGATGTCGAAATAAGGCAGGTGATCGGGCAGATCGGTGAGCCCTATGGCGCCGGCCTGATAGCGCTCCGCCAGGGGGCGGGCGCGTTCGGCGGTGCGGTTGGCGATGAGCATGCGATGCGGCTTGTGCGCGGAAAAATGCGCAAGACACAGTTCGATCATTTCGCCGGCGCCGATGAAAAGCACGTTCTCGCGGCTGATGCTGGGAAAGATGCGTTCCGCCATGCGCACCGCGGCAGCCGCCAGGGACACCGAATTGGCGCCGATTTCTGTGCTGGTGCGCACCTCCTTGGCCACCGAAAAGGTGCTCTGGAACAATTTGTTGAGCAGTACGCCCAGGGTGCCGGCATGCTGCGCCGACTGCACCGCCTGCTTCATCTGCCCCAGTATCTGCGCCTCCCCCAGCACCATGGAATCCAGCCCGGAAGCCACGCGGAAGGCGTGCCGCACCGCTTCGTCCTGGGGGAGGCGGTACAAAAAGGGCTCCACCTTGTCCGCTCCCAGACCGTGATAGCTGCCGAACCAGCCGATGGGCGCGCCAGAATCGAGCGTGTGGCAATACACCTCGGTGCGGTTGCAGGTGGAGAGGATGGCGGCCTCCCTGACGCCCGGGCGGTGCACCAGATCGTGCAGGGCGTCTTCCAGGCGTTCGGCAGCAAAGGCCACGCGCTCGCGCAGGGACAGCGGAGCGGTGTGATGGTTCACGCCGAAGGCGAACAGCTGCATGGGGGCTATTGCGAAGGAAATATTGTTATTTTATCGCATCCGCGCGGCCTGCCCCGACCGCGCCGCCCGTGCGCGCGGGGCCGTGCCCCAGGTCCATGGGCAGGGGTCGATCCTCGTCGGGCGCCGCCTGCCGGGTAGTGCCCTCCGCCGCTTCGCCCGATGCCGGCGCGGGCGGCAAGGGCGTGGGCGCCGCCTGCGGGCTGGCAGGCGCGGCGGGGAACAGCAGTGGCTCCAGCCGCGGCAGCAGGTTGCGCAGCATCTGCGCCACCAGCGCGCTGGTGAAGCCGTAATTGGCGGCCTGCGCGCCCGGCACCATGGCCACCATGGTGCCGTAATAGCGGTTGCCCAGATAGAACACGAACGTGGCCGTGCGGTTGACCACCGTCGAGCTGATGAGGCGTCCGCCCGGACCCCAGCGGTCGTAGCGGTTGTCGCCGGTGCCGGTCTTGCCGCCCACGGCTATGGGGCTGCCGTCGGGATAGTGCAGCGCGCCGCGCAGGCGCACGGCGGTGCCGCCTTGGACGACCCCGGCCAGGGCCTTCTTCACCACGGCGCTGATGGCCGCCGGGAAGAGCGGCTCGGAATGCGGCGGGGCGTGGACGAAATCCGTCTCGTAAGGCGTGCCCTGAGCAAAATCCAGATGCGTGAAGCTGACCGTCGGCAGCCGCCTGCCATCGTTCATGACGATGCCCATGAGTTCCGCCAGCGCCGCGGGACGGTCGCCCGAAGCGCCGATCGCGGTGGCATAGGAAGGCGTGAGATTGTCGAAGGGATAGCCCAGCCGGCGCCAGTCGGCCAGCACCTTCTGGAAGGCCTGTTCCTCCAGCATGCTGCGGATGCGCAGATTCTGGGCGGCGTAGCGGCTGGGGCGCAGCAGCCATTGGTAGATTTCAACGCGTTGGGCCTTGCTTGCCGCGGCGGCGGCGGCAAAACTCGCGCGCGGATGGGCGTCGAGGTATTTCACCACCCAAAGCTCCAGCGGATGGATGCGGGTGACGTAGCCCAGGTCATTCAGGCTTAGATTGGTCCCCAGGGTGTCGTAGAGCCGAGTCGGGGTGCGCGGCGGAAGCCTCTTGGCGGCGGGCAGCCGCGCGAACAAAGCCGTCTTATAGGCGGAAAAATTGGCGCCCGGATGGAGGTAACGGAACACCGCCGTGTAGCGCTTGGCGTTCTGGCCGACGCGCGCGTACAGATTCTGCGCGCGCTGCGCCGCGCTCTGGCCCGCGTGGCGGCGGTAGTAGCGAGCAAGGAAGACGCGGCTTTCCTGATCGATGAAGCGCAGCAGATACGCCTGGCGCGCGGGATCGGCGGGGTCGTCCAGCATGTGCCGGACGCCGGGCGCCTCGTAGATGTAATGGCGCACGATGTCGCGCATCAGGCGGATGTACACCAGATTGACCGAATCCCGCGTGGCTTCCCACAAATCCATGTGGCGGGTGTTGTCGGCCTTGTCGAAGTTGATGAAGGTATGCACGCCGCCACCGGTAAAGAAAGGCTCCGGTGCCGCGGAATACTGGCGCGCCATGGCGGCATCCAGCACTGCCGGCAAGCGCTTATCCTGGCCGCTCGCCAGATATCCCGCTAGCCAGCGCGCCAGCACGTCGGGATTGCCCGGGCTGGCCAGACGGCGCAGCGCCGCGCCGTCCAGCTTGAGATCGCGCTCGCGCAGGCGGCTGATGATTTCCAGATAAGTGATGAGGGTGCGGAATTTTCCCGTCGAGCCCAGATCCAGGCGTGCCTGCTGGCTCAGATCGAAAGGCTGGTTGAGGTTGTCCGCCTGCACGCGCAAAAGCACCCCTTGCGGGCCTTTCTCGTAGAGCGTGAAGCTGTAGACGATGGATTTGAGATCGTTGTCCGGGCGCAGCAGGCGGAAGCCGTACAAGCCTTGCGCCGCGACCGCCTTGGGATCGGACAGGCTCAGCAAATAGCGCGTCACCAGAGTCTGGGCCGGGACATTCAGCGTGCTTTGCGCCGTGAGGTCCAGGCGATCCAGGTCGTAGAGGTTGGACAAACCCAACAGCCCGGCCAGGCGCACCCGCAGCGCGCCATTGATTTTCTGCTGGACGTAGGGCGGCGGCGGGGGTTCCTGGCGATGGGCCGGGGAGCGCAGGCTCACGCGCCGCGCCATATCGCGCAGGTGCGGCGAAATGACGCCCGCGCCGGCCAGGAGATCCAGATAGGTGTTGGTGTAGTCGTTCAGCGCCCGGCGGTTTTTCACCAGATAATAGGAAGGCTTGCGTTCCGCCACCAGCAGGCTCAGGGCATGCTTGAGCGCGGACGCCGTGGCGGCATCGGGATGCTTGCGCGCCAGCGCCTTGTTCACCTCGCCAAAGCGCAGCCCATACCAGGCCCACAGGCCGTCGCCCACGCCGTTCACTTCGCCGAAGCCCGGCACGGCGGCGAGCGGCACGGTGTTGAGATAGTCCTTGACGATGCGCTTGCGCGTGGGCAGGGTGTTCCTGCCGTCGCGGTAGGCGCGCAGGCTGGCGGAGAGCATCTGGCGCAGCTTGTCCGCCATGGTTAGGGTCAGCCCTTCGGGAGCATGGCGGTACTTCTCGATCTGGGTCGGCAGGGTACTGCCGCCGGGGACGTTGCGCGCCGGGTTCACCATCTGGGCGAGCTTGTCCAGCAGCGCCTGGGCCAGGCGGTTCCATTCCACGGCGGGATTGCGGTGCGGAAATCTGGCGTTGAGCAGCTCGCGGTTTTCGATGAACAGCAGGCTCTGCGTGAGCAGCGGCGGGATGTCGTCGAAATGACGATAGACGCGTTCCGGGTAACGACTGACGAACATGGTCGCGCCGTTTTCCCCGAGCAGTCGGAGGCCGCCCTGATCCTTCTCGGCATAGGGCGGGTAGAGGCCAAGCTGGTCGGCCCGCAGCATCTGGGTGCTGATTCTCGCCTGGCGCGCGATCTGCCAGCCATTCGCCTCCAGCCGCTTGGAGAAGTCGGGCAGGCGGCTGTAGCCCATGCGCACGTCGTAAGGCCCGCCGGGATCGGGGAACCAGATGTGCTTGGATGGCCCCGGCCGCACCGTGTAGGTCATCTTCGCCGCGACGCTGCTGAAATAGCGCGCCTGCAGATCAGAGGTGAGAAACTCCCAGGCCATCAGGCCGACGAGCAGCGCCAGGAGGGTCAGCACTCCCAACAGGACCAGCAGGTGCCGGGGCAGCGTGCGCCAGAAGCTCACACCCAATCCCGCGGCGTCAGGAAATCGGAATAAAGCCTCGCCTCCGCCGTTCCCGCTTCGGGGCGCCAGTCGTAGCGCCATTTGACCAGGGGCGGCAGGGACATGAGGATGGACTCGGCGCGGCCGCCCGATTGCAGGCCGAACAGCGTGCCGCGGTCATATACCAGATTGAATTCCACGTAGCGGCCCCGGCGATAGGCCTGGAAGTCGCGCTCGCGCCCGCCATAGGGCAGGCCTAGTCGGCGCTCGGCAATGGGTGCATAGGCCGGCAGGAAGTGATCGCCCACCGACTGCGCCAGTTCGAAGCAGTGTTCGAAATCGCCTTCCAGACGCGCGCCGCCCACGCCCTGGAAATGGGCGCCGGCGTCGGGACGGTTGAAATCGTCGAAGAAGATGCCGCCGATGCCGCGCGGCTCGTTGCGATGCTTGATGAAGAAATATTCATCGCACCATTTTTTGAAACGCGGATAGTAGTCGGTGCCAAAGGGATCGAGGGCTTTCTTGCAGGCAGCGTGAAAATGTACCGCATCCTCGGCGTAGCCGTAATAAGGCGTGAGATCCATGCCGCCGCCGAACCACCATACGGGGGCCTCGCCCTCGCGGCCTGCAATGAAGAAGCGCACGTTCATGTGCACCGTGGGCACGTGGGGGTTGCGGGGATGGAACACCAGAGACACGCCCAGAGCCTGCCAGGGTTTGCCGGCAAGCTCCGGCCGGTGAGCGCTGGCCGACGACGGCAGAGCGGCCCCCTGCACGTGGGAAAAATTCACCCCGCCGCGTTCCAGCAGCGCGCCTTCTTCCACCAGGCGGGAAATGCCGCCCCCGCCCTCGGGCCGCGTCCACTCGTCGCGGCGGAACAAATGGCCGTCCAGGCATTCCATGCGCTCGACGATGAGTTCCTGCAATTGCAGAAAATAGGTTTTGACGGCTGCGACGTCGACGTCCCTCATGCCCGCAAGATCCTCCCGCTGGCGAAATCCATCACCGTGGAGGGGCGCTTGCGCGTGCCGACGCGCCCTTCCACCACGCCGATATTCTGCCCGAAGACGGCGCACACCTGCCGGGCCGAGCGGGCCGGCTTGGCACCGCTGCGGTTGGCGCTGGTGGAAACCAGTGCCATGCCCAGTTGAGCACACAATCCAGCCGCTACGGGATGGGCCGTCACCCGTACCGCCAACGTGGCGTGCCGGCCCGTGAGCCAGGGCCGGCGCCGCGCCGGGAGGAGCCAAGTGTGCGGGCCGGGCCATGCGGCCAGCAGACGCGGCAGCTCAGCCGGCGGAACCGGGCGCAGATAGGGCGTGAGGCGTTCGAAACGGTCGGCGATCAGGATCAAACCCTTGCTGCGCGGCCGCCCCTTGAGTTTGAGCAGTTGCGCGACCGCACGCGGATTGCGCGGGTCGCAGCCCAGGCCGTAGCAGGATTCCGTCGGATAGGCGAGCACGCCGCCGCCGCGCAAATAGCTTCTGAGCGCGCGCGCCTGCGCCGTCTTCAGGGGATAGCCCCGCATGGCAATGAGTGCGGGACTCAGACCGGGCGCTTGAGCGCGCGCCAGCCGATGTCGCGCCGGTACTGCATGCCGGAGAAATGTATACCCTGCGCCAGGTCGTAGGCCCGCTTCTGCGCCATGCGCACGCTGTCGCCCAACGCGGTCACCGCCAGCACGCGGCCGCCGGCCGTGAGCAGGCGTCCGTCCTCGCGCCGTGTACCGGCATGGAACACATGGGCGTCCTCCTGCGGCGCCGGCAGGCCGCCGATTTCATCGCCCTTGCGCGGATGCTCCGGGTAACCCACAGCGGCCAGCACCACGGCCAGCGCCACGCGCCGGTCCCATTGCGCTTCGACTCGATCGAGGCGGCCGTCCAGGGCCGCTTCCAGCAAATCGAGCAGATCGGATTTGAGGCGCATGAGCAGAGGCTGGGCCTCAGGATCGCCCAGCCGGCAGTTGAACTCCAGCACCCTGGGATTGCCGGCGCCATCCACCATCACCCCGGCATAGAGAAAGCCGGTATAGGGCAGCCCGTCCCGGGCCATGCCCGCAACCGTGGGCAGGATGATTTCGCGCATGATGCGGGCGTGCAGTTCGGGTGTGACCACCGGCGCGGGAGAATAGGCGCCCATGCCCCCCGTGTTGGGCCCGGCGTCGTCGTCCAGTAGGCGCTTGTGGTCCTGGCTGGACGCCAAGGGCAGCACGTGTCTGCCGTCCGCCATGACGATGAAGCTGGCCTCTTCGCCGGCCAGGCACTCCTCGATGACCACACGCGCACCCGCCTCTCCCAGGGTATTGCCCGCCAGCATGGCGTCCACCGCGGCATGCGCCTCGGCCAGGGTTTGCGCCACCACCACGCCTTTGCCTGCCGCCAGGCCATCGGCCTTGACGACGATGGGCGCGCCCTGGGCATCGAGGTAGGCATGCGCCGCCGCCGCGTCGCTGAAGGTTTGATAGCGCGCCGTAGGGATGCCATGGCGCACCATGAACTGTTTGGCGAAATCCTTGGACGATTCCAGCTGGGCCGCCGCCCGGTCGGGGCCGAAGATGCGCAGTCCGGCCTTGCGGAAGGCATCGACCAGGCCCTCCGAAAGCGGAGCCTCGGGGCCGACCACGGTCAGCGCGATGCCTTCGCGGCGGGCAAATTCCACCAGCGTGGCAATTTTCGTGGCAGGCAGGTTCTTCACCCCCTCCTCCCCCGCCGTGCCGCCGTTGCCGGGCGCCGCGTAGACCTGGGAGACGCGCGGCGAACGGGCCAGTTTCCAGGCCAGGGCATGCTCGCGCCCACCCGAGCCGATGACCAAGAGCTTCATGATTTCTTCGATCCAAATGTGAGTGGTTGCTGGGCGGCGCCAGGCCGGCAGCCCTTACCCGTGGGCAAGCCCCGTTAATGCCGGAAATGCCGATGACCGGTGAACACCATGGCGATGCCGTGCTCGTCCGCGGCGGCGATCACCTCCTGGTCCTTCACGCTGCCGCCGGGCTGGATGACGGCCTTCGCCCCGGCCCGGGCCAGCACGTCGACGCCGTCGCGGAAGGGGAAAAAGGCGTCCGAAGCCACCGCGCAGCCCACCAACTCCAGCCCGGCATTGCCCGCCTTGCTCACCGCAATGCGGGTGGAATCCACGCGGCTCATCTGCCCGGCGCCCACGCCCAGGGTACGGCCGCCGGCGGCGAAAACGATGGCATTGGATTTCACGAATTTGGCCACCTTCCAGGCAAACAGCATGTCGGCGATCTCCTTGGCGCTGGGCTGGCGCTGGGTCACCACCTTGAGGTCGGCGGCGCCGACGTTGAAATCGTCCGCCGTCTGCACCAGCAGCCCGCCACCCACGCGCTTGAATTCCAGGGCGTTATGTCCCGGCACGAGGGGCAGGGCCAGCACCCGGACGTTGGGTTTCTTCTCCAGCGCTGCCCGCGCCTGTGCGCTGTAAGCAGGGGCGATGAGCACTTCGAGGAACTGCCCGGAAACCGCCTCCGCAGTTGCCGCATCGACCTCGCGGTTGAAAGCGATGATGCCGCCGAAGGCCGAGGTGGCATCGGTGGCGAAAGCCAGGCGGTAGGCCTGCAGCAGATCGTCCGCCTGCGCCACGCCGCAGGGGTTGGCGTGCTTGATGATGACACAGGCCGGCGCATCGAAAGTCTTGACGCATTCCCAGGCAGCGTCGGCATCGCCGACGTTGTTGTAGGACAGCTCCTTGCCCTGCAATTGCACGTAGTGCGCGAGCGTGCCGGGCGCCGGATCGAGATCGCGGTAGAAAGCGGCCTGCTGGTGCGGGTTTTCGCCATAGCGCATGGCCTGCACCTGGATGAACTGCTGGCTCAGCATCGTGGGGAAGCGCCCGTCTGGCCGGTCGTTCCCGTCCAGGGCCGTCAGGTAGTTGGCCACCGCACCGTCGTAGGCCGCGGTGTGGGCGAAGGCTTTTTTGGCCAGAGCAAAGCGCGTCTGGTGGGACAAGGCGCCCGCGCCCGAGCGCAACTCGGCAACGATGCCGGCGTAATCCGCGGGATCGGTGACCACCGCCACCGCGGCGTAATTCTTGGCTGCCGAGCGCACCATGGCCGGGCCGCCGATGTCGATGTTTTCGATGGCGTCGGCCAGGCTGCAGCCCGGCTTGGCGATGGTTTCCCGGAAAGGGTAGAGATTCACCGCCACCAGATCGATGTAGGGCAGCCCCGCCGCCGCCATGGCCTGCGCGTGGCTGTCCAGATCGCGGCGCGCCAGCAGCCCGGCGTGTATCTTGGGGTGCAGGGTCTTGACGCGGCCGTCGAGCATTTCCGGAAAGCCGGTGTACTCGGCCACTTCCACCACCGTCACGCCGTTGTCCGCCAGCAGCTTGGCAGTGCCGCCGGTGGAGAGGATTTCCACGCCCAGGGCAGAAAGCTGCCGGGCGAATTCGAGCACGCCGGTCTTGTCCGACACGCTCAACAAAGCTCGCTGGATTTTCATGCTTGATCGATCTAGAGCAGGCCGTGTTCGTTGAGTTTCTTGCGCAGGGTGTTGCGGTTGATGCCCAGCAGATCGGCGGCGCGCGACTGGTTGCCCTCGGCGCGGTCCATGATGAAGGCCAGCAGGGGCTTCTCCACCGCCTTCAGCACCATGTCGTAGATGTCGTTGGGCTCTTCGCCGTCGAGATCCCTGAAATAGCGGTTGAGCGACCGCCGCACGCAGGCGGCGACTTCGTTTTCTTCCATCATGCTCCGCACCCCCTATGCGGCGAGTTCCATGGACTCGTCCTGATATTGCAGATAATTGCTTGCGCGCGCCGCCTGCGCGAAAAACTCGTTCACCGCGCGCACCTGCTCATGCGCGGTCTCCAGCCGGTTCATCGCGTGGCGGAACTCGCCGGCGTTGACGAGCCCCTTGGTGTACCAGGAGATGTGCTTGCGCGCAACGCGCATGCCCAGGGTTTCCCCGTAGAAGCCGTACAAATCGTCCAGATGTTCCAGCAGGACCTGGTGCATCTCCGCCACTTGCGGCGGCGGAAGGCGGCGGCCGGTGGCGAGAAAATGCTCGATCTCGCGGAATATCCACGGCCGCCCCTGCGCCGCGCGTCCGATCATGACGGCGTCGGCGCCGGTGTGCCGCAACACCTGCCGGGCCTTTTCCGGGCTGCCGATGTCGCCGTTGGCGATGATGGGTATGCTTGCCTGCGCCTTCACCGCCGCGATGGTGTCGTACTCGGCCTCGCCTGAATAACCGCAGGCGCGCGTGCGGCCATGGATGGCCAGGGCGGCGATGCCGGCGTTTTCGGCCAGCTTGAGGACGTTGAGGGCATTGCGGTGCTCGCGATCCCAGCCGGTGCGGATCTTTAGAGTCACCGGCACTTCCGGCACGGCGCGCACCACGGCGTCCAGGATGCGCGCCACCAAGGCTTCGTTTTGCAGCAGCGCCGAGCCGGCCATGACGTTGCACACCTTCTTGGCCGGGCAGCCCATGTTGACGTCTATGATCTGCGCGCCGCGCTCGACGTTGTAGCGCGCCGCCTGCGCCATCATGGCCGGATCGGCGCCGGCGATCTGCACCGACTTGGGCTCGACCTCGCCCGCGTGATTGGCGCGCCGCAAAGTCTTGGCGGAACCGTAGAGCAGCGAATTCGAGGTCACCATCTCCGACACCGCCATGGCTGCGCCCATCTTCTTGCAAAGCTGGCGGAACGGCCGATCCGTCACCCCCGCCATGGGGGCGACGACCAGACGGTTCTTGAGGAGGTAGGGGCCGATGCGCATAAGGGGGCAAATTCTACCCGCCCGCGCAGGAGGGGAAAACTGTCAGATTTCTTTACACTCCCTCCGCGCGCGCCCGGGCCGGCCCATGCTAAAAACGGGGCTTTACAACCGCAAAGGGAGCGAGCCATGAGTTTCATGTCCGAGTTCAGGGAGTTTGCCATCAAGGGCAATGCCGTCGACTTGGCCGTAGGCGTCATCATCGGCGCCGCTTTCGGCAAGATCGTCGATTCCATCGTCAACGACCTCATCATGCCCGTGGTCGGGCGCTTCGTCGGCGGACTGGATTTTTCCAACCACTTCATCGCCCTCAAGGCCGTTCCGCCGGGCATGCCCATGACCCTGGCGGACGTGAAGAAAGCCGGCATCCCAGTCTTCGCCTACGGCGATTTCCTCACCGTTCTGCTCAATTTCATCATCCTGGCCCTCATCATCTTTGTGATGGTGCGCCAGATCAACCGGCTCAAGAAGGCGCCGCCGCCGGCCGCACCCGCCGCGCCGCCCGAAGACATCCTGCTGCTGCGCGAAATACGCGACAGCTTGAAAGCGCGCTGAATCAGTCCTGCTTCGGGGACGCGCCGAAGAGCGCCTCCAGGGCGTTGCGCGCTCCCTGCGCCACCGCCGAGCCGCCGCCGCGATAGGCATCCGGGCGCGGCACGAAATAGCCGCAGAAATTGGCGCGCGTCTTGTCGCGCTGATCCTCGGCCAGCGGCTCGTGGCATTGCTGTGCGACATGGGGATCGAAAAACCGGCACAGCCTGCAGACATGCAGTTCCGCGCGGCAGCTCGGGCAGATGTCGCGCCGGCCGAGGGGCAGCGTCAACGCGGCCAGGCTGGCGCCGCATTTCCAGCATTGCAAGGTTCGTTCATCGCGCCCCCTTCATGCGACCAGCGGCCGTATGCCCGACAGATGGGCAAAACAGGTGCGCCGCACGGTGGCGGCAAAATCCGCCACATAGGCGGCGTCGGCCAGTGCCTCGGGCACGGCCGCATACAGACTGGAATAAAAACCCTGCCGGCCGATGGGGCGGCCGACGACATAGCCGCGCGCCAGATAGCTTTCCACGCCGAACACCGGCAGGGCGGCGATGCCGCGGCGCGAAGCCACCAGCTGCAGGATGGCTACCGTGAGTTCCGCCGTGCGCCGCGTGAAGGCGATGCCGGCCGGCTTGAGCACCAGGCGGATGAGGTCGAACATCTCCTCCGGCGCGGGATAGGTGATGAGCACGTCGCGGGAGAAGTCGCGCGCCGTGAGATAGGCCTTGGCAGCCAGCGGGTGATCACGCGCCAGGATGGCCTGCATCTCGGTCTGGAACAGCGGCAGGTAGGCGACGCCGCGCCGCGCGCGCGGATCGGAGGTGATGGCCAGATCGGCCTCGTCACGCTTGAGCAGCGCCACCGGGTCGGCGTGGAAGCCCGATACCAGGTCCATTTCCACTTCCGGCCAGTGCCCGCGGAAGGTGTCCATGGCCGGCATGAGCCAATCGAAGCAGCTGTGGCACTCCACGGCGATGCGCAGGCGCCCGGCGGCCCCGGCGGCGAGCCTGGCGATGTCGCGCTGCGCCGCCTCCATTTCCTCCAGCACGCGGCGCGCGGCGATAAGCAGCCGCTCGCCCGCGGGCGAAAAGCGCAGCGGTGCGGATTTGCGCACGAACAGTGCGCCGCCGATGTCGTCTTCCAGCGCCTTGAGCTGATGGGACAGTGCGGACTGCGTCAGAAACACACGCTCGGCGGCCTGGGTCAGGCTGCCTGCCTCGCTCAGCGCCACCAGGGTCTTGAGGTGGCGGATTTCAATCATGAATATTTCTCATGCGAATACGCAGAATATTTCGTTTGATTGATGCAGCCTAACCGCCCAGACTGGCGCCGTCAACTTACGGAGAGCGCCATGACTCCCTGCCACATCCTCGGCTTTCCCCGCCTGGGCAAAAACCGCGAACTCAAATTCGCCCTGGAATCCCATTGGCGCGGACAAACCGCCGCGGCTGAACTAGAAGCGACCGCGCGCAGGCTGCGCGCCAACCACTGGGCCTTGCAGCGCGCGGCTGGCCTGGATTACGTCAGCGTGGGCGATTTTGCCCTCTACGATCACGTGCTGAACCACGTCCAGCTCCTGGGCTGCGAGCCTGCGCGCTTCGGCTTCGGCGCCGAAACGCCGGAGATCGAACGCTACTTCATCATGGCGCGCGGCCGCGCCGGAGAGGCCGCAGCGGCCTGCTCCTGCGGCGGCCACTCGAGCGCGGCGCTGGAAATGACCAAGTGGTTCGATACCAATTACCATTACCTGGTGCCGGAATTCGACGCCGACACACAGTTCCGCCTGGCCAGCGAACGCCTGTTCGACGAAATCGCCGAGGCCCAGGCGCAGGGGCATCGCGTCAAAGCCCAGTTGATCGGGCCGTTGAGTTTTCTCTGGCTGGGCAAATCGCAGGGCATGGAACGCCTGGAACTGCTCGATCGCCTGCTCCCCGCCTATGGCGCAATCCTCTCGCGCATCAAGGGCATGGGGGTGGAATGGGTGCAGATCGACGAGCCCATTCTGGGGCTGGACTTGCCCCCCGCCTGGCGCACCGCCTTCGAGCCGGCGTATCACCGCTTGGCGGCGGCCGGTGCGGACCTCCTGCTCGCCACCTATTTCAGCCCGTTGCGCGAAAACCTGACCCTGGCCTGCCGCCTGCCGGTGGCCGGTCTGCACGTGGATGCCGTGCGCGCGCCCGAGGAGCTCGCCCAGGCCGCCGACTGGCTGCCGCTCAACAAAGTGCTCTCGGCCGGCGTCGTCGATGGACGCAATGTCTGGAAAAGCGATCTCGACCGCCTGCTGGGAGTCGTCGCGCCGCTCAAGGCCAAGCGCGCGGACAGGCTCTGGGTTTCCGCCTCCTGCTCGCTGCTGCACGTGCCCCTGGACCTCGGCGCGGAAACCGCGCTTGGCGAGGACATCAAGCCCCTGCTGGCCTTCGGCCTGCAAAAGCTCGACGAAATCAGCGCCCTGGCGCACGCTTTGAACGGCGATGCCGCGCCGCACCCCCTTGCGGCGCCCACGGCGAGCGGCCAGCGGCAAGACCCGGCCGTGCAGCAGCGCCTCGCCCGTCTGACTCCCGAGGCCGAGCGCCGTGCCTCGCCCTACGCCCGGCGCCATACTTTGCAGCAGGCGCGTCTCAAGCTGCCGCCGCTGCCGACCACGACCATAGGCTCCTTCCCCCAGACCGCGGACATACGCCGCGCGCGCGCCGCCCACAAGGCCGGCGGCCTGGACGCGGCCGGCTATCGGCAGGCCATGCGCGAGGAGATCCGCCACGCCGTGGCGGAGCAGGAGGCGCTGGGGCTCGACGTGTTGGTGCACGGCGAAGCCGAACGCAACGACATGGTCGAATACTTTTCCACGCAGCTGCAGGGGTTTGCCGCCACCCAGCATGGCTGGGTGCAAAGCTACGGCTCGCGCTGCGTCAAGCCGCCCATCATTTGGAGCGATGTCTCACGCCCGGCGCCGATGACCGTCGAATGGGCGGCTTATGCCCAGAGCCTCACGAGCAAGCCCGTCAAAGGCATGCTCACCGGGCCGGTGACCCTGCTGCAATGGTCTTTCGTGCGCGACGACCAGCCGCGCGCGACCACGTGCTTGCAGATCGCGCTGGCGATACGCGACGAGGTGGCCGACCTGCAGCACGCCGGCATCGCCGTCATCCAGATCGACGAACCGGCCCTGCGCGAAGGCCTGCCGCTGCGCCGCGCCGCATGGGAGGACTACCTGGACTGGTCGGTGCGCGCTTTCCGCATCGCCGCCGGCGCGGCCGACGACGCCACCCAGATACACACCCACATGTGCTATGCGGAATTCAACGACATCCTGCCCGCCATCGCGGCGCTGGACGCCGATGTCATCACCATCGAGGCCAGCCGGTCAAACATGGAGCTGCTGGAAGGTTTCGCGCGCTTCAGCTACCCGAACGCCATCGGCCCCGGCGTCTACGACATCCATTCGCCGCGCGTGCCGGACAGCGCGGAGATGGCGGCCGCGCTGGAAAAGGCGGCCGGCGTGATCCCGGCGGCGCAGCTCTGGGTCAACCCGGACTGCGGCCTCAAGACGCGCTCCTGGGAAGAAGCGCGCGCCGCGCTCGCGCACATGGTGGACGCTGCCGGCCTCATGCGGGCAAGGCTCGCACCGCAGCCGCCCGCGCGGGATTAGACCGGCGCTCGACGAACAAGGAGTTGCCGCGGGTTTTCTTGGCCTCGCGCTTGGCCGCGGAAGCCGCCGCCGCCACTTCGTGGTGGTCGGCAAAACCGCCGGGGCTTACCTGAACAGCCCCGATCGACAGGCTGGCCACGGGGAAGAAATGCTGCCGGCCCTGGCGATCCTCCGATTCGATGCCCCCGCGCAGACGGTCGTCGGCATCGTAAAGCGCCGGCACCTCGCGGCTGAACGCCTCCATCAGCCGCTGGCAGCGTGCCTCCCAATCGGGGCTCTGGAATATCATGATGAAATCATCGCCGCCGATGTGACCGAGAAAATCCTTGCCATGCTCCACCACCTGCGCGAGTAGCCTGGCCGTGACCTGTATCAAGTCATCGCCGCGCCGAAAGCCGTAAACGTCATTGAAAGGCTTGAAATAATCGAGGTCGGCATAGCAGATGGCGAACGGCTCGCCCTGCTCCAGCAGCAGGCTGAGGCGCTCGTGTATGGGGACGTTGCCGGGCAGCTGGGTAAGAGGGTTGGCATAGCGCGCCGCGAGGATCTGCATCTGCGTGATTTCGCGCAGCAGATCATGTGCCGATCCCACCCCCACATAGCGCTCGCCCTCGACGATGATGAAACCGTTGGCGAGGTGATGGATGTCCGTGCTGATGAGGCGATCGCTCAGCTCGTGCAGGGTGGTACGGGCCTCGACGACAAGGGAATCGGGCTCGACGAAGAATGTGCAGGGCTTCTTGCCATAAAGCTCGCGCCGATACAGGCGCGCAAACCGGTCGACCATGGTGTAGCGGCTGATGAGCCCCAGCGGCTTGCCATCGGCCACCACCGGCAGACTGATGAGCTTGGGCTCGGCCTCGAAGCGCGCGAACGCCGTTTCTGCAGAGGCGTTCGGGCCGACAGGCACGACCGGCGTAGCCAGCCGCTCCACCCGTACGGCGTGGTTTACGGAGTGGTGCACGGAGGCGGCGCTCGCCAAGCGCAGGATTTGCGTCACTTCGATGCCCAGGCTGCGCACCGGGCGCGGCTGCGGCCGGGCAAAAAAATAGCCCTGGCCGAGCGTGATGCCCAGCGATTGCACCGTGAGGAATTCGGCTTCGGTTTCGATGCCTTCGGCGATCAATTCGCAGCCCGCTTCCCTGGCCATCTGCGCCACCGAGCGCACAAAACCCTGCTTGACGGAGTCGATGTTGATGCCCTGAATGAAATGCTTGTCTATCTTCACGTAATCCGGGCGCAGTTCCGACCACAGGCGCAATCCGGAAAACCCCTCTCCGAGATCGTCCATGGCGATGGCCAAGCCTTCCCGGCGCAGCATCATGGCGTATTCCCTCAGTTCGGCAAAATCCGTCAGGCGCGACTGCTCGGTGAGCTCCAGCACCATGCGATGGCGCATGGATTCCGGCAGCATGGGGATGAATTCCCCGATCAGGCGCTCCGTGCCGAGCGCGAGCAGAAAATCCGGGCTCAGATTGAGAAACAGAAGGGGATCGCCGCCCGCGCCCGCATAGCTCTGCACGACCGTGTGCACGCAAAGGCTTTCCAGGACCTCGCTCGCCCCCAGCATGGCCGCCGCCCGAAACAGGCTGGCAGGCGCATGCAAAGGGCTGTCGGACGGGCCGCGTATGAGGCCTTCATGCCCCCAAACGTCCGCTCGCCGCAGGTGCACGATGGGCTGGAACAGCGCGCTCAGCTGGCGATGCTCCAGAATGTGGCGAAGCTCCGCCGCCACGTTTTCGGCAGAAATCATGATTACATCAATTCGCAACAGGCATAAATGGGAAATTCCCAAATGCGTGTTACCGCTTGATGACGGGTTGCAGACCCGCGCCGCGCCGGGCGCTAAAATACGCACTTTTGCGGCAAGGAAACGACATGAGCCAACGCCCCAGCGCGCGTGCGCGCGGCCAGATGCGCCCGGTGCGCTTTACCCGCCACTACTCCAAGCATGCGGAGGGCGCGGTGCTGGCCGAATTCGGCGACACCAAGGTGGTCTGCACAGTGAGCGTGGAGGAAAAGGTGCCGGCCTTCCTGAAGGGCCAGGGGCAGGGCTGGATCACCGCCGAATACGGCATGCTGCCGCGCTCCACCGGCACGCGCACCGAGCGCGAAGCGGCGCGCGGCAAGCAGTCCGGCCGCACCCAGGAAATCCAGCGCCTGATCGGCCGCAGCCTGCGCGCGGTGGTGGATTTGACCAAGCTGGGCGAGCGCACCCTGAAGGTGGACTGCGACGTCGTGCAGGCCGACGGCGGCACGCGTACCGCAGCCATCAGCGGCGCCTATGTCGCGCTGGTCGATGCGGTGAGCTGGCTGATCGCCGCCGGCAAGCTCACCGAATCCCCGCTCACCGACAGCGTGGCCGCCGTGTCGGTGGGCATTTATCAGGGCACGCCCGTGCTGGACCTGGACTATGCCGAGGACTCGGCCTGCGACACCGACATGAACGTGGTCATGACCGGCAACGAGGGCATCGTCGAAGTACAGGGCACCGCCGAGGGCGCGCCTTTCGACCGGGAGCGCCTCGACGACCTGCTGGATCTCGCCGCCGCCGGCATCATGGACATCACGCTCATGCAGCGCGCCGCCCTGGAGCAGAACTGATGCGTCTGGTCATCGCCTCGGGCAACCCCGGCAAGCTGCGCGAAATCGGCCAGATGCTGGCGCCCCTGGGCATAGACGTGCTGCCGCAGGGCGATTTCGGCGTGCCCGAATGTCCGGAGCCCTATTACACCTTCATCGAAAACTGCCTGGCCAAGGCGCGCCACGCTTCGCTGCACACCGGGCTGCCCGCGCTGGCGGACGATTCCGGCATCTGCGCGCAGGCCCTGAACGGCGCGCCCGGCGTGTTCTCGGCGCGCTACGCCGGGGAACCCAAATCGGACCAGCGCAACAACGAAAAGCTGGTGACCGCGCTGGCAGACCAGAGCGACCGCCGCGCGCATTACTACTGCGTCATGGTGCTGGTGCGCCACGCCGAAGACCCCGAACCGCTCATCGCCGAAGGGCGCTGGCACGGGGAAATCATCGCCAACCCGCGCGGCGCGGGCGGCTTCGGCTACGACCCTTACTTTCTCGTCCCAACGCTGGGGAAAACCGGGGCGGAACTGTCCGCCGAGGAAAAAAATTCCCTGAGCCACCGCGGCCAGGCCTTGCGCGAACTGGTGGCCAAGCTGCGCGCCGCCGAGCCCCTGCCTTGAGCCTGCCGCGCCTCGCGCCCGAAAGAAAATCTCGCGTGCGCAGCCTTACCAAAGCGTAAGCCGCACGCCGACACCTGGAAACCTTGCCGGGCGCAGACTGTCTCCATGAAGCGCCCCGGCGTTTCGTTTCGACAAGGAGATCGCATGCCCGTCCCAACCCGCTGGCTCGGTGCGTTGCTGACACTGCTCAGCCTCGCGCCCGCCGCCCGTGCAGGAGAAGTCCCGCCCGCCGCCCGTTCGGCCGAGGATTCCATCGTGATTCCGGTCGGCTGCGCCGATGGCATCACCGCCGCCCAGCTGAGCCTGACAGGCACCTCTGACTGCCTGACGGCCACGCACCGCCCCCCGGCAAATCGTTGAGCCGCCTCCCACGAAGCGTGGGATTCATGGGATGCACTTGTCCAGCAACGCCAACAGGAGAAACAACATGAGGCGACAAACCTTCCATGCGGCAGAACGGCCGCGCCTGGCCGCAAAGCTCTGGCTGACGGCATTCGCTCTGGCAGCCGGCGCCGCGCTCACGCCCCAACCCGCGCACGGAGCCGACATCGCGCCGGCCGGGGAAAACCCTTTCAGCGCAATGGACACCAACCACAACGGTTGCATTTCTTTGCAGGAGTGGGAACGCAGCCATGCCGACAGAAAAGCCTTCTACCAAGCCGACGGCAAGCACACCGGCTGCCTCGACCAGACGGCCTATCTCAAGGCCGTGGCCCTGTCGACCGGGCATGCCACCGGCAGATATCTGAGCGACGCCTGGATCACCGCCAAGGTCAAGGCGGCACTGGTGAAGGACGAGAAGCTCAAGGGCCTCGACGTCAACGTGAACACCCACAAGGGCGTCGTGCAGCTCTCGGGCTGGGCGGACAACCCGGAACTCGCCCACCGGGCGGTAAGAATCGCCACCACGGTGGAAGGCGTCAAAGGCGTGCAGGACGACCTCAACACCAAATGACCCGCCTCAAATGGGCGGATGCCAGTCCAGTTCCAGCATGAACAGCCGCCCCTGGGTGTTGTAGCCGTTCACCAGCGTGTAGTCTCGGTTGAGCGCGTTGATGAGCTTGGCGCGCAGGGCAAGCTGCGGGCTGACGAAATAGGCGCCGGTGAGATCGAAGGTGGCGTAGCCGGGGTCGGTTACAGGCTGGCTCGTCACCGGATCGGAATCCGGCGTTGGACCGGAAGCACGCATGTCCACGTTCCAGTTCCACTTACCCAGGGTTTGCCCCACCCCCAGGCTGCCAAAACTGTGGGCGCGGTGCGTTAGTTGTGTGCCGTTGACCTCGTTCACTGGGTTCTGCTGGGTATAGGCCGCATTCCAGTCTAAACCGGCGTAGTGGCCCTGAGCGATCAGTTCCAGCCCGCGCACCAGCGCCTTGCCTACGTTCGCGGGCGCATAGGTTGGCGGTGGGTAGATGATCAGATTCTGATAGCGGGTATCAAAATAAGTCGCCTGCAGAAGCAGGCCGTTGCCGTCGTACACAATGCCCAGTTCGCCGCTTTTGCTTTGCTCCGGTTTGAGATTCGGGTTGCCGCCGTATTTGACGCCGTACAAATCGTTGAACGTGGGGGCCCGGAATGCCGTGGACAGATTGCCGCGCACTCGCCAATGGGACGCAAAGCGATAGCCATAGCCCAGCAGGCCGGTGGTATGACTGCCGAAGTCGCTGTAGTCGTCCATCCGCACGTTGGCCTGAAACAGACTCGCGCCTACCGCCCCGTGATAGCCCGCATAGGCGCTGGCGACATTGCGCCGGTTACGCGCATAGGGTGTCTGGTTGGCGACGTAGGCGGCATCAGTGGCGACGTGCTGCCACAAACCCGAGACGCCCAGCAAAGCCTGTCCGGGGCCGGCGTCCAGGGTGTGATCCCAGATGACGGTTCGATTGCGCGTCACCACGCGCCCGACCGACACCCCGGACAAGTCGCTGCGTAAATCGTCCTCGCCCTGGGACAACGTCAGCTTGGCCGTCCAGATCGGCGAAAAGCGGTTTTCACTGTAGAGCGACAGTGCGGACAAATCGTGCAAATCGTGGTTGCTGAAAGAGCCGTCGTATTCCACGCTGCCCTGCGACAGCCAGGCCGTGAAACCTAGGGCCTGGTCCTTCGCCCAATTGTGTGAGATGTGGAAGTCATAAGTGCTGTTGCGGTAGTAGTCTTTGTCCACGTCGGCAGATGGATAAGGGATAGAACCATATTTATCCGGAACGTTGACATACTGCGGTCGTATGGCCGAAAACCCACCCCCACGCGTCGCCGCCGCGCTCAGATAGAAATGCGTGTGATCGCCAATATCGCCGCCTAGCCCGGCGCTGGCGCTGCGGTTGACCTGGCCGCCGGCGGCCACGCGCACGCTGGCCGCCAAGGGGCCGCGCCCGCGCTTGGTGAAAATCTGGATCACGCCGCCCATGGCGCTGGAGCCGTACACGCTGGAGACGTTGCCGCGCACGATTTCAATGCGCTCGACATCCGAGAGCATGATCTGGTCGATGGCCGTCGCGCCGGTGGTGGCGGAATCCACGCGCACGCCGTTGACCAGGATCAGCACCTGATTGGAACCGGCGCCGCGCATGAAGACGCTGGCGGTGGTGCCGATGCCGCCGTTCTGGGCAACTTCGATGCCGGCCTGCTGCGCCAGCAGGGTGGGCAGGTCGGGCGCCCCGGAGGCCTTGATTTGCGCGCGGGTGATGACCGTGGTGGCCTGTAGGGCGTCGGCCAGCGGCACATCCGTGCGCGTGGGCGTGACGACGATTTCGTCGCCGTAGTAGGTGGGGAGGTTGTCGGCCTGGGCCGACACGGACGCAGCGAAACAGGCCGCGACAGCGGTGAGCGTGGTTTTCATGAGTGGTCGATTTCGCAAGCGCCCGGATCCCCGCGGGCGGGTTGAACAGCCGGCGCCGCGGGGCGGCTGCCGGTATCGGGCCGGTCTCCGGGCTGGTGCATGAAGTCCGCCGCCTTCCCGGAGTTCTCCAGTGGCGTCGAGGCAGACCGTTTAACACTTACCGTTGCGGGGGCAGCGCCGGGTTGGGCAGCGCCGCTCCGTGGCAGAGGCGCGCCGCACCGGCTTCCCGTTTAACCCGGCGGTGTGAGGTTCCGCCGGGCACCCGAAGCGCGTGATTTTACCCGCCGGTTTCCTTCAGCACCACCCGCACGTAGAACCCGGCGCGCTGCCCGGCGCGCGCATTGGGCGGCAGCGCCTGCGCCGGATAGACGCCCGGCCCCAGACCGTGGGCATCGCGGCGCGTGAGTTCCAGCACGGCGGGATCGATCACGCCTGGCTCGGCGAGGAGGCGGATGCCGGCGACATCGGGGCGCTGCGCCGCGGCTTCGACATAAAGGGCACGCGCCAGCTCCGCCAGCAGCACATCGAGCAGTTCGCGTAAGGCTGCGCCGTCGGTCGGCCAATCTGCAGCCAGGTGCGCGGCTCCCTTGCGTGCGCCAGTTTGCAGGGACAATGGATGCACGAGAAAGGCATGGATGCGCCCGACCGCCGCGGCATCCTGCGGCAGAACGGGGAAAGCGGCGAGATGAAACCTGATGATGCCCTCGTCAAAGCGCAGGGCAGACGGACGGTCCTGCGGCGGTATACCCGCTTCCGTGACGCCCTTGGGCGCGAAGCGGGCGCGGATCATGTCGAGCAGGCGCATACTGGGGATTCAGAAAGGTTCGATGCGCGCCTCGTGGCGATGCAGCATCAGGCGATAGAGACGTCCTCCGATCTGCACGTGGGCGCATTCGGCCTGCTCCAGCCTGATGGCGTTGCCGCCGCTGGCGGACAGGGAGCGAAAGCCGAACAGCCTCGCCTCGATGAGGCTTTGCAGAATTTCCCGCAGTTCCGCTTCCGGCAGGGCGTCGCCGCTGTTGTCTACGAGGCGGCAGGCCTTGCCGGCGTGCGTGCATCCCATGAGCACGCGGGCGCCGTCGCGCGAAGAACTTCCGGCCTCGAAATCCGTCGGGGGATCCGGGCGCTCGTCTGACATGAAAGCGCATTGACCTCGCTGCAAAACGCTAAGTATAGTTGCGCCCATGGAAGCCGAGCTGGAAACCTTGGAGCTGCGCCTGCAGCAGTTGCTGCACACCATGCAGGCGCTGCGTGCGGAAAACCTGTCCCTGCGCCAGCAGCTTGCCGCGGCGCACGACCTCGAAAGGCAGCAGGACGCCAAAATCGAACTCGTGCGCCAGCGCCTGGGCACCCTGGCGGAACGCCTGCCGGCTGACGATCGGCCATGAGCGCGCACGGCGTCGACATCACCCTGCTCGGACGCAGCTTCCGCGTTGCCTGCGACAAAGGCGAGGAGCCGGCGCTGAAGGCCTCCGCTGCCTACCTGGACAACAAAATGCGCGCCATCCGCGAGCAGGGCAAGGTCATAGGCATCGAGCGCATCGCCATCATGGCGGCCCTCAACATCGCGCACGAATTTCTTTCCACCGGCGGTGCGGGCCAAGTGGCGCAGCGCGAAAAAATCCTCGAACTGACCCGTCTGGTGGACAGCGCGCTGGCCGAGCAGGACACGCTTTTCTGAAAGCGTTCTGCTAGACTGGAAACTCCCCTGCGGTGTTCGAGGCCGGCCGCACATTCTCTGAACCAATGCATGCGTGCAAGGTTGCGGCAACATCCGGCGCGGGCGTGCGCGTGACACGTTTCATGTGCCCGAAGCGCCTGCCGCCGCGACCATCTTGAACCCCCGGTTCAAGAGTACGCGGCCGACACGGCACAGGCGGGGGAATCATTCTGCGACCCGATTTGATCCGCGATAAAGCATCCTTGCGGCGCCGCTTTCGCCAGGCGCGCGCCGCCCTGCCCCCGACTGCACGCCGCACCGCTGCCCGCGCCGCCCTGCGCATCGCGCTGCGCCACGGCCTGCTGCTCAAGGGCAGGCGCTGGGGCTTCTATCTGCCCGTGAACGGGGAGTTCGACGTCCTGCCGCTGCTCAACCAGGCGCTGTGGATGGGCAAGCACTGCTACCTTCCCGTGATACCAAAACATCCCGGCCGGCCGCTGCGATTCGTGCGCCTGGATGGGCGCCAGAACGTGGGCAAGAACCGCTATGGCATCGCCGAGCCGCATGGCCGGCGGGTGCCGGTGCGCCATTTGGAAGTGCTCATCCTGCCCTTGGTGGCCTTCGATGACATGGGCCAGCGCCTGGGCATGGGCGGCGGCTATTACGACGCCACCCTGGCGCACCAGCGGCGCACGGGATGGCCGCGCCCCTGGCGCCTGGGTCTGGCCTACGAATGCCAGCGCGCCGAGGCGCTGCCTGCAGAGCCCTGGGACATCGGCCTCAACGCCCTGCTCAGCGAAGTTGGCTTGCGCCGCTTTCGCACCATAAGCCCTCAGACCTCGCCCAAATAGGCTGCCTGCACGGCCGGATCGGCGGCCAGTTCCGTGGCCGGGCCGGAGAGCGTCGCCGCGCCGTGTTCCAGCACATAGCCGCGCTGGCAAACCTTGAGCGCAAGGCGGGCGTTCTGCTCCACCAGCAGCAGGCTCACCCCGCGCGCGATGATCTGGCCGATGATGCCGAACACGGTCTGCACCATCACCGGGGCCAATCCCATGCTGGGCTCGTCGAGCATGAGCAGGCGCGGCTGGCTCATCAAGGCCCGCCCCAGGGCCAGCATCTGCTGCTCACCCCCGGAAAACAGACCGGCTTTCTGGGTCTTGCGTTCGGCCAGGCGCGGCAGCAGGGAAAACACCTGTTCCAGATCATCTTTGACCGCATGCCGGTCGCGGCGCGCGTAAGCGCCCATCTGCAGGTTTTCCAGCACCGTCATGCGCGGGAAGATGCCGCGTCCTTCCGGCACCAGGGTCAGCCCCAGGCGCGCGATTTCGTGCGCCGGCCGGCCACCCAGGCGATGGCCATCGAACTGGATGGCGCCCTGCGCCGGCAGCAGCCCGGCCAGCGCCTTCAAGGTCGTGGTCTTGCCGGCGCCGTTGGCGCCGATGAGGCACACCGCCTCGCCCTCGTCCACGCGCAAATCCAGGCCCTGCACCGCCCGGATGCGGCCGTAGGCGACGCGCAACTGTTCCACCGCCAGCAAGCTCAAGACGCCGCCTCCATGCCCAGATAGGCGGCGATGACCTGGGGATCCTGGCGCACCTGCGCGGGGGCACCCTCGGCGATCTTGACGCCGAAATCCAGCACCATGACGCGGTCGCACAGCTTCATCACCAGGCCCATGTCATGTTCGATGAGAAACAGCGTGAGCCCGTCCGCGCGCAAACTCAACAGCAATTCGCGCAAGCCCTGCTTCTCGCCGGCGTTCATGCCGGCGGCGGGCTCGTCCAGGGCCAGCAATTTAGGGTCGGTGGCCAGCGCGCGGGCGATCTCCAGGCGGCGCTGGTCGCCGTAGGGGAGATGCTGGGCCAGCGCCCCGCCGTGGCGCGCGATACCCACGCGCTCCAGCAGCGCGTGCGCGCGTGCGCGGGTGTCGGCCTCTTCCCGGCGCGTCGCCGCCGTGCCCAGCACCGCGCCGAAAACGCCGCTCCCGGTGCGCACATGGCGCCCTACCATGACGTTTTCCAGGGCGGTCATGTTGCCGAACAGGCGGATGTTCTGGAAAGTGCGCGCCAGACCGAAGCGCACGATCTCATGCGGCGCACGCCCCAGGAGGCTCCGGCCGTCCAGTTCCAGCGTTCCGGTATCGGGCGTGTACAGCCCGGTGAGGCAGTTGAACAAGCTGGTCTTGCCCGCGCCATTGGGCCCGATGAGGCCGAAGATCTCGCCGCGCCGCACGGCGAAATCGACCTCGGACAAGGCCTTGAGACCGCCGAAGCGCTTGCACAGGCCGCGGGCGCCGAGCATCATCGGCGCGCGTCGAACAGGCTGGCCTGTTCCTGTTCCGCGACGTCGCCGGTGGCGGAGAACTCGCGCTGGCGGCGGCGCGACGGCCACAGGCCGGCGGGACGGAATCGCATCATGAGCACCAGGGCCAGGCCGAACAGCAGCATGCGCAGATCGGCCGGATCCACCACCACGCGCCCCAGCACGTGGCGCTGCAGATCGCCCACGTAGCGCAGCGCTTCCGGCAGCACGGTGAGCAGCACCGCGCCCAGGATGACGCCGGGAATGTGCCCCATGCCGCCCAGCACGATCATGCACAGGATCATGATGGACTCCATGAGATTGAACGATTCCGGGCTGACGAAGCCCTGGAAGCTGGCGAACAGCCCGCCCGCCAGGCCGCCGAAGGACGCGCCCATGGCGAAGGCCAAGAGCTTGATGTTGCGCGTGGGTACGCCCATGGCCTCGGCTGCCACCTCGTCCTCGCGGATCGCCACCCAGGCGCGGCCGATGCGGGAATTCTCCAGGCGCAGCGAAATGAACACCACCACCAGCATGCAGATCAGGAAAAGGTAGTAATACAGCACGGTGCTGGGAACGCTCATCCCCAGCAGCTCGTGCCGGCGCCCGAGCGAGAAGCCGCCGATGTGCACGGCATCGATGGCGGTGATGCCCTGCGGGCCGTTGGTGATGTTGACGGGCGCGTCGAGGTTGTTGAGGAAGATGCGGATGATCTCGCCGAAGCCCAGGGTGACGATGGCCAGGTAATCGCCGCGCAGGCGCAGCGTCGGCGTGCCGAGCAGGATGCCGAACAGGGCGGCAAGCGCCGCACCCAAGGGCAGGGTGGCCCAAAACGGCCAATGGATGCCGAACTGCGGCGAAGCCAGCAATGCATACAGATAAGCGCCCACGCCGTAGAAGGCGATGTAGCCCAGATCCAGCAGGCCGGCATAGCCCACCACGATATTGAGGCCCAGCGCCAGCATGGCGTAGAGCAGGGCGAAATCCAGCACGCGCACCCAATAGGGGCCGAGCAGGCCGTCCAGCGCGAAGGGCAGCACCGCCAGTCCCAGTCCCAAAGCCAGAGCGGCCAGCCAGGCCCGCTTACGCGCGTTCAACCACCCGCTCCCCCAGCAAGCCCGACGGGCGGAACACCAGCACGAGGATCAGCACGAAGAAGGCGAACACGTCCTGGTAGTTGCTGCCGAGAAATCCGCCCGTGAGCTGGCCGATGTAGCCCGCACCCAGGCTTTCGATCAGGCCCAGCAGCAGCCCGCCCAGCATGGCGCCGGCGATGTTGCCTATGCCGCCCAGCACGGCCGCGGAAAAGGCCTTGAGCCCCAGCAGAAAGCCCATGTAGTACTGCGCCTGGCCGTAATTGGCGGCCACCAGCACGCCGGCCACGGCGGCCAGCGCCGAGCCGATGGCAAAGGTCGCGGCCACCACGGCGTTGACGTTCACTCCCATGAGCTGCGCCACCGGCTGGGACTGGGCGATGGCGCGCATGGCCCGTCCCAGCCGGGTGTGCTTGACCAGCAGGGTGAGCGCCAGCATGAGCAGCACGGTGGTGATGAGGATGATGATTTGCACGTCAGTAACATGGGCGCCGAGGATGCGATGTTCGCCCTGGGGAAACACCGGCGGGAAGGGGATGTATTGCTTGCCCCAGATCATCATGGCGATGTTCTGCAGCAGAATGGACATGCCGATGGCGGTAATCAACGGCGCCAGCCGCGGCGCGCGGCGCAGCGGCCGGTAGGCGAAGCGTTCGATGCCCAGGCCCAGCAGCATGCAGGCCGCGATGGCGGCCAGCATCGCCAGCACGATCAGCGGCAGAGCCGGCAGGCCCGCCGCCAGCCCCAGGCCGATGACGCTGATGGCCACCATGGCACCCATCATGGTGACCTCGCCGTGGGCGAAATTGATCAGCTCCAGGATGCCGTACACCATGGTGTAGCCCAGGGCCACCACGGCATAAATGCTGCCCAGCACCAGGCCGTTGAGGATCTGCTGCGCCAGGATGTCCACGGCAGCGCGATCAGTGTTTCTGGAAAGTCTGCAGAGGCACCCAGGCGCCTTTCTGCACCTGGTAGAGCGTGATGGCGCCCTGGGTCAGGTCGCCATTGGCGTCGAAGCGTATGGGCCCCGTCACGCCCTGATAATCCGTCTGGCGCAGCACGGGGAGGAAGGTCTTCGGATCGGCGGAGCCGGCCTTCTCCATGGCGCCCGCCAGCACATACACCGCATCGTAGGCGTAGGGCGCGTATTGCTGGATGGGCCCGTACTTGGCGGTGTACTTGGCCTGGAATTCGGGTCCCTTGGGCATTTTGCCTATGGGCAGCCCGGGGGTGCTGGCATACGCGCCTTCGGCGGCCGGCCCCGCCAGGGTGATGAACTGCGGCGTGCGCACGCCGTCGCCGCCGAGGAATTTGGCGCTGATGCCCAACTGGCGCATCTGCCGGATCATCGGCCCGGCCTGCGGATCCATGCCGCCGAAGAACACCAGATCGGGTTTTTTCGCCTTGATGTTGGTGAGTATCGCCATGAAGTCGGTGGAATGGTCGGTGGTGTATTCGCGGTCCACCACGTCGGCGCCCAGCGCCTTCACGGTGCGCTCGAACTGGTCGGCCAGCCCCTGGCCATAGGCGGTGCGGTCATCGATGATGGCGATGCGATGGGCGCCCAGGGTCTTCACCGCGAAGTCGCCCAGCACCGTGCCCTGCTGGGCATCGTTGGCCATGACGCGGAAGGCGGTGTCGAAGCCCTGGTGGGTGTATTTGACCGCCGTCGCCGAAGGCGATATCTGCGCAATGCCGGCCTGGTAGTAGATGCGCGAGGCGGGAATGGTGGTGCCGGAGTTCATGTGGCCGATGACCGCGGCCACGCCGTCGTCGACCAGGCGCTGCGCGACGTTGGTGGCGGTCTTGGGGTCGGCCTGGTCGTCTTCGGCGAGCAGACGGAAGGTCACCGGCTTGCCGCCGATCTGCGGATGGCCGGCATTGATTTCGTCGACTGCCAGACGGGCGCCGTTGGCCATGTCCTGGCCCAGCTGCGCCTGCGGGCCGGTCAGCGGAGCGGCCAGGCCGATTTTCACGACATCGCCCCCCTGGTCGGAGGCTTTATGGCCGCATCCGGTCAGAAACAGGGCGGCGCACACGGCAAGGCTTAGCGCTTTCACGGGAGAGGCTACGGGAAGGTGACAAACGCAAAAATCTTACACCAGGGCGCGCGCCTGACGAAAAAAAACCGGCGCGCAGCCGGCTTTTCTCCGAGCGGCCGACGCCCCAGCAGTGCCTTACAGGCTGAGGATCCAGGCGACGATCTGCTTGGCATCCTCCGGGCTGACCTGCGGGTTGGGCGGCATCACGGAACCCGGCCCCCAGGCGCCCTGGCTGCCATGCAGCACTTTCTGCACCAGCATGTCCTCGGCGCCCTTCTGCCCCTTGAAGCGCGCGGCCACGCTCTTGAAGGCAGGGCCGACGATTTTGTTGTTGACGCTGTGGCAGGACAGGCAGGCGTTCTTCTGCGCCAAAGCCATGCCGTCCGCATGGGCCCAGCCAGACAGGGCCAGAGAGAGGGCGACAAACAGCGGTGCGAATTTCATGATGGCTCCTGAGAGGGTGATGCGGATCAAAAATTAATAAAAAATTAATAAGATGGCAAGGAAATGCGGCCTTGATACAAACGCAGCCTAGCGGTCATTGGTTACCAAAACATTGCCTCAATTGTTGCTCACTTGTTGCAGGAATTGGAGCAAAGGGTCGATATGCTCGAACGTCGGCAGGCAGCGCGCGCCCTCGCACACCTGCGCGCCGCTGACACCGGGCGCCATGAGAGCCTGCGGCAGAGCTTCATCCGGCAGCACGTAAAGGGCATCGCGCGCGGCCATCTGCGCTTCCAGCGCCGGCCGCCAGGCTGCGGCGGCGCCGCGCAGCAGTATCTGGCGCGGCGGCGCCAACTCGTCTGCCAGCACGCGCAGCAGGCTGGCATGGGCCGCCAGCGCCTGGGCCAGCGAGCCGGCGGCATCCTGCAGACAGCGTTGCGCCGCTTCCAGGTAGCGCGCCTCGCCGAGCAGATGCCCCAGCCTTTGCAGGCCGCGCGCGGCCACGGCGGCGCCGGCGGGCGTGGCCTGGTCATAAACGCTCTTGGGCCGCTGGATGAGCGCCTCGTGATCGTCGCTGGTGAAGAAAAAGCCGCCGCGCTCCCGGTCCTCGAAATGCGCAAGCAGCAGCTCGGCCAAGGCCTGGGCCCAGTACAAATCCTGCGCGCGGAAACGCGCCTGGAGCAGTTCCAGCAGCGCGTCCAGCATATAAGCGTGGTCGTCCAGATAGGCGTTGAGCTTGGCGCTGCCGTCCTTGCAAACCGCCAGCAATCGCCCGTCGCGCCACGCCTCGCGCCGCAGGAAATCCGCCGCGGCGCAGGCCATGTCCAGCCAGTCGGGGCGGGCAAACACGCGTGCGGCGCACGCCAGGCCGGCGATCATCAGGCCGTTCCAGGCGGTGAGGATTTTCTCGTCGCGCCCCGGCACTACACGCTGAGAGCGCGCGGCGAACAGCTTGGCGCGGGCGGCTTCCAGCAGAACCGCGTCCGCCGTCGGCCCGCGCGCCTGCAAGTGCCATGCATGGTTTTCAAAATTGGGCGGCCTGTCCAGGCCGAAATGCGCGGCCGCCACGGCGTATTCGCGCGCGTCCAAAACTTGTCGGGCGATATCCGGCGTCCACACATAGAAGCGCCCTTCGTGGCTCTCGGAATCCGCATCCTGGGCGCTGTAAAAGCCACCCTCGGGCGCCGTCATCTCGCGCGCCAGCCAGTCCACCGTGGCCTCGGCCGCGGACTGGAAGCGCACAGCGCCGGTCAGGCGAAAGGCGCGCGCCAGGATGCCCAGCAACGGCCCATTGTCGTAGAGCATCTTTTCGAAATGGGGGATTTCCCAGCGCTCGTCCACGGAGTAGCGGAAAAACCCGCCGCCCAGATGATCGAACAAGCCGCCGCCCAGCATGTTCTCCAGCGTGAACAGGGCGCGCGCACGGCCTTCGGCATCGTCGCCCTCGAGCAGAAATTCGAGCTCCGCGGCGCGGGGGAATTTCGGTGCCCGTGAGAAGCCGCCCCAGGTGCCGTCGAAAGCGGCCGCCAGGTCCTTCTGCGCCTGAGTCAGCACGGCGCCGTCGGCGCTGCCGCCGGGCGGCGGCTGCCAGGCGAGCGCTTCCATGAGCGACTGATTCTGTTCCTGCAAAGCGGCGCGGCGCGTGCGGTAGGCGCGCTCCACCTGCATGAGCAGATCGACGAAACCGGGCAGGCCATGGCGCGGCCCCTTGGGGAAATAAGTGCCGGCGAAGAAGGGCAACTGATCGGGTGTGAGGAACACCGTGAGCGGCCAGCCGCCCGCGCGGCGCGCCAGCATCTGATGCGCGGTCTGATAGATTTGATCGAGGTCGGGGCGCTCCTCGCGGTCCACCTTGATGTTGACGAAATGCGCGTTCATGGCCGCCGCCACCTCGGCGTCCTCGAAGCATTCGTGCGCCATCACATGGCACCAGTGGCAGGTGGAATAGCCGATGGAAAGCAGGATGGGCTTGTCTTCGCGCCCGGCCTTGTCCAGCGCCTCCGGCCCCCAGGGATGCCAGTCCACGGGGTTGTCGGCGTGCTGGCGCAGATAAGGGCTGGACTCGAAAGCGAGACGGTTGGGCATGGCAATCAGGCGCCCTGGCGCAGCCAGACCAGCAGCTCCGCCCATTGCGCACGGTCGATTTCCGACTGCGAAGGCGGCAGGTCGAACAGCGTCTTGCCCTCGAACGCGGCGTTGACGTAGTTCTGCGCCTCGCGCAGATAGCCCAGCACCGGCAGGTCGAGATCGCGCAGAAAACCTTCCAGGGTCGCGGCCGCGCGCGTACGCGGCGCCATGCGCATGCCCACCACGCCGACGAAGGTCCTGCCCTTGCGCACGGCTTTTTCCGCCGCCAGACTGTGCAGGAAATCGCGGCTGGCCTGGATGTCGAAGAGCGACGCCGCCACCGGCACGAGCACGCGATGCGCGAGCCGCAAGGCATGGTCGAGGGTCTTGCCGTGCAGGGCCGCCGGAGTGTCCACCACCAGCCAGCCGGATTTCTTTTCGCTGCCCTGCGCGTCGGCCATCAGGCGGATGGCGGGCAGGTTGGCCGGGCGCCTAGCCAGCCACTGGCTGGCCGATTTCTGGCGATCGAGATCCAGCAGCTCCACGTCCTCTCCCAGGGAGGCCAACGCGCCGGCGACGTTGGTCGCCAGCGTGGTCTTGCCGCTGCCGCCCTTGGGATTGAGGATCAGCAAAGCGCGCATGGGAAACTCAATCCTGCCGTTCCACCTGGGACACGTCGCGCACCGCGCCGAAGGCCGCGGATGTGGTCATGGCGGCATAAGCCCTGAGCGCCGGGCTCACGCCGCGCTCGCGCTGCGCCGGTTTCCAGGCACCGCGGCCGCGGCCTTCCATCAGCTTGCGCCGGCGCTCCAGTTCGGCCTGGTGCACCACCAGGTCGATGCGGCGCTGCGGAATGTCGATTTCGATGCGGTCGCCTTCCTGCACCAGACCGATGACGCCGCCTTCCGCGGCTTCGGGAGAGACGTGGCCGATGGACAGGCCCGACGTCCCGCCGGAAAAGCGCCCGTCGGTGATGAGGGCGCAGACCTTGCCCAGGCCCTTGGATTTGAGATAGCTGGTGGGGTAAAGCATCTCCTGCATGCCGGGCCCGCCGCACGGACCTTCGTAGCGGATGACGACCACGTCACCCGGCTGCACCCGGTCGCCCAGGATGCCTTCCACCGCCGCCTCCTGGCTCTCGAATATGCGCGCCGGCCCGGAAAACTTCCAGATCGATTCGTCCACGCCCGCGGTCTTGACGATGCAACCGTGCTCGGCCAGATTGCCGTACAACACGGCCAGGCCGCCTTCCTTCGAATAGGCATGCTCCGCATCCCGGATGCAGCCGCCCGCGCGGTCCAGGTCCAGCGTCTTCCAGCGCTTGTCCTGGCTGAAGGCCGCCTGCGTAGGGACGTTCCCCGGCGCGGCGCGGTAGTAATCGAGCACCTCGCGGTCGGTGCTGCGGCGCACGTCGAATTTGTCGATCTGCTCGCCCAGGGTCTGGTGCAGCACGGTGGGCAGGTCGCGATGTATCAGCCCGGCGCGGTCCAGCTCCCCGAGGATGGCCATCACGCCGCCGGCCCGATGCACATCCTCCAGGTGATACAGCTGCGTGGAGGGCGCCACTTTCGCCAGATTGGGCACGCGCCGGCTCATGCGGTCGATGTCCTTCATGGTGAAAGGCACGCCGGCCTCATGCGCCGCCGCCAGCAGATGCAGCACGGTGTTGGTGGAGCCGCCCATGGCGATGTCCAGCGCGATGGCATTCTCGAAAGCCTGGAAACCGGCGATGGAACGCGGCAGCACGGAGGCGTCGTCCTCTTCGTAATAACGCTTGGCCAGCTTGACGATCAAACGGCCGGCGGCGAGGAACAGCTTGCCGCGGTCGGCATGCGTGGCCAGCACCGAGCCGTTGCCCGGCAGGGCGAGGCCCAGGGCTTCGGTCAGGCAGTTCATGGAATTGGCCGTGAACATCCCCGAGCACGAGCCGCAGGTGGGACAGGCCGAACGCTCCATCTGCATGACATCGGCGTCGCTTTCCTGCGGGTTGGCGGCCGACACCATGGCGTCCACCAAATCCAGATGCACGATCTTGCCGTGGATGTTGGCCTTGCCGGATTCCATCGGGCCGCCGGACACGAACACCGTGGGGATGTTCAGGCGCAGCGCCGCCATCAGCATGCCGGGCGTGATCTTGTCGCAGTTGGAAATGCATACCAGGGCATCCGCGCAATGCGCGTTGACCATGTACTCCACCGAATCCGCAATCAAATCGCGGCTGGGCAGCGAATAGAGCATGCCGCCGTGGCCCATGGCGATGCCGTCGTCCACCGCAATGGTGTCGAATTCCTTGGCCACACCGCCGGCCGCCTCGATCTCGCGCGCCACCAACTGGCCGAGGTCTTTCAGATGCACGTGGCCCGGCACGAACTGGGTGAAGGAGTTGGCGACGGCGATGATGGGCTTGTCGAAATCGCCATCCTTCATGCCGGTGGCACGCCAAAGAGCGCGCGCGCCGGCCATATTGCGGCCGTGGGTGGTGGTGCGGGAACGATAGGCAGGCATGGGAACCGAAGCACGGGTCTATAATCCACCGGATTCTACCGCACGCCTGCCCCCATGCTCGTCCATCCCAACATCAACCCCATCGCCTTCCACATCGGCCCGCTGCCGGTGCACTGGTACGGACTCATGTACCTGCTGGCCTTCATTCTGGTCATCGTGATGGGCCGCCGCCGCATCCATACCCAGCCCTGGCTGGACTGGACGGAGAAGGATCTCGACGACGTGCTCACCTACGGTGTGCTGGGCGTGGTGCTGGGGGGGCGCCTGGGCTACGTGCTGTTCTACCAGCCTGGCTTCTACTTCTCCCACCCCGCCGACATTGTCAAGGTATGGGACGGCGGCATGAGCTTTCATGGCGGCTTTCTCGGCGTTGCCTTCGCGCTTTGGCTGTTCGCACGCAGCCGGGGCAAGAAGTGGCTGGCCACCACCGATTTCATCGCCCCGCTGGTTCCCCTTGGTTTGTGTGCCGGGCGCATAGGCAACTTCATCAACGGCGAACTGTGGGGGCGGCCGACCACCCTGCCCTGGGGCATGGTCTTCCAGGGCGCCGGCAACATCCCGCGCCAGCCCTCGCAGCTCTACGAAGCCGCCCTGGAAGGCGTGGCGCTGTTCTTCATCCTCTGGTTCTTCGCCAAAAAGCCGCGCCCCGCCGGCGCCGTCTCGGGCCTGTTCATGCTGGGCTACGGCGTGTTCCGCTTCCTGGTGGAATTCACGCGCGAGCCCGACGCGTTTCTCGGCTTTCTCGCCCTCGGGCTAACGATGGGCCAGTGGCTGTCCATCCCCCTCATCATCGCCGGCAGCGGGCTGCTTTGGTGGGTTTATAGGCGCAAGAAAGACTGAACAACCCGCGGGGCTCCTGCCCTTTCAGCCGGGGCGGCACCCCGGTATAATGCCGCCCTTCGGGCCGATAGCTCAGCTGGGAGAGCGCCGCGTTCGCAATGCGGAGGTCGAGGGTTCGATCCCCTTTCGGTCCACCACGTACTACCAAGCGCTCCTGAACACTCAGGAGCGCTTTTACTTCCTCTTATCCCCGCGTTTCCGACTACTTGGCCGCTTGCTTCGAATACTGGCGCGAGGCTGTTCTACGCCATTTGTTGGCGTACTCGGCACCTTTTCGACTCTCTGGTGCTCTCCGTTCTCCGTTTCTGCGAAGGGCGGCCTCTGCGAATCAGAGAGGTTTGTGGCGGGTCGTCTTTGCTGCTCTCGCCACACGCCTTGCCGGTTGTTATGATGACAGACTTGTTAGGTGGTCTGCGAGATTATGGCGAAGAAGAATTTCATCCTGCAGGGAGTTACACCCAAGACGCATGCTCAAGCAGTGCGCGAACTGTTTGATGTCCCCGACATCAAGAAGGTGATATTGAGCGTCGCATTCGTGAGCGAAAGCGGAGTGCAGCAAATCGAAGCGGCGCTCAGGACTCACGCAGTGCGGGTGACGGTATTCGCAGGAATTCGGAACGACATTACTTCTCACCAAGGGCTCAAGCTCCTGCATGACATTGGTGTCAAGCTCTACGCGGTTGACACAGGTTCTAGAACCGTCATTTTTCACCCAAAGCTGTACTTGGTTCGTGGCATGACCAATGCGCGCTTTGTGGTCGGCAGTGCGAACCTTACGCTCGGGGGTCTAAATAACAACATCGAAGCCGGGATGTTGATTGATTTCGATATCGCCGATGCAGAAGATAAGGCAGTGGTTGATGAGATCGAGGCACAACTTACGGCTTTGCCAACTGATTATCCAGATCATGTTGTGAAGATCGGATCGGTTGCCGATCTCGATGGATTGTTGGCAAGCGGTCGTTTGGTTGACGAAATGGCGGTTAGTCCGCCGCGACCAACAACTTCGGCGGCCGGGTTGGGAGGGGGAGATGTTGTACCTCGCATGAAACTTAAGGTGGCTCCTCTTCGACGAGCCCTCGCAAAAGCAAAGGCAACACCAAAGAAGCCTAAGCCCCCTAAAGCGCAGGTTGGAATGAAGGGTGGCGTGGCTGCTCCCAACCCGGTGCCAGCGGCAGTAGGGATTGAATTCGAATTGGTGTGGGAGAGTAAACCACTCACCCGTCGTGACCTGACAATTCCGGACGCGAAAGGTACGCACGCAACAGGCTCGGTCAATTTAGACAAAGGATTGCTTCCAGAAGAAGTAGATCACCGTCACTACTTCCGGGATGATGTGTTTCCGCATCTCGCTTGGACGACCCGATCCACCACCGTGGATGAAGCCTTTGCGAAATTTCAGTTGGTTATGAAGGGAATCAGCCACGGTGAATTCGACTTGGCGATTCGGCATACCACGAGCACTACGAGCGAGGCCTACAAGCAGAGGAATGCGATGACGCGCCTAAGTTGGGGACCTATGCGAGAGTACGTTGCGCGTCCCGATCTAATCGGTCGAACCTTGGCTCTTTACCGTGACAAGGTTGATCCGAAACGATTCGTGTTGGAAATCGATTAGGACAACTCGGTTAGTTCCTCACTGGAAGTGCGGTGCCTGCGGTTCCGCAACTTGCGCCACCCCTCCAGCACACACGTTTGCTTGACACGGGGCAATCCCATTGCTCCCAACACCGCCTTACCCTGTTGTGCGAGCACGTCATGCGTCGGTAAGCTGCGGATAGCCGCATCCAATTCACCTAAGTTAACCTCTGCGCCTTCGGGCAAAGGAATCAACAATCGCTCGATTTCAGAGGGTATCAGCTCCAGTACCCCCCCACCGTAGTGGCGGCCTTCAAGCTCAGCGCTTAGTGCCGTAAGCGGGTTGATGAAGCATCCGACCAGCTTTTCAGCGGAAACACCGAGCGTGCGGATACGGTAGGCTGTGTCGGTCGTGTAGGCGCCCATACGATTCAGAATGAGGCGTGGTGTGTCGTGTGAGCGCTTAAGCATGCCGATCTCCGTTGAATAGACCGAGGGTACGGTATACCAAGGCGAACGGACGCGACATTTGTAGCGCGAATGGAGATCCTGCATTTCGCCCTGCCGAATATAGGTTTTCGCGGCCGCATCAATTCGGCTCTCGTTCTCTCGGAACCAAAGGAAATTCGTGGGATTTCCCCGTGCGGCATTTTCGGCGTGCTGGAGTTCGTCGTAGACGACTCCTGGGCAGTGTTCACTGCGACCGAACATTGGATGGGCCCATCGTTCCAGGTGATATGCCCGTACCGTTTCGTCTGGTACAAGAAAGAACTTATTTGCCCCAGTGACGATGCCCACATCTACTTGGGCAATGTCGTTGAAGCGATGTACCGCTGGTAGGTTCTCAAGTTCATCAAACAATGAGCGTGTTTCCAAATCAAGCAAAGCGCGGGTCCATTTTCCTTGGACGGTTTTCCCATTGATTGATTGTGGCGCGTCGAATACATCGGAAGGAGAAAGTCGCAGGAATTCACGCCCAGTCACTGGGTAGATTCCGAGGCCCTCTGCTTTCCCGCCGATTTGAGCTTTTTCCGCGAGCAAGATCACTGCTCCTTGCAGCGTATCGCTAAACCAAAGTTCTTCCGGATCGATGATTACTAGACGACGGCACTCACGCCCCAAGTAGGAACGAAGCGATTGCGCGTGAGTGACATGAATAATCTCAGCTGGAACCACCATGGCGAGACGACCGCCCGGCCGAAGGAGGGCCATCGACGCAAGAATGAACGGAACCCAAGCATTGGTGTGCTTCGTGAAAGGAAGACTGAGTTGTTTGAATACTTGTTCCGCCCTTGCTTGGAACTGCGCCGGCAGGTATTGGTATCGAACGAATGGCGGATTACCAACGACCGCATCAAACTTGTCACCGACGATGAACTGATCCAATGCCCATTGGAGAAAATCTGCATTACGAACGGTCGTTGCGGCTAGGCCAGACTCTCTGGCGCGGTTCTGCGCCTTGGCGGACTCTTCTTCTTCAAGCTCAAACCCAAGTACGTTTGCACTTTTAAATCCCTTTGCCTTTGCCAGCGCCTCAAAAAATACGCCATCACCGCAACTGGGTTCCAAGACGCGTGTTGGACTAATCTCTTTAATCCAGCGAGCGATGAATGTAGCAAGGTCCAGCGGTGTGTAGTAACCGCCACGAAGCTTTTGGGCGCTTTCATTCTCGATGAAGTTCATGACCCCTTGGCCTCATTGGTGTTTGTTGTACTTGTGGGGGAACCTTCGGCCTGCTCCAGAAGCGGCCAGCGGGTCACAAGATAAGTCTGAACGGCTTCGCGGACTACCCACGCTAGGGACACACGTTGCTGGTCAGCGATGCGTTCAAGCTCAGAGTATTGATCCTCCGGAAAGCTGACCGAAGCTCGTACGGTGCGCTCCGCAGGGGCTGTATATGATCGAACTCGTCTGTTTGCCATGACTTTGCCGAGGGGCGAGCAGTGATGGCACCAAATTACACCACTTTGGTGAATTCCGCAACCGTCGTTATGGGGTTGTCTGACTTCCGCTGATGCGCGCCGATTAACTCAGGTGGCCGCATAAATTGTTCGCCCGTAGTCGCCTCCGCTCCACCACCATTCTGTGGTCGGTCGTCAAGCGTGGATGTCCCGTAAACCATAACCTTGCCGTTTGGCAGGGTTATGGTTTATTTCCACAAAGCCCGCCACAACAAGCAAGTTTGATCCAAGCAAGTCTTGATAGGCCAAAGGGGGAAACCTCTCAGCGTCGAGCAAACCTTCGAGGCATTCCGAATCCACCGACTCCGCCCTTGAACGGATACGCCTCCGTGCCCGCCTCAAAGGACCTTCTCAACAACATTCATCCCGATCTCCCGTGGCGGGCGAAACGCGGAAGCAACCTTGTTGCATTCGTGTTCTGGGACGCTGAGTTCCTCAAAGAGCACCCGCCATTCCCTTGTCACCGATGCGACGCGTTCAATGATGGCGGCAGCGTCCCGCTTCAGGAGCCCGAAATCACCATGGGCCTCAAGCAGGTTGTCCAGGGTCGCGAGCCGCCCCCGGGGACCGACGGACAGGTGGAGATACCGCTCCGCCGCCACCTGAGGCCTCGGCACCACGTCGTAGAGCTTTGACAGCCGCCAGCCTTTTCCCGCCTCATCCCAGACGAAGGCGTGGTTGCGCAAGTGGTCGTCGTCGTTGGAGACGAGAACATTGAACGCGATGCGGCCGTAGAGCTCGTTGCGGTCGGCCTGCACCTGACCGTCAACACCGAAGCGGCCGATGCGCGCGGATATTTCCTCGTAGCGCGCCCCCATGGACTCATACTCGTCTTTACCGAGCAAGGTCAGGGCAGAAACGGCATGCCGTCGCACGAAGCCCTCGCCCTTTGCTTTCCGGTCGAAGCGTTCGATGAGCATCACCGCGCGTCCGTCCGCCAGCTTCACGAGGTCGGTTGGCGGCACGTCCAGCCCCGCGCGGCGTGCGAGTTCCAGGCAAGCTCTCTCCACTACCGGCACATCGAAGCCGTCGTTTCGGGCCGGAAATTTCGCCAGGTACTGCTCTCCGTGGTGGATGACCAAGGCCTTCGGGCGGGCCCCACCCATCGTGCCGCCCGTAAAGACGGGTTCGAGTTGCGCAGGGACGGGAATGCCCTGCTGGACGCGGTCGGCCGCCTCCATCAGGTAGCCCAGTTGGGTGATGGGCGGCAAGAGGCCCGCAGCTTCCACATTGTCCATGCCCGGTCGAAAATCGAGCGCGCCGAAACGATGAGGCCCAGCATGGAGCAGATAGACGGACTCGGGCACCGAGTCAGGCGGCACCCGGAGCCGCGCCTCGATCACGCGCCGCCCCCAGAAGTCCGGGGCGGCGTCACGTACCGCACCGAAGAGCGGCGGATGGGCCGGTTCGTAGGTCGCCTCGTCCCCCGGCAAACAGGAAAGCGGCAGGCTGACCGGATCCACCGGCACCGCATTCGGGCGGACCAGATAGCGACGTCCATAGCCAAAGCGGCTGGCGGTGGCGTCTGGCCCCGCCTCATCGAGGACGAGCCGCCCGGCCGGCACGGCCTCGACCTCTCCCGGCAGATAGACGAAGAGATAACCTTCCCAACTCATGGAGATCAGAAGTCGAAGGCTTCGCGCTTGGCGGTGCTGGAACGCGCACGCAGCCGAACGGTCTCACCATGCGGCTGGATCGACAGATCGGGAGAAAGCGCCAGCGCATCCAGAAGCCCCAGGCATTCGAGCGCGGAAAGCCAAGCACCCATGCTTACGGAAACGTCACCCCGCTCGATCTTCATCCAGGTGTAGGCGGACATCCGGGCGCGTTGCGCCGCCGCCTCCTGAGTCATGTTGCGGGCAAGCCGGGCTGTCCGGATGATGGGCGCGAGCCGCTTGGCGGCAGCCTTGACCTCACCCGAAACGAATTTTTCTTCCCCGCGGCGCATATTGCTTACTATTGACTAAAAATAGATAATCTAGTTAGTAAGCAAGTTAATGTCAAGTATCAGTGATGTTTTGCAGGGCGACCTAGTGTCCTGTCCCGCAAGTTCGTTGCAAAACCTATGGGTAGCCCGACATCGCCCGGATGGGAAGAAAAGCGGCGAGATCGGTGCGAGACGCGAAGCAAACCGCAGCCAGGTTGAACACCTGGCGAGGATTGGGCCTCCTGCCCTCGGAATCCTGGGAGCGGGTAGTTGTGGTGACCCATCACGCGCCTTCCGCAAGGAGCCTGCTGTACGGCGAGGGCGGCGAGTATGGCGACACGTGCTACGCCTCTGCTCTCGAAGCCCTTCGTGCGCCAGGCCGATGTGGGTGCACGGCCATACTGCGTGTCAGTGGATTACCGTGTCGAGGGGAGTGCCGCAGGGCGAGTGGTGGCGAACCCGCGCAGTTATTGGGGCAGCGAGCCAGTCGAGCAGTTCGACCCGGCGCTTGTCATCGAGGTATGAAATGAGGCTGATGAGCATTGCTGGCCTTAGCGTGAAACAACGCGCAGCGTTGCCGCGTCCCCCTCGCCCTCTGGGAGAGGGCTGGGGTGAGGGAAACGGACAGGGCGATAAGAGCGTTTCATGATTTGGGGCGGCGATTCGCCATGTCCGTTAGGCGGCCTGCGTCTGCTGAGCGACTCATATCACGAGGAGACGGCGTTGCTCTAGGGTCGCAGCGTTCGGAATTTGTCGTGGGCCTTCGTGGCATCCCTTCGCTTGAGTATTGGCAAGATCAGGGGACGTTTCTTTCGTGCTTCGATTCTGAACCTCGCCCGACGCCGTCAGAATGTTGACACTACATACTGGCTAGACTAGACTAATCTCAGTCTTAGGAGAATTGCAATGCCCTCCGTCAATATGCTGCAAGCCAAGTCCTCGTTGTCCCGCCTCGTGGAAGCCATTGAGCAGGGGCAGGAACGCGAAATCATCATCGCCCGCAACGGCCGCCCGGCCGCCAAGCTCGTGCCCGTGGATACGGTGCCGGCGGGCAAGCGCGTCGGCGTCGCCAAGGGCAAGTTCAAGGTGCCGGACAGCATCGACGCGCACAACGAAGAAGTGGCGCGTCTGTTCCTGGGCGGGCAGAAGTCTTGAACCTCCTGCTCGATACACACGTCGCCCTATGGGCTATCACCGACAGCCCGAAGCTGCCGAAAAAGGCGCGCGAGATGATCGAGTCGCCCAAGTCGTCGGTCTGGATCAGCGCGGCGACGATCTGGGAGATCGCCATCAAGCACAGCCTGGGGCGCGGCGACATGCCGGTGTCCAGCCAGGATGCGCTGCGCTACTTCCGGGAGTCCGGCTACCGCTTCCTGTCCGTCGAGCCCGAACATGCGGCCGCCGTCGAAGACCTGCCGGCGCATCACGCCGATCCGTTCGACCGCATCCTGGTTGCGCAGGCACTTGGCGAGCCCATGCGGCTCATTACCCATGACCCGATGGTGGCGCGCTACAGCGACACCATCATCGAGATCTAGGAGAGAAACCTGCACTAGCCTCGTAACGACAAAGGCCGCTTCGTATCCAGGATATGACTGTTGGACAACGAGGCAACTGCGAAGGATTTCTTGGTAGTTCAAAGCGAGGAGAAACGACCGGCCCGGCGTAGCCTTACGGACAGTCGAAGGAAAACGTTTCAGGGTTACGGCCACGGGTAAAGACACGCTATTTTGCAGCGTGGAACATACCCGTGATCCGCGGAGCCGGATCACGCAGGCGAGCGCATTCGGTCTCCAGCGGGTAGATCTGTCCGCACCCGCTTTGCTTGGAAGTCATAACAGACATTTAAAATAAAATGCATATCCTGGTGCGGCTTCGGCAGGTGGTGGTACGTACTGCCATGACACCAGGGCGCGTTTAGCCATGGTCGCCTACGCGCCACCGCCGACACCAAGACCAATCGCCATCGATCACCCTGCCGGACGACCCCCGCTGTCCGCCTGAACCCGCCGCTTTGGCTGGCAAGCGGCATGCCAGCAGCGTCGTGCATGAGACCTGGGCACGCTCCCGTGCATTTACCGTTTTGTGATGCTCCGGAAAAAACCCGGCCAGGCGGATCCCGCCAGAATGGGCCTGCCTTCGTCATGGTGGCCAAGGCAACGGTCAGGAGATTTGTGACATGCGACGACTAGACGCGAAGTTTCCGTCAACAGCTCATGCAACCCTCTTCCGCTTCCCGGTGAATTTCGCCCGCGATGCCGAGCGGGGGCCGGGCCGGCCCTCGGCAGCGCCGACGTTGAGCGAAAAGGGCTTGCCCCCGGGCCAGGCCTTCGCAAGCATCCGCGGCGACCCCTCGCTGCACGAAACCGCCCCGAGCAGAAATCGCTATGCCTCGCGCATGGACCGCAAAATAGGCCTGATTCTGGATACCTGCGAGCGGCTGCTGATCACGACCGATTGCTATTCGATCTACATCGGCTTCAACAGCTCGGAAGTGCGCACCGAGTCCATCCTGCATCCTTTCAGCTACGAAATCCACGATGCCGACCTGCTGATCGGCCGCGATTATCTGTCCAGCCATTTCACGCAAATGCCCTTTGACGCAAAAATGAACGCCATCGCCTGGATACAAAACCGGATCAACGATGGCCCGCTGCGGCGCTATCGCCCCGGCGCCGGATCAGGGGCTGAATCTTCAGGACTGCTCTTTCAGGCGCTGCCGGCAAGCGCCATACACGACACGGTCCATGGGCTTGCCCGCTTGCGCGAAATCGACGACTACTATCTGCGCAACGCCGCCATCTCCCTAAGCCAGGGCATCGTGCGCGCAACTTTCAATTGCGACGGCACCTACGTCATTCCCCTGGCGCATTTCAGCGACTTCGTCGCGCGCAACTTCGGCGCCGCCTCCGCGGCGCGGAGCGCAAGCCTTCCCGGGGTTGCGGCCTTGGGATTTCCCCGCTCCGCGGCAGCGACCTTAACGATTCGTGATTTTCCGGCATGAGCGCCGCAATGGCCGATAAAGCACATTCGCATCACCGCGCCGACTCCGCGCGGCAACACGACAGGAGATGACATGAGACGAAATAGCTGCAAACCCAGCCGGCAACGCTTGGCCACCGTGGTTCTCGCCTTGCTGTTGACAGGCACGGGCGCGAACGTATTGGCCGCCGGCAGCCCGGTGAGCAAAGGAGAAGCGGCGACCATCGCCACCCAGGCCCACCCTGGCAAAGTGGAGCGCCAGACGCTCACCACGCTGCCCAGCGGCGAGCCGGTCTACAAGGTTGAAATCCGGGGCGCCCGCGGAGGCGTCGCCACCGTGGTGGTGGATGCGCGCACGGGCGAGGTTCTGAACGGAGGCGCCATGCCCGATCCTGCCGGCAGTGCCCCGGCGCAGCCAGGCGGCGCCCCCATGCAATAGCGCCCCGGCACAGCGGACAATGACAGGCCGGCAGGAAATAAAGCCGGCTGCCCTACGCCTCGGAGCCTTACCCTTCACCTCAAGGAGCAGTAAATGAGCCAAATTTCCACTCGCGGGCCAGGCATACGCCCCAATCTGCTGGCGATTGCGCTCGGCGTGTCATTGGGTGCCGTCAGCATGGCATCCCAGGCCGCCGCAAATTCGGTATTCAGCATCGTCGATGCGTTGAAGCTTGGCGACTCCGGCGGCGCCATGGGCGCCATGAAGCTTGACGATTCCGGCTGGAGCAAAGACATGGATGACGCCGGCAAAGCCGGCGCCGGCTACACCATGAACACCTACCACTTCGATTTGAGCAATCTCGCTCCCGCCTATTCCGCCACCCTGACCGACACCGGCCTGTTCGGTACCGGCCCCATAGGCATGGCGCTGCTCAGCCCATCGATGAAATTGGTGGGCAGCCAGACCGGTTCGGGTTCGTTCGGTTTCAAGGCCAGCGAATCCGGCATCTATACCCTGGTCGTCGCCGGCAAGCCCTCGGCCCCGTCATATTTCGACGCCTACGCGGCCCAGGTCACTGCCGTGCCGGAAGCGGGCCGTACCGCCATGCTGCTGACCGGCCTGGGGCTGGTGGGGTTGCGGCTGCGCCGGCGTGCTCAGCGACAGCGCCCGACACCGGTTTAAAGCATTGCGCCGGAACGTCGCGAGTCCGGCGATGCTCCGGCGCTTCAGTCCAAAAATCTCTCGACCTTGTCTATGCCCCAGTCCTGAGGGTTTTCCGGACCTGCGATGCCGTCGTGCGCACGCGCCAAGTCGACGATCTTGGGCAGGACGTAGGCACGCGATTTGGCGGAGTAGAACGTCTTCACCTTGGGTTGCAAGAGCGACGCCTCGTCCTGCTCCACCACCACGCCCATGAGGCCGGATTCCAGGCGCACGAAGCTGCCTATGGGGTAAATGCCCACGCTTTTCACGAAGGTGTGAAAGATTTCCTGGTCGAACTGCCCGGCCCAGCCAGCCATCTTCCGCAGCGCCTCGGTGGGGTCCCAGCCCTTCTTGTATGGACGGTCGGAAGTGACGGCATCGTACACATCGCACACCGCGCCCATGCGCGCAAAGCGCGAAATTTTTTCCGCAGGCAGCCGATGCGGATAGCCGGTGCCGTCCATTTTCTCGTGATGGTGCAGGCAGACGTCCAGCGCGATGTCGCCCATCCCGCCCATGTCCAGCAGCATGCCGTGGCCCGCTTCCGGGTGCTCCTTCATCACGGCAAACTCTTCGTCGGTGAGCCTGGCCGGCTTGTTGAGGATATCCGGTGGCATCTTGGCCTTGCCGATGTCGTGCAGCATGCCGGCGAGGCCGGCTGCGCGGATCGTCTGCTCATCCAGTCCGAGCCGCAGCGCCAGCGCCATCATCAGCGCGCACACCGCAACGGAGTGCATATAAGTGTATTCGTCCGCCGTCTTCAGGCGCGCAACGCTGATCAGCGCCCAGGGGTTGCGCAGCAGGGAATGCGAGATTTCATCCACCAGACCCTCGACGCCCCGGGTATCGAGGGCGCGGCCCAGGCGCGCCTCCGTGAACAGCGAGCGCACGATGGGCTTGGACTTCATGTATATCCTGCCGGCGGCGGCCATCTCCTCGCCCAGGGGCAGGCGCGCCGGGGCAGCCTGCGGCGGCGGAGCCGGCTCCGCCGCAACGGCCGGCGCGGCGGAAGCGGCGGCCGCCACATCCAGGCCCTTGTCCGTGTCTATCCATACTTCCGCAATGCCGCCCGCGCGCAAGGCCTCGACGTCCTTGCTCTGCCCAAGGGCGAAGGAGGTGCGCCAGAACGGATGCTCCAGCCACGAACCGACGATCTTGTGCACATACATCCCTACGCGTAGTTGCTCGACGCGAACTTTTCTAAGCATGATGGTTGCGGCCCGTCCCCGGCAAACTGCCGGCTGGGCGCGGTTCCCGTAGAGTTCCCTGGATGGATTCTAACTTAGCCGCGCCCGGGGACGAGATCAATCCCAGCGCTCGTCGCGCACCTCCACCCAGCCCTGCGCCACGCGCACCGCCAGGGGCGCCGCCGCCTCGTAGGCCGGCGGCGCCTTGACCGCGCCGGTGCGCACGTCGAAGCGCGCGCCATGGCGCGGGCAGATGACTTCGTAGCCGTCCAGCTCGCCGCCGGCCAGGTCGCCGCCGTCGTGGGTGCAGACATCCTCCAGAGCGTGCAGCCGGCCGCCGATGTTGAACACCACCACCGCGACGCCGTCCACGTCCGCCACCCGGCGCGCGCCCTCCGGCAGTTCCGACAAGGGGCAGACGCGGGTCCAGGGCGCCATCAGAACAAACCCAACTGCAAGCGCGCGGCTTGGCTCATGCGCGACTGATCCCAGGGCGGCTCCCAGACGAGTTCCACCCGGGCATCGGTCACGCCCGGCACCGCGCGCACCCGGGCCTCGACCTCGGCCGGAAAGCCCTGCGCCACGGGGCAGCCCGGCGCGGTGAGCGTCATGCGGATGCGCACGGCACCGGCACCGTTCACTTCGAGCGCGTAGACGAGACCAAGATCGTGGATGTTGACCGGGATTTCCGGGTCGTACACGGTCTTGAGGGCAGCGACGACGGCGCCCCTGAGCCCCGTTTCGTCGCGGCCTTCCCGCGCCAGGGCGGGCAGGTCAGGTGGGGCAGACATGGTCGTCCTCTTCCGTGGTCACGGTGCCGGCGCGGCTTTCCAGCGCGGCCTTGAGGGTGTGCCAGGGCAGCGTGGCGCATTTGACCCGCATGGGATATTCGCGCACGCCGGCGAGCACCCTGAGCTTGCCCAACGGCGCCTGCGCCGTTCCGGCGCCCGCATCCTCGGTGAGCATGGCGCGCATGGCCGCGAACAGCCGTTCCGCCTCGGCGACGGGCTTGCCCAGCACCGCCTCGGTCATCATGGACGCCGACGCGGTGCAGATCGCGCAGCCGGCGCCCTCGAAGCCCACGTCGCGGATGGTGCCGTCCTGCACCCGCAGGTGCACGGTGACGTCGTCGTTGCACACGGGATTGTAGCCATGGGCGTGATGCGTAGCCGCCCGCGGTTTGCGTTGAAAGTGGCGCGGATGGCGGTTGTGCTCCAGAATCATTTCCTCATAGAGGGCACGGGTCGAGTCGTTCATTTGCGCCCCTCCTCGACCAGCCGGTCCAGCGCGCCATCCAGGCGCTGCGTCAGCCAGTCGCGCAGAGTGCCCGGCGCTATGGCAGCGCAGGCTTCCAGCGCGAAGGCGTGCGTGAGCATGGCGCGTGCCTGGACGTCGCCGATACCGCGCGAGCGCAGATAGAACACTTGGCTCTCGTCCAGCCGCCCCACCGTGGCGCCGTGGCTGCATTTGACGTCGTCGGCATAGATTTCCAACTGCGGCTTGGCGTCGATTTCGGCTAGCGGCGAAAGCAGCAGATTGCGGCTGGACTGACGCGCATCGGCCTTCTGCGCGCCCGGACGCACCACGATGAGGCCGTCGAACACGCCGCGCCCGCGCCCTGCGGCGATGCCGCGGAAGGCTTCCCGGCTTTGCGTGTGCGCAGCCGTGTGCTCAATGCGGGTGTGGTGATCCACATGGCTGCGGCCGCCGGCGAGGAAGCAGCCGTTCAGGGTCGCGCCGGCGCCCGCGCCGGCCAGATCGAGCGCGATGTCCTGGCGCGTGAGCTGACCGCCCAACGCCAGCGACAGGACATCCAGACGGCTGTCCTGCTCCTGGCGGGCGAAAAGTGCCCCGGTGTGGATGGCCGCGGCGCCATCCTCGACCAGCTTCACATACGACAGGTGGGCCCGGGCGCCGACGAAAATCTCCGTCGCCGCATTGCGCCAATAATCGCCGCGGCCGTTGCACAGCTCCACGACCGTGGCCCGGGCGCCGGGTTCCAGCACGATCAGGCTGCGTTCATGCACCATGGCGCCGTCTTCGTCTATGGTGCGCACGATGAATATCGGCTCATCGACGCGCCATTGCGCCGGCACATGCAACACGACGCCCTCGCGCCACAATGCCGTATCGAGTGCGACCAGGGCCGATTCGCGCCCGGCCAGCGTGCCGAAGCGGGCCGCCGCGGGCAGGGTAGTGTGCGCCAGCGCGACATCCAGGCGGCCGAGCATGCCCTCCGGCAGCGAGGTGGAGCGGCTCAGCGCGTAGCCGTTGCCATAGGTCAGAAGATGTCCGGCAGGCAGGCTGTCGGGCAGGAACTCGGCGCCCGGCGCAGGGCTGTGCAACCGGCGCTTCTCCAGGGCAGTGAGCGAGGTGTATTTCCACGCTTCCTCGCGGCCCGGAAACCCCGCGCGGAAAAAGCTCTCCAGCGCCTCGTGGCGGCCCAGCTTGAGCCAGGACGGACCGGCCTCCATGGCGCTGCGCCCGGCCGCGAGATAGGCGGCGCGTTCTTCCTGCGCGATTCTCATGCGCGCGCCCTCCGGGCCTCTGGAGCGGCCTCCAGCCAGCCGTAGCCGCGTTCTTCCAATTCCAAGGCCAACTCCGGCCCGCCGCTTTTCACCATGCGGCCGTCGGCCAGCACATGCACCCGGTCGGGACGGATGTAGTTGAGCAGGCGCTGGTAATGGGTGACCAGCACCATGGCGCGCTGCGGGCCGCGCAAGGCATTGACTCCGTCGGCCACGGCCTTGAGGGCATCGATGTCCAGACCCGAGTCGGTTTCGTCCAGGATGGCCAGGCGCGGCTCCAGCACCGCCATCTGCAAAATCTCGTTGCGCTTTTTCTCGCCGCCGGAGAAGCCTTCGTTGACGGCGCGATAAAGCAGTTCCTCCTTCATGCCCACGAGGCCTAAGCGGCTTTGCACGTAGTCGAGGAAATCCATGGCATCCAGTTCCGTTTCGCCGCGTGCGCGGCGCACCTGGTTGAGCGCGGATTTCAGCAATTGGATGTTGGCCACGCCGGGAATTTCCACGGGATATTGAAACGCCAGGAAGATGCCCGCCCGGGCGCGCTCCTCGGGCGTTTGCCCGATCAAGTCCTGGCCCAGATAACGAATTTCGCCGGCGGTCACGGCATAGCCGGGGCGCCCGGCGATGACATGGGCCAGCGTGCTCTTGCCTGAGCCGTTGGGCCCCATGACGGCGTGCACTTCGCCGGCCTGCACGCTGAGATCGACGCCCTTCAGGATGGGCTTGCCATCCACGGCGACATGCAGATCAGTGATTTCCAGCATTGCGTCTCCTTTCAGCCGACCGCGCCTTCCAGGCTCACCGCGAGGAGCTTTTGCGCTTCGACGGCGAACTCCATGGGCAGTTCCTTGAACACTTCCTTGCAGAAGCCGTTGACGATCATGTTCACGGCATCCTCCGCCGAGAGGCCGCGGCTTTGCAGATAGAAAAGCTGGTCGTCGCCGATCTTGCCGGTGGTGGCCTCGTGCTCCACCTGCGCGCTGTCGTTCTTCACCTCCAGGTAGGGGAAGGTGTGTGCGGCGCAGCGGCTGCCCATGAGCAGCGAATCGCATTGCGTGTAGTTGCGCGCGTTGTCGGCCCCGGCCAGCACCTTGACCAGGCCGCGGTAGGCATTGGATCCCTCGCCCGCGGATATCCCCTTGGACACCACGGTGCTGCGCGTGTTCTTGCCGATATGGATCATCTTGGTGCCGGTATCGGCCTGCTGGCGGCCGCGTGTGACGGCCACGGAATAGAACTCGCCCACCGCGTCGTCGCCGCGCAGGAGGCAGCTCGGATATTTCCAGGTGATGGCCGAGCCGGTTTCCACCTGGGTCCAGGAGATGCGCGAGCGCGCGCCGCGGCAATCGCCGCGCTTGGTGACGAAGTTGTAGATGCCGCCGCGGCCTTCCTTGTCGCCGGGATACCAGTTCTGCACGGTGGAATACTTGATGACCGCATCCTGCAGCGCGACCAGCTCCACCACCGCCGCATGCAGCTGGTTCTCGTCCCGCCGCGGCGCGCTGCAGCCTTCCAGATAGGACACCTGGCTGCCCTCGTCGGCGATGATGAGCGTGCGCTCGAACTGGCCGGTGTCGTTGGCGTTGATGCGGAAATACGTGGACAGCTCCATGGGGCAGCGCACGCCCTTGGGCACGTACACGAAAGTGCCGTCGGAAAACACCGCCGCATTCAGGCTGGCGAAGAAATTGTCGGTATGGGGCACCACCGAGCCCAGGTACTGGCGCACCAGCTCCGGATGCTCGCGCACCGCTTCGGAGAAGGCGCAGAACACGATGCCCAGGGAGGCCAGCTTCTCCTTGTAGGTGGTGGCCACCGACACCGAATCGAACACGGCGTCCACCGCCACGCCGGCGAGCATCTCCTGCTCCTTGAGCGGAATACCCAGCTTTTCATAAGTGGCGAGGATCTCCGGGTCCACGTCGGCGAGCTTGCTCGGCCCGGCCTTTTTCTTGGGCGCGGCGTAGTAATGAATACCCTGATAGTCGATGGGCGGGTGATGCACCTTGGCCCAGTGCGGCTCGCTCAGCGTGCGCCAATGGCGGTAGGCGGCCAGGCGCCACTCCAGCAGCCATTCCGGCTCGCCCTTCTTGGCCGAAATCAGGCGCACGACGTCTTCCGACAGACCCTTGGGCACGCGCTCCTGCTCGACGTCGGTGACGAAACCCCAGCGGTATTCCTCCTGCATCAGGTCGCCGATGCCGACGTTTTCAGACTTGCCCATATCATTTCTCCAAGCGTTGCAGGCGCACGGTGGCCGCCCTCGGGACGGTCATGTCCGCCAGGCTCACCGCATCCAGCGCCACTTGCAGCGCATGGCCGATCAGCTGCCAATGCGGCCGCGTGGCGCAGCCCTTCTCCATGTCGCACACACCCCGCCCCAGCGCGCATTCCGTGACCGCCAGCGGGCCTTCCACGGCGGCCAGTATCTGCGCCATGGAAATGCGCTCCGGCGCACGCGCCAGCCCATAGCCGCCGGCCGCACCGCGCTGGCTCGTGAGCAACCCCTCGCGCGCCAGCAGCTTCAGCAGCTTGGCCACCACCGGCGGCGGCAGGCCGGAGCGCTGAGCCAGCCCGCGCGCACTGTGCGTCTCGAACGGTGCGCGCGCCATGTGCATGAGCAACAGGGTGGCGTAATCGGTGAGCTTGCTGATTCTCAGCATGACGGTTTCAGCATGGCGAACATCAATAGGACTGATTAAGTTCTATATAGTTCAAGCATGCGCCAACGCAAGAGGATTCACTCGGCGACCAGGAAAGCCCGGCTTTTCAGCGCGGCGCGCCAGGCCGGTCAGCGACGCGGGGCCGGCATGCCCCGATATACCCAGCGCAGCAGGGCATCCTGCGCCGCCGCAGCGTCGGCGGCATCGTTGGCGTTGACCAGGAACACCACCACGACGCGCTGCTTGTTCCTGTCCAGCACATAACCGGCGATGGCCTTGGCGTTTCGGAGCGTGCCGGTTTTGAGATGGGCGCGCCCCGCCAGCGGCGTGTCCTGCATGCGATGGCGCAGCGTACCGTCCAGGCCGAGAATGGGCAGGGCGGACTCCAGTTCGCCGTACACCGGACTGCGGTAGGCATGCCTCAGCAGCTGCGCCAGCGTCAGGGGTGCGACGCGCTCGCGGCGCGACAGGCCGGAGCCGTTCACCAGCACCAGGCCGGGGTGGGCAATGCCCAGGCGATCGAGCCAATCCTCCACGCGCGTCGCCGATTTGGCGGCATCGGCGGGCGGGTCGTCGGCCGAGAGGTCGAGAAATATCGTCTTGGCCATGACGTTGTTGCTGTACTTGTCCATGGCGCGGACCACGTTCATGAGCGGCGCCGAAGGCCAGGCGAGCAATGGCCGCGCGCCCGGCGCCAGCGCCCCCGGATGCACCGTGCCCGCCATCTTGCCGCCCAGTTCGCGCCACAGCGTCTCGAAAAGCCCCGCCGTGGTCGCCAGGGGCGCGCCCAGATTGACGCCCTGCATCTGGCTGCCGCAGGCCGCCGGATAGCGCCCCGCCAGGGTGAGCGTGCCGGCATCGAGCTGCAAACTCAGGCCGTCGCCCCAATCGCCGCAAGGGCCGTCTGCCAGTTGCAGCCGATTGGCCACGGTCAGATTGGCCGGCTGCGGGTCCATCTGCACCAGCACGGTGTCTGCCTGCGGACGCAAATACAGCCAACTGGCATTGAAATTGGTCAGCAACGCCGAGGGCGGTGCATTGTAAGGCTCGCGCGGCGCGTCGTCGAAGGCGCCGGGATCGTCGGGCTGGGGAGCGAACAGGCTGTCATCCAGCACCACGTCGCCGTCGATGTCTCGCACTCCGGCCAGGCGGATGGCGCGCAGCATGCGCCACAAACGGTCGAAGGTGAGATAGGGGTCGCCGCCGCCCACGAGATAGAGGTTGCCTTTGAGCGTTCCATGTTCGATGGGGCCGTCGGCGTACACGCGCGTCTGCCAGCGATAGGCAGGCCCAAGGAGATCAAGGGCCGCCAGGCTGGTGACGAGCTTCATGGTGGAAGCCGGCGCCATGGCCTCGTTGGCGTGCAGTGCGAGCATCGGACGCTGGCGATCCACCGGCCACACCACGATGCCGACATCGGCCAGCGGGATGTGCGCCGTCCGCAACGCGCTCGCCACCGGGGCCGGCAGGCGCGCCGCCTGCGCCGCTCCTGCCCACAACAGCAGAAGCGTCAGCAGAATGCGCTCAGCCCAGGTGCGCGACATACCAGTCCATCGCTTCGCGCAGGCCTTCGCGGATGCGATGGCTGGGCGCGTAGCCCAGCAGGGTCTTGGCCTTGGTGATGTCGGCCAGCGAATGGCGCACGTCGCCCTTGCGGAAGTCTCGGTAGGTGGGTTGGAAGTCCAGCAGATGAGGATAGCGCTGCGCCAGGTTGGCGCGGATGGCCTCGAACAAGTCATTCAGCGTGGTGCGGTCGCCCACCGCCACGTTGTACACCTGGTTCACCGCATCGGGATTGGCCGTGGTGGCAGCCAGCAGATTGGCCTGAATGACATTGTCGATGTAGCAGAAGTCGCGGCTGGTTTCGCCGTCGCCGTTGATATAGACCGGCTCGTTCTTGATCATGCTCGCCACCCATTTGGGCACCACTGCGGCATAGGCGCCATTGGGATCCTGGCGGCGGCCGAAGATGTTGAAGTAGCGCAGGCCGAGGGACTGGGTGCCGTAGCTGCGGCCGAACACGTCGGCGTAAAGTTCGTTCACGTACTTGGTGACGGCATAGGGCGACAACGGCTTGCCGATGACGTCCTCCACCTTGGGCAGGCCGGGATGGTCGCCATAGGTGGAGCTGGATGCCGCGTAGACGAAGCGTTGCACGCCGGCATCGCGCGCCGCCACCAGCATGTGCAGAAAGCCGGTGTTGTTGGCGGCGTGGGTGGCGAGGGGATCCTCCAGCGAGCGCGGCACCGACCCCAGCGCCGCCTGGTGCAGCACGTAGTCCACGCCCTTGCAGGCGGCCTGGCAGTCCTCCAGCTTGCGGATGTCGCCGCGGATGAAGCGGAAATTGCCCCAGCGCGCGGCCCCGACGGACTCACGCACTTCGTCGAGATTGCGCTGGTGCCCGGTGGCGAAATTATCCAGCCCGATGACGCGCTGATCGAGATTGAGCAGCGCTTCCGCCAGGTTGCAGCCGATGAAGCCGGCGGCGCCGGTGACGAGCCAGGTCTTCGGCGCCGCGCGCAGATTTGCGCAGGCCGCCGCGTAGGCGGACATCAAAGCCTCCAGAGGGTGAATCCCGCGCCCGTTACGGTGGCCGGATCGTAAGCCGATTTCACGTCCGTGAACACGCCGCCCTTGCCGAGCTTGGCGGTGAGTTGGGCGAAGCCCATGTCCAGGTATTGCTTGTGCGCCACCGCCGCCACGATCGCGTCGCACTGCGGTAATTTTTCCCAGGGCGTGAGGCTCACGCCGTATTCATGTTCGGCTTCCCTGGGCTCGCCCAGCGGGTCGTGCACGCTCACCACGCAGCCGAAGGATTGCAGTTCGCGGATCACGTCCACCACCTTGGAGTTGCGCAGGTCGGGACAATTTTCCTTGAAGGTGAGGCCCAGCACGTTGACCCTGGCGCCCTTCACCTGCACGCCGTTCTGGATCATGGCCTTCACGGTTTCCTGCGCGACATAGGCGCCCATGCCGTCATTGATGCGGCGCCCGGCGAGGATGACTTGCGGGTGGTAGCCCAGCATGTCGGCCTTGTGCGTCAGGTAATACGGGTCCACGCCGATGCAGTGGCCACCCACCAGGCCGGGGCGGAAAGGCAGGAAGTTCCACTTGGTGCCGGCGGCCTTGAGCACTTCCAGAGTGTCGATGCCGAGCTTGTGGAAGATGAGCGACAGCTCGTTCATGAGCGCGATGTTCAAGTCGCGCTGCGTGTTCTCGATGACCTTGGCCGCCTCCGCCACCTTGAGCGAGCTGGCCTTGTGCACGCCGGCGGTGATGACCGAACTGTACAGGGCCGCGACTTTTTCCAGGGTGTCGGCATCGTCGCCGGACACCACTTTGAGGATTTTCGTAATGGTGTGCTCGCGGTCGCCCGGGTTCACGCGCTCGGGCGAGTAGCCCACATGGAAGTCGCGCATCCACTTCATGCCGGAATGCTTTTCCAGGATGGGAATGCAGACCTCCTCGGTGGCGCCGGGGTACACGGTGGATTCGTACACTACGATGGCGCCCTTCTTCATGTGCTTGCCCACGGTGGTGGAGGAACCCACCAGCGGGGAGAAATCGGGAATATGTGCCTCATCCACAGGCGTGGGCACGGCGATGATGATGAAATCCGCTTCCTTAAGGCTGGCCGGATCGGTGCTTACGCTAAGGTGCGTAGCAGCTTTCAGGGCCTCCGTTGATACTTCGCCGGTGGGGTCGCAAAATCGGCGGTAGCTTTCCACCTTTTCGGCCGACAGATCGTAGCCGATGGTTTTGTATTTCCTGCCGAACTCCACTGCCAAGGGCAGGCCCACGTAACCCAGGCCCACGACGGCCACGACGCTCATGAAAGGTCTCCTGAAATGTTAGGTCGGACGAAGGTATTAGGCGGATTCTACCGAAACTCGCTCCCCCGCCGGATGCCACCAAAGCCATATGCCTGGGCCATTTGGTGCAAACTTTGGGCCCGCGCCCTGCTGCTGCTCTTGTTGCTGCCCGCCGGCCAGGCTGCCGGCGCCGATGTGGCCGACGCCGTCATGGGCATCAAGCCCGCGGTCGTGGGCGTGGGCACTTACCGCCCGACCGGCGCCCCCCAGGCCAATCTGGAAGGCACCGGCTTCGCCGTGGGCAACGGGCTCTATATCGTGACCTGCGCGCATGTCGTGTCCAAGCCGCTGGATTATGCGCACAACGAATCCTGGGCCATCTTCTATCGCCAGGACGGCCAAACCCGCTACCGCGTGGCCCAGTTGGCCGGAGTGGACCGCGCGCACGACCTCGCCGTGCTGAAAATCCCCGGCCCGCCCCTGCCCACCCTGGCCTTGGGCGATTCCAAGAACGCGCGCGAGGGCTGGACGTTTTATTTCACCGGCTTCCCCATCGGCGCCCTGCTGGGCCTCTACCCCGCCACCGCGCGCGCGGGACTCTCCGCCATCGTGCCCATCTTCACGCCCGTGCTGCGGGCGTCCGAACTGACCGCGCGCGCCATCCAGGCCGCCGCCCATCCCTACCGCATCTTCCAGCTCGACGGCATCGCCTACCCCGGCAACTCCGGCAGCCCTTTGTGGTATCCCGAAGACGGCAAGGTGTACGGCGTGGTCAATGCCGTGTACGTGAAAGGCTCCAAGGAAGCCGCGCTGAGCCACCCCACCGGCATCAGCTATGCGATTCCTTCCGATTATGTGATCAAGCTGTTGCAGAAGGTGGGGGTGCCGGGGTATTGAGGGTGGATGGGGGCAGCACAGCCACCGGCTCCCAGCCCTGTGGACGTCCTCCCCTATACATGGGCACAGCCGAACAGGATGGTGAGGGATGCGTTAATGCAAGACCCCATTTTTCCTTTCTTTCAGCGCCTGAGCAATCTCAGGTCCGTAAAGAAATCCTGCGGCGCGCCGACCTCGATCTTGGAGAAGGCCGGATGCAGCGGGTTCAGCAGATAGTTGGATTCCGCCGGGATCACGGCGCTCGGCACGGCCAGCACGGCGCCGGTGCCGCGCCTGGCCCACTCGCTGCCCAAAGTTTGCAACTCCTGCCTGGCCGCAGCCTCACGCCAGTGGCCGGGGAGTTGCTCCGGAGCGATGCGCTCGATTTTCATGCGGCTGGGCAGGATCGCGGAGATCATGACGTATCGGGCCCTGAGCGGCTCATCCTGCACCAGCATTTCCAGCATGGCCAGCGACTGGCTGCCGGCAGTGTAAACCAGGGGGGTACCTTTGCGATTCCAACGCCCACCGTAAAGCCGGGCGCCCTCACCCGTGAACGCGGCCTGCGCGAACCGAGCCGTGACCAGGCGCCAGAGCGTGCGCATCAACCCGGGTATTTCACCGGATCGCGGGATGATGGCGAGGCAATGTGCGAGCAGATTTGCGCATCCCGCGACAAACCAATAGCCAGCCTATTGGCGCGAAGCGGGGGTGCAAAGATGCCGCACATTGTCCGCCAGCGCCCGCGAAGGCCAGCGGCACAAATTGGCTTTCAGTCCGATTTCCAGGAAATCCCATATTCATGCGCTTTTTCATCATCTTCGGGGCCGGTCTGGTGAAATATCCGGGTTGGACTCGTCAGGCGAATACGCCGTGTTCGATGCGCCCCAGGGTGTCCAGCACGGTTTCTGCGCCGATCTCGGTATCCAGCAGCGACAGCGGCGTGGCTCCCGACAGGGCCGCGTTTCCGGATTTCAGCCAATCCAGCGCCGCATCCGGGTTCTCGAAGACAGCTTCCGCCCGCTCGATCACGCGGGCCAGCCGCACCAGCTTGGCCGATTCCTCGCTGTTGAGCAGACCTGCCTTCTTGCGCCGCGCCAGCGTGCGTTCGGGAATGGCCAGTACGGTGGCCAGTTCGGATTGGGTCATGTGCATGGCCTTTGCAAGCGAATCGACCGCCGCCGAGGGAATACCTTGGCGGATGACCGAAATCCATTGCAGAGCGGTACGAGGGTGGACAGGCAGAACCTGTTTGCCGCCCAGCAGGGTTTCGAGCGCAAGCGCGTGAGTCATGGCCAAGCTCCTTGATACGCCATTTGGCAGACAGTATACACAATAATGGCATCCAGAAACCCTTCTTCCCTTGGGGGCAGGTGGCGCGCAACGCCGGATGAGGGCAGGTTGGATGGGCGCGGCACAAGATGCGGGAAAAAATTCGAAAAATTAGGGTCAGACACCAAATACAGCCCCAAACCTAGCCAAAAAGCGGCCAGCAAAAAAATGGTGCTGACCCCTTTCCCCTCCCTATGCCGCCAGTTTGGCGCTTGCCAGCCGGTTGAGGCTCACACCTTGTTCGGCCGCCTGCAAAGCCAGGGAACGATGCAACTCGGGCGGAATCCGTACGCGGAATTCGCCGCTGTAATGTTTTTCCGCCAAGGCCTCGGGCACCGGCTCGCCATGCTTCTGCAAGTCCGCCACCACCTCGGCCACTATTTGGCGTATCCCCGCAAGCGCGGCTTCGGGGCTTTCCGCCAGCCAGCTCAGCGAGGGAAATTCCACACACAGCCCGACGTGCTCGCCGTCCTCTTGCGACCAAGTGACGCGGTAGGTGTAGTGATTAATGCTCATGACTTTATCTCCAATTTGTCCAGCGCCAGCAGAACTTGCCTGACCTGGTAGGGCTTGGCCTTGTCTCCGGCATTTTGAATGTTGATGCGTGGATCGCCCGGCCAGGGTGTCTTGAACATCAGATGGCTCCCTGCCTGGCGCGGCTTGCCAAAATACCCGACACATACCCGCTTGAGGTCCGCGTAGCGGACATTGGCCGGCTCGCGGCGCATTTGCTCAAGAATCTTGCGGATGTCTTGCATTTATGCATGGTGCCAATATAGGCACCATTCGTCAATCCGCCGCCGCGCCGTTTTTCCCGCGCCCAAGCCAGGCCCGCCGCTGCTGGAAAAGGTGGAAAAGGATTATCAGACTCCATTTTAGAGGTGTTGCGCCGGACTAACGAAAAATGGAGTCTTGACCCCATTTCATCCTAGATGCGCGCGCCCGGCATAAAAAAACGGGCGCTGTGCGCGCCCGTTTTTGCCTGACTCGGAGCGGCTTGTGGCCGCGGGAGATCAGAAGGTGTGGACGATGCCCACGGCGATGATGGAAGGGTCGTTGCCGGCCGCGCCAGTGGTGCCGCCAGCGTAACCACCATTGCCCACAGCGTAGTAGGAGGAACCGCCGCCGAAATTCACGCCATAGGTGCCGGCGCTGTCGTTGCTAATCTTTTGGTACTGGGCGATCAGCTTGGTGCGCTTGGAGAACACGTAGTCCGCGCCCACGGCATAGCTATTGGCACCGCTGTTGCTGACGTTGCTCAGGCTGCCGGCATGGCCCCAGGCAGCCTTCAGCACGATGTTGCCGGTGACGTTGTAAGCACCATCCAAGTAATAGGCCGTGCGGGAGTTGTTACCTAGCGAGCTGGTGGTGTCCAGAGTGGCATTTTCATAAATGAAACCGACTTTGCCGGGCCCGAAGTCGTAACCCACGCCCGCTTTCCAGGCATGGTTATTCATTGTGCCCAAGGCTATGGTGGCTGGGGTGCCGCCGGTAAAGTACGTGTAACCGGTCACGTTGTTCTGCTTCTCATAAGCCAGGGTGGCATAGATCGGGCCATTGCTGTACATGCCGGCCACGGACCAGGCATTGGCATTAGAAGCTGTACCGTTGCCGGCCGGATTGCCGGCCACATAGGCAACGGCGCCGGCGAAGCCCATCATGTTGGGGGTCATGTAGACAATGACGTTGCCGGGGCGCTGCGCGAACACAGAAATACCGGCGACGTTGCCGATGATGTTGCGGTAGTCGGCCGGCTCGTTGCCGAACACGTCCAGACGAGCAGTGGACGTCTTATAGGGCGTGTCGATCTTGCCCAGCAGCACGGTGCCGAAATCGTTGCTCTTCATGCCGACGAAGGTGTTGCGATAGATGAAGGTGTTGGTGCCGGCCAGCGAGCCGGTCTTGGTCATGTTGCTGTTGCCGCCGCTCACGTCGAAGCCGACTTCCAACTGGTAGACGGCTGCCAGGCCGCCGCCCAGGTTTTCGTTGCCCTTGAAGCCGATCCAGGATTGGTCGGAGGATACCTGATACAGGGTCTTGTCCTGGCCGACGACGCTGGTGTCGGTGTTCAGCACGTTATAGGTGGCGGCGACGCGGCCGTAGATGTCCACATTGCTGGTGGCCGCGAAGGCGGCCGGGGCGGCGAAGGCAGAGGCCAGGGCCGCGACGAGTATCTTTTTCATGTAAATCTCCTGCGAAAAGTAGGATTTTGAATCATGCCGCCGCGGCCTTGGGCCCCAACGGACGAGGCAAGTATGGCCAAAGAACATGCCCGCCGCGAGACATTCGTTGCTTTTTTGATATTTTCTTACTTTAAGCGTGGCTTGCGCGCAACGAATCGGCCTACTATCATGATATTTCAGCGTATTATTTTCCTGCCGCCACCGGGAACGGGGCGCCGGGGCGCGCCGCGGGCGGGTCTTACCCCGGCCGGGAAACGGGCCTATGCTGGGGAAACCGGGGCCTGCCCGCCCCGGCGGGGCGAACGGACAGGGCGAATCGCCGCTCCAAAGCAGGAAGCGCTCCTGCCGCCCGGTCCGTTCGCTCGCCCCTCCGGGAGAAGGCGGCGCGCGGCGCCGGATAAGGGGGACGCGGCAACGCTGCGCGTTGTTTCAACTGAAGGAGGCCCATGAAGGAAAAGCCGCCGTCGGACATCTACACCAAGTCGGTCGAGGTGGATTTCGACGACCCGCGCATCCAGGAGCTCTTGCGCAAAACCGAGTCCCTGCGCCTGGACCAGCGCGGCCAGCTCGCGACCCGGGCCGCCCTGGTGCGGCGCGCCGCGGACCCGCACGATCCCGGCGTCGGCGCCACGCAGATCGGCCCGGAGACGGCCGGCCGGATCATCCTGGCGGCCGAGCAGATGTTCGCTCCCGGCGAGGATCTGGTGCTGCATTTCCGCGGCGAGGGCCGGGGCGGAATCTACCGCGTGGAGACCTCGCGGCCGGGCCGCCGCCAGGAAGACGCCGCGCAGCATATCTTCATCACCTATGCGCTGCGCCAGGCCTGAATCGGCCCGCACGAAAAAAAGTCGCTCCGCGACGACAGAATTGGCCGCAAAGGCTTGCCCTGCCTGGAATCACCCGACATAATGCATGCGACGGTTGCGCCTGCGCCCGCGTGGGCAACCTTCTAACCGGTGATAATTCATCCGGGCCCATCAACGACCTCATCAAAGGAACCCAATGAACAAGTCCGAATTGATTGAAGCCCTGGCAGACAAAGCCGAACTCTCCAAGGCCGCCGCTGCGCGCGCGCTGGACGTGGCGATCGACGAGATCGTCAATGCCGTCGCCGGCGGCGACACCGTGACCCTGGTCGGCTTCGGCACCTTCAAATCCTCCGCACGCGCTGCCCGCGAAGGCAAGAACCCGCGCACCGGCGAGAAGATCAAGATCGCCGCGACCACGGTGCCCAAGTTCACCGCCGGCGCCGGCTTCAAGGAGCGCGTGTCCAAGTCCAAGCCCAAGAAGAAGAAGTAACCGCCCCACCCCACCGCCGGCGCCCGGTGCGGCGCCGGCAAGCAAGCTCCCTCGCGCACCCGCCATTTCCGGCAGGCTCCGCGCCCCGGCGCGGCACACGCCTCCCCGCCAACACGCCCGCCCGATCAGGCGGCCGCCCCGCGCCCTACCCCGTCAGTTTGCCTGCGCCGGCCTTGCGCCTGGAGATTTCCTGCTCGGCCGCGAGCCAGTCTTCCAGCTCGTGCCCGGGGGCGAAGCCCCTGGCCTCGGCCTTGAAATAGGCGGCCAGGGCGATGCGCCCCCGCTGCTCCGCGGGCGCGCCCGCCGTGGACTCGATGCGATGCTCTGCCTTCGTGGGTTTGCGGCTGCCGGTCATCTCTTCATCTCCATCTGCATGATCGAAGCCCCTCGCCTCGGAGGGGCATTTTCATAGTAATAAATCCTTCCCGAAGCGCAAAGAAAAAGCCGGCGGCAATTCCTGCGCCCGGCCATCTTCGCTAAGATGGCGCTTTTTTCCGGCTCCAGCGCCATGCGCACGCTCATCTGCGGTTCCCTCGCCTTCGATTCCATCATGGTCTTCCCGGACCAGTTCAAGCGCCACATCCTGCCCGACAAGATTCACATGCTGAACGTCTCCTTCCTGGTGCCGGAGATGCGCCGCGAGTTCGGCGGCTGCGCGGGCAACATCGCCTACAGCCTGAAACTGCTGGGCGGCGAGCCGGTCATCATGGCCACGGTGGGGGACGATTTCGCCCCCTATGCCGACCGCCTGGATCAGCTGGGCCTCACGCGCGAATGCGTGCGCCGCCTGCCCGGCACCTATACGGCGCAGGCCTTCATCACCACGGATCTGGACGACAACCAGATCACCGCCTTCCATCCGGGGGCGATGAATTTCTCCCACGAAAACGACGCCGCGGCGGCGCACGGCATCGTGCTGGGCATCGTCTCGCCGGACGGGCGCGAAGGCATGCTCGCGCACGCGCGCCAGTTCCATCGCGCGGGCATCCCCTTCGTGTTCGATCCGGGCCAGGGCATGCCGCTGTTCGACGCGGCGGAGCTGCTCGAATTCGTCGAGCTGGCCGATACCCTGACGCTCAACGACTACGAGGCGGAGCTGCTGCAAAGCCGCACCGGCAAGGCCCTGGAGCAGCTGGCGACGCGGGTGCGCTGCCTGGTGGTGACGCGCGGCGCGGAGGGCGCGCGCTTTTTCGTCGACGGCACCTGCCTCGCCATCCCGGCGGCGCCGGCCGCGCAGGTGCTGGACCCCACCGGCTGCGGCGACGCCTTCCGCGCCGGCCTGCTGTACGGCATCGCGCGCGGCTGGGACTGGCCAACCACGGGGCGGCTCGCCAGCCTGATGGGGGCGATCAAGATCGAGCACCGCGGCGGACAGAACCACGCGCCCGCGCGCGCGGACATCGCCGCGCGCTACCGTGCGGCCTGGGGCTGCGATCTCGCCGGGTTTTAACGAGAAACCACGCGCGGCGTTGCCGCGCCTCCCTCGCCCTCCGGGAAAGGGCCGGGGCGAGGGGCGCGGCTCAGGCGCCCTGCTCGGCCTTCAGCTCGCGCCGCATGAGCTGCTGCACTTCCGCGGCGGGCGAGGCGCCTTCGTAGAGTATTTCGTACACCGCCGCGGTGATGGGCAGTTCGACTTTCAGGCGCTGCCCCAGCGCGCGCGCCTCGCGCACGCTGTGCACGCCCTCGGCCACGTGGCCCAGGCTTTCCAGCACGTCGCCCAGCCTGCGCCCCTGCGCCAGCGCCAGGCCCACCTGGCGGTTGCGCGATAGATCGCCGGTGGCGGTGAGGATCAGATCGCCCATGCCGGTCAGGCCCATGAAGGTCTCCTGCCGGCCGCCCAGGGCATGCCCCAGGCGCGCCATTTCCGCCAGCGCGCGGGTGAGCAGCGCCGCGCGCGCGTTGTGGCCCAGGCCCAGGCCGTCGGAAATCCCGGCGGCGATGGCCATGACGTTCTTGAGCGCCCCGCCCACTTCGACGCCCACCACATCGGTGCTGGTGTACAGGCGCAGGCGCTCGGTATGCAGATCGGCCGCCAGATGCGCGAGATAAGCGGGGTCGGCGCCGGCCAGGGTGAGCGCCGTGGGCAGCCCCGCCGCCACTTCCTGCGCGAAGCTGGGGCCGGAGAGCACGGCGCGCGGCACGGCCGCGGCCGGGGTCTGGGCCACCACTTCGTGCGGCAGCAGGCCGCTCACGGGCTCGAAGCCCTTGCACACCCACAGCAGGGGCTCGAGGCCGGGGCCTTGCGCCAACCGCTGCAGCAAGGGGCGCAGCGCGGCGCTGGGAGTGGCGAGGAGGTAGAGGTCGGCTCCGGCGCAGGCGGCGGCGAGATCGGCGCTCACGGCCAGGGACGGCGGCAGCGCCTGGCCCGGCAGGTAGAGGCGGTTTTCACGCCTTGCCGCCATGTCGGCGGCCTGCTGCGCATCGCGCGCCCACAAGCGCACCGCGTGGCGTTCCGTAAGCACCGCGGCGAGGGCCGTGCCCCAGGCACCGGCCCCCAGCACGGCGAGCTTCATACCCCCCACAAGGCGCCGAGCCGCAGGTACCCCGTGGCGCCGTTGGGCAGCTTCACCTGCGCCCAGCCGCCGCTTTGCCCGAGCAGGGGAAAGGCCACGCCCTGGTTGGCCTGGAACAGGGCCGGCGAAGCGCCGCCGGGCTGGGCATGGATGGTCGCCTGCGGCACGTTCACCATGACGGTAGGCTGAGCGCCCAGGGCGCCGGCCGCGATCCATTCGATGGCGCCGGTGGCGTCGCGCACCTTGACCCAGTCCTGCAAGCGCACCAGCACTTCCAGCGGATAGCCCGCGCTCACCACCGCGACCTTGTTGGCCTGGCTGGCGGGCGCGTCGTAGAGGATGGCGGCCTGGTCGGTGGAAGCGAATTCCAGCGCCCAGGCGGGCGTGGCGGCAACGGCCAGGACCAGCGGCAGCAGGCGCTTCATGGCCGCCTCAATGCGTGCTGTGGCCGGCCTGCTGCTGCGTCTGCTGCTGCATGAACATGGCCTCGAAGTTCACCGGGTTGAGCAGCAGGGGCGGGAAGCCGGCGCGGATCACCACGTCGGACACGGTCTCGCGCAGATAGGGGAAGACGATGTTGGGGCAGCCGATGCCCAGCACCATGGGCATCTGCTCCTGCGGCACGCCCAGGATGCGGAAGATGCCGGCCTGGGTGCATTCCACCAGGAACAGGGTCTTGTCCTCCGCCTTGGCGGTGATGGTGACGGTGATGCGGGTTTCGTAGGCGTCCGCGGCCAGCGGGCTGGACTGGGTGTTCAGTTGCACCTCGATCTGCGGCTGGGCCTGCTCCAGAAAGACGGCGGGCGCGCCGGGCACTTCGACGGACAAATCCTTGACGTAGAGCTTCTCCACGTTGAATGTCATTTGCTGTTCTTCAGCCATAGCGGTTCCCGGACAGGTAAAGACGCTTATTCTACTGGAGGAATGTGACTGCCGCCCCCGCGCCGCCCTCAGGCCGCTCGGGCTGCGGCCGCCAGCCAGGCTCTCAGCCGGCCGGCATCCAGGGCGCCGGGCTGGCGCGCCACTTCGCGTCCCGCGCGGAACACCACCAGGGTCGGGATGCTGCGGATGCCGTAGCGCGCCGCCAGTTCCTGTTCCTGATCGGTTTCCACCTTGGCGAAACGGAACGAGGTGTTGAGTTCGTGCGCCGCCTGGGCGAACACGGGCGCCATCATCTTGCAGGGGCCGCACCAAGAGGCCCAGAAATCCACCACCACGGGCAGCTCGCTGCGGGCGACGAATTTGTCGAAACCGGCCGTCCCGAGATCGACGGGCGCGCCCGGCAGCAGCGGCGCCGAGCATTTGCCGCATTTGGGATCATCGCCCAGGCGCTCCGCGGGAACGCGGTTGACGGCGCCGCAACGGGGGCAGACCAGTTCCATGATGGCTCTCCAAGGTTGTGCGCTGGCGGAACCGCCAGGCCGCCGCGGCCCTCATCCGGCGCTGCGCCCGCCTGACGGCGGCCCTCATCCGGCGCTGCGCGCCACCTTCTCCCCGAGGGAGAAGGTTTAAAGCCCCTCTCCTTCGGGGAGAGGGGTGGGGGTGAGGGCGCCGCTGCGCGATTCCCACGCACGGAGTACATGGGGATGCATCGCGCAAAACTCAAGGGAGCGCTTCAGGAACCCGCCAGCAGCGCGTCCAGTTCGCCCGCGGCATTGAGCGCGGACAGATCGTCGAAGCCGCCCACGTGCGTGTCGCCGATGTAGATCTGCGGCACGGTGCGCCGCCCGGTGCGCTGCATCATTTCCTCGCGCAGCTCGGGCTTGAGGTCGACGCGAATTTTTTCCACTGCGCCCACGCCCTTGGCGCTGAGGAGTTTTTCCGCCGCCACGCAGTAGGGGCAGACGGCCGTGCAATACATGGTCACTTGAGGCATGAAGCTCTCCGGTAATGGCGCTGCCGCCGGATCATTTCCGGGCAACGGGCAGATTGGCCTGCTGCCAGGCCGACATGCCGCCCGCCAGGTTGTAGAGCTTCTGGAAGCCCAGCTTCTTCAGCACGCGGCAGCCGTGCGCCGAGCGGCTGCCGCTCTGGCAGTTGATGACGATGGGATGGCCCTTGTACTTCTCCAGCTCGCCGGCGCGCGCCTTGAGCTGGCTCAAGGGAATGTGCCTGGCGCGCGGGATGTGCCCGGCCGCCCATTCCTTGTCTTCGCGCACGTCCAGGATCACCGCATCCTCGTTGAGCAACCGGGTGGCTTCCGCGGGGCCGACGCTGGGGATGCCGGAAACGCGGTCGGCGACGGTGGTCCACACCAGCATGCCGCCGCTCACCGCGGCCAGGCCGATGAGCATGTAGTTCTGCTGCACGAATTCCATGGGGGTCATGTAACCAGTCTCAGAGAGAGCAACCCTCTTTCACACCCAAGCGCTTGAGGATGCTGTCCAGCGGGCACAAGCGGGTGAAGCCGGACTGGAACAGATTGATCCCCACGAAAGCGGTGAACCAGAGAAAATTGCTGTTGACGAAAAGCGGGCTGCCCTGCACGCCCAAGGCGAGGGACAACAGGACGAAAAAGCCGGCGACGATGCGGACGATGCGTTCTACGGTCATGAAAATGCTCCAGGTTGAAGTTTACGACATTGAAGACGGCGGCGGGTTCTTCACCCTGACCTGCCAGAGGTAGTACAGCAAGGGAATCACCACCAGCGTCAGCACGGTGGAGGCGAAGGTGCCGAAGATCAGGGACACGGCCAGTCCTCCGAACACCGGATCGGTGACCATGACGGCGGAGCCCAGCACGATGGCCAGCGCGGTGAGCAGGATGGGGCGCAAACGCACCGCGCCGGCCATGGCCACCGCCTCCTTCAGCGCATAGCCGCGCGCGCGGTAGTCGAGAATGAAGTCGATCAGCAGCAGCGAATTGCGCACGACGATGCCGGCCAGGGCGATGACGCCTATCATCGAGGTGGCCGTAAAAGCCTGGCCGGTGAGCCAATGGCCGGGGAACACCCCCACGAGCGTGAGCGGGATCGCCCCCATGACGATCATGGGCAGGATGAAGGATTTGTAATAGGCCACCAGCAGCAGATAGATGAACACCAGCGCCACCATGAAGGCCGAGCCGAGGTCGCGGAACACGTCCAGGGTCAGGCGCATCTCGCCGCCCCAGAGCAACTGATAGCCCTTGAGCCCGTCGGCCGGCGTGTCCTTAAAGCCCAGGTTGCCGGTGGTGAAAGTCACGCCCGAGGGCAGCGGTTTTTTGTCCAGCATCTTGTCCAGGCTCAGCACGGCATACACCGGGCTGGAGCGGACCATCTCGCCGCCGACCATAACCACCGGGTGCTGGTCGCGCGTGTAGATGGGCTTGGCCGCGGTGACGCGCTCGACCGTGGCGATGGCCGACAGCGGAATAACGCGGCCCTGCGCGTTCTGCACGGGGATGTTCAGCAGGTCCTGCGGCGACTGCCGGTCGGCGCGCGGAATGCGCACGACGATGCTCACCGGCTCCAGGGCCGAGTCGTCGTGGATGGCGCCGATGGCGAGGCCCGAGACATAGTCATGCAAAAGCTGCGCGACCTGGCCCGGGACGATGCCCGACAGGGCGGCCTTCTCGCGATTGACCACGATGCGGTACGCGTCCGTGGTCGCGGTGACCGAGTCGTCCACGTTCATGAGTCCGTAGACTCTGCGGAAGTCGGCCTTCACGTCCTGCGCTGCCGCACGCAGTTTGGCATAATCGGGCCCGTACAGCTCGGCCATGACCTGGGCGCGCACCGGCGGGCCGGGCGGAGTTTCGAACAGTTTGATGCGGGTGTGCGGATACTTTTCCCGCAGCGGCGCCAGCTGTTCGTAAAGCCGCTGCACGATTTCATGCGAGGATTCCGCGCGTTCGCCCTTGCCCACCAGGTTGACGCGGATCTGGGCGAAGTTGTCGCCCCGCTTCATCATGTCGCCGCGCACCAGGGCAGCGAAATCGATGGGCGCGGGGATGCCCGCGAAGGTCTGGTAGTCGGTGACGTAGGGATTCTGCGCCAGCACGTCGCCCACCGCGCGCGCCACAGTGTCGGTCTGTTCCAGCGGCGTGCCGGCCGGCGTATCGATCTGGACGAGAAAGGTATTGGTGTTGTCGTTGGGCAGCATCTTGAGTTCGACGCCCATGGGCGAGAGCGGGCCGTTCATGCCGGAGGGGCGGATGAACTGCCAGGCGGGCATGAGCATGGCGCCCAGGAGCAGCAGGAAGACCGCGACGAACATGACATTGCGCCGGCTGCGGTTCTCGATGAGCGGCGTGAACAGCCTGAGGTAGCTGCGGTGCAGAAAATCCTGCTCGTGCGCGCCGCGTTCCTCCAGCGTCTCGCTGTGCGCCAGCGCCGCCTGCTCGGCTTTCTTGCTCAGCCACAGGCGCGCCGCCCAAGGCACCACGGTGTAGGCCAGGAACAGCGAGGCGAGCATGGCCACCGGCACGTTGATGGGAATGGGGCGCATGAACGGCCCCATCATGCCGGTCACGAAGGCCATGGGGATGAAGGCCAGGATGACCGCCAGCGTGGCCATGTTGGTGGGGTTGCCGATCTCGTTGGTGGCGGCGATCACGGTGTAATTGAAATTCTTCACCGGGCCGCCGTGCAGGTGGCGGTGGATGTTCTCGATCACCACGATGGCGCCGTCCACCAGCAGGCCCAGCGAAAGGATCAGGGCGAACAGCGTGATGCGGTTGATAGTCTGGCCGAAGATCAGGTCCACCACCAGCACCACGAACAGCGTCAGCGGCACGGTGAGCGTGACGATGCCGGCTTCGCGCCAGCCGAGGAAGAACCACATGAGCAGGGACACCGTGAGGATGGCGATGCCCAGGTGCTCGACCAGTGTGTTCACCGCATCGTTGGCCTTGGCGCCATCGTTGCGCGTGACCGTGACATGCACGCCCTGCGGCAGGGCATAGGCCTCGATGGCGTGCAGTTTCTTGAGCACGTTGTCGACCACGACGACCGCATTGGTGCCGGATTTCTTGGCGACGGCGATGGTGACCGCCGCCATCTCCCGGCCGCGCGGCTGGTTCTTGGCCGCCGGCCCATAGGCGAAGTGGGAAAGGTAATCGACCTGCTTCGGCCCGTCCTCGATTCTTGCGACATCCCTGAGGTACACCGGCTTGCCGTCGGGCGCGCCGATGATGATGTCGCCCACCTGGCGCGCATCGCCCAGGAAGCTGTCGATGCGCACCGGGGAGACCTGGTTGCCGTTGACTACGTTGCCGATGGGCGCCGCGGCATTGTTGCCCTGCAGGATCTTGTCCACCTGCTCCAGCGAAATGCCCGCGGCGGCGAGCTTGGCGGGCGAGATCCACACGTTCACCGCGCGCGGCGCGCCGCCGACCACTTCGGTGAAGGACACGCCCGGCACGCCGCGCAGGTGCACCAGCATTTTTTCCGCGATTGCGCGCAGGGCCGTGCCGTCCAGGCGCGCCGAGGACAGGGTCAGGGTGAGGATGGGAACGTCGTCGACGTTGATGGGCTTGACCACCGGCTGCATGGCCCCGGGCGGGATGCGGTCGAGGTTCTGCATGAGCTGGTTGTAGATTTTCACCAGGCTTTTTTCCTGGTCCTCGCCCACCTTGAACTGCACCGTGACGACGCCGAAATCATTGGCGGCATAGCCGTAGGTGTGATCCACCCCGGCCTGCGCGTTCATGATGGCTTCCAGCGGCTTGACCACCAGGTTCTCGATCTCGCGCGGGCCGGCGCCCGGCTTGGCCACCAGGATGTTGGCCGCGGGCACCACGATCTGCGGGTTGTATTCGCGCGGCGTGATGAACAGCGCGAGCAGGCCCGCCAGGGTCGCCGCCAGCATGATGAGGGCGGTGATCTTGGAATCGATGAAGGCGCGCGCGAGCCTGCCGGCGATGTTCATGGGCATAGGCTCAGCCACGCGCGCCTCCGCTCACCTTCACGCCGTTTTCCAGCGCCGCCGTGTCCGATACGGCGATGGTCTCGCCGCCGGCCAGTCCGGCCTGCACCGCGACTTGGCCGCCGCTCGCCGCGCCCAGGCGCACCAGGCGGAAATGCGCCGTGCCGTCCTTGCCCACCACGAACACGCCGGTCATGCCGGCGCGCTCCACCACGGCGCCCGCCGGTATCATGAGGGCCGGCGCGCTGCCCGTGGCGAAGCCCACGCGCACGAAGCTGCCGGAATCCAGGCCGCTGCCGGCGGGCAGATCGATTTTCACCAGATGGGTGTGGCTGACCGGATCGGCCGCCGCCACCGCGCGCACCACCGTGCCGGTCAATGTGCGGCCCTGGGCAGTGATGCTCACCGGCGCGCCGATCTTGACGTAGGCGTACACGGCGTCGCTGACCTGGGTTTGCACTTGCAGCTCGCCCGGGCTTTCGATCACCACCACCGGGCGGCCCGGCGCCGCCAGGTCGCCGGCATGGGCCAGCTTCTGCACGACGATGCCGCCGATGGGCGCCGTGACCGAGGAATAGCGCAACTGCGCGCCGGCCGTGCCGTAGCCCGCGCGCGCCGCGGCGAGCTGCTCGCGCGCCACGTCATGGCGCAGCTTCACCTGATCCCATTGCTGACGCGGAATGGCCTCTTCGCGGTAGAGCTTGCCGAAGCGCTCGTAGTCGGATTGCGCGTTGGCGAAGTTCGCCTGCGCCTGCGCCAATCCCGCGCGCGCCTGCGCCACCTGGCCCTGCACGTCCGTGGGATCGACCACGAACAGGAGCTGCCCCGCTTTCACGGTCTCGCCCTCATGCACCTTCAACTCACGGAGGTAGCCCATGAGGCGGGAGGCCACTTGGACCTGCCGGGCGGCGACCACCACGCCGGGCAGATCCGTGCGGCTGACCTGGTCGGCCGCAGTGAGCGTCAGGGTGCGGGCCGCTACGCTGCGCGCGGCGGCGGGCGCCGTGGCGCTTTCCTGGTGGCCGCAGGCTGACAGCAGCGCGGTCGCGGCGAGGACGAGCATGCGTTGGAAGCGGGGTAAGGTGTTCATGGCAGATGTCGCGTATCCAGTTGTCCGAGGGCGAGCTTGAGGGCGGCGCGCTGCAGGTTGACCTGGGCGTGCGCGGCCACCAGGTCGGCGCGGGCGCGGTCGAGTTGCGCCTGGGCGCCCTGCATTTCCGCCAGGGTGGCCAGGCCGCCGGCATAGCGCTTGGCGACGATGCCGGCGGCCTCTGTGCTTTGCGCGGCCGCCAGGCTGCGCACTTCCACCTGGCGCTGCGCCTCGCGCGTCTTGCGGTAGGCCTCCTGCACGCGCATCGCCAGCTCGGCCTCGGCCTGGCGCAGCTTGGCGGCGGTTTCCATGCGCGCGGCCTGGGCCTGATCGATGGCGCCGCGCGTCACCCCGGCGTCGAACACGGTCCAACTCAACTGCCCGCCCAGGGTGTAGCTGGGCGCCGCAAAACCCAGATGGGGATCGTTCCAGTCGTAGCGCGCCAACAGCCCGACCTGGGGATAGAGGTCGGCGCGCGCCACCGTGACCTTGTCGCCTGCGGCGGCCAGTTGATGGCGCAGGGCGGCGATCTGCGGGTTTTGAGCCTGGGCCTCGCGTGCCCAGGCGGCCGGATCGCCGGCGGGCATGCTCACGTCCACGGCGGGCCCTAGTTCGATCCGTTCCTCCAGCGGCAGACCCAGCACGACATGCAGGCCGTCCATGGCGCGGGCTTCGAGGTCGGCCGCCTCGTCCTGCTTGAGTTTCATGTCTTCGACGTTGACCTGCGCCGACAGCAGATCGCTTTTCACCACCACCCCTTGGCGGTACAGGCTTTGCACTATGCGCAACTGGCTTTGCGCGGCCTGCAAGGCCTGGGCGGTGACGGCCTGGTAGGCGCGCGCGGTGTAAACCCCGTCATAGGCCTCCAGCACGTGGTAGATGACCTGCTGCTGCGCGGCCGCATCGCCGGCCTGGGCGGCGCGCACCATGGCCTCGGCCTGGCGCAGGTAGCCGGTCAGCTTGCCGCCCGTGTACAGCGGCAGCTGCGCTTCCAGCCGGGTGTCGAAGTTGTTCACCGCCCCAGGGTAGTTGAGATTTTGCGGCGCGATGCCCAGAGCGGACGGACCGCTGAACTGGGCCGCGCCAAAATCGTTGAAGGTCGCGCGGCGCTGGGCGAGCTTGAGGCCGAAGGCGTTGAGGGCGTCGTCGGTGCGCGTGGCGTTGAGAGAGGCAACCACCTTGGGGAAGCGGGCGCCTTGGGCCTGGGCCAGCCCGGCACGCGCCTGCGCCTCGGCGGCCTGGGCGGCCATGAGAGAGGGATTCTGGCGCAGCGCCACAGCCACCGCCTGGCTGAAATCCAGGGTGGCCGCGCCCGCAGGCCACGGCAGCAGCCCGATCAACGCAAATACGGCAAACCTTGACAGCGCCCAGCTCACAAACGCCCTCCCAATCAATTCGCGTCCCGCCCGTTCCGCGGGGCGGCGCACGCCGCGCATTTTCGAGTGATCCTAACGGACATGGCGAATCGCCGCCCCAAATCATGAAACGCTCTTATCGCCCTGTCCGTTTCCCTCACCCCAGCCCTCTCCCAGAGGGCGAGGGGGACGCGGCAACGCTGCGCGTTGTTTCACGCTAAATACCTCACCGCAGAGGCGCGGAGAAATAGCAAAAACCGACAGCTTGCCAGGGCTTGATCCCTTGCCCGCCAGCCGCGCCTCGCATGGCGCCCCGGTTTCCGCAAAGGCCGCAATTTGCCGGATAATATGCATTCGGCACAGAGCAGCTTTGTTCCGGAGAGTATATATTAGTAAATAATAATATTTCAATATGACAGGCGTAAAAAAGGCGGCCGACGGCCGCCCGTGCCGGCGAACGACTTGCCGGTTATTTGCCGATGCGATGGCTGATGCGATTTTCCTGACGATTGAGGCGGGCCTGCTCGGGGCGCGTGATGATGCCGTGATGACGCGCGGCGAAGCGCCGCTCTTCCAGACGCACGCGGCGGTCGGCGCGGTGCAGCCGCATGGCCTTGGCGCGGCCCATCTCACCTTCCCTCACTTCATGATGGATGCGGCGATGCTGCATCTGCAGGCGGTCGTTCACCTGGTCGCGGCGGGGGTGCTGGGCCGCAAAGGCGGTGTCGGCATAGGCCGAGGGCAGGGCGCCGGCCCCCAGCAGGGCGGCAAAGGCGATGACGGCGAGTTTGGTGGCTTGCATGACGGCTCCTTCGATACGGTTGAGAGGGGTTTGAACCTTTTGTCCGGGTTCATGCCCATCAACGGTGGGGGCGCCGCGCCGTTGACGCGGCCTTGTAAGCGGCCTGTTACGGGTTGTAACCCGGATATTTCCGCGCACCAAGCGAGCACCCGGGGCGTACAGCGTCTTCTACAGGAGGTTTACGCACCATGACCGAATTCCACAGCAATGTGTTCCCCGAGCGCGCCGCGCCGCTCGACTTCCTGCCGCGCGGCGACGCGCCTACGGGCGAACTGGGCGGCAAGCTGCTGGCGCGGGAGAGCGACCTGCACCGCATCATCGTGGTGGGCGGCGGCGCCGGCGGGCTGGAACTGGTCACCCGGCTGGGGGATACGCTGGGCCGGCGCGGCCAGGCCGAAATCTTCCTGGCGGACAAATATCTGCACCATCTCTGGAAGCCCCTGCTGCACGAAGTGGCCGCCGGCACCCTGCGCCTGGAAGACAACGAAGTCACTTATCTGGGCCAGGCGCGGGCGCATCATTTCCGCTTCCGCTTCGGCACCATGGAAGGGATGGATCGCACCCGGCGCGAGATCTATCTGGCCCCCACCCTGGACGAGGACGGCAACGAGGTCAGCCCGCGCCGCATCATTCCCTACGACACCCTGGTGCTGGCCGTGGGCAGCGTCACCAACGATTTCGGCATCCCCGGCGTCAAGGAGTACGCCTGGCCGCTCAACGAGCCGCGCGACGCCCGCCGCTTCCATCGCCGCCTGCTGGCCGCGAGCGTGCACTGCCAGATCCTCGACGGCCAGGAGCCGCTGGACATCGTCATCGTCGGCGCCGGCGCTACGGGCGTGGAGCTGGCCGCGGAGCTGCACCAGACGGTGCGCGAGTTCGTATCCTACGGTCTGGACAAGATCGACCCCGGCCGCATCCGCATCACCCTGGTGAGTTCCACGCCGCGCATCCTGCCGGGATTGCCGGAAGCGCTTTCGGCGGCCGTGCACGCCAAGCTCGCCAGCCTGGGCATCGAAATCCTGTGCAACGAGCGCGTCGTGAAAATAGAGAAGGACGCGGTGCTCACCGCCAGCGGCAAGCGCCTGCCGGCACTGGTGACGGTGTGGGCCGGCGGCATCAAGGCCCCGGATTTTCTCGCCCATCTGGGCCTGGAAACCAACCGCATGAACCAGCTGGTGGTCGATGCCACCTTGCGCACCGGCCAGGACGAACACATTTATGCGCTGGGCGACTGCGCCGCCGCCCCCTGGCTCGGGCGCGAGCCCGGCACCCTCGTGCCGCCGCGTGCGCAGGCCGCGCACCAGCAAGCCACGCTGCTGGCCAAATCCCTCCAACGCCAGCTCACGGCGCGCAAGCCCGCCTTGGAGTTTCAATACCGCGATTTCGGCTCCCTGGTTTCGCTGGGGCGCTACGAAGTGCTGGGCAACCTGATGGGCAAGGTCGGCGGCCGAGGCATGATGGTGCACGGCCTGTTCGCCCGCTTCATGTACTGGTTCCTGTACCAGAAGCACCTCATGGTGCTCAATGGCGTTAGCCGCGTGTTCCTGAGCCTGCTCGCGCGCATGATCGCCCGCTCGACGCAGCCGCGAGTCAAACTGCATTGACGACGGGTGGTGTCGACTTGCCTTACAGACTTGTCGGCTTTCTTTACATCCCAATCCCGGGCAGGCTCGCGGCGCCGTTCTCAACCTATTGTTTCAACGAGAATATTAAAGCTGGCCGGATTAATGCTTAAGCATCGGATATCCCTATAATCGCGGAGAATTACACATGAAAATCTGGGCGACGCTTCTGCTTTCCTTGGTGTCCCTGAATTCCTGGGCAGCCTTCCTCCCGCAACCCCATACCATACCCGAGCCGGCCACGCTGCCGCTGGTGGGCCTGGGGATAGTGGTGCTGCTCATCGCCCATCGCAGGCGGAAAAAATAGCCCCACCCGCGTGCGGCATCCCTCATCCGGCGCTGCGCGCACCTTCTCTCAGGAAGAGAAGGGATACCCCCTCCGGCTGAAGGGAGAAGTCAAGCGGCCATGGCGCGCGCTTCATGGGCCATACGATCGCGCGCGGACTGAAGTAAAATCCGAGTCTTTTACTCGGGTTTGGCCATGATGACTGCTCCCAAGATCGCTTCCTTCCAGCCCCCGCGCCGCGTCCTCATGGGCCCCGGCCCCTCCGACGTGCCCCAGCGCATCCTCGATGCCATGGCCCGCCCCACCATCGGGCATCTGGACCCGCGCTTCGTGGATCTGATGGAGGAGATCAAGGCCATGCTGCGCTATGCCTTCCAGACCGAGAATGCGCTCACCTTCCCGGTGTCCGCGCCCGGCTCGGCCGGCATGGAAATGTGCTTCGTCAATCTCATCGAGCCGGGCGACAAGGTGATCGTCTGCGTCAACGGCGTCTTCGGCGGCCGCATGCTGGAAAACGTCAAGCGCTGCGGCGGCGTGCCCGTGGTAGTGGAAGACGCCTGGGGCGCGCCGGTCGACACGGCCAAGATCGAGGCCGCGTTTGCCGCCCATCCGGACGCAAAGCTCCTGGCCTTTGTCCACGCCGAAACCTCCACCGGCGCGCAGAGCGACGCTGCCGAACTGAGCCGCATCGCGCAGCGGCACGGCGCGCTCACGATCATGGACTGCGTCACCTCGCTGGGCGGCACGCCGGTGCGCATCGATGCCTGGGGCATAGACGCGGCTTACTCGGGCAGCCAGAAATGCCTGTCCTGCACGCCGGGACTCTCGCCCGTGACTTTTTCCGAAAAAGCGATCGCCAGGATCAAGGCCCGCAAGACTCCGGTGCAGAGCTGGTTCCTGGATCTGAACCTGGTGCTGGGCTACTGGCAATCCGCCGGCAAGCGCACCTACCACCATACCGCCCCCATCAACCCCATGTACGGCCTGCACGAAGCCCTGGTCATGCTGTGCGAGGAGGGCCTGGAGCAGGCCTGGCAGCGCCATGCCCGCAACCACGAGAAACTCAAGGCCGGGCTGGAAGCGCTGGGGCTCAGGTTCGTGGTCGCGGAACCCTATCGCCTGCCCCAGCTCAATGCAGTGAGCCTGCCGGAAGGCGTGGACGATGCCGCCGTGCGCAGCCGTTTGCTCGACGAGTTCAATCTGGAGATCGGCGCCGGCCTGGGGGCACTCGCCGGCAAGGTCTGGCGCATCGGCCTCATGGGTCATGCCAGCCGCGGAGAGAACGTCGATTTTTGCGTGGACGTGCTGGGCAGGGTTCTGCGCACCCGGCGCAGCGCAGCCGCCTGAATTCTCGGCAGCAAAAAAGCGCTTGACCTTCCTGCCGAGGGAAGGTGCATGCTGGCAGCGTACCCACCCAAATTGAAGTAACCCCGTGAACACGCGAGCACATTTCGCCTCCGCCCCAGCCCCCATCGTGCTGCCCATCGAGGGCATGACCTGCGCCTCCTGCGTGGCGCGCGTGGAAAAGGCGCTGGCGCGGGTGCCGGGGGTGAGCAAGGTCAGCGTCAATCTCGCCACCGAAGCCGCTACGGTGGAAGGTGCGGCCGACGCCGGCGCCCTGGCGCGCGCCATCGAAACCGCCGGCTACCAAGTCGGCGAGGTGGAAACCAGCCTGTCCATCGAAGGCATGACCTGCGCGTCCTGCGTGGCGCGCGTGGAAAAGGCCCTGCTGAAAGCCCCCGGCGTGAAGAGCGCGAGTGTCAACCTGGCCACCGAGTCGGCGCGCGTGCGCCACCTGCCCGGCCTGGACATCGATGCCTTGCTCGCCGCCGTGGCGCAGGCAGGCTATGCCGCGCAGCCGCTGGCGGAAGACCAGCCCGCAGCCGCCCCGCATCATGCCGGCGAAGGCCGCGCCGTGGCCTTGGCGGCGCTGTTCTCCCTGCCTCTGCTGGCCCCCATGCTGACGCTTCCTTTCGGCGTACATTGGATGCTGCCGGGCTGGCTGCAATTGCTGCTCGCCACCCCGGTGCAGTTCTGGCTCGGCGCGCGTTTCTATATCGCCGGCTGGAAGGCGGTGAAGGCCAAAAGCGGCAACATGGACCTGCTGGTGGCGCTGGGCACGAGCGCGGCCTGGGGGTTGAGCGCTTATCTGCTGTTCAAAGGTGCCGACCCTCATCACCTGTATTTCGAGGCCTCGGCCGTGGTCATCACCCTGGTGCTGCTGGGCAAATGGCTGGAAGCCCGCGCCAAGCGCCACACGGCGGATGCCATCCGCGCGCTGCAGGCCTTGCGCCCGGACGCGGCGCGCGTGCGCCGCGATGGCGCCGAAGTCGAAGTGCCGCTCGCCCGCCTGCAAATCGGCGACGTGATGGTGATCCGGCCGGGCGAGCGCATTCCTGCCGATGCGAGGGTCACCGAAGGCACCAGCCATGTGGACGAATCCCTGCTCACCGGCGAGCCCCTGCCCCGCTCGCGCGGCATGGGGGATTCCCTGACAGGCGGCGCCATCAACGGCGAAGGGCTGCTGGCCGCGGAAGTGACCGCCGTGGGGGCGGAAACCACCCTGGCGCGCATCATCCGCCTGGTGGAGAACGCGCAGGCCGCCAAGGCCCCCATCCAGCGCCTGGTGGACAAGGTCAGCGCCGTCTTCGTCCCGGTGGTGCTGATCATCGCCCTGCTCACCCTGCTGGGCTGGCTCTTGAGCGGCGCGCCCGCTCAGCAGGCCATCATCCATGCCGTTTCCGTGCTGGTCATCGCCTGCCCTTGCGCCCTGGGGCTCGCCACGCCCGCCGCCATCATGGTGGGCACCGGAGCGGCGGCGCGCCGCGGCATTCTCATCAAGGACGCCGAGGCGCTGGAAACCGCGCATCGCGTCAAGGTCGTGGTGTTCGACAAGACCGGCACGCTCACCGCCGGCCAGCCCGAGGTGGTGGCGATCGAAGCGGCGCCGGGTGTCACGTCCGAGCGCGTTCTGGAACTGGCCGCGGCGCTGCAACAGGGCAGCGAACACCCGCTTGCACGGGCTGTGATGCGCGCGTTCGGGGCGGATAAACGGCCCCTGTCCGTGCAAGGCTTCCGCGCCCTCCCCGGACGCGGCGTGGAGGGCGAGGTCGAGGGCGCAGCCTTGCGCCTGGGCAGCCGCCGCCTGCTGGCGGAAACGGACATCTCCGGCGCCCCGCTGGAGGCGGCGGCGCAAGCCCTCGAACGCGAAGGCAGGAGCCTTGCCTGGCTCAGCCGAGACGGATCGCTGCTGGGCCTCATCGCGTTCGGCGATCCGGTCAAGCCCGGGGCGGCCCAGGCCGTGTCCGAACTGCACAAGCTGGGCGTCAAAACCGCGCTGCTCACGGGCGACAACCACGGCAGCGCCGCGGCCGCCGCCCGTGCCCTGGGCATAGACGAAGTGCACGCGGAAGTGCTGCCGGAAGGCAAGGCCGAGGTCGTGGCGCAGCTCAAGCAGAATGGCACCGTGGTGGCCATGGTGGGCGACGGCATCAACGACGCGCCGGCGCTGGCCGCGGCCGACGTCGGTCTGGCCATGGGCAGCGGCACCGACGTCGCCATGCACACCGCCGGCATCACCCTCATGCGCGGCGACCCGCGCCTGGTGCCCCAGGCCCTGGACATCGCCCGCCGCACGCGCGCGAAAATCCGCCAGAATTTATTTTGGGCCTTCGTCTACAACGTCGTGGGCATCCCGCTCGCGGCGCTGGGCTATCTGAGCCCCGTGGTCGCCGGACTGGCCATGGCGGCCTCCAGCGTGAGCGTGGTAAGCAACGCCCTGCTGCTCAAGCGCTGGCGTCCGGCGAACGAGTAGAAAAACAAAGTCTACAATCCCAGCCGCCGCCAGATCTCCAGCGTCGGGCCGGCCTGGTTCATGGTGTAGAAATGCAGGCCCGGCGCGCCGCCCTCCAGCAGGCGGGCGCACAGATCGGTCGCCACGTCGAGGCCCAGCGCCTTGATGGATGCGGTGTCGTCGCCCAGGCTTTCCAGCTTCTTGCGCAGCCAGCGCGGGATTTCCGCCCCGCAGGCATCGGAAAACCGGGCGAGCTGCATGTAATTGTTGATGGGCATGATGCCCGGCACGATGGGGATGTGCACGCCGCGTTTCCCGGCTTCGTCGACGAAGCGGAAATAGCCGTCGGCGTTGAAGAAATATTGGGTGATGGCGGAGTCGGCGCCCGCCTTCACCTTGCCGGCGAAGTGCTGCAGGTCGGCCTCGTAGTTGCGCGCCTGCGGATGGACTTCGGGGTAGGCGGCCACTTCGATGTGGAACCAGTCGCCCGTGGTTTCGCGGATATAGGCCACCAGTTCGTTGGCATAGTTGAATTCCCCCACGCCCACCATGCCCGAAGGCAGATCGCCGCGCAGAGCCACCATGTGGCGGATGCCGCGGCTTTGATAGGTGGCGAGCAGCTCGCGTATGCCTTCGCGGCTGGAGCCGATGCAGGACAGATGGGGGGCGGCGGCAAGGCCTTGCGCCTGGATTTCCAGCACGGTTTCCAGGGTGCGATCGCGGGTGGAGCCGCCAGCGCCGAAAGTCACGGAGAAGAACTTGGGCGCCAGGCGCGCCAGGGCGTCGCGCGTGGCGCGCAGCTTGTCCACGCCTTCCGGCGTCTTGGGGGGGAAGAATTCGAAGCTGAAGGTGCGGGACATGGGCAGTCCGGGTTCGTGATTGCCGTAGGCATTCTACCCGGAGCCTCAGGAAAACAGCGGATCCACTTCCAGATGCCAACGGGCCACCTGCGGGCGCAACGTCTCCAGCACCGGGCGCCAGGATTCCAGGTAACGGTGCAGGGCCGCGCGATCGGCCGCCTGCACCAGCAATTGCGCGCGCTCCAGACCGCCCAGCCGGGGCATGCCGGCGGGTGCCGGCGCGAGCAGGCGCACGCCGCGCGGCGCCGTCGCCGCATCCGCGGCGCGCGCCAGAAAACGCATGGCGTTTTCCATGCGCGGCGCCTCGGCGCGCAGCACCGCCTGGTGCATGAAAGGCGGCAAGCCCAGGCGCGCGCGCTCGGCGAGCTGGCGGCGCGCGAAGGCCGCGTAGTCGCCGGCCAGCCATTCGGCATACAGCGGGTGCTGGGGAAAGGCCGTCTGCAGCAGCACATGGCCTGTCTCGCCATGCCTGCCGGCGCGTCCGGCAACTTGCAGCAGTTGGGCGAACAGGCGCTCCTCGGCGCGGAAATCTGGGCTGTACAGCGCGCCGTCCGCGTCCAGGATGACGACCAGCGAGAGGGCGGGGAAATCGTGGCCCTTGGCCAGCATCTGCGTACCCACCAGCACGTCGATCTCGCCGGCACGCATGGCCTCACCGAAGCCGGCCCACTCCCGCCCGGCCATGCTGTCGCGGTCGATGCGGCGAATGCGCGCACGGGGGAGCAGCTCGGCGAGGGCCTCTTCCACGCGCTGCGTGCCCTGGCCCAGCAGCACCAGATCGGGCTGGCCGCACTGCGGGCAGGCCGCCGGCACGGCCTCCTGGTGTCCGCAATGGTGGCACTTGAGGCGCGCGCTGGAGCGGTGCCAGACCAGGCGCGCGGAACAGCGGTGGCAGGGCAGCACGTAGCCGCATCCCGGACAATAAAGCACGGGCGCATAACCGCGCCGGTTGATGAACACGAGGCTTTGCCTGCCGGCGTGGAAATTTTCCTGCAAGGCCTCCCGCACCGGCGCCGCCAGGCCGCCCGTGCAGGGCTCGCGGCGCAGGTCGACCAGGCGCGCGCGCGGCGGCAGCGCCCCGGGCACGGCGCGCTGCTCCAGCGTGAGGCGGCGGTAGCGCCCGCGCTCGGCCTGCTGCCAACTTTCCAGCGAGGGCGTGGCGCTGCCCAGGACGACGGGTATACCGGCCTGGCGCGCGCGCACCACGGCCAGGTCGCGCGCCGAATAGCGCAGGCCTTCCTGCTGCTTGAAGGAGGCATCGTGCTCCTCGTCCACCACGATCAGCCCCAGGCGCGGCAGAGGCGCGAACAGCGCCGAGCGGGTGCCCAGCAGGATATCGGCCTCGGCGGCAGCCAGCCAGTGCTCGGCGCGCGCGCCTTCGCTCAGTCCGCTATGCAGGGACACCACGCGCCGCCCCGGAAAGCGCGCCCGCATGCCCGCCTCGAATTGCGGCGTGAGGGCGATTTCCGGCACCAGCACCAGGCCCTGGCGGCCTTGGCCCAGCGCGCTTTGCAGCAGCCGCAAATAGACCTCGGTCTTGCCGCTGCCGGTGACGCCGTGCAAAAGATAGGCGCCGAAGCGCCCCAGGCCTTCCTCCAGCACCGGCAGCGCGGCGGCCTGCTCCGGCGTGAGCGGCGGACCGGTGCTGTCCGCCGGCGCCGCCGCGGCCGCAGCCGCCGCGCGCGCGAGCCAGCCCAGCCGCTCCAGTTGCGGCAGCAACGCCGCGGCCCTCGGCAGGGCCGCACGCAGCTGTTCGCGCGTCGCGCCGGGGTGCTGCGCCAGCCATTCCAGCACGCCGCGGCGCGCCCGCGCGCGCGCGGGCAGGCGCGCAAGCGCCTCGCGCCCGGCGGCGGTGAGCGACACGTGCGCGCGCACGGGGCGGTAAGGCTTCGGATCGCGCAGGCGCGGCGGCAGCGCGGCGGCGAGCACTTCGCCCATGGGGTGGTGGTAATAGCGCGCGCAAAACGCCGCCAGATCCATGAGCGCGGGCGCAAGAACGGGACGGTCGGTCAGCGCTTGCTCGATGGGCCGGATGCGGGCGGCATCGATCTGTGCAGCCACGCCGCTGGCGACCACCACGCCCACCGTGCGCCGGCGCCCCAGCGGCACCGCCACCAGCGTGCCGGGTGCCAGCATGGCCGGCGCCCGGTAATCGAAAAACCGATGCAGGGGCGCATCCACGGCGACGCGGACCAGAACCTCAGAAGTTAGGGGCGACTCCTGCGCCAATTTCACGATTTAACGGGTAATGAATTGTCTTGTATCGGCTTTTTTAGCTTACTCACAGATTCTGTGGGTAATTTTGTGGGCTATTCGCTGGAAATCCTTCCAAACGGCTTGAACAAGCCACTCGTGCCCTGAGCCGAAAAAATGTGCTCGCAAAAAAACCAATAACAATCATATAGATATAAACAAGCACGGATGTCAATAGCATTGCAGAAATTTTTTTCCCGCAAACAGGTGTTTGTGTATAAGTGAAGTTCGATATGCCCGGTTTTAGTGCCATTCGGCAGGCCCGAGCATCCCTGCGGGGCGACGCGGAACCGGAATCAGGCGTGGTAGGCGGGGCTCAATCGGCGCACCGCATCGACCAGCGCCGAGACGTTTTCCGGCACCGTGTATTGGGAGATGCCATGTCCCAGATTGAAGACATGGCCGCTGCCTTGGCCGTAGGCGGCCAGCAGGCGCGCCGCTTCGCTCTCCGCTGCCTGCGCACCGCCCAGCAGCACGGCGGGATCGAGATTGCCCTGCAAAGCCACTTTGTCCCCGACGCGCCGACGCGCGCTGCCCAGATCCACGCTCCAGTCCAGCCCGAGCGCATCGCAGCCGATGGCGGCCATGTCCTCCAGCCACAAGCTGCCGCCCTTGGTGAAAATGACGCTGGGCACCCGCCGGCCCTCGCGTTCGCGCTTGAGGCCGTCGAGTACGCGCCCCATGTAGGCGAGGGAAAACTCCCGGTAGGCATGAGGCGTGAGGGCTCCGCCCCAGGTGTCGAATATCATCACCGCCTGGGCACCCGCCTCGATCTGGGCGTTGAGATAATCGGTCACCGCGCGGGCGTTCACTTCCAGGATGCGGTGCAGCAGGTCGGGGCGGCGGTAGAGCAGCGTCTTGGTATGGCGGAAATCACTGGAGCTCTCGCCTTCGACCATGTAGCAGGCCAGGGTGTAAGGGCTGCCGGAAAAGCCGATGAGGGGCACCGCACCGTCCAGCGCGCGGCGGATCTGGCGCACCGCATCGAGCACGTAGCCCAGATGCGCGACGGGGTCGGGCGCGCGCAGGTCGCGGATGGCCCATTCCTCCCGCAGCGGGCGCTCGAAGCGAGGTCCTTCGCCTTCGACGAAATAAAGCCCCAGGCCCATGGCGTCGGGCACGGTGAGGATGTCGGAAAACAAAATCGCCGCGTCCAGCGCAAAGCGCGCCAGCGGCTGCAGCGTGACCTCGGTGGCCAGATCGGGATTGCGGCACAACGCGAGAAAGCTGCCGGCGCGCGCACGCGTGGCATTGTATTCGGGCAAGTAGCGGCCCGCCTGGCGCATGAGCCAGACTGGCGTGTAGGCGACGGGTTCGCGCAGCAGCGCCCGCAGCAAGGTGTCGTTTTTCAGGGCGCTCATGACTGGCTCGGTCAAAATCCCATTTTATCCGCCCGCGCCCTCGCGCAAAAGCAGCAAGCCCGCCACGCTCTTGGCGTCGCAGATGCCGCCGTCGCGTATCCAGGCCAGGGCTTGCGCGAAAGGCAGGCGCAGCACTTCCAGAAATTCGTCGTCGTCGCGCCGCGGCGCCCCGGCTTGCAGGCCTTCGGCGACGAAATACACCAAGCGCTCGTCGGAATAGCCGATGCAGGGGTAGAGGGTGGCGAGGCGACGCCAGGACGCCGCGGCGTAGCCAGTCTCTTCCGCCAGTTCGCGGCGCGCGCAGTCCTCCGCTTCCTCGCCGGGGCCCAGCTTGCCGGCCGGCAGCTCGAAGAAATCCCGGTGCAGGGCATAGCGGTGCTGGCGCTCCAGCAGCACGTCGCCGTTGTCGAAGCGCGCAAGGATGACCACGGCGCCCGGATGCACGATGTATTCGCGCGTCGATTCCGCGCCGTCGGGCAGCCGCACACGGTCGCGCTTGACGTGCAGCAGGCGTCCCTGGAACACCGTTTCCGATTGCAGCGTATGTTCGGCGAGGTCGGCGGGTTTGCTCATGGCTGGGAAAACCGCGTCGCGCGGCGTCCGTGCGCGGAATTGCGCATGCCGGCGTATGATAACCGCGCACAAAAAAAAGCCGAACCCTTGGGGGGCTCGGCCAACCGGAGGAGACGGCTAGGCGCCGTCTCGTTGCGGAGAACTAGCATGCACATGCACGCTGATATGCATCGTAGAGAGGCCTCGGGCGATGCGCCATATCTCTTTCGTGGTAGCGCGCGCCTCTTGCTACACTTGCACGCCATGGCCAATCACGCCACGGCCAACACCATGGACTCTGGAGATTCCGCGGCATGAAAATCCTGCTCGCCGACGACCACCCGCTGTTCCGCGATGGCGTGCGCCATGTGCTCAGCCAACTGGACGCGCGCGTGGAGATACTGGATGCACCCGATTTCCCCGGCGTGTTCCGCATCGCGGCCCAGCATCCCGACCTGGATCTCGCGCTGGTCGATCTCTACATGCCCGGCATGCCCGGCCAGGAGGCCGTGGCGGCCTTCCGCCAGCAGTTCCCCGAAATCCCGCTGGTGATCCTGACGGCGTCGGAATCCGTGCGCGACATGAAGTCGGTGATGGCCGCGGGCGCGCTCGGCTACATTCCGAAATCCTACCCGGCGCCCATCATGCTGGGCGCCCTGCGCGGCGTGCTCGGCGGCGGCATGTTCGTGCCCGAGGCGCCGGCCCTGACCGGCGAAGAGGCCAGCCGGCCGGAAAGCGAGCAGGTCGGCCTCACCACGCGCCAGCGCCAGGTGCTCGCGCTGCTGACCGAAGGCAAGCCCAACAAGGTCATCGCGCGCGCCCTGGATCTCACCGAAGGCACGGTAAAAATCCACATGGCTGCCATATTCCGCGCGCTGGGCGTCAGCAACCGCACCGAGGCGGTCATCGCCGCGCGCCGCCTGGGCCTGGTCGACTCCGGCTCCCACCGGCCCTATCCGGGACGCCGTGCCTGAGCCGCGCGCGACGCGGCGCCGGCGCCCGTGGAACGGCATCCGCTTCCGCATTCTCAGCATCGTCGTCATACCCCTGCTGTTCACCGCGGCGACGCTCACCCTGTTCTTCAGCAACCGCAGCGTCACGGCCACCGAGCGCGAGGCCGGCGTGCGCGCCGTGCAGGCCGCCCACCTGCTGGCCGCGAATGCCCAATACGCGCTGTTCAGCGGCGAATTCGCGCTGCTCAGCCGGGTGGTGGGGGAGGAGCGCCGCCAGGGCAGCCTGGCCTTTGCCGCCGTGCTGTCCAAAAGCGGCGAGACGCTGACCTGGGCCGGCACGCTGCCGCCGGGAGGAGTGCCGGCACGGCTGCTGCATGAAGGGCGCCAGACCACGCGCAACATGATCTACGCCGCGCAGCCCATCCGCCTGCCGCCGCCCGCGCCGCTCGCCGACTTCGACCGCCGCGGCTCCGGCGCGCCGCAGACCCTGGGCTATGCGCTGGTGGGCATAGACACGGTGCCCATCGCCGCCTACAAGACGCGCACCCTGATGCGCGCCGGCGGCGTCATGCTGATCGTGCTGACCCTTGCCGCGCTCGTCGCCTGGCAGCTCTCCACCCGCCTGACGCAGCGCATCCGCGGCATCTCGCGCGCCGTGGACCGCATCGCCGGAGGCGAGCTGGCGGTGCGCGTGCGCGAAGGCGAGAGCGGCGAAATCGGCGTGCTGGCCGAGGGCATCAACCGCATGGCCGAAGCGCTGCAGGCGCACCAGGCCGACCTGGAGGTGCGCGTGGCGCACGCCACCGCGCGCCTGGCCTCCGAAAAAGAGGCGGCCGAACGCGCCAACATGGCCAAATCGCGCTTTCTCGCCTCGGCCAGCCATGACCTGCGCCAGCCTCTGCACGCCCTCACCCTGTTCGTCGAAGCCCTCAAGGCGCGCATCAACTACCCGGAAGTGCGCACCCTGGTGGAACACATCGAAGCCTCCGCCGCCGCCATGGAGACCTTGTTCAACACCCTGCTCGACATCTCGCGCCTCGACGCCGGCGTGATCGAGGTGAAACCCGAGCACTTCGCCGCCGACCGCCTGGCCGCGCGCATCCGCCAGCAATTCGCCGCCCTGGCCGCGGAGAAGGGCCTGTGCCTGCGCATCCGTCCGGCGCCCTTCCATCTTTACGGCGACCCCCTGCTGCTGGAGCGCATTCTTTTCAACCTGGTGTCCAACGCCATACGCTACACGGAAAAAGGCGGCGTCCTGGTGGGCTGGCGCCGGCGCAGCCGCCAGATCCGCATCGAGGTGTGGGACAGCGGTCTGGGCATCCCGCAGGACAAGCTCGAAATCGTCTTTCAGGAATTCGTGCAGCTGGGCAATCCGGAGCGCGACCGCACCAAGGGCCTGGGCCTGGGGCTCGCCATCGTGTCGCGCCTGGGGCGCCTGATGGGCTGCCGCGTCGAAGTGCATTCGCGGCCGGGGCGCGGCTCGGTGTTCTCCCTGGCGGTGCCGCTGGGATCCGCCGAACTGACGCACGAGGTGCGCATGCCTGCGGCAGACGCCGGCTTCCCGGCCGACACCCTGGTGATGCTGGTGGACGACGAGCAGGCCATCCTTCAGGGCATGCAGGAGTTGTTCGACGCCTGGGGCGTGGACCTCATCGCCGCCCAGAACCCTGAAGACGTGCTCGCCACCGCCGAGCTGGCGGAACGCATGCCCGACCTGATTCTGTGCGACTTCCGCCTGCCCGGCGCGCGCAACGGCATCGAAGTCGTCAACTTCCTGCGCGAGCGCCTGGCCAGCAAGGTACCGGCCGTGATCCTCACCGGCGACACCGCGCCGGAAACCATCCAGGCGCTCAGCGCCGGCGGCTTCACCGTCCTGCACAAACCGGTGCGTCCCGCGCGCCTGCGTGCGCTGCTCATGCACATCCTCAACCAGAACAAGCGCAAAACCGCAGCGTGAGCCTCCTGCCGGAGGCGGCCCCGGGTCGGCGGGGATAGCCCCGGCGCCGGGCGCGGCCTGGAAGCGGCCTTGCTCAGCCTCTGCGCATGAAGTCGAAGAACTCGGCGTTGTTCTTCGTTGCGCGGACTTTGTCCAAGAGAAATTCCAGCGCTGGAAGGTGCGCCCGGAAGCCGCCGCGAGAGGGGCCCCGCGCCAGCGGGGATCGAGCCGGCGCCGGGCGCGGCCTGGAAGCAGCCTTGCTCAGCCTCTGCGCATGGAGTCGAAGAACTCGGCGTTGTTCTTCGTTGCGCGGACTTTGTCCAAGAGAAATTCCATCGCTTCCAGGTCGTCCATCGGATACAGCAGCTTGCGCAGCACCCAGACCTTCTGCAGGATGTCGTGCGGCATGAGCAGTTCCTCGCGGCGCGTGCCCGAGCGGTTGACGTTGATGGCGGGGTATAGACGCTTTTCCGCCATGCGCCGTTCAAGATGGATTTCCAGGTTGCCGGTGCCCTTGAATTCCTCGTAGATGACGTCGTCCATGCGCGAACCGGTGTCGATGAGCGCGGTGGCCAGGATGGTGAGCGAGCCGCCCTCCTCGACGTTGCGCGCGGCGCCGAAGAAGCGCTTGGGCTTTTGCAGCGCGTTGGCATCGACGCCGCCGGTGAGCACCTTGCCGGAAGCCGGCTGCACGGTGTTGTAGGCGCGCGCCAGGCGGGTGATGGAGTCGAGCAGAATGACCACGTCCTTCTTGTGCTCGACCAGGCGCTTGGCTTTTTCGATGACCATTTCCGCCACCTGCACGTGGCGGTTGGCGGGCTCGTCGAAAGTTGATGCCACCACTTCGCCGCGCACGGTGCGGCTCATTTCCGTGACCTCCTCGGGGCGCTCGTCGATGAGCAGGACGATGAGCACCACGTCGGGATGATTGGAGGTGATGGCATGCGCGATGTGCTGCAGCATGACGGTCTTGCCGGATTTTGGCGAGGAAACGATGAGGCCGCGGGAGCCTTTGCCTATCGGGGCGACGATGTCGATGATGCGCCCGGTGATGTTCTCCTCGGCGCGGATGTCGCGCTCCAGCTTGAGCGGCTTGTCCGGGTGCAGCGGCGTGAGGTTCTCGAACAGGATCTTGTTCTTGGTGGCCTCGGGCGCCTCGCCGTTCACCGTGTCCAGCTTGGTGATGGCGAAATAGCGCTCGTTGTCGCGCGGGATGCGTATCTCACCTTCGATGGTGTCGCCCGTGTGCAGGTTGAAGCGGCGGATCTGCGAGGGGCTGACGTAGATGTCGTCCGGGCTCGCCAGGTAGGACGTGTCGGGCGAACGCAGGAAGCCGTAGCCGTCCGAAAGCACCTCCAGGGCGCCGCCGCCGTAGATCGTCTCGCCCTTCTTGGCATGATCCTTGAGCAGGGCGAAGATCAGCTCCTGCTTGCGCAGACGGTTGGCATTGTCGATGCCGTTGGTGGTGGCCATATCCACGAGCTGGGTCACGTGGTACTGCTTGATTTCGGAAAGTCGCATGGACGGAGTGCCGCTGGACGCGGAAGGTAAGAAAGGGGATGCGGTCAGGAAGGGCCGCCCGGAACCGCCCGGAACGGGCGGCGGAGGCAAAACTAGATTAACGGGGTTCAGATGTTGCTGTCAACAAAGGCGGTGAGCTGGGATTTGGACAGCGCGCCGACCTTGGTCGCCTCGACGTTGCCGTTCTTGAAGATCATCAGGGTCGGTATGCCGCGGATGCCGTACTTGGGGGGGGTCTGCTGGTTCTCGTCGATGTTGAGCTTGCACACCTTGAGCTTGCCGTTGTATTCGCGCGCCACCTCGTCCAGCACGGGCGAAATCATCTTGCACGGCCCGCACCAGTCGGCCCAGTAGTCCACCAGGACCGGCAGATCGGCTTGCAGCACCTCCTGCTCGAAACTGTTGTCGGAAACGTAATGGATGTGCTCGCTCATGCTGTACCTCGCTGTGATAGGCAAAAGGCTGGAAAGGGAAAAACCCGTTCCCCGGCCTGAGAGCCGTCGGGCAACGGTAGCTGGAATAATGGGGAAACCAAGGATGTGCCGGCGAACGCCTGGGGTTTTACGGAGCTACTCCGCTATGCTAAGTAAGGCGGCTGGCGGCGTCAATGGTTTGCATGACCCGCCCCTCCCCGCTTCACAGATAGGCGCAGCCGGCCAGCAGATCGACCAGCTCGTGCTCGTTCGCCGCAGTGTAGTCCTTGTCCACGCTGCCGGTGACGAGCTTGCGCACGCCGTCGCTGAGATGGGCCTTGAGGCGCCCGATGAAGGGCGTGGACGCCACCAGGATGAGGCGCTCGTAATGGTTTTTTACCCTGCCGTCCTCCAGCAGCCGCCCCAGTTCCAGCGCGAAATGGTCTGCGGCATTCTCCTTGGGCGAAACGGCGGGCACGAAGGAGCCGTGTTCGTTGCCATGGCCCTGGTTGCTGCCCGGCCGGTCGCTCACCAGATCGATGCCCTTGCCCCGGCTCTCGGGGTGCTGATGCTGGCTGAGCAGCGCCACGCCTTTGTTGACGCCATGATTTGCGTACAATTTGGCGAGCCCCGAGTTGGCGACAAGTATCCAGGTCGTTGCCATGCTACCCCCTGAAAACAAAGACGAAACGCCTTCCTGTTGTTAAAGCTAGCCGGTGGCGCCGGGCTGTCAAGTCGGCGGCGCCGCGCCAATGCCGACTCGCCCTGCTACAATTTTTTTATTTCCTGCCACCTGCCTGCACCATGACTTACGTCGTCACCGAAAGCTGCATCAAGTGCAAATACACCGATTGCGTGGACGTGTGCCCCGTGGATTGCTTCCGCGAAGGCCCCAACTGCCTGGTGATCGATCCGGATGAGTGCATCGACTGCACCCTGTGCGTGGCGGAATGCCCGGTGGAAGCGATTTATGCCGAGGACGACGTGCCGGAAAACCAGCGCGCCTTCATCGCCCTCAACGCCGAACTGGCGCGCACCTGGAAGCCCTTGGTGGAAAGCAAGGATCCCCTGGCCGACGCCGACGAATGGGCGAAGGTGAAGGACAAGCGCCACCTGCTGGAGAAATAAGCCGGCGGTATCCGCCGGAACGCCGTGGATCCCGCCGAGTTCTGGGCGCAAACCCTGCTGCAGGCGGAAGGCCGCCGCCTGCCGGACCTCTCCGGCATCACCGTTGTCGTCCCGCACCACGCCGCCGGCGCCGCCTTGGCGCGCGCGCTGGCCAAGCGCGCCGACCTGCCCGCGCTGGCGGCGCCGCGCCTGCTGCCGCCGGCCCAGTGGGCGGCGCAAGCGCCCGCCGCCGAGCCGCCCGCGCCCGCCAGCCTGCGCCGCGCCCTGCTCTATCGCGCCCTGCAAAACCGCGGCTGGTTCGACCCCGGCGCCTTGTGGGCCGTGTGCGGCGAGCTCCTGCAGCTGCATGAGGAGCTCACCCTGGAGTGCGTGGCGCTGCCGCGCGCCGACGCCGATCTGCACGCGGCCCTGGCGGCCGCCTATGCGGCCCCGGCCGGCGCGGCCTTCGAATTCGAAGCGCGCCTGGTGCATAGCCTGTGGCAGGCGTTGGCCGAGACGCGCAGCCCGGCGGCGCAGCACCTCGCCGGCCTGGCCTGGCTGGCCGAGCATGCCGAGGGGCCGCTGTATGTTCTGCCGGGCGCGCTCTCGGGCTCCGCCGAAGAACGCTTTCTCGCCCGCTACGCAGAGCGCCAGCCGGTATGCAAATTGGCCTGGCCGCAGAGCGCAGCGCGCCGGGCGCTCGATCTGGCCTGGGACGACGCAGCGCCGCTGCGGCAGCGCGGACGCGCCGCCGCAGCGCAATGGAGCGCCAGCCCGCTGGCGGGGCGGCTGAGTCTTTACGCCGCGCAAAACCTGGAGGACGAGGCGCGCGCCGCTGCCGTCCAGGTGCGCCTGTGGCTGGCCCAAGGACGCCGCGCCATCGTAATCGTGGCGCAGGATCGCCTGGCGGCCCGGCGCCTGCGCGCGCTCCTGGAGCGCGAGCGCATCCTGGTCGCGGACGAGACCGGCTGGAAGCTCGCGACCACGGCCGCCAGCGCCGCCGTCGCCGCCTGGCTGGACGCGCTGGCGGGGAATTTCCGCCACCAGCAGCTGCTGGACTTGCTCAAATCCCCTTATCTGCTCGCCGATCTGACGCCGGCGCAGCGCCGCGCCGGCTTGGCGGCGGTGGAATTCCATCTGCGCCGCTACGGCCCCGCCGACAGCCTGGCGCAGTTGCAAAGCCGCCTGCGCGCCGACCCTGCAGCGCACGCCTTGCTGGCGCGCCTGGCCGAGGCCGCCGCGCCCCTGCTGCCGCTGCGCCCGCGTACGGCGGCGCGCTGGATCGCGGGGCTCAGGGACAGCCTCGTGCGCCTGGGTGCCTGGGCGGCGCTGGAAGGCGACGCCGCCGGCGCCCAATGGCTGGCATGGCTGGCGCGCCTGGAACGCGCATGGGCGCCCGATGCGGCACGCTACAGCTTCGCGCAATGGCGCGGCGGGCTGGCCGCCGACCTGGAAGAGACAAGCTTCATCGATCGCGGCATCGCCAGCCCCATCGTCTTCACTCATCTGGGCGGCGCCGCGGCGCGTGCTTGCGACGCCGTGCTCGTCCTGGGCGCCAGCGCCGCGCGCCTGCCCGCTCCCGGCCGGATCAGCCCCTTTTTCAACCAGCGCGTGCGCCGGAGCCTGGGGCTGCCCACCTGGGAATCCGAAGCCGCGCTGCAGCAAGCCCATCTGGCGGCACTGCTGGCCCATAGCCCGGCCGCCACCGTCACTTGGCAGACCCGCTCGCGGGCCGGCGAAGAACAGGCGGCGAGCCCGTGGATCGAGCGCCTGGAAAGCTTCCATCTGGCGGCCTGGGGCTCGTCCCTGATGAGCGGCCATCTGCGCCGGCCGGTCGATCCGGGGGTTGCGCCGTCGACGCCGGCCGCCGCTCCGGCGCCGGCCGTTGCCGCGCACCTTCCGCGCCGCATCAGTCCGAGCGGAGCGCAAACCCTGCTCGACTGTCCCTACCGCTATTTCGCCCAGAACGTGCTGGGCCTGGCGCCGTTGGACGACATCAGCGCGCAGTTGGAAAAGCGCGACTACGGAGCCTACGTGCACCGCATCCTGCAGGCCTTCCAGACCCGCTTCCCGCTCCTGGGAGACACGCCGGACGACGTGCTCATCGCGGCGCTGGAAGGGGGGACGCAAAAGACCTTCGCCCAGGCGCTGGAGGCCCATTACCTGGGGCGCGCCTGGCTGGCGCGCTGGCGCGCGCGCATTCCCGCCTGGATCGCCTGGCAAAAGGAACGCGAGGCGCAAGGCTGGCGCTATGCCGGCAGCGAAGCCGTGCTCCAGACAACGCTCGCAGACGGCCTGGAACTCGCCGGACGCCTGGACCGCCTGGACGCCAAGGAAGGCGCCTGGGCGGTGCTGGATTACAAAACCCAGACCGCCCAGGCGCTGCGCGACAAGATCAACGCCCCGCAGGAAGACGCCCAGCTCGCGCTCTACGCCCTGCTGGCCGGCCCCGGCCGCGTGTGCCAAGCCGCCTATGTCGGGCTGGAAGAGAGCCCTCTGCGCGAATACGCCCTGCCCGAAGGCGCGCTCGCCGCCCTGGCGCAAGCGCACGGCGCGCGCCTGGCTGAAATCTTCGCCCAGCTCGGACAAGGCGCCGGCCTGCCCGCCAACGGCACCGAGGCCGTCTGCGCCCGCTGCGACATGCGCGGCCTGTGCCGCAAGGATTACTGGGCCTGAAGCGGCACGGCACGCGAAACTTTTTGGCGCGATGCGCCTCCATTTGCTAGAAAGAGAAAACCCGCAACGGCTTCTTTCCCCCGCCTGCGGCGGAGGCGGAAGGGGCGGCGTTGCGCGTCGTTTCACTCTTAACCGAAAGGAGCGCGATGATGCATAAGAAAATTCTTTCCGCTTCCCTGTTCTTGCTGCTGGGCCTCGCTCCGTTCGCGGCGCGCGCCGGCGAACTCCCGCAGGTGCGCACCCAGGGCGACGTCAGCTACGTCACGGGCGGGGTGGGCGAGGAGCATGCCCAAGCCATGCAGGCCGTGCGCGACGACTATCCGCTGTCGCTGCTGTTCGTGCGCAAAGACAAACCCAAGAATGCCTATCTCGCCGACATCCCCGTCACCGTCAAGGATGCCCGCGGCAAGGTGGTGCTGGACGCCACCTCCGGCGGCCCTTTCCTGTACGTGAAGCTGCCGCCGGGGCGTTACACCGTGAGCGCCACCCATGAGGGCAAAACCCGCACGGCGAGGGTGTACGTGCCGCGCAACGGGCACAGGCGCATGGTGTTCGAGTGGGCTGAATAAACCCGCCCAGGCTGCGCAAAGGGCACCCCCGGGGGGCCTCCAGTGTATGCTGAGCGCGTCGTTTATTCCGTATTGCCCAAGCCGTGCCTGAAACCAGCCTCAAAGCCCTGTTCGGCGAGTTCTTCGCCATCGCCAAGCCCTATTGGAAATCTGCCGAGCGCTACGGCGCCGGGCTGCTGCTCGCGGTCATCGTCGGCCTGAATCTCTTTCAGGTTTATTTGAGCGTGTTGTTCAACCAATGGAACAACGCGTTCTACAACGCGCTGCAGAACAAGCAGCTCGACGTGTTCTGGCACCAGCTCCTGGTCTTCTCCGGCCTTGCGGCGGCCTTCATCACCACGGCCGTGTACCAGTATTACCTGAACCAGATGCTGCAAATCCGCTGGCGCCGCTGGATGACCGACCAGTTCCTGGAACGCTGGATGGACAACCAGGCCTACTACCGCATCCAGCTCAAGGGCCAGAGCTCCGACAACCCGGACCAACGCATCGCCGACGACGTGCGCCTGTTCATCTCCTACTCCCTGAACTTGGGGCTGGGCCTGCTCAGTTCGGTCGTGACGCTGGTGTCCTTCGTCGCCATCCTGTGGGGGCTGTCCGGCACCCTCACGGTCGCGGGCTATGCCATCCCCGGCTACATGGTATGGGTGGCGCTGGTCTATGCCGTGGTAGGCAGCTATCTGGTGCAGTTCTTCGGCAAGCCGCTCATCCGCCTCAATTTCGACCAGCAGCGCTACGAGGCCGATTTCCGCTTTTCCATGGCGCGCCTGCGCGAGAATACCGAAGCCGTGGCTTTCTATGGCGGCGAGAAGGACGAGACCGGGCATTTCCGCGAGCGTTTCGCGCACGTGTTCGCGAACTGGTGGGCCATCATGAAGCGGCAGAAAACCCTCATCTGGTTCCAGTCGGGCTACAACCAGTTGGCCATCATCTTCCCCGTGCTGGCGGCCGCGCCGCGCTATTTCTCCGGCGCCATCCAGCTGGGCGGGCTCATGCAGACCGCCTCCGCCTTCGGCCAGGTGCAGGGGGCCATGAGCTGGTTCGTGGGGGCTTACACCGAGTTTGCCGAATGGCGCGCCACCGTGCAGCGGCTGAGCCAGTTCCGCAAGGCGCTCGCGCTGGCCGGCACGGAAGGCGGCGAACTGAAATTCGGCAACGCCGCGGCGGCGGAACTCACGGCCGACATCGCCGAAGTGCGTCTGCCCGACGGCGCGCTGCTGCATCCCGCCCTGAGCCTGGCCCTGGCGCCGGGTGAGCGGGTGCTGCTCACCGGGCCCTCGGGCGCCGGCAAGAGCACCTTGCTGCGCGTGCTCGCCGGCATCTGGCCCTATGCGCGCGGCAGCATCCACATCCCAGCCGGCACGCGCACGCTGTTCCTGCCGCAAAAGCCCTATTTGCCCGTGGGCAGCCTGAAGGACGTGCTCATCTATCCCGAGCGCGAACGGGCTTTCGACGAAGCGGAATTGCGCGCCGCGCTCACCGACTGCGGCCTGGGCGAACTCGCCCCGCGCCTGCACGAGACCGCCCCCTGGCATTTGCAGCTCTCGCTGGGCGAGCAGCAGCGCCTGGCTTTCGCGCGCGCCTTGCTGCTCAGACCGGACTGGCTGTTTCTCGACGAGGCCAGCTCGGCCCTGGACGAAGCCGCCGAGGCGCAGCTCTACGGCCTGCTGTCCGCGCGCCTGGTGCACAGCGGCATGCTCAGCGTGGGTCATCGCTCCAGCCTGGCGGCGCTGCACGGGCGCAGCCTGACCCTGGCCGCGCTGCATGGGCAGGCCCACGAATCCGCCGTGCCGCACGCGGTTCAGCCGCTGCCGCATGCCGACGCCGTCGCCGGCGCCTATCAACCGGCGCCGGCATTCTCGCCGCTCTCCGACAAGGCCTGATCCCGTCAGGCCGCGGGCACGGCCTGCGCGAGCGGGCGGTAGAGCAAATGGTAGAACATGTCCAGGTAGCGCTGGGTCTCCTCGCGCTCCAGATTGTTGACGAACTTCCAGAAGCCGTAGATGCGCGCCAGCGTCATCATGCGTTCGGCATAGCGCTGCCAGGTGTAGCGGCTCTGCACGCGTGCAACGGCGCCTTGCGATATGGCCTGCCACACCCCTGGGTCGTGCTCGCAGCGCTGCAGAAACCCGCTGATCTGCGCGGCGGCGGCGGCCCCGTCATTGGGGTCGATATGGAACCCCGATTCGCCGGGGCGGATGATTTCCAGCGGCCCGCCGTAGCAGGTGGCGAATACCGGCAGGCCGGACGCCATGGCCTCGATGACGGTGAGGCCGAAGGCCTCGAACAGCGCCGGCTGCACGAACACCCCGCGGCCGTCGGCGATGGTGCGATAAAGCTCCCCCGCCAACTGCTTGTCCAGGCGCCCGCCGATCCAACGGGCACAACCGTCCAGTCCGTGGCGGTCGAAAATTTCGTGCATGCGGCCGATTTCCGCCCGCTCCTCCGCGTCGCTCGACGCCGCTGCGTCGATATAGCCGCCGACGATCAGCAGCTGCGCCTGTGCGCGCAGCCGCGCATGGCTGCCGTACCACTCCGCCAGGCCCGTCAGATTCTTGATGCGGTCCAGCCGCGCCAGCGTGAAGATAATGGGCCGCCCGAGATCCAGCGGCCCGCCGCGCAAGGAATAGGCGCCGGCCTCGTCGCCCAGCAGATGTCTTATCTCCTCCTGCAGATGCGGCAGCCGGCGATCCTTTGCGCCGCAGGGAAAATAAATCTCGGCATCCGCCCCGGGCGACACGATGTTGAATTTCGGATCATAGACATCGATGCCGTGCGTCACGCGATACAGCCCCGGCAGGCTGTAGGCTCCGTAGCTTTCATACTGGCCGATCACCTCGCGCGTGCCGGCGATCTCCTGGTAAGTGCTGGTGATGATGAAATCCGCGCTGTTCATGCTGATGAGGTCGGCGGTGTACTGGCAGGCGAAGTGATAGCGCTCGTCCATGTCCTTCCAGTACAAATCCGAATAGAGATACTTGGTCTTCTCCAGGGCGTGCGCGATGTTGCACTGGGTGATTTTCAGCTCGCGGCTCAGCAGGCTGGCCACCAGGTTGCCGTCGGAATAGTTGCCGACGATGAGATCAGGCAAGCCGCCCAGGCCGGCCATCGCCTCGCGCTTCACCTCGGCCGCATAGCTTTCCAGATAGGGCCAGATTTCGAAGCGCGAAATCCATTGCGGCACGATGTCGCCGTCGGCCTTGCGGAAAGGCACGCGCAGGATGTAGCTGTTGCCCGTGCCCCAGATCTTTTCCAGCACCTGGTCGCAGCGCGTACCGTCCGCCTCGGGGATGAGCCGGGTGGCGACGACGATCTTGGGGCAGACGTCCACGCCTTGGCTTTGCAGGCGCTCGCGCATCTCTTTTTCCAGCGCACGCACCTGGTCGAGGATATATACGACCTGCCCGCCGGTGTCGGGACGGCCGAGCACATTCTCCTGGCCGAAATAGCCATGCGGCGACAGGATGAGCAGGCGCGAGATCATGGGGATGCGCGCCAGGAAAGCCTCCAGGGCCTCGGCCGAGGGCGCCTCCAGAACGTCCAGCAGCAGCCCCAGGGTATCCAGGCAGCGCCCGGCGGTATCGCCCCAGCCGGGCGCCAGACCCAAGGGCTGAAGCAGCGGCGCGCAGACCTCCCAGGGCGTCTGCGCCTCCAAGGCCTCCAGGCGCGCGCTGGCCTGCTGCAGGGCGCGCCGCAGGGCGGCGGCATCGGCGAAGCCGGCATATACGAGCAGGGGCTGGCCTTCCAGGGCGTGCACGCTCAGGAAGCGCAGCAGCTTGTGCTCCAGAATTTCCGGACGGGCGATGAGGCGGCCGGCCAACTGGCGATTGAGGAACAGCACGCCCTGGCCGATGGAGCGCACCTCGGTCATGCGCGGAAAGCCGCGGTTGAAAGGCGCGAAATCGACTTCGAGCACGGCTTCATTCGTCTGTCCGACGAGCGCTTCCTTGACCGCCAGGAATTCGCCGACGGATTCCATGTCCACTTCCAAGTGCTCGACATGGGCACGGTAATGCTGCCAGGCGGCGACCCCGTGGCGCACGGCGAAATGGCAGGCGCCATCCTGCACGACGGCTTCCTGCAAGAGTTTGATCCAGGTGCCCAGGGCGCGCTCGCCGGGCCCCAGTTCGGCGCTCGCGGCCAGCCAAAGGGCACGCAGGTCGCTCTGCAGCAGAAGCGCCCGGCCCACCTGGCGGCAGCGATAAAGCCAGTCGTGCCAAATGCGCGGATGCTGTTGGATGTAGGATTTCAGCTCATCGCAATTCATGGCAAGGCTCCGGCGCAATAATCAGGGAACGCAAGCTTTCAACCCCGCGGCGGTGGGCGCCGCGACGGCGGACGCAAACCCCGGAAAGCCGTAATGGCGTACGCCTTCCAGGATGCCCGCCGCGTGATGGGCGCGTGCCATGTAGACACGCTCATGGCCGGCCAGATCGGCGATCTCTTCGCTGTGGTTGCCCACCACCACCGCGAGGGTATCGCCCACCAGCATCTCGCGGTCGTTGCCGGAATCTCCCGCCACCAGGATGCGCTCCAGCGGCAGGCCCCAGCGGTAGGCCAGATAGCGGATGGCCTGCCCCTTGGAGGCGCGCACCGGCAGCACGTCCAGAAAAATACGCTGCGAGTGGATGAGGCGCGCATAAAGCCGGTGGCGCGACAGTTCGGCGCGGATTTCGCGCAGATCGGGCGCGTGATCGCTCTCCAGATAATAGCTCAGCTTGAATTCGCGCTGGTTCTCCGCCGGCTGCAGGCACAGCCCCGGCAGGTGATCCAGCAGCTGCTGCACTTCCGCGCGGCGCCAGCGATAGCGGATGTGGCTGGCCCAGCCCAGATCCTGCTTCAGCGTGCGCCCGTAATGGATCTCCGAACCCACCGAGCTGATGAGGATGTCGGGGCGCCTGACCTTCCACTGGCGCAGGATCTTGAGGGTGGTTTCCAGGCTGCGCCCGGTCGCCACCGCAAAGCCCATCTGGCGATGGGCCTCCAGCCAGGCCATGAGTTCGCGCAGGCTGGCGGCATCCCCCAACAGGGTATTGTCGATATCGGATACCAGCAGGGACGCCACGAGCGGAAGATCGACTCCTTGGGTGAAGGCCACTTGCTCGCGCCGCAAGCGTTTGCGATGCCGGCGCAACAGGATGTCCGTCTGCCTGAGATATTTGTCCACGTGCGCCTGCCAGGTGTAATGGCGCCGCACCCCTGCCCGCCCGCTGCGCACCCAGCCCTGCCAGCGGCGGCGATCGGTCAGGGCGTCCAGCAGGGCAGCCGAAATTTCCGCCGTATTCAGGGGATCGACCAACAGGCCGTTGCGGCAGTTGGCGACGATGTCCTGGGGGCCGCCGTCATGAGTGGCGATGATGGGCAACCCGCTGGCCGCCGCCTCGATCAGCGTCAGGCCGAAAGGCTCCGTCAAGGCGACGTTCACGAACACCCCGCCGCTGCGGGCCGCGGCCCGATAGTAGTCGGCCACTTCGCTTTGCTCATGATGCTTGGGCAGAGCCATGCTGCCGTACAAATCGTGCCGATCCAGCGCCAGCAGCAACTGCGTATAAATCTCCTTTTGCTCCTCCGGCAGAGCGCTGATGTCGTCGCGATTGCCGCACACGATCGCCAGATTGGCGCGCGCTCGCAAAGCCGGGCTTGCCGCATAGGCCTCCACCAGGCGGATCAGATTCTTGCGCGCGTCCGGGCGCGCAATGGCCAATATCATGGGTTTGCCCGGATCGCGCAGGAACGGCGCTACGGCGTTGCGCACCGATCGCCCCTGCCAGCCGACGCCCGGCGGGCTGAAGCGGCTCGTGTCGGTGCCGGGCGGAATGACGACAAACGCGCCCTCGGGGAAATTGTCGTACAGGCCCCACTGGCGGGAAATCTCCTGGCGCGTGCTGGTGACGATGAGGTCCGCCTCGCGCAGCACCTCTTCTTCCGCCGCAAAGCGGCGCGGAAACTGGTAGAGATGATCTATGCGGCCCGCCTTGCGGCCGGCGTCCAGCAGGCGCCGGCGCTTGCAGCGCCCGAGCGAATGGCCGGTGTGGATCAGGGGCAGCCCGGTGAGGTGGGAAAGCTGCACGCCGACATAGCCCGCATCCGCATAGTGGCCATGGATGACGTCGGGCAGGCGCTGCTGCTGCCGCAGGTAATGCAGCACACGATCGACCGCATGGTCGAGATGCGGCCACAGGGCCTCCTTGCGCAAATAGCGCTGCGGCCCGAAGGGAAGGCGCACGATGCGCACCTTGTCGCTCAGCCGCTCTTCCTCGCGCGCATAGTCTTCCGCCAGCGCCGGATCGATCACCTGGCGCGTCACCAGATCGACGCGGCCGACGTCGTCCTGCTCGCCCAGCGCGCGCGCGAGATCCAGCACATAGGTGACCTGCCCGCCGGTATCCTCGTCGCGCCCCAATTCGACTGCGGTGCCGCGTATCAAGCCGTGCAGGCTCAAGAGAAGGATATAGCGGCCTTCACTCATGGCTCTCCTCCCCCCATTCCCGCAGGGTTTCCCGATAGATGCCATGGTCCTGGGGCACCGCCCCGCGCACGCGCAGCATGCGCCGCGCGAAGCGGTCGGCGCGCGCCAGCATCACCGGCAGGCGCCAGCCTTCCAGCAGGCCGTGGATGGCAACGGCGGCAAAGGCGTCGCCCGCCCCCACGCTGTCGACCAGCGGTTCATCGAGAGGCGCGCCCGGCAGATCGAACACCTGGCCGTCCAGCGTCGCCGCCTGGGCGCCCTGTGCGCCGCGGGTCAGCAGCAGCATGCGCAGATCGTAGCGCTTCAGCAGACGATAGCTGACCGCCTCCGGGGAGCCGGCAAGCTTCAGCCAGTCGCGCAGCACTTCCAGTTCGTGCAGATTCAGCTTCACCACCTGCGCATGGCGCAGCAGCCACTCCACGATGCTGCGCTCGTACCAGGGCGCACGCAGGTTCACGTCCATGAATTTGAGCCCCGGGCTCAGGCGCAGCACCCCCTGCAAGGCGCGCCGCGTCGTCGGCCCGCGCGCCGCCAGGCTGCCGAAGTAGACCGCCCGCGGATGCGCCGACAGCGCGGTGAGCCGCGCCAGCCCGGCGTGGATATGGTCGTAAGCCTGGTCGGGAAGGATATCGAAGACGGGCTCGCCGGGTTCCAGGTTGACCATGACTTGCCCGGTGGGATGACGCGGATCGAGCTGCAGGCCGCGTACTTCCATGCCGAACTGGTTGCAGGCCTCCAGCACCGGAGCCAGGCGCTGATCGCGCCCCACGCGGCTGATGAGCAAGGCGCCGCTGCCGAAGCCGGCCAGGTGGCGAGCCACGTTGAACGGCGCGCCGCCAAGAACTTCCGCATCGGGAAAGATGTCGTATAGCACCTCGCCGAAGACGAGCACCGAGTTGTGCAAAGCCGCAGACTGTTGGTTCATTGCCTATGCCCCGAGGCCCGCGCGAGCGGACGATCGGCGATCTGAAAGGATAGGTGCTGCAGCGGTCCTCGGCCCGAAGGCCGGCGAAACAGGCTCAACTGCGCCCGCAGCAGTGGGTTTATTGATCCGGCATTATTGGACTTGGAAATGTACGGCGACACAAAAGCATGCGTGTCTCGATTTTCAGCAAGGAAAGGCCGGATCAATAACATTCAACCTCGGCTGGTTCGAGGCGGCCCAGTGGCCGTATTCAACGCCTCTACCGCACCAGGGTCGTTTCAAGTTTATAGGTGCGCCCCAATAATCTGATTTTCAAAGGTGACAGAAACCTTGCGCGCAAAGTTCCCGCCTCCGATGCGCGCCCTCCGTCGGCGCGGCCGCCATACCGCTCCGGCCCGGGCCGGGACCGATCACAGCGATTGACGAATATTGGTCATCTTAATCCCATCATGTGTGTAAGAAAACCGCTGCCTCGTTCGACCAAGCTTCACAGGGCACAATGGAGCCGACAATATTGCGAGACTCGCACGCCAGCCGGCCGACTCCAACAAACCACAGGAGATCAACACATGGACAAACGCCGACTCATCGCCGCGACTTCGGTCTCGCTGCTCGCGTTGGGCATCCTCGCCGCCCCGCCTGCCAGCCGCGCCGCCGCGCTGGAAAAATGCTTCGGCGCCGCCAAGGCCGGAGAGAACGCCTGTGCCGGCGTGCACCATTGCGCCGCGCTTTCGGATCTGCACGGCTGCAAAGGCTCCAGCAAGGTGAATTACGATCCGGCCGACTTTCGGCTCGTGCCCGACAGCACCTGCGCGAAACTGGGCGGCCTGGACGAGCAGCAGGCCAAAGCCCTGCTCAAGCATCCGCGCGCAGTGCATGCCTTCGAAGCGCAAATGCAAAAGCGCAATTCCTGAACCAGCCCGCCGCCGACCCTCGACTGCTCATGCCAGCCCCCCCTCTCCTCCACGGCATCGGCCTGCGCCAGCCGCACTACCGGGAATTCCGCGCCCTGCGCCCTCCCCTGGGCTTCGTCGAAGTGCATTCGGAGAATTTCTTCAATCCACATGACGCGGCATCGCAAGTGCTCGCCGCCGTGCGCAAGGATTATCCCGTGAGCCTGCACGGCGTCGGCCTGGCGCTGGGCTCGGCCTGCGGGCTGGACGAGCATCACGTGCGCCAGCTCGCCGAGCTGGTTGCACGCATCGATCCGGTGCGCATCTCGGACCATGCCTGCTTCGCACGCGCGCCCTGGGGGCAGCGCGGCATCGTGCATGCCGGCGATCTTCTGCCCATCGCCTACACGCACGCCTCGCTGGACATCCTGTGCGCCAACGTCGAACGCGTACAGGATCGCCTGGGGCGCCCGTTGCTGGTGGAAAATCTGAGCGCCTATCTGGATTTTCCCGAGCGCGATTTCAGCGAGCCGCAGTTTTTCGCCGAACTGGGGCGGCGCAGCGGCTGCGGCCTGCTGCTGGACGTCAACAATCTCTACGTCAATGCGCTGAACGCCGCCGAGCCCGACCCGCTGCAAGCGGTGTGCGGCTGGATTTCCGAACTCGCGCGCGAAGCGCCGCCCGGCCTGGTGGGCGAAATCCACCTCGCGGGCTTCAGCGAGCAGCAAGGGCTCATCATCGACGACCATTCCCGCCTCGTCGCGGAGGCTGTCTGGCAAGCCTATGTCCATGCGCTCGACTGCCTGGGCCCGGTGTCCACCCTGATCGAGTGGGACGAGCATCTGCCCACCCTGTCCGTGCTGCTGGGCCAGGCCGAGCGTGCCGGTGCGCTGTGTGCCGCACGTTGCGAGACTGCGCAGGCCGCATCATGAGCGCCGCTACTCACACCACCGAACTGGAGCGCCAGCAGCGCCTGATCGCGGCCATCTTCGCGCCGCAGATGGAGCCTGCCGCGTGCCCGGACGTGCTGCAGGACGGCGCGCGCCGGGAAGCGGGGCTGGCCGCCTACCGCGGCAACGGACTGGCGCACGCGCGCAATGCCCTGCGAGCGCAGTTCCCTACCGTGCTGGCCATGCTCGGCAACGACGCCTTCGACGTCCTGAGCGCGCGCTACTGGCGCGCCCGCCCGCCGCGGCGCGGCGATCTCGCCTGGGTGGGCGAGGAACTGCCCGCCTACATTGCGACCGTGGATAGCCTCGATGCCTGGCCCTGGCTCGCCGACTGCGCGCGCCTGGACTGGGCGATATGGCAGACGGCCGGCGCGGCACCGCCGCGCATGACGCACGCCGACCTGCAGCGCCTGGCGGCAGAAGACCCGGCCGGCCTGTCCCTGCGCCTTGCCGGCTGCACCGCGTACATTCCCTCTGCTTGGCCCATCGTCACCATCCACCTGGCACACCAGGACGAGGCCGCCGACTGGAGCATGGTCAGGCAGGCCATCCTCGACGGCGGGGGCCAGACCGCCTGGGTCTGGCGCCCGCAGGGCGACGCAGCGGCCGAAGTGCGCACGATCGCCTTGGAAGACGCCGCCGCACGCTGGGTCGCGGCGCTGGCTGCAGGCGAGAGCATCGTCGGCGCCCTCGACGCTGCGGGCGAGGGTTTCGATTTCGCCGCCTGGATGCAAAAGGCGCTCGCCGAAGGCTGGCTCGACGGCGTTGCCGCCTTCGCGCCGCGCTGACCGCCCGCCGCGCACCCTTCCCGTAGGGCGGAACTCCGCTCGGCACAGGCGGTCGCCTCGTGAAGCGCGCACGTGCGCGCAAATGCAGGCGCGACGACGCGCCGCGGCCGGGCGCGATCTGCCGCTGCTTCGTTTCTCAACACAGGAGGCTACATGAAATCACCCACCTGGGAGCAAACCCTGACCTGGTTTCAGCACATCGATGCGCGGATTTTCGTGAGCGCGCTCGTTCTTCTGCTGTTCTGGCTCGCCGCGCGCATCGGCCGGCGCGCCCTGCGCGCCGGCCTCTCGCATCTGGGCCCGCACATCCAGATCGGCGAAGAACGCCGCCGGGTGCTGCAGAAAATCATCGATGCGACACTCTGGCTGCTCGCCCTGCTGGTGATTCTGGGCGTATGGGGCATACAGGCCAATGTCCTCTGGGCCGGACTCGCCAGCGTGCTGGCGGTCGCCGGCGTGGGCCTCATCGCCACCTGGGCCATGGTAAGCAATTGGACGGCCTGGATGCTCATCGTGCTCACGCGCCCCTTCCGCCCTGGCGACGAAGTGCAGATCCTGCCGGAAAATCTCTCCGGGCGGGTTGCGCGCCAGGGGCTGATGTTCACCGAACTGGATCAGGACGACGGCGGCTGCGTGGTAGTGCCCAACAATTTCTTCTTCCAGCGCATTTACGTGCGCCGTGCCGGCGCCCCGGAATCCGGCGGGCGCCAGGCGGCCTGAGGCACTCAGGAACACCAGCATTCGCCGCGCCCGCAGTTCTGCAGCCGGCTCTGCGTCGACCTCACCTTGCCGGTGGAAGCGTTGAACAGCACGTCGAAATAGGACGCCTCGTTCCATACGCTGCAGTAGGCCCACTCCCAGACCAGTTCGCCGCGCGCCTTGAAATAAGCGGTCCAGGGCGCGTAAGGCGGGCCGATGAGATGCAGCACCTGGGTCTTGCTCATGCCAGGTTCGATGCGCGCGAAATGCCTCCCCGTGAGGACGTTGGCAATGCCCGCCAGCCTGCCGTCGGGGGCGATGGTGGCGAAATAGGTCTGGTAGCCCTCGGGCCCGCGCGGGTAGGCGAGCACGCGGCCGCCGTCGGCCCTGCGCCAGCGCAGGGCGGGCCGCCCCATGAGTCCGACGACATCGTGCTCGGTGGCGACTCCGGGCTTGAGCCCGGCGCCGTCGTAGGACGCGCAGCCCGATAAAAGCAGCGCCGCCAGTGCGGCTGGCAAGAAGGTGGCTGGCTTCATGGCGGCAACCTGGTGACGATCTTGCCAATACGACCGCGAATGGGGTGCGGCGTTCCTCAATAGAGGCGGTGGCGGAACAACCAGGCCGCGGTTGCCATGGTCAGCAGGCCGATGGCGGCCAGCGGCAGATACTGGCTCCATAGCAGCGACACGCCGTCGCCCTCCAGAAACACGCCGCGCAGGATCACGAGGAAATAGCGCATGGGGTTGAGGTAGGTCAGGTACTGCACCGCAGGCGGCATGTTGGCGATGGGCGTGGCGAAGCCGGACAGAATGACCGCCGGCACGAGAAAGAGGAAGGCGCCCAAAAGCCCTTGCTGCTGGGTCGCCGCGGCCGCCGAAATCATGAGGCCAACTCCAACCGCCGACATGAGGAAAAATATCAGCCCGAGATAAAGCGCGGCCAGGCTGCCCAGCAGCGGAACGTGAAACCACAGCACTGCGATGAGGACGATGCCCGTGCCTTCCAGGAGGCCCACGATCAGCCCCGGCAAGGCCTTGCCGATGAGGATTTCCAAGGGCCTATAGGGCGTGACCAGCAACTGGTCGAAGGTGCCCGCCTCGCGTTCGCGCGCTACCGACAGGCTGGTCACCACCATCGCCACCACCAGGGTCAGCAGCCCGACGATGCCCGGCACGATGAACCAACGCGACAGCAAATTCGGGTTGTACCAGGCGCGGATTTTCAGCAGCGCGGGCGGGTGGTCCCAGCCGTGGTCGGCGGCCCATTGCTCGTTGAAGCCCTGCACGACGGCGGACACGTAATTGAGCGCGATGCCCGCGGTGTTGGAATTGCGCCCGTCGATGATGACCTGCACGGGTGCCGAGCGATGCAGCAGCAGGTCGCGGGTGAAATGCGGCCCCAGGTGCAGCACCAGGAGCGCGTCGCGGCTTTCCAGCAGGCGCGCCGCCTGCGCGTCGCTGTTGACTTCGGCGACCGGCCGGAATATCGAAGTGCCAGCGAAACGCGCAAGGAAGTTGCGCGCCGCGGCGCCGCTGTCCTCGTTGTAGATGGCATAGGGCACGTGATTGAGATCGAAGCTGGCGGCATAGCCGAACACCACCAGTTGCAGGATGGGCGGCACGATGAGCGCCATGCGGCTCACCTTGTCGCGCAGCAGGGCGAGAAACTCCTTCACCGTGAGAGCCCAGATGCGCGCCGGCATGCTCAGTCCAGCCTTTTCCGGGACAGGCGCGCGACGATGCCGAGAAAGAACAGCGCCATGACCAGCAGGGCGGCGCCGTTGGGCAGGATGACCGACCAGACGTTGCCGGCCAGGAATACGGTCTGCAGGATGGCGACGAAATAACGCGCGGCGATGACGTGGGTGATGACCTGTATGGGCTCGGGCATGGAACGGATGTCGAAGATGAAGCCCGAGAGGATGAAAGCCGGCAGGAAGGTGACGATGATGGCGATGAGCCCGGCCACGAACTGGCTCTTGGCCGCGGTCGAGATCAGCAGTCCCATGCCCAGCGCGGCGAGCAGGAACAGGGCAGCAGAGCCGAACAGCACCAGCGCCGAGCCGCGCAGCGGCACGTGGAAAAGCCACAGCGCCATGGCCACCGACAGCGCCATGCCGCCCATGCCCAGCACGAAGTAGGGCAGCACCTTGCCGAGCAGGATTTCGCGCATGCTCACGGGCGTGGCCATGAGCGCCTCGTAGGTGCCGCGCTCCCATTCGCGCGCCACCACCAGGGCGGTGAGCAGCGCGCCGATGAGCGTCATAACGACGGCGATGAGGCCGGGCACCAGATAGTCGCGGCTGCGCAGCGCCGGGTTGTACCAGATGCGGCTTTGCAACTCGACGGGCAGCGCCAGCCGGCCGCCGCGCAACCGCGCTTCGCGCGCCAGCCACTGCACCCACACGCCCTGCACATAGCCCTCCAGGATGCGCGCGTCGTTGGCGTCCACGCCGTTCACCGCGACACCGACCGGCGCATCGCCGGCGGTGAGCGCCCGGCGCGAGAAATCTCCGCGCAGCCAGACGATGCCGTTGATGCGGCGTTCCTGCATGGCCTCCCGCGCCGCCGCGATGCCGCCGTACTCGCGCACGTCGAAATACGGCGACTCGCGCATGCCGGCGACGAAGGCCTGCGTCTGCGGCGTCGGCGCATCCACCACCACGCCCACCGGCACATGCTTGGCATCGAGCGAGACGCCGTAGCCGAAGATCAGCAGCAACACCACCGGCAGGACGAAGGCGATGGCGATGGCGGAGGGGTCGCGCACGATCTGCAGCACCTCCTTGCGCATGAGGCCGACCAACCGCGTGTTCATGCCGCGCTGCGCAAGCCCGCCTCGTGCTGCTCGATGAGCTCGACGAAGGCGTCTTCCATGCTGGGATGGGGCAGATCGTCCCGGACGGCGCGCGCACGAATCTGCGCGGGCGTGCCGGCAGCGAGCACTTCGCCCAGCGACATCAGCACCAGGCGATCGCAGTATTCCGCCTCTTCCATGAAATGCGTGGTGATGAGCACGGTCACGCCCGCGGCGGCGAAGGCATTGATGCGCTGCCAGAATTCGCGCCGCGCCAGCGGATCGACGCCCGAGGTGGGCTCGTCCAGAAACAGGATGTCCGGCTCGTGCATGAGGGCGCCGGCCAGGGCCAGGCGCTGCTTGTAGCCCAGCGGCAGATCGGCGGCATCGACGCACCGGTAGGGTGTCAATTCGAATTCGCACAAGGCCCGGGACAGGCGTTCCTTGCGCCGTGCGCCCGTGAGGCCGTAGGCGGCGGCAAAGAACGCCAGATTCTGCTCCACGCTCAGATTGCCATACAGAGAAAACTTCTGCGACACATAGCCGATGCGTCCGCGCGCCTGCGCCGGCGCGCTGCGCAAGTCCACGCCCGCCACGCTCAGGCTGCCGGAGGATGGCGGCAGCAGGCCGCACAGCATGCGGAAGGTGGTGGTCTTGCCCGCACCGTTGGCGCCCAACAGGCCGAACACTTCGCCGCGCCGCACGGCGAAGCTCACGCCTTTGACCGCTGCGAAGCTGCCGAAGCGCCGGCCGAGGTCCTGCACGCGGATGACTTCCCCGTCAGACGGCGGATCGACGGCCCGGGGTGCCGCGGGCAGGGCGCCGGCGGCCGCCGGCTTGAGCAGCGCCACGAAGGCGTCCTCGAAGCGCGGCGCCGCGGGCTGCGCACCCACCGGCGGTGCGCCTCCCTCTTTGAGCACCAGGCGCACGCCCTCGGCCTGGATCAGCGCATCCAGGACATCGGGGGCGCCCTCCAGGCTGCGCTGCAAGGCGCGCCGCTCGCCTTCCCCGGCCGGCACCATGTACACCCGCCCGGCCAGGGGCGCGGTGAACACCGCGGACCGATGCTGGCCGATGAGCCTGCCCTCGCGCAGCAGGACGACTTCGCGGCAGTGCTGCGCTTCGTCCAGATAGGCGGTGGACACGAGCACGGTGGTGCCGCCCTCTCGCACCAGGCGCTCGATGATGGCCCACAACTCACGCCGCGACACCGGGTCCACGCCCACCGTGGGCTCGTCCAGCAGGAGCAGGCGGGGCGGACGCACGAGGGTGCAGGCCAGACCCAGCTTCTGCTTCATGCCGCCCGAAAGCTGGCCGGCCAGGCGGGCGCCGAACGGCCCCAGCGCGGTCAGGCGCAAAAGTTCGGCATAGCGTTGCGGCCGCTCAGGGTGCGGCAGGCTTTGCAAATCGGCATACAGGTCGAGGTTCTCCTGCACGGTGAGATCTTCGTACAGGCCGAAATGCTGCGGCATGTAGCCGATGGCGCCCTGCACGGCCGCAGCCTCGCGCCGGGTGTCGTGGCCGAGGACGACCACCCTGCCGGCGTCGGGGCGCAGCAGCCCGGCGGCCAGACGCAACAACGTGGTCTTGCCCGCCCCGTCCGGTCCGAACAGACCGACGATGCCGCCGGGCTCCAGCGTCAGGCTCAAGCCTTCCAACGCCGGCCCGGCGGCGCCGGAAAAGCGCTTGGTCACGTCCTCGAAAACGAGCATGGGCGGCGCCATACAGAAGCCGCGTCAGGGCCGGCAGTCTGTCTCGGGCGCCGGCCCTGACGCATTGGCGCGCAAAGAAATGGTCACGGTCACGGGCATGCCCAAGCGCAGCGCACCCTCGGGGTTGCAGGCATACACGCGCGCCTGGTACACGAGCTGGGTGCGCAGCTCCGGGGTTTCCACCGTCTTGGGGGTGAACTCCGCCGTGGGCGAGACATAACCTATCCAACCCCTAAATCGGCGGCCGGGAAAGCTGTCGTTGGCGATGTCCGCACGCATGCCTGGGCGCACCCGGCCGAGCGCCGTCTCCGGCACGTAGACCCGCGCCCATACCGGATTGCTGAGCGCCAGGGTATAGACCGGTGTCTGCGGGTTTGCCATGTCACCCGGCTCCAGGATGCGGTCGTCGATGACGCCGGACGCCGGCGCATACAGGCTGGTGTCGGCGAGCTCGCGCCGGGCCAGGGCGAGCGCGGCCCGGTCGGCTTCGAGCGCGGCGCGCGCGGCGTCGATGTCTTCCTTGCGCGGCCCCTTCACCGCCAGCGCCAGCGCCTGCCGGCGCGCGGCGAGTTCGGCGCGCGCGCCCTTGAGCGCGGCGGCGGCATTGTCCACGGCCTGGGGCGAGACGAAATCCTGCTGCGCGAGCGAGACTTGGCGGCGGTAAGTCGCTTCGGCATTGTCGAGCGCCGCCTGCGCCGCGGCCGCCTGGGCGCGCGCCTGGGCGATTTCCTCGGGCCGGCTGCCGGCCTCAAGGCGCGCCAGCACCTGGGCCTGGGCGGCCAGCCTGGACCGGGCCTGGGCCACCGCATCGGCATAGCGCACGGGATCGAGCCGGGCGACGAGTCGGCCCGCCTTGACCGCGTCGCCCTCGCGCACGGCCAGGCTCTGGATGCGTCCGCTGGCGTTGAAGGCCAGTTGAACTTCGCGGATGTCGATGTTGCCGTACAGCGTGAGGCGATGCGCGGGCGCCGCATGTTCCCGGCGCCAGAAGAAAACTGCCGCCGCCACTGCCGCCAGAAGGATCAAGGGCAGGAGCACGAGTCGCAGCTTCTTGGTATTCATGGGATGACGGGCGCCGGATTCAACCGCCATTAAAGCACATCGAGGATGACCCGCCCCATGGGCGAAAACCCGGCCGGTACTGCTACCATGCCTGGGTTTGCCTTACCTCGGGAGGACTATCATGAACGCGAAAACCACAGCCCTGGGCATTGCGTGCGCATTGACGGCTGCGCCGGCCCTGGCCTTCACGACGCAAATGCAAATCCAGAGCGGCACTCTCCCGCAGGTGTACCAGATCCAGAAGCAGGAGGAAGCGATCTATTGGCGCCAGGTGGAGGAAATCGTCGCCGGGCGCCTGCGCCGCCTGCGCGTGGCCGAAGAACACACGGCCGCCACCGCGGCCGGCCACCCGGTCAAGCTGCCCACCGGACACTGCCAGGCCATCGCCGTCATCCAGGCGGACGGCACGGTGACGCGCTCGGAACTCGGCCAGTGCAGGCACCGGGCCATCGGCGACGATTTGCTGAAAGCGCTGCAGCAATCCTCGCCGCTGCCGCCTTTCGGCCGCCCGATCAACATGACCGTCACCGTCAACGCCAACGAATCCTACCCCGGCAAGTACGGCAACTGAATCCCGGCGCCATGCGCTTCCCCGCGCGCGGCCGCCTGCAACGGCAGGCCGAACCGGGAGCGCAACACCGCGGAAATTCGGCAACTCGAATTTCCCCGCCATAATGGTGTGCCATGCAGCGCATCGACCCTGCCGTTCTCGCCTACACTGCCGACGGCACGCCTTACGCCCCCGCTTTTGACGACGTCTACCACGGCCGCGCCGGGGGGCTGGAGCAGGCGCGTGCGGTGTTCCTCGCGGGCAACGGACTGCCACGGCGCTGGCGCGACAAAGCGTGTTTCGTCATTCTCGAAACCGGCTTCGGCCTGGGCCTCAACTTCCTCGCCACCTGGGCAGCCTGGCGCGCCGACCCTGCACGCTGCGCGCGTCTGCATTTCGTCTCCCTGGAAAAGCACCCCTTCCGCGCCGCGGACCTGGAGCGGCTGCACCAACCCTGGCCGGAGCTCGCCCCCCTCGCCGCGCAGCTGCGCGCGCACTGGCCGATGCCGGTGCCGGGCGCCCAGCGCCTGCACTTCGAAGCCGGCGCCGTCACGCTGAGCCTCTTTTTCGGCGACGCGCAAGCGCTGCTGCCGCAGCTCAATCTGCGCGCCGACGCGCTTTATCTGGACGGCTTCGCGCCCTCCAAAAATCCGGAGCTCTGGAGCCCGGAGTTCCTCGCGCAAGCAGCCTCGAAAATGCGCCCCGGCGCTAGCTTCGCCACCTGGTGCGCCGCGGGCGACGTGCGCCGCGCGCTGCAAGGCGCGGGCTTTGCGGTCGAACGCCGAGCGGGCCACGCCGGCAAGCGCGAGATGCTGGGCGGCGCCTGCGGCGCGCCGGACAAAGACACCGCGCCTGCATCCGCGCCGGCACGCGCCCTCGTGCTCGGCGCCGGGCTCGCCGGCACCGGCGCCGCCGAACGCCTTGCCGCGCGCGGCTGCGCCGTCACTCTGCTGGAGCAGGACGACGCGGTGGCGAGCCGCGCGTCGGGCAATCCGGCCGGCGCCTTCCGCCCCCTCGTGTCGAGGGACGACAACCGCCTGGCGCGCCTCTCGCGCGCCGCCTACTGCTATGCGCTGACGCGCTGGCGCGAACTCAAATCCCTGGGCCTGCGCATGGAGCAATGCGGCGTGCGGCAACTGGCGCAGAGCGATGCCGAGTTGCAGCGCTGGCACGCGCTTCTGGAGAACTTTCCGGACGATTATCTCGGCGCCGCGGAAAGCGGCTACCGCGTGCCGCAGGGCGGCTGGCTGGCGCCGGCCAGCCTGTGCCGTGCCCAATTGGCCGCCTGCGGCGACGCTCTGGATCTGCGCTTGGGCGTGCGCGTGGAAACGCTGCGCCGCGTTAACGAAAACTGGCTGGCCCTGGATGCCCAAGGCCGCGAACTCGCCCGCGCGCCCTGCGTGATCCTGGCAAATGCGCAAGACGCCGCACGCCTGGCTCCCGAACTGCCGCTGCGCAGCGTGCGCGGCCAGTTGAGCTATCTGCCCGCTGCGGCTCTGCCCATATTCCATGAGGTGCACGCACGCGAAGGCTATGTGCTCCCGCCGATCGACGGCCTGTGCGTGGCGGGCGCCAGCTATGATTTCGGCAGCGATGCGACCGAGCCCATCCAAAGCGCGCATGAGGAGAACCTGCGCCGCGTCGCCGCCATTTTCCCTTCGTTGAGGATCGGCCTTGATCCGGGGCAGTTGGGCGGGCGCGTGGCCTTCCGCGCCATGACCCCGGACCGCCATCCCGTCGCCGGGCCGCTGCCCGCGCCGCTGGCCGCACAAGAACCCGAGCAGCTCGCGCTGTGGCCGCGCCAGGAGGGGCTTTATGCGCTCACCGGCCTGGGCTCGCGCGGCATCGTCTGGTCCGCCCTGCTGGGGGAGCTCGTCGCCTGCCAGATCGGCGGCGAGCCCCTGCCTCTGGAGCAGGAGCTGCTCGACGCCATCGACCCCGCGCGCTTCACTTGGCGCGCGCACAAGCAGGTGCGTCCATGAAGGCGTTCAACGCCGCCGCGCTCGATCCGGCGCGCTCCGTGGTGGTGGAAGCCTGCGCCGGGTCCGGCAAAACCTGGCTGCTGGTCTCGCGCATCGTGCGTCTGCTGCTGGACGGCGCCGAGCCCTCGGACATTCTCGCCATCACCTTTACGCGCAAGGCGGCAGGGGAAATGCGCGTGCGCCTGGACGGCTGGCTGCACAAGCTCGCCACCGCGCCCGACGACGAGGTGCGTGCCTTCCTGCGCGAGCGCGAAGTAGAAGAAGCGCAGATGGAAAACCTGCTGCCCCGGGCGCGCAGCCTTTATGAAAAAGTCCTCGGCGCGCGCCCCGGCCTCACGCTGACGACCTTTCACGCCTGGTTCCTGGATCTGCTGCAGCGCTCGCCCCTGGAAGCCGGACTGGCGCACCGGCAACTGGCGGAGGAAACCGGGGCGCTGCTGGACGAAGCCTGGGAGCGCTTCACCGACGACCTCGCGCGCACGCCGGACAGCTCCGTCGCGCAAGCCGCGGAAGCCCTGCTGGCCGACCTGGGTCTGGCCAACATGCAAAGCCTGCTGGAAGGCTTCGTCGCCCGGCGCGCCGAATGGTGGGCTTACACTCAGGGGCAGGCCGATGCGCTGGATTTCGCGCTCGCACAGATCGCCGCGCACCTGCCCTGCGCGCCGGACGCCGACCCCGTGGCCAAACTGCTGGCCCGGGACGATTTCCTCGCCGACCTGAAAAATTACGGCCACCTGCTGCTGAAAGACGGCAAGGACGCGGACAAGGGGCCGCCTTTGCGCGGGCGTGAACTGCTTGCCGCACCGGAAACCGCAACAAACCTCTTCGACGCGGCCTGCGCCGCCCTGCTCACGCGCGAAGGGAAACTGCGCGAGCTGAAGGACAGCAAGGCCATGCGCGCCCGCCTGGGCGGCGACGCCGACAACTATCTGGCCTTGCACCGCGCACTCGGCATGCGACTGCTGGACACGCGCGAAACGCTTGCTGCGCTGGCGGTCTATCGCTTCAACGCCCATGGCCTGGCTGCCGGCGCCGCGCTGCTCGCGCATTATCAGCGCGTCAAGGACGAGCGCGGCGCGCTGGACTTCGCCGATGCGGAGTGGCATGCCCACCGCCTGCTCGCGGACGACACCTGGGCCGGCTACATGCAATACAAGCTGGATGCGCGCTATCGCCATCTGCTGCTGGACGAATTCCAGGACACCAACCCCCTGCAATGGCAGAC